>QHYH01000199.1:0-19327 GCA_003223215.1 Acidobacteriota bacterium
TTCCAGACGATCAACGTGACCGCGGCAATCTTCCTGGCCAAGGTGAGACGAGCCATCGTCGGCTTCGCCCCCTTGGCCAGCAAAGCCTCGTAGAATCCGTGGAACGGTCCAGCGGAGATGCTGGCCATGGTGGCGGCACCCTTGAAGATTTTCTTGAGATCGTGGTTATGATCTTGATTCAGTCCACGAAGCTGCTGCGGTTTCCTGGAACGTTGCAACTGCCCGTCCACGTAGCGGTATTGGGCGCTGTCGTGCGTCTCCAGTCCAAGACCACTGTAGTTCCATAGTTGCCGCTTGGTGCGGAAACGGTGGGGCGTCTGGATCAGCGCCACCAACTCTGCCGCCCGAATCGGGCCGATCGAAGGAATCTGACGCAGCAATTTCGTGGCGTTATGTTTTCTGCTCTCGGCCAACAGATCCCGCCGCACTTGTTTGCGCAAACCCTGCAGGGCATCTAGCTGTTCGTAGAAGTGCTCGGCGCGACTCCGCACGCCGGCTTCCGGAATCTTGCTCAACCATACCGAACGATGGCACAGAGCGTAGACTTGTGTACCTCCACAGGGAATGGCCCATCCTCGATACAAGGCCTTGATCCGGTTCATGACCCGCGTGAGATCCTTGCTGATCGTTAGATAACTACGCGAGAGCTCCTTCAACGTTCGGAGGCCATGGTCTCCATGGTAGACCGGCTTGAGGTAGCCGCCGCGCAGCAGCTCGGCCAGCTTTCGCGCGTCAATCTTGTCGCCTTTGCTACCGTCCGTCAGCAGGGCGCTCTTCCGCGGGTTGCACACCACAACTTTGGTCACATGCGGCTTCAGCAAGTCATACAACCATGTGGCCCAAGTTCCTTCCTCAAACGTGACATGCAAATCTCCGCGCAGCCCTTGGATAAACTGCAGAATGGTTACCGCCTTCGTTTCGATGATGGACTCCATGATTACCTTGCCAGCGGAATTCATCACCGCGATCGTGATCGCGTCTTTGTGCACGTCCATGCCAACAAATTTCGTACTTTCCATTATCAGGTGCTCCTTTCTTCTTGAGGCCAACGCTCAAAACTTACCTCAGAAGGGGCGCACTCTTATAATGCGTAGCAGGAAGGGAAATCCCAAGGAAATATGGGCAAAACAACAATTCGCCAGCCACAGGTAAGGTGGTGCGATTTCTACATCAGGCGGCGGAAGGAATCCGAAGCGTGGGAGGCTACTGATAATACAGGGTTTATGTTCACATTTGAGTTTCAGCTGCGGCGAGTGAGCCGGAAGACTCAACCGCGCTTCTGGAGCAGGAACTCTCTTACATCAGGCGGTAGGGGATGGGAAGAAGAAGCTGAACGCCAACGGAAGAGAATTAGTTAATCCGCTTCTAAATTTCCGACAGCCTTTTCCATTGGAGGAGAGTGCCGATCGCCTGGCAGTAACTGGCATCCTTTTGCTTGCATCCAACGCGTGTCTGAAAAGGCAACGGATTAACGGCGGGAGCGAGAGATGAATCGGCGCCGTTCAGCAAGAGTGGCCCGGGATCGTGTCGCAACCGCATCATTTTGGAAAACGCAGCACGGGTTTCCGTTGCCTAGGAAGAAGAAGTTTATGTCCACACGTTTTGCACCCGTAGAAACGAGTTTGAAGTCCGTCCTTGTGGCAAGTGATTTCACGGAAGCGTCTTCGAAACCTCTGCGCCACGCCATCAGTATCGCGCGCCATTACCATGCCAGATTCTATCTGGCGCACGTGGTGTCCTCCGTCGGTTTCACAATTGCAGGAGCAGACGCGCTCGAATTGGCATCGAACGCGGCTCGTAGGGACGTTACCGAGCTAGAGAGGAAGCTAGCGGAGAGAGGCGACCTTGCAGGTTTATCGCACGAGTTCATCGTGCGGCAAGGCGATGTCCGGGAAGAGTTAGAGGCAATCATCCGTGAGAAGCAAGCCGAGTTAGTGGTTATTGGAACTCACGGGCGGCACGGCATCGGGAAGCTTGTCCTGGGTTCCGTTGCAGAGAAGATCTTCCGCGAAGCAGATGGGCTTGTCCTGACAGTAGGGCCGCACTCTCAATCGGACGCTCCTCTTGAAAGCACGGGTGGCGGTCGTTCCTTTTTGTTTCCGACAGATTTCAGCGCGGCTTCTTTTCGAGCATTGCCATACGCGATTTCATTTTCGAATCATTTTGGGGCCAGGCTCGTTTTGTTGCATGTTGCACCAGTTATGCCGATTTCCGAAAGTTTCAGCTGGTCGACGGCCCCTGACGACATCACCGGAATGCGAGAGGAAGCGCGCCAAAAAGCCCTCAAGAGGCTGAACGAATTCGTTTCGGAGAGCGCACCTCTGTCTGTGAAGCCAGAACTCATGGTTGAGTTTGGGAAGCACGGTGAACAAATCTTGCGGGTTGCGCGCTCGGTTAAAGCGGACTTGATTGTCTTGGGTTTGGACCATTCAAAGCATGGGCGCCTCGCCGCGCACCTGCCAACGACCACCACCTATAAAGTTGTCTGCGAAGCCCATTGCTCCGTCCTAACCGTCCGGAACTGAACAGATTCATAAAACCGATTTAGAGACTGTTCTAAAGACCGGGCGACAAATTTCTGAAACGCTCAAAATTAGCCGCGCTTTTGGAGCAGGAACTCTCCCACTGCGGTATCTACCGCCAGACCGATCGCTCGGCCGTGGGCGTCTGTGGCCTGACGCGTTTTCCCAAGACGCTGAAGGAGGTGAGCGCGAAAGGCCCAATACGGCTGATAGTCCGCAACGGCGTCGCGGTCAATCGACTCGAGAACGGCCAGCCCCGCTTCAGGTCCCTTTGCTTCAGCAACTGCGGCTGTTCCGAGGCGGGTGATAAGCGGGTCAGACGTTCGTAAAATAGTGCTATCGCAGTCCAGTCAGTCCGGCCAGTACGCGCAAGCTCGGCATGCACGGACTGAATTGCAGCTTCCAGTTGAAATCTGCCGGAGCGTCCGAGCTTGAACGCTTCGCTGAGATGGCGCTCCGCCTCTTCGATTAGCGGAACCGACCATCGATTCGGGTCCTGCTCGGAAAGAGGAATGTATCAGCCGTCAGGCCCTCTTCGCGCAGGGCGTCGCGCTTCGCAGTGGAGGATGAGCGCTAACACACCTCGAACCTCGGCCTCACCGGGTTAGAATCTCTGGCACAGACTGCGGCCAATTCAGCGTTTTTTTTCCGCTTCAGAAACAGGGAGCTACGACGCACGGTTAACGTGCACCGTGCTGTTCGGCGCACTTCCAGACGCGCCAGTCGCAGTAAACGCGTGTCCGCCGAAGAGGCGGAATCGCGGTCTTTGCGCTCAGCACCAGCCGCAGACGTCAGGGTTCCGACCGAATAACGACTACTCGGAAGTTAAGCCATTTGAAAAATACATGTATTTCGAACGCTGAAAGGCCTTCTGTCACGACCCCCAATATCAATCACTTCCAAGCCGCCCCGCTTGAGGGTTTTCTGAACGTCCGGCGCTGAGCGCACGTCACAGATGGAGTGGCGATGGATGCGAGACGGGGCAAAATGGCATGGGTTCTCGCCGCATGACTCCGAAGTGACCATACGCGTTCCCATAGACGGCAATTTTGAACGGATAGGTCAAAGGAGGAAGAACTCAGCAACGAGCTGATTCAATGACACCAAGGAGGCTGCCTCACTTACCGGCGCTGTGCAGGCGGTTGGCATGCAATCTGGGCGCTAGGGTAATTCCCTGAGCGGAGAATAATGTCTTTCGCCGATTCTCGGCTTATCAGATCGATGGTATCGAACTGCGGAAACTTGGCGCATGAAGTAACTCCGCAGACGAATAGCTGCTGCCAGTGGAGGGAGTAAAGTCGCGAGCAGAGACTTCGGCCCGGCCCAACCTTTGATGGGCAGGAGGGTGTCATGCCTAAGATTGCTCCGCGGTCCGAAAACTTCATGTACCTTATGTACCTCGTTTCCATGGCCATCACCCTTCCGGCGGTATTTCTTCTCGCCCACTCTAGCGATCAGCTCCTTCGTGCAAGGGTAGCGTTCGCGTCGGACTTGGCCGGCTTTCGGCAGCAGGTTTCGCCGAGTAGTCAAAGCAATGCGACGGAGCCCTCAGTCGCGGTAGATCGGTCAGACGGCACGGTCTACGTGGCATGGCAGGCCAGCGGAAGTCACGTGGCCCGCTCGGATGACGGGGGACGGACTTTCTTGCAAACAGCGTTTCCTAGCGGGGATGTGGGCGACGTAGCGATAAGGGTCGGAGGGCCAACACCTTGCACTGCGGCCACGTCCAATTGCTCGCCAGGCACGCACCGCGTATATGTGTCCTCCATCGAACTCACTCCCCTAGCCCTACAGACGCGACTGGCCTTCAGCGACGACCGCGGCGCGCACTGGACGGTGAACTCGCTCGCCGCGTTCAATCCCTCGTTTATTGACCGCCCATGGCTGGCTGTGTACGCGAGCCAAGTGTCGGCGAATCAGGACCAGGTGTACATCGCGTACCACGATTTCTCAGCCAGCCAAATCAACGTGGCGGCCTCCAATGACGGTGGGAACCTCTTCGGGCCGTCCGTGGATGTACTTGCAACTAACGGCATGGCCTTTCTTAACTCCTTCTGTAATACGGTTCCCAGCGGAATTGAAGTCGATCCGGAGACGGGCGAAGTTTACGTTCAATGGATTACAGCCGATCCGGTGGCCAACACCACACAGGGATGTAACATCACCCAAATCGAGAATTTCCATCAGGTGTGGATGGCCCATTCGCCACCGGCGACCCTGGGAGGACTTACGGTGTGGGATGCGCATTTGATTTTCAACGGGCCCTCGAACACCAACACCGACGACATTTTCGCGACACTGGCGGTGGACGACTCCGATTCGCCCGGCCAGCATGGGAACGTGTACTCGGTCTTTGCGGATAACCTCAACACGATCAAAGGCACAGCTGTTTTCGATATTTGGTTTACGCACTCGAGCGACAAGGGCACAAGCTGGGCAATTCCGGTGAAGGTCAACACCGACGCGGGAACGCACTTCTTCCCCTGGATCGCCGCCGGCAGCACGGGACGTGTGGACTTCATCTGGCTTGGTACGCCGGACTTAAACCCTTCCGATGCCGCGCTCTCGCCGTGGACGGTGACTTTCGCTCAGACGACCAGCGGGACGTCGAGCGCTCCGAAGTTCAATCAGACCACGGTAAGCAATGTGATGCATGTCGGTGGTATTTGCACGAGCGGAATTTTTTGCTCCGTCACCGGGGGCAATCGCGACTTGGCGGACTCGATTTCCATCTCTATCGACCGCGGCGGAAGCGCCAGCCTGGTGTGGACTGACCAGGGCTCTATTCTCCACGGCCCCACGCACATCACGTATGGATGTGTAAGCGCCGGACAGTCGGCCATAGTCGGCGCTGATCGAGGCCTGAGCTGTAAGGGACCGGCAGGACCTTAATTGCAATCAATCTTCAGGAGGTCCGAAATGGCACGTTTGCGCAATGCTCTGCTTGCAGGGTTGGTCTTTGCGTTTTTGCTGCGTGAGGGCAGCCCGCCGGTGCTGGCGCAGTCTTCCAGCGCAGGTTCGCCGCATATTGGGTTCGAGGTTCCGGCTGTTGTCGATCCCATTCATGCGAACGGCGAGCCAGACATTGGGATTGATCCCTTCGGGAAAGTCTTTGTGAGCGGCCCCACCGGAACGGGAACGCAGCGGAGCGTCTGGCTTGGGTCGGTAGACGGCGGCCACACCTTCCGAATCATCACTCCTGGGCCACCGCCGAGCGCGATTGCTGGCATTATCGATCCTCCGGGCGGAGGTGACACCGACATCAATTTCGACCGCAGCGGTAAGCAGTACTTTGCTGACCTGTACGCGCTGGCGTGCCTGCGCACGGCCACTACCACCGACGGTGGCGCTACGGTCAGCCAGGAGATTTACCCGGCGGGCTGCTCTGGTATACCGGGCGCCGACCGCCAATGGCTCGCGGTGTACGACCCAGCGCCCGGCACGCCGAACCAGTCGGCCTACACCGGCCCAAAGCCTCTGATCTACCTCGAGTACAACAACGTGGTTTCAGGGGCGCAATGGAACAAGAGCAACAGTGCCGTAGACCTGGTTCCCGGTGGCCCCGGCCTGACTTACATGGCGGCGACGAACGGAACCACGTCGCCATGTGTCGCGAACGGATCCTTCTACGCCCCATTCGGTGCTGATGGTTACCCGGCTATCGATCAGGTGACCGGAAAAGTGTTGCAGGCTTCGGGCAGCCAGAACTCAGATGGCACCTTCAGCTTGCTGCTTAATATTGGGACGCCGGACGCTAGCGGCGACCTGACATTTCTTGACTTCCCAAGTGTCGCCAACCCGTGCGGCGATTCCAGCAAGCTAATCCACATAGCGGACAACCTCTCCGGCTCACCCAGCACGCTTTTCACGGTGCTGTCCATGGATAGCGCCCGCAACCTGTTCATCACATGGGCGCTCAGCCCGAACAGTGGCAGCCCCGCTCTGCGACAGGTGTTCGTAAGCGCCTCTTCGGCTGCCAGCGGCTGGACAAACTGGAGTACTCCGGTCCAGATGAGCGACGGATCGACAGTTACCGGCGATGCCGTCAACGTTTTTCCATGGATCAAGGCGGGCGGCGCCGGCCGCGCCGACGCTGTGTGGTATGGCTCGAACCTGAGCGCAGACCCCAGCAGCCAGTCTGGGCAAGCTTGGAACGTTTATATGTCTCAAGTTGTATATGCGACAGATTCGACGGGGGCGGTCAGTGGTGGGGCTCCAAGCGTTACGTTGGTGAAAGTTAGCCCGCACCCCATGCACTACAACGACATCTGCCTGGCCGGATCGGGCTGCATCGCCTCGCAAGGGAACCGTAACCTGGCCGACTTCTTCGCCGTCACGATTGACCATACAGGCGCAGCAGAGATCGTCTACGACGACACTTCCAACGGTCTGGCGCAGGCAGGATTCACGCCGACCGGCAACCAAACTGTGGACCACGCTGGCGCGGGAGTGATCACCGTCGCCCGGCAATCCTCGGGCCCGGGCTTGTTTGGCACCAACGTCTCCGGGCCGTCCAACGCGCCAACCACCGGCATCACAGGCAATTCCGGCGACGCGCTCTTTCCGGTGATTGGCGGCACGAACGTGCCCGGCATGGACATCCTAAGCAGCTCCATCAGCCTGTCGGGCAACACCCTAACGGTGACAACGAGAATCGTTGACCTTTCTAATCCGGCTGCGACCGCGGCAAAGATAACCGGCACTGCGTTTCTCCAGTACGTCACGCGTTGGCAGATGGGCAACACGATCTACTACGGGGCCATGGAAAACACTCCGCTAAACCGGCCGATATTCTACGCGGGCGCCGCGCAGAGCGTGGATCTTTGCTCTGTCTCGGCTTGTTTCCCACACGTCATCACCTACCCTGAGCCTGGCCTAGGCGGCTCGGCTGAAAACGGCAGCATCAAGTGCCCCAGCGCGCCTTCGGCCAGCAACCCCTGCACGCTGACGATCAACGTGAACGTGGCAAACGTCGGCAACCCCACCTCGTCAAGCCTGCTTGAGGAAGTGGGCAGCTACAGCTTCGCGTCGGCGCACCAGTCCGGCGCCACAACGAACGCGCAAGCAGAGGCAGACGACGTTCCACTCGAGATCGACGGCGTCTGTTGCTACGACACGCGGCCACATCCTCCGAAGCCGCCGCTGTGACGGCAGGTGGATGGAGATGGGCGCGTGCCCGGTAAGAACGTAGGTGAGGCGCCCTTCAATTTTGATCAGGACGACTGCGGCCTCAGCCGCCGAGCGTTGCCTTCAGCGATCCGAATTCAGGCGTCAATTTCGCAGCCAACTTCAGTATTGCCCGTTACAGATCCGGAGCAACGGTGTTCACGCGGGCTCGTTAGACTCGAAACGCTGTTGTAAAGATTTAATGCGGACCGCGCGGCCCGAGGAAGGTTGCAGCATTGTTGTAAAAGATATCGCGCTTCTCCTCAGGCGTAAGAAAAGCAGCGGAATCGACCCCTTGGATGGAGCGCAAGCAACAGATTGTTGCGTCCGTCTTGCGTGGTCGTACTCAAGGAACGCCAGGTTATCACCAGCAATATCATTCATCCTGGCTAGGGACATGCCCCTACCCAGGCATTAGGTAATCGTCGGATTGACGCCGGACTGTCTTTTGCTGATCGTTGCTCCCGAACGCTGGAATTCTCTCTCGCAAGCCAGGGCCTGGGCATTTTCACGTTAAAAGGAGCACGCCCATGATGCGGACCAAGGCCGCCCTACGGCGGGTTGCAAGAACTGCTCTCACGACGGCAAGCGCAGCGCTGCTCGCAGGCGCTATTTTTGCGTCCACTCCAAGCGGCGGCACGGTTTCGCCAAGTTCTTCAACCCTCACCTGGACGGGGGGTCCATTCGTTGCCTCCAATCCGCTAAGCTGCCGGGACGCAGAACTGACTTGCGATCACTTTGCGCTGACCGTATTGCCGCCGAACAAGAGTTTCGTGCTGACGGTGCGCGTGACAGCATCCTCGATCGGCGATGACATCGATCTGTTCGTCCGCGACCCGAATAACAACACGATTGCCAGCTCAACCACCTCCAGCGGCGTGGAGGAGGTTGTGATCAGTAATCCTGCTGCGGGAACCTACACCGTTGTCGTGCAACCGTCGCTGGTCGTTCCGGGCGCGACCTACAGCGGTTTCGCCGGCATTGGCAGCCCGCCGCGGGACATTATGTCCAACTCCTACAACGGAGTCGTATTCACGTCTAATTTCACGGGCGTTCCCAGCGCTACGCCGGCCAAGTCACCTCCGCTGGTACCGAATCTCAAGGTAAGCTTCAACCCCGTGGGACGGCAAGCGGCGGAGCCCAGCACCGGAGTGGACAAGAACAACAATGGCTTTATGACTGCAGGCGCGTTCGATTCCGTCATTGGCGTTCCCGGCGTCACGACTCTCGCCCGCACGGTGGTGATGCGGTCCAGCGACAAAGGCAAAAGCTGGCAGGCGGTCTCGCCCCCGCTGAATCTCGGGGTTGTCAATACAACCGATCCGGACTTCACCCTCGACCCGTATCTCCATGTTGATCCTGTCACCAGCCGGGTGTTCTCCTTCGACCTCAACCTGGTGTGCGGCGGCGAGGAAATTTTTTCCGATGACGAAGGTGTGAGCTGGCAGAGCCGCCAGGTTTGTACGGTTCCTGTCAACGACCATCAGAGCCTGATTACGGCCCCGCCGGGACAGGGACTGGCGCAGCCTACAGGCAGCTATCCGCGGATGGTGTACTACTGCTTTAACCAGGTCGGCGACTCGGCCTGCGCGCGCAGCACGGACGGGGGCACGACGTTCGTCAAGACCGCTACTCCGGCTTTTCTGGGCAGCGATCCTGGCACCACGGGCAGCGTCTGCGGCGGCCTTACTGGCCAGCTCGCGGCCGACAGTAAAGGCCGCATCTACTTGCCAACAGGGAATTGCGGTCTGCCCTGGGTCGCGTTCAGCGACGACGGTGGAGACTCCTGGACGCGAGTCAACATCAGTTCGCTCACGCCCATGGCCGACCATGAGGTTTCACTGGCGGTGGACAGCGCGGACAACATTTATGCGGTGTGGCAGGACGGAACGTTCCGGCTTCCATTTTTCTCCGTTTCTACGAATCGTGGCGTTAGCTGGTCGCAGGCTATCATGATGGCGCCGCCGGGCGTGCATGAAGTTAATTTCCCCACCATCGCTGCCGGGGATCCCGGCCGTGTCGCCTTTCTTTTTCCCGGCAGCCAATCGCAGAACTTCAGCGATCCGACCAGGCCGTGGAATATCTACATCGTCGCTTCGGTGAATGGGCTCGACGCCAACCCGACCTTTACCTGGACAACCGCGAACGATCCGAGTGATCCCGTTCACCGGGGCGACTGCGGCCCGGGACGTTGCGAATCGCAGAACGGCGGGAACATGTTCGATTTTCTAGATATCCAGGTATCCTTGGTGGACGGCGCATTCTGGGGTACGGCCTCGAAGACTTGCGTATCGAACTCGGTTCCAAGCCTGAACTGTGTGACGAACCCACAAGCGCCGGGAATCAGTCCGGGACAGGGGTTTTCCATCCGCGAGGTGAAGGGCCCGCCCCTTTTCCTCAATCGTTAAATGCGTCCGATTGAAAGCCTTAGGCCTAATTCATGATTCAGCTTGTGGTGTCGCGGCCTTCATCGGGATCCTGACTGGCGCCCGGCGCAGCGGAGGACTCCGCCCGTTTGCTGGCCTTGATTTTCCATCCCGGGCGCGAGGAATATCATCGGAAATTTGCGTAAGGGATAGGGACCGGCAAGGACGCCTGCGAGCAGGGATGGCATTGGTGGCGCGCGGCGAGTTCTCTTATTGTGATCGCGGGCTTGGGTGCTGGCCTTGAACCGCGACTTGGCCCACTTTCAGCTGCCTATGTTCTCTTCCTGGCATTGCTCGGTCCTATTCTCACGCGCCGCTAAATGAGAGCACTTCAACCGTCGGAGAACTGTCTCGGCGCCTTCGGAGTGGTTGATTCTTCGAGCGCAGCTGTGGTAAGCCACCTCCCGGGGGCATCGGGCAATCAGGAGAGGAAGTTCTCTCCATGCAAGAGACCTGGCAATCTCTATGGCATCGCCACCGTGGTAGATAGGTTGACACAGTCCAGATCCGCTAACTTTGTGATGCCCACACCTCGACAGACGAAATGGGATAACGATGGCTACAAATGGCATGGCCTTCGCTCTATGGTCGCTCACATTTCTGGCAGGTCTGATGCCATCTGTAAATGCCCAGTCATTGATTGAGAACCCTCCAACGCCGCCCCCGCCACATGAAAAGCAGGCTCCTGCCGTGGAGAAAAACCTCAAGGTATTCGATACGCTCGATTTTGACGTGTTCAGTAATCAGAAATGGGATCGCCTCAAGGAAAGTCACGCGTTGGATATCGTCGTGACCTGGCCCGATGGGCATGAGACTAAAGGCATCGAAAGGCACATTGAGGACCTGAAGGCGCTGTTTGTTTTTGCGCCCGACCTCGAAATCAAGGTGCATCCTATTCGCTTTGGCTCCGGAACATGGACAGCCGTATCAGGGGTAATGTCGGGGACATTCATAAAGCCGATGGCTACGCCTGACGGCAAATCGATCCCTCCTACCGGTAAGCACTTCGCGCTCAGCATGGTGACAATTGGACATTGGAAAGGCAGCACGATGGATCACGAGTGGCTGTTCTGGGACAACCAGGATTTCATGAACCAGATCGGGTTGGGGAAATAGACGCTGCAAGTTGAAAGATGGAATAACTGCGCATTGCAAGAAACGGGCGCTAAATCAGAGTGGAGAAACTTGTTTCACGATTTCATGTTGAGACGAATCCGTGTGCTACCCGGCGAACAGAAACCGGGTAGAGGCTCGGGCGATTTGAAACTATGTCACAACGGATCCCAGCGCTGTTCATTGGACACGGAAATCCAATGAACGCATTGCGCGTGAATTCCTACACGGAAAGGTGGGCGGCACTTGGAAATGCGCTGCCAAACCCGAAAGCGATTCTATCGGTTTCTGCCCACTGGTACATTCAAGACGCTGCCGTAACCGTAAGCACCGCGCCCAGAACGATCCATGACTTCGGCGTGTTCCCGCGTGAACTGTACCAGGTGCAATTGGGCGGTTTCATTCGAAACAAGAGTGCTTGAGTTGCTGCACGCGGAGGAATACAGGTTGAAAATCAACTCGGCACAGAAGCGGAGCTGGCTGTTCCAACGCCAGATCATTACCTGCCGCTGCTCTACATCGCCGGCACGCGCACACCGTCCGAGTCTCTCGCATTTCCTGTTGAAGGAGTCGACGGCGGGTCGGTTTCGATGCTTGCAGTACAGATAGGATGAGGATTGGCTCTCCGAGAAACCTCGCTAATTCTGCCCGCATCACGGGCAAACCTTCCGTAATCCAGTAAGGGAAGGGTGGCCCACGATTCGTTCGGAACGCTCCCCTGCGAGTGTATACTCATCGGCGCGTTGAACGTCTTCCGAGCGGTCCGCGATGTCGGTGCCTTGCTACAGTTCTTCAACGAGAACACGGGTTGCAGGGATGGTTTTTGGCTGGAGGTGCGCCTACGGATGCCTCGCAAGACGAGATCGGTTTAGTAGGTCACCTATTTTCAACGAGATAAAGCTTCAACAGCCGGAGCGAAAGTGGCGCGTTTTGCAAGAAGATTGGCGCGTGTAGCTAGTGCCCTCTAGCGCCACGGACATCTAAGCTGGTGACGACAAGGAGGTTGAGGAAATGAACGAAGCCACTCAAAAAGTCGCGCTCGAAGAAGGCAGCCACACACAAGAGAAACGAGCTTATGTTGCGAGAGCGTATGCGGCTGCGGGCCCAACATCCGGCCTAGCGGCCGCCACGATCCGGCGCCGCGAGCCCGGCCCGGAGGACGTGCAGATTGAGATTCTTTACTGCGGTGTGTGCCACTCGGACTTACACCAAGTGCGTAACGAGTGGAGCGGCGTGATGCCGACCGTCTATCCCTGCGTCCCAGGCCACGAGATCGTTGGCCGCGTCACTAAGGTCGGCTCCGCAGTCTCCAAGTTCAAGCTTGGCGACCTCGCGGCGGTGGGCTGCATGGTCGACTCAGACCGTGTCTGCCCGGAGTGCCAAGCGGGGCTCGAACAATTTTGCGCGAACATGACCCTCACATACAATTCTCCCGACAAGCATCTGGGTGGTGTGACCTACGGCGGCTATTCTGACAGCATCGTCGTGGACCAGAGGTTTGTCCTACGGGTTCCCGCGAACTTGAACCCTGCCGGAGCCGCTCCTCTGCTTTGCGCCGGTATCACTACTTACTCTCCCATGCGGCATTGGGGCGTCACCAAGGGCAAGAAAGTTGGCGTGGTCGGTCTTGGCGGGCTAGGTCACATGGGCGTGAAGTTTGCCCACGCGCTTGGAGCCCACGTCGTGGTCTTCTCGACGTCGCCCAATAAGAAAGAAGACGCGCTGCGCCTCGGAGCAGACGAGGTCGTCATCTCGCGGAATGCGGACGAAATGCAAAAACATGCTGGCAGCTTCGACTTCATTCTCGACACTGTCTCCGCGAATCACGACATAGGCGCTTACATCAATTTGCTGCGCCGCGATGGCAACATCACGCTCGTCGGCGCGCCGGAAAAGCCGTTCGCCGTTTCAGCATTCGGGTTGATCATGGGCCGCCGAAGCCTCTCCGGTTCGCCTATTGGCGGTATACCCGAAACACAGGAGATGCTCGACTTCTGCGGGCAGCACAACTTCACCGCCGATGTCGAAGTTATCCCAATCCAGAAAGTCAATGAAGCCTACGAGAGATTACTGAAGTCGGACGTGAAGTACCGCTTCTCGATCGACATGGCTTCACTTAAATAAACACCGAGAGCGGCTCGAAGGAGAAATAATGCAAAAGCGCAAACTTGGAAAAAGCAATCTGGAAGTTTCGGTCCTTGGGCTCGGCTGCATGGGAATGAGCTTTTCCTATGGCCCGCCCAAAGACAAGAAGGAGATGATCTCGCTGATACGGGCTGCCGTCGAACGCGGCGTCACATTCTTCGATACGGCCGAGGTCTATGGTCCATACACAAACGAGGAACTCGTGGGCGAAGCCCTCGCCCCGTTCCGTGGGCAAGTGGTGATAGCCACCAAGTTTGGGTGGAAAATTGATCCCAAGGCGGAGCGAGGTTTGGCTGGTCTGGATAGTCGGCCAGAGCACATCAAGGAAGTCGCCGAAGCCTCGCTCAAGCGACTCAAGGTCGATAGCATCGACCTGTTCTATCAACACCGCGTGGACACCAACGTGCCAATCGAAGATGTAGCGGGAGCAGTGAAGGACCTGATTCAGGAAGGCAAGGTAAAGCAATTTGGCCTTTCGGAGGCAGGAGCAAAGACGATTCGTCGCGCACATGCTGTCCAGCCCGTCGCAGCGGTGCAGAGCGAATACTCGCTTTGGTATAGCAATCCTGAGAAGGAAGTCTTGCCGACGCTGGAAGAACTTGGGATCGGCTTCGTTCCTTACAGCCCTCTGGGCAAGGGCTTCCTCACGGGAAAAATCAACGAAAACACTTCGTTCGATAGTTCCGATTTCCGCAATCAACTCCCGCGATTTACGCCAGAGGCTCGGAAAGCGAATCAGGCCTTGGTTGACCTGCTGGGCAAGATCGCGCAGCGGAAGAAGGCGACACCCGCTCAGGTCGCACTCGCTTGGCTGCTTGCCCAAAAGCCATGGATCGTTCCCATTCCAGGCACCACAAAGCTCGCGCGTTTGGAGGAGAACATCGGAGCAGCGGCAATCGAACTAACGCCGGACGATCTCCGGGGCATCGAGAATGCCGCCTCACAGATTACGGTCCAAGGAGCTCGCTATCCCGAACACATCGAGCAGATGAGCGGTCGCTGAGTGGCAGTTTTCTTCGAGGGCTGACCAAACAATCGGAGAGGAAGGAGAGAACGATGCCTCATGTGACCGTGAAGTTGTGGCCCGGCAAATCAGAACAGCAGAAGGCTCGTCTCGCGGAAGCCATAGCGAAAGACGTTATGGAGATTCTGCACTATGGGGAAGAATCGGTTTCGGTGACGATGGAAGAAGTCAAATCTCAAGATTGGCTAGAGAAGGTGTACAAACCTGACATTCAAAATAAGTGGGACAAGCTCTATAAGAAGCCGGGGTACGATGTAAATGAGCTGTAGAGGAAACGAAGAAATGGAAATCAAAAGAGTTGGCTCGCAACCTTCGGCCAAAGGACCGTCGGAGTGGTTCACTGGCACGGTGCGCGTCGATCCGCTTTTCCAGGCGCCCGATCCGGCGCTTGTCTCAGGTGCGAGCGTTACGTTTGAACCGGGCGCCCGGACTGCCTGGCACACGCATCCGCTCGGTCAGACGCTCATTGTCACGGCTGGTTGCGGGCGGGTTCAGTGTGAAGGCGGACTTGTCGAGCGGATCCGGCCTGGTGATGTGGTCTGGTTCTCGCCCGGCGAGAAGCACTGGCACGGCGCTACGCCGACGACAGCGATGACGCATATCGCTATCCAGGAAAAGAAGGATGGCAAAGTGGTCGATTGGATGGAAAAGGTTAGCGACGAACAATACCAGGCCGGATTTAGGGCAGAATAAAAAGATGCAGGTTATGCTTTTGGGTGAGTGATGACGAACCGATTTCGAGTTTCGAGCACGCTCCCACGAAGGCTTGAAGAACTGGGCCTTCGGCAGGAAGCAGTGCTGCGGCAAGCTGGTCTCCCAATCGGGTTGTTCAACCAGGACAAGATTCAGGTGAGCACCGAGGAGTTCTTCGCGCTTTACCGAGGAATTGCGGATGCGAGCAACGATCCAGCTTTTGGCCTGAAGCTCGGGACCGAGGAGCGCGTCGAGCGCTACGACCCGATTAAAATCGCCACGCTCTCTGCCCGGTCGTTTCGGGATGCGGTCGAGCGGCTGGCGCGCTACAAACAACTCACCTGTCCTGAGGAGATCCGTCTAGTCGAGCGGGGAAATGAATGCGCGGTTCAATTCGTCTGGCTTCTGGCGCATGAGAAAGAGCCTCCGTTGCTGGTGGATGTATGTTTCGCATGGATTGTCAGCATCGGGCGCCGAGGCACCGGGCGGCCCCTGAATCCAAAGCGCGTGGAGCTTGAACGGGCCTCGGCGCACCGAGAAATGTATGAGGCGCATTTCCACAGTCCTGTGAAGTTCAAGGTCGGCCAGAATGCATTGGTATTCAGCAAGGCGGATATGGACCTGCCCTTTGTCACCTACAACGCTGAGTTGCTAGCGATTGTGGCCCCGCAGCTTGAGGCCGAACTGACGCAGCAGCTCGCGCAGAAAACGTTCAGCGAACAAGCAAAAGCCATTCTCAAGCGGCTACTCGCGGGCCAGCGCCCAGGGATACAGGATCTCGCAAGGGAGCTGCATCTGAGCACTCGGACGTTGCAGCGGCGGCTCACCGAGCAGGGGATTACGTTTCAGCGTTTGCTGGAAGAAACGCGTCGGGAGCTAGCACGTCACTATCTGCTTCACGCGTCTCTGGAGCTCAATGAAACTGCCTATCTCTTGGGCTACGAAGACGCCAACTCTTTTTTCCGGGCTTTCCACCACTGGGAGGGGACCTCGCCAGGACAATGGCGAGTGCTCCAAAAAAACTCACAGCCTACAACGCAGGCGCATGTTGGCGCTGCGTGAAGCATCGTAAGCAAGCGCCACGAATCGCATGGCATGGCTTGCGCCGTTATCACGCGACGCTGGACGCTGTTGGGGCACCGTACATGGGAACCTCAAGAACAAGTGGGAGTGGAATTTTTGACGGAAGCATTAACGGGGGCAAGTTACAACACTATGATGGACTTATCCAGAGTTATCAGCTTTGACGAGGTGAATAATTGGATCGTGTATATTATAGCTACAGGCCGTATGACGCACCTTTTAACAGGGTTGGAGGGCAATGTACGGATTTGACCAATTGCCCAAACAACTCGGTTACTGTAACTGCTGCGATTCCAGACCAGTCCACGATGAGCGCCGCTCCCTACGGGCTATCTGGGGGTTACAAGTCAAGCTTCGGTTTGACTTTTGGTACCTGTGGTTGGCGAATTGTTGTTTTGCTTCGCTGTAACAATGTGACATTGCGCTGAATCTTGGCACCGTACCAATTCGCCAGGGACAGGTCTTCAATCACATCCACTTCAGGACGTTCCATCTGGTCGAGGAACTGCCTCGCGTAGACCGACAGCGATTCCACGGACCGCCGCTGCCCTTCCGCGTAAATGGTGTCAAACGCGAGCGAAGATTTTCCCGAGCCGGAAAGCCCTGTGATGACCGTCAGGGTGTTGCGAGGAATCTCGACGCTGATGTTTTTCAGGTTGTGCTGCCGCGCGCCCCGGATTGCCAGTTTGGTCAGGCCCATAGGGCGAAAGCGCTCCCTCCCGAGGAGTCATGCTTTCCGCATGCAAACTCTGGCGCCCAGAGAAAGGCGTCAAGGACCGGCGGGTAGCGAAGCCGTCCTAATTTGAGGGTACGTCACGCTCATGCTGCGCTCCCGTTCCTGAACGAAGCGTCTCGTTGACCAGCCAGATTTCGGCCTCCATAGAAGAACCTTGGAGGAAGCTTCAAATACGGAATTACATATCCGCGTTTCATTAATCTACATATCTGCAATGATTTATATCAGCTTTACATGTGCAATGTATTGCCAATGAACGGGATGCGTAAAACACAGAATGGCTACGCATATGCATGGAGAAGGAAGTTGAGTTGTCCGGCGGCGTGGGCATTACTCTGCCGGATTCTCGGGCCCACCTCAAACAAACACGTGTTTCTTGGAAAACTGGGGGAGGATTTCCAAGCCATGAAAAAAACATTTTTTTCACTACTGTTTGTAGTTTTGATGTCGAGTGCATTCGCCGGCCTCGTATTCGCTCAGACAGCGGGTACGGGCGTCATCTTTGGCACGATAACCGATCCGACTGGGGCTTCCATATCTGGAGCGGCAGTTACCCTAACTGATCTTGCTACGAACGCGGTGCGAACCGCAACGACGAACGATGCCGGGCGTTATGACTTCCCGAACGTGCCTCCAGGGAAATACAGCATCACCATCGCTAAGTCGGGGTTTCGTCAGGCAAAGGTTGCCAATCTGGATGTGGTTGTCGGGGAGTCACGCACAGTAGACGCCAAGATGGAATTGGGTGCGGCAACGGAATCTGTGGAAGTGGTGGCTACCAACACGGAACTGCAAACGATGAACGCCACGGTCGGGAATACGATCAGCGGAGTGGCGCTGGATGCTCTGCCGGGGTTGGGGCGGGACGTCAGCACTTTCGTTTCCCTGCAGCCTGGCGTTGCTCCGGACGGCAGCGTCGCGGGAGCGAACCAAGATCAAAATTCCTATATGTTGGACGGCGGGAATAACTCAAGCGATATGGACGGCACAATGAATACTTATACGCCTGGGTTTGCCGGCGACCCAAGCGGTGGCCTGGTGAATAGCTATGCCACGGGAACTGGTGTTACGGGCGCACCCGGCGGGGGCGGACCGTCAGGGGTGATGCCGACGCCGGTGGATAGCATTGAAGAATTCAAGGTTGGAACGACGAACCAGACGGCGGACTTCAACAGTTCCGCGGGGGCTCAGGTTCAGATGGTGACCCGGCGCGGCACCAATACCTGGCATGGAACAGCGTATGAGTATTATCTAAATAACAATTGGAATGCGAACACTTTCGATAACAATGCTGCTGGGCAAGCTGTCCCTGTCTACCACTACAACCGTTTCGGCGGCTCCGTCGGTGGGGAAGTGATTCCCAAGGCGATTCTTGGCGGAAAGACGTTTCTCTTTGCGAACTACGAAGGATTCCGTTGGGTAAACTCATCCACCGTTAGGAGAGCAGTCCCGTCCGAGGGGATGAGGCTTGGCCTCCTGCAGTTCGGAGGGACGGTCTACAATTTGAATCCTGGACCAGTTACTTATCCTTCCAGCGCGCCTGCCATTGGCGCATTGGTTCCCGGAACGACGTATCCCGGTTCGGGCACGACGCTTGACCCGCGAGGCCTGGGAATCAGTCCGACGATGCAGGCCTTGTGGCAGTTCATGCCGCAGTCGAACGTGACAGACTGTGGCAGCGTCAGCCGGTGCGACCATTTGAATGTTCTTAAGTTCCAAGGCAACGTGTCGCTGCCTTGGAAGGACAATATTGGCGTGCTTCGCTTAGACCACGACTTCAGCTCCAAGTGGCGCTTCTACACGACGTATCGCTACTACAAAATGGAGCGTGCCACCAACAACCAAGTGGACATCGGCGGCTTCTTCCCAGGTGACAAGCTAGGCGTGCCAGCATCCGCCTCCAGCCGTCCGCAGGTGCCGTGGTATCTTACCGCTAGTCTCACAACCAATGTCAGCACCAATCTCACCAACGATTTTCACTACAGTTTCTTGCGCAATTATTGGGCGCGCGCTTCCGAGGCCCAGCCACCGCAAGTAACGGGGTTGGGCGGTGCGATCGAACCATTTGGCGAATCCTCTACCAATGTTTTGGCTCCGTACAACCTGAACACACAGAGCGTGCGAACTAGATTCTGGGATGGTCTGGACCACATGATTCGCGATGATGTGTCCTGGCTAAAGGGGAAGCACTTCTTTCAATTTGGTGGAACCTATCAACATAACTGGAACTACCACCAGCGCACCGACAACGGCGGCGGGATTAACTACCAAACGGTCTACCAATTGGGGGCGAGCCTAACAACGGCAAATGGCATGGACATGACGGGTTTCACTCCTGCTGGGGTACCAGCGACGGCTTGGGCACGCGACTATGCCATCGCGCTCGGCATACCCGGCGTAACGCAAATCGCTTACACGA
>QHYH01000199.1:19349-20796 GCA_003223215.1 Acidobacteriota bacterium
CTATAACCTTTACGCCAGCGATTCCTGGCGGATGAAACCAACTTTCACTCTGACGTACGGCCTCGGCTGGACTTTGGAGATGCCGCCGGTGGAGGCGCAAGGAAAACAGATTACTCTGGTGGACATCAATGACAAGCCAATCGACACGAAAGCCTACCTGGACGCGCGTAAGGCCGCCGCTTTGCAGGGACAGGTTTTCAACCCGGAGGTTGGCTTTGTGCTTAACGGCAATGTGGCTGGAAAACCGAAATATCCGTACAACCCCTACTACAAGTCATTCAGCCCGCGGGTTGCTGCCGCATGGAACCCCAGCTTCGATAGTGGTCTGCTAGGGAAGACGCTTGGCCACGGCAAATCCGTGATTCGTGGGGGATATGGTATCTTGTACGGACGTCTCAACGGTGTCGATCTGGTATTGGTACCTCTACTCGGTACCGGCCTGATCCAGGCAGTGCAGTGCAATAGCCCGCTCACGACCGGTGGTTGCGGAGGGGCAACTCCCAACACTGCCTTCCGAATCGGTCCAACGAGTGGGGGTTGGGATGGATTGGTAGCGCCGCTTCCTGCCGCTACGCAAACCTTACCTCAGCCTGACTTCCCCGGATTTAACAACGTTGCCGCCGGCGCAGGCGAAGGCTTGGATCCCAATTTCCGGCCGAGCATGAGCCATCAATTCGACCTCACGTTGCAACGCCAGATCACCAATAAGGTAACAGTAGAATTTGGTTATATCGGCCGGAAGATAAGCCACGAATTTCAACCCATCAACCTCAACGCCATACCGTACATGATGACGCTCGGAGGCCAGTCGTTCGCTAAAGCGTACGGCCAGATGGTTTGGCAATTCTGTGGTGGGAACGCGGGTCTGGCTGGCGGCAACTGCGCAGGCATCGACGCGAACGGCAATGTTGTCCCAGCACAGCTAGCAGCCGTGGCGTCTCAGCCTTTCTTTCAGGCGGCGCTGAATCCCGCCTACTGCTCGGGATTCGCAAACTGCGCTCAGGCGGTTGCATCGAAAGAAGCTGATAACATCAAGAATGCGAGGGTCTGGACCATATGGAGCGATCTGGACGGCGGCGCATTTAATTTCCCAAGATCCATGATGAACACACCGATCCCGGGTTCACCATTTGGCTCGCAAGGTCAGCTGACCTCCGGTGTGGGCATGAATACCAGCCTCGGATATGGAAATTACAACGCTGGTTTCTTCTCGCTTCGAATGTCAGGGTGGCACGGCCTGACCTTGCAGTCCAACTTGACTTATGGAAAGGCACTGGGGACGGGTTCCGAAGTCCAAGCCACGAGCCAATTCACGCTGCCAGATCCGTATAACGTCCACTCCGCTTATGGACCGCAGCCGTGGGACCGCAAATTCATGTTCAACACGTTTCTTGTCTACGAGCCGCCGTTCTATAAGAGCCAGCATGGCATTATTGGGCACATCGCT
>QHYH01000199.1:20871-21376 GCA_003223215.1 Acidobacteriota bacterium
GCGAGGGAGAGGGTCTCGACTTCGCCGCGCTACAAAATGCCATTCGTATCTGCCCGAATAACTTCGGCAGTTCCCGCCACAACAATCCGGTCGGTGGCAGCTCAGTCTTCGGATCGAGCTGGTACGGTCCGTCTATGTTCCAAGATCCCGGGGCTGCTTACGCCTGTTTCCGAAACCCTATCCTTGGTATTGACTCCTCGAACGGAGGAGGCCAGGGAATCATACGAGGCATGCCCTTCTGGAACGTGGACTTTAGCCTCAAGAAAAACGTACATGTTACAGAACGTGTGGGCGCGGAGTTCCAGGCCATTTTCTCGAACCTGTTCAACCACAACCAGTTGTCCGACCCCTACCTCGTCCTTGGTGATCAAGGAGACTGGGGTGCTCTTGGCGGGCTCAGCGGGGTTCAATTCACTGGACAGGCGCAAGCGAACTCGCCACGGGCGATGGAGTTTGGTCTGCGGCTCCGCTTCTAACAGGACAACCGGTGTAGGCATCACCCGAG
>QHYH01000199.1:21399-23667 GCA_003223215.1 Acidobacteriota bacterium
CGCAAGGTCCCCTCGCTTTTTTTTTTGGCTTGCCTTTCCGCAACTTCACGGAATTCGCTTGCCCAATTGCACATCCATTGACGAGTCCCGTAAGGTTACCGTCAGAACAAATTTTCGGCAGAGTCAGGTTGACGCGCCGATTTCCTCGGTAAACTTGTGAGTAATCGTGCCGTGGTGGAAAGCCTGTGGGTGGCGAATTCCGCAAGTTTCTTGAATTCTTAAGCTTTTTCAGTCTGATACCATCCTCCGCATGCGCGACATTTTCACTCTTTTTCTGCATGCCATAGTGATCGTCATCCGGCTTGGGTGTCGATGGCGGTGGAAAAAGGGGCCAAAACAGCGGTGGTCTGGTTACTTTTCACTCTGCCCCTTTCCCTCTTGGAAGGGGGTGTTCTCTCAGAACGGCCCGCAGCGGTCAAGGGCGCGCCGGTGTTGCGCGGCGAAGCGAACCCTTCACGGCGAGGACCGTTCTGAGATCCTCGACAAGAGGGAAAGGGGTGGCCCTAAATGGACCGCTAAAATGGCCCAGTCGCTCACCGCCTCTGACAGGCTTGGTCGACCCGGTGGGCTCCGTTCTGTTGTTGCCGAATCCGTCTTGATGCGACACCAAGTCCTGATTCTGAATCGTGGTCGGAAGCGGTCTCCGAACCTTCGTGCCTCGGATCGCATCATCGCCGGTTTGTGTACCTTAATGATGCGTCGGGCCCGGGTCCTGCGATCCGCCATCGTCCTCAAGCCTTCAACTTTGCTGCATTTTCATAAAATGCTGACCAAGCAAAAGTACCGACTGCTGTTTTCACCCGAACGGGTCCGCCTGCCGGGTCCCAAAGGACCGACCAAAGAACTGATCGACGCGGTCGTTGAAATGAAACGCCGCAATTCAACGTGGGGCTGCAAGCGCATTGCCCAGCAGATCGCTCTGGCCTTCGGCGTCGATATCGACAAAGACGTGGTCCGCCGAATTGTGGGAATCCATTTCCGGCCGGAAGCGGGCTCCGGAGGTCCGTCATGGCTGTCTTTCATTGGTCACGCGAAAGACTCGCTATGGTCATTGGATTTGTTTCGATGTGAATCGGCAATGCTACGAACGTACTGGATTTTGGTAGTGATGGATCAATTCACGCGACGGATCGTCGGCTTTGCTGTTCACCGCGGTGTTGTGGATGGCATGGCCCTATGCCTGATGTTCAATCGAGCGATTCGTACGAAGACACTGCCGAAATATCTCAGTTCCGATCATGATCCGCTGTATCGGTTCCATCAGTGGCAAGCCAATCTGCGTGTCCTCGATGTGAAGGAAATCAAAACGGTGCCTTACGTTCCACTGTCGCATCCGTTCGTAGAGAGACTGACCGGAACCGCCGGGAATACTTGGACCAAACGTTATTCTGGACGGCAGCAGATCTGGACGCGAAACTTCGAGTCTTCCTGCACTATTTCAATGGGCATCGCACGCACTCAGGTCTGGACGAACAACCGAATACGAGGGAACGCTCGACCTTGTCACGCTCCATTCGCTCACGGAAGCTGAGATCGACGATTGGAAGAGCTACTACCAGGTCATCGACGCGGACACGTTCCAATCGAAGTTCTATCCGCTCCTGCTGATGTGCCTCAATCCGTCTCTGGAAAAGGTGAGGTTCGTCTTGGAGTTCGTGCGCTATGGCGCTTCGCGCTGCGTCGAGTACAAGCGCAAGGACTTGTCCTGGCTCAAGGAATTGGCGCAGAGAGAACGAACGCGGCAAAGGAAGCTCCACGAGCTGGCGGCCTCTGGCGAGCACGAATTGAAGGCATCCCCAGGCAGGCACTGTGCCTGGTGCCCGCTTCTCTTGAAAGGCTGCCCGGTAGCAAAGACAAATCCCTACAGCCAGATGACCGCTGAAGAACGACTCCGCTTTGCTCTCTGGCTCCAGGAAGCAGAAAAGCAGAACACGAAGGTCCTCAAGGACCTCATGGTGGAACGCGGGCTGATTTGCTATCGCGACGGGAACCAAGGCGCGTACGTGGCTGATTTCGTGCCTGTAGAGAAGAGGTTCTACCCGTACCGCGATGCTGTTGCGATCCTTGACGAATGGTTCAGAACGCACCCCCCGATGAGCAGGGCCTAAGGGACAAGCTGACAATTTCGGGACTTTCTTCCGCGCTCAAGGCAGAGAAGCGCGTGGAACTTGCGAAGAACCTGGCAGACGTCGCGGATGTGCGCGTTGAAACAGAACTCAAGATCGGGCGGGAAGGAAAGAACGGCAGTAAGGAGCACACCTGAGCAAC
>QHYH01000200.1 GCA_003223215.1 Acidobacteriota bacterium
CCTACATTCCGCAGTAGAGACGGGCGAGTTTTCTGAGATTCTTTGCTTTAAGCATAGACGCTGGGCGATATGGAAAGGAGACTGAGGACTTGCTCTTGAATCGGGCTGAGCGGTTCCGAAAAAGCCTGCACCAGGTTTCCGTTTTTGGACAGCAATAGATGTCGGGCGCGAGAGTTAAAGACGCGGATCACTTGCTCGGTGGTTGGGTTCGCTGATGGCCGATCTTCCGGGAGGATCTGAATGTGGGTCAGACCACGTTCCCGCATAGTGTCTCGTAGCTGGCGCTCGATAAGGGCACACACTAACTGGGCCAGGAAATAAACGAACATCAAGGCCTCGATGCGTTGATTCTTTTTGAGGAAGATGGGAGCGACGCGAAGAACCGATTTCAAAAGTGCGTGGCGTTTTTCGAGATTCGGCTGGTACTTATAAGCGCGGAGTAGGGCGGCAGCGTCCAGCTCTGTGTTGGTCGTCAGTGGGAAAGTTCCATCCATCAGTTCCGCTCGGGCAATGGCATTCTCGTCGCGAGAGCAATTGATGCGTGGTACCCAGTGCACGAGTTTGCGATACATGGTATCAGCCGAGGAGCGTCCTCGCGTCACCTGTCGGAATTTTTCCACCTCCACCGAGGCAATATCGACTTTGATCCAGCCTCGAACCGCGAAGCGAGCCAGGATCGCTTCGGCTTGCTTGCGAAGGGTTTGTTCCTTCTTGGGTTTTCTTTTGCGCACGGGATCGGCCAGTGCCCGCAGCTGATCCATCGCTGAGGCAATCTTTTCCTCTCGCTCATCCCAATCCCGACGTGCTTTCTCACTGGAGCGGAACCAATAGAGACGAAACCCCTCCTGCAGCTGATAGAGACCGCTCGCCACTTCATACAGATCGATCCGGCCTTGCTTCCGGCTCGATCGCTTGGCCATGACCTTCTCCCAGCGAACCAACGATGCCTCCACTTTATGTTGGAAGTCTTCGACCTCGCCACGCGTGCGAGGCACTACGGTAATGAATCGACCTTGGCTGCGATCCAGGTTAAGCAGCGTTTGACTGACGCACAGTTTGCAATCCGCCACGTAGAGAAAGTCCGAGCGGCCCAGGATGCCTCGCAGCATTTGCCAATTGTCCCAGTGAAGAGTGTCGTCGGTGTGGTTGCCATCGTGCGCTTTGAAGAGCACAGGGATAGCACCGTCCCGGGTTACCGAGAGCTCGTAAACCAGCTGGCGCAGGTCGGGACGATGATCCTTACTATAGCCCCGTACCAGCTGCACGGCGCGGTGATGCTGCTGCGCGCACGCTCCGGTCAGCTTGACCGACGTGGTGTCCTGATGGATCTGGCTCAGATCCACCGCATAGGCCCGGACCGCGGCCAGCACCACACGAGTCAATAGGCTGGCGCGATCGGATTCGAACAGGCGATCGAGCGCACGGGCCAAGACGTCATCCCCGTATTTCCCGCCGTAAACCAGAGCCGGATCATAGGGAGCAGTCCACTGCCGGATGGCGTAAAGAGCTTGGCGCTCGACGAGGATGTTTTTCAGCAGTAGCAAGATGGCTTCCGCGTAGCGAGCCTGTCCCAGGGCCTGGGTGAGGCAGGGCAAAAAGTCCGATGCGCTCGATAACAGGATCGAAGATGGGCAGGGCCCCCTAAGACTTGGCGCTGCAGCTGAAAAGGTTGTGCTTGCATGGACCTTGTTCCTAATGTATATATATATCAGGAACACACCATGTCAAGAACAAAACGCACCTCCCGCACAAAAATCACCGTCGTGGCAGAAGGACCGATCCTTCCTGGCTCCATCTCTACCGCCAAAAGTCAATGTGGAAAGGCCCATTGTGCCTGCAAGGCAAGTCCTCCGAAACTGCACGGCACCTACTACCGTTGGACCGGCTTCCTTGAGGGCAAACGAACCACCAAGACCATCAGCAAAGAAACCGCTGCGGAATGCGAGCGGAGGATCAAGAATTATCGGGCGCTTCAGACTAAACTGGACCGCATCGTAGAAGACGCATTAGCCAATGCGCCCTGGAATGAGCCGCAATGAGACTATGTCATTGAAATCAAACGGGAATTCTGCGGCAAACTCGCCCGTCTCTACTGCGGAATGTAGGTTCTACGTTTGCCTCGTTTGAATAAACAACCGGATTGATATCTACGACGAGCCACCGTCCACATCCTTTCCCTTGTGGCTCGTCTTGCCTTTTCAGTTTGAAGCGTAGCGCTGGTGGTCATGGGATTTCAACGAGAAACGTGATGGGTTGGACGTGTGCCTTCAAGATATTTCGCTATATCAGCTGAAAGGAACCGAAGGTACTTACCAACCTTCATGCACGGAAGCGGATTGGCACATTGCGGACGCGCATGTTCGTAAACCCAAGAGACTGGCACCTGCAAAAGCTTGGATACTTCGCGGACAGTGAGTAACTGTTTATCGTCTCCTCTTCTCTCCCCTGCGGCCCCGTTCCTATGTTCGACCAGCGGTGGATCAAGTGTCGCGTCTGGGGAGGTCGCACCTGGGGGCGATAGTGCTTTCCTATTCGACATTCTCAACACGCTATTTGGGTTCAACGCTGGGGGATGCACTGCACGGCACGAGGCATGCTGTCGTGAGGACGCTGTATTCTCGCGCACACCGAATTGGGTTGGACGGGGTTTCATGGTTACTATGCGTTCTTACTGAGGACGCCTCCTACGGGTTTCTCTTGGTTGCCGTTGTTCGTGTGTTGGTCTAGCCAGGCTTTGAACTCGTCGTCACGCTTGAAGAGAAGTTTCAGAGCCTCGGTGATGACGTATGACGTAGATGAGTCGATGAACTCTGCATACCGATCTAGCTGTGCCTTCACCGACTCCTCGACGCGGACCTGAATCGTTACTGTCTTCGGTTGTTTGGGTGGTGCTTTTATGATCGCCATCTGTCTTTTCTGATCCTCCTTTTCGGTTTTGTATTACGGGCTATCTTACAACTCCGTTGCTGCTCCCCATCCGCGCGGCCAAAACACGAGCTGCGTCTTCCAGCAGCAAGAGGCGGGAGTGACCCCCGAAGCCCGCAGGGACCGGGCCGCGATTTTGCGGCGCGGTGGGGTCGCTCCCGCCTCTGATCGTGTTTTGGCCGCGTTTCCGTCACCTTTCCTTCTCCCGCGCATCCGCTGTTCCTTCCGTCTCTTATCTCCACGCCGGGGTGACGTTGTGGGTGAAATCTCCGGGGAAACATGCTTCCTCCGAACTTTTCACAGCTACGTTCAGGGGCTGACGTGGATGCCGCTCAAACAGCGCTGCCTGCCCGTTCACCGTAGAGGAGATGAAGCGGACTTCCAGAGGCGTCCTGAACTTCGGGTATTCTGTCCGTACTCCTTGGTCGTGGATCTCGCCGGCTTGCCACCTGCGGTACAGGTCCTCAATCCCTTGGCCTGCGAATCTGGCCTTGGCTTCGTTGAGAAAGATCAGGTCTCGGTCGGTCAGCTTGCCGTAATTCTTTGCGTCCCAGGTCCGGCGCGTACGGAAGTAATCGAGCAAACCATTGGGGCCGTCCGGGTTCCAGAGCTTCTCGAAGGTCGAGAAAAAGAACTTCTGAGCGCGGGCGAAGTTCGTGTCGCGGGTAGCGACGTAATAGAGAGTGACCTTGGGGAGCTTCATGAAAAGAGTCAGGTAGGCGTCCACATGGGTCTTGAAGCTATCCAGGCTTTCAAAGCCGGGATCGATGAAACTGAATGTCACCACAGGGGGGAGGAGAAGCCTTGGGGTTGTAGAACATGGGGAATTTATCGACGAAATAGCGGTCGGTGAAGTTGTCCTTGATGGCCCCGGAATAACGCTTGGCGGGCAGGATTTTCTTTTCGATTCCGAGTTGATCGCAGAAGTAGCGCAGCTTCTGCTCCTCGGATTCGAGGTAGGTGTAGTCGTGGTTCCTGAGAATGAAGTCGAAGGCAATGAGCCGCGTGCGGATGTATTCGGTCGAGTGCTGACGGCGGAAGCGGACATTGTCCCTGCCGATGGCTTCATAGAGATTCCGCGAGAAAAGGTGATAGACGCGGCCATTCCGCAGGTATTCCTTGGAACTGGCGTGCTTCTTTTCGGTGACTTTGCGGGCAAAGGCCATGCTGCGCTTGCCGGGCTTGGCCTGGATGAACTTGAGGAACTGCTGGCAGGTGAAGTAGCCGGAATGCGTGGCCACCAGGTAGAGGAAACGGGCCTCCTCCTCGGTGTAGCCGAAGTGCCTAAGGGCCTCGGTAAAAATGGGAAGGATTTTCATAGGGCAAAGATCCTCGCGGTGATTTCCTGAGTATCGAGAACGCGGCGCAGCTTGGCATGGTCTTGCTGCCGGGCGAAGAGATGGAATCCGGCTTTGGCTTTCTCGGCAAGTCCTTGGGGGCGGTAATCACGCGTGGCAATTTCGAGGTCCAGGCGTCGGAGTTCTCTCGACTCGTCCTCGTACTCGATGCGAAGGTCCGGGACAGGAATCTTGTCGTTCACAACTTTGAGATCGTATTCGTTGGCGACCCGGATTCGCTCGTAGGCCAACTCCTTGTTGGGATCGACCCGGGACAGCTTCCTGAAGAGCTCCTGTTTGAGCTCGTAGTCAAGGACGACGCGGCGGACCTTCCCGCCCGCATCATCAATCTCTTTGGCAACTTTGTGATAGAGGCGGTAGAGATCGGCGTCGTGGCGGGCTTCTTTGGGCTTGACCAGGCCGTGATAGATCGTCTGCCGATGGGAGACGAGTTGGGCCCGCTCAAGAAGCCGGTGGGCGTCCCTGGTGAGCGTCAGAACTTTGGTCGAGTAGGACGAGTGCCCCTCGATGCTGCGCTGTTCGATGAGCCCTTGCCGGCTAAGATTGCGGAGGTCGCTGTCCATCTGCGAGCGGTCGCGGCGGTAGGCGAACTGCGCGAGATCGTCTGCGGGAACCATGCGGAACTTGCCCAGATCGGTGAGGGTTTGGACTTCCGATTCCCTCAAGGAGTACTCGCGGTTGCGACTGCGGTAAATCGTTCGCGAGCGGTCGTATCCATTGCGCGACAGTCTAGATTCTTGATTCCTGCCGCGATCCGGTCGAGTGCGCTGGCTGGCATCTCGTGAGGGCTTTTCCGATCGACTTTCGGAGTCACGTCCGGAATTGCCGTACTTCCTGAGAAAGGCCGCGAAGTCAGAAATGTCATAGGCACGGGACATGGCGAAGCTCCTTCCGATTCACCTGAAAGCGCGGACGGGAACGGTCTGCGAGTGCCGTTCGTAAAAAACGACTCGATGGTGTGAACTGCTGTCCATCGGGTTGTCGGAATTCAACCTTCCTCGACGTGCTTGCCGAAAAGATGTTCTTCCTACGGTCCATCGCTTCCGGCCGTGAAACGAAGCAGGGAAGAACCGCTGTCGTAATCCGAGAACCGACACCCCGCTTGGCTAAGCGCTTGTTTCGAAGGGTTCTTTCCCTCGCTCTTGGCACGGAGTCAGCGAGCCGAGTGTTACCTCCCCAGGTGGCGGAGCGAAGTGGGACGGCTCCACCTCGCCCAGGGAGAAATCCGGCGAGAACTCCCCTTCATATACTAAGAGGCCTCGTTTTTCAGAAAACCTCAATTGACTTTTTTTCTGGAGACTCCGATTCCATATACTTCAGAGGCCTTGAAACAGGAAAACGTCAAAAAAATCTTTGCGCGGTTGTTGATCAGACAGTTTTCACCATTCAATTATCTATTCTCAACAGAATGAGTTTCTTAGAAGACTTCTTGGACATGGGCGACCGCCCCGGCGTTTCTTGCGTCCAGCTTGTAGGTGCCTGAAGTATTCCGGGCTCGCTTGGCGATCACCCTCCCGCCCTTCTGTCCAAGGTTACCGGCAAATCAAAAGCACACGGCTGTCTTTAGTTGAGGGAGAGACTTGCTGAACCCGTTTGTCAATCGAGTGAATCAGTGGAGATGCATCCACACTGATTTTTCGTCCGATTCCAAACCAGAAAAAGTAAGAATAAATCTTAATCCCCCGTAAAAATCCCAGGCTGGCAGAGAAATCCCAATCACAGCGCCATACTTATTTAAGGAACGTCCAGAAGGGGAAAAGGGAGAAAAAATCTTGGTACCAGTACATTTTTTCCGTTAGAGCGCGCCAGGCAATAAGGGGACCACAGTGAGGGAAGACGGATGGGAACATTAGATTGGAGTTTGAGGGTGAGGTGGACGGCGCGGGGTTCGCTGGTAGAGCACAATGCCGACTCAACCATTGCCCGCCGGGTGGCATGCGTGGCGCAAGGGCTGGGGCCCTGGCGGTTCGTCCCAAGCTTAACTTCCTATTAGTGCTTTATCCTGCCCCGACCCACTCTGTGTGGAGTGCCGGTGGTCGGAGCAACGTTTGCATCACTACACAATATTGCTCTGTCTTTTCGCGCAATCCGCGCAGTTGTTCCGGGGTTGCCTTAGGAGCAGCAACATCAAAATGAAGATGAACGCTCTCAAAGCCGACGGGCACGTCTTTTGATATGCCAAGGGTGCCTCGAAGATCCAAGTCTCCCTCCACGGTGACCTCAATGCGTTCGGTTGGTATGCCCATAGCCGCAGCCACCATCTGACAGGTGATCTGCGCGCAAGCCGCCAGAGCCCCAAGCAAAAGGTCACCGGAACAGGCGCCGGTACCGCCGCCTCCGACTCCCTTGTGGGCTTCGGCATGGTAGATGGCACGCCCGATGTCGACCGAGCAGGCCACCGGAACATCCGTCTGCCCACCTTTCGCCCGGATTCTGATTTGTGAGGCATTTGGGTCACTGCGGTACTGCTCTTTCAGCGGCTTCTGAAGCGATCGAAGATCCATGACAACCTCACCCTTCTATTCTTGGCCATTTTTCGCTGACCGGGGCAGCTTGCGCCAAGCCGTCTTGAAGCCGCTCCATCTGCATGCTAGCATGCATGCGCATCAGGGGGTCGCCCATGCCCAAATTCGTCATCGAACGCGAAATCCCGGGAGCAGGAAATCTATCCGACGCCCAATTGCGGGAAATCTCCCAAAAGTCGGTCAACGTTCTTAAGGGAATGGGTCCCGAGATCCACTGGCTCCATAGCTACGTAACCGGCGACAAGGTGTACTGCGTCTACCTCGCTCCGGACGAAGCGGCGGTCAGGGAACACGCACGCAGGGGAGGCTTCCCTGCGAACCGCATCTCCGCCGTCCGCAGATTGATCGACCCGACAACTGCGGAGTGAGTGTCGGCTAAAATGCGCCGGGCCCAAGCGGCCTAACCCGTTGGACCCCAATCATACGGCTGGCTCGTCTGGGCTGCGCGTGGCCGTAGCCGAGCGAGCCGCAGAATGTGGCATCAGCACCTCTTCAATCGCTTTCTCGACCGGCATAGCCCAACCTTCTAACCAGGCCGTCGTGCCTGCCGTGTTGGTCAATACCTGCCGTGCCGGGTCCAGGGTGGATTCCAGCTTGGCCTGTTCTGCGCGCGTGAGCGGAGCACCAATGCTTTGGCGCAGCGCCGCCGCTGCGCCTGCCAGCCGCAGCGAACGCTCTGCTTCGAGTTGTGCCGCCGCAGAGCACGCGAAACACTCCAGCAGGCGGGCAATTCCGCGTTTATGTCCCAGTTCCTGGAAAATTTTTAGGCTTTCCCGGTACAGAGAGTGTGCTGTGGGACAATTCTGCTGTTCCCTCGCCAAGCTTCCCAGATCAGCCAGTGTGCCAGCAATGCCCCAGCGGTCACCGAGTTCCCGGAAAATTGTCAGGCCCTGTTCGTACAATGTCCGCGCGGCTGCGGAGTCACCCTGATCGCGTGCGACATCTCCCTGGTAGTTTAGCGACCAGGCGACACCCGTCCGATCTCCCAGTCCTAGGAAGATAGAGAGACACTCCGCGTATAGGGAGCGCGCGTGGGGATAGTCACCCTGCAATTTGGCGACATTCGCCAGGTTACTGAGAGAACGAGCGACAGCCTTCTGGTCGCCCAATTCTCTCCACAGCACTAGGCTTTCTTCCAACAGAGAGTACGCAACTGCGACGTCACCCCGGTCACGGGCATGGACCGCCAGCGCGTTTAGAGAGACGGCGACACCCTGCTTGTCACGCAACTGACGCGCGATGTCGAGACTTTCCCTGATGAGCGTATCCGCGGAGACGTAATCTCCCTGCTCGCCGGCGAGCACGCCTGCGGCAAAAACAGAGCGCGCGCGTGCCTTGGTGGGTGCCGCCCCTCCTGCGAGCTTCAGCAGCTTGCCCAGCCTGACCCTGCCTTCGGCAAGATACTCGCGCGTCTCCCAGAAGCGAAACAGGGCTGCGCCGAGGCGCAAGCCCCACTCCGCATCTCCGGTTTCTGTCAACCACTCAAGGCTCGCGCGAAAATTGTCATGTTCTAACGCGAAGCGTTCCAGCCATTCCGCTCCTTCCGCGCCGCTCTGCTCCGTAGGCTTTTCTTCCGCTAGCACCAGGCTGTAGGCGGCATGGGCGCGCTTTGTCAAGGCCTCCTCCCCGCTTGCCTCCAGCTTTTCCAGAGCGTATTCGCGAATCGTTTCCAGCATCACGAACCGCGATTCACCGTTCGCTTGCTCGACCTGCTGCAGCAGGCTCTTGTCCACCATGGATGCCATGCCGTCGAGCAGGTCCAAATCGAGATCGCTTTTGGTGTCGCATACAGCTTCCACGCCTTCCAAATTGCATCCGCCCACGAACACCGATAATCTTCGGAAAAGCTTCTGCTCGGCAGCGTTCAGAAGGTCGTAGCTCCAGTCGATTGCGCCCCGAAGAGTCTGTTGCCTTGTCGGCAGGTCTCGCGCGCCGCCCGTCAATAGCTGCAACCGGCTCGCCAGGCGTGTCAGCATGGAAGAGGGCGAAAGGACTTTGACCCGGGCGGCTGCGAGCTCTATTGCGAGAGGCAGACCATCCAACCGGGTGCAAATCTCGGTGACGGCGGGCGCGTTTTGTCGGTTAAGTTCAAAATCTGGCTTGGCAGCGACGGCGCGTTGCACGAACAGCGCGACCGCAGGGTACTGTGACAGGACCTCAACCGGAGGCATGCACCGCAAATCCGGCACCGCAAGCGCCGGCACCGGAAATTCATGCTCTCCGTACACGTGCAGCGCTGCGCGACTCGTTACTAGGATTTTAAGATTGGGAGCCATGGCTAGCAACTCCGCCACGGTAGGTGCTGCCTGAACCAGGTGCTCGAAATTGTCCAGCAGGAACAGCATCGGTGCGCGCAATGAATCCTGCAAATTCTTCTTGAGTATTTCGAGCGGCGACTGACCTCCCGCCTCCCGGATTCCCAACGTCTGAACGATCACGGAAGCGATCAAGCCCGGATCGCTCAGCGGAGAGAGCGGTACAAAATGAATCCCACCCGGAAAGTTCTCGACAAGCCCACTCGCCACCTCCACCGCGAGGCGCGTTTTGCCGATCCCCCCTGGACCCGTGACCGTGACCAGGCGCACATTCTGACGCAGCAGCAGTTCTTTGGCGGCAGCTACTTCCTTTTCTCGCCCCACAAACCCGGTCCGCTGCACAGGAATATTTGTCGGGCGGGGCTCCACCTGCATAACTGGTTTCTCCGAGAAGCGGTCGCGTATGGCTGCAAGTTCCCGTGCGAGATCTCGGGTAGAGACGTAACGCTTATCGGGCTCTTTCGCCAGACACCTCTCGATTGCCCAACACAGCGGAGCGGGGGCGTCGGGATTTTGCACTCCGATTGGTTCGGCTTGTTCCCGGAGAATGGCCACTAGTGTCTCCGCTGCTGTGCTTCTCTGAAAGGCGCGCTTTCCGGTCACCATCTCATAGAGCACCAAGCCGAACGAGAACTGGTCTGACCGGAAATCCAGCCGATCACCGCTGGCCTGCTCCGGTGACATGTATCCGAGGGTTCCTAGAAGCAGACCCGGTCGAGTCGCCGACGTGGACGGAGTGCACATATCCGATAGTTCTTCGCTGGTCGACATGAGCTTCGCCAGGCCAAAGTCGAGGATTTTGACGAATCCATCTTGAGAGACCATCAGGTTCTCGGGCTTTAAGTCCCTGTGCGCGATTCCCGCTTCATGCGCCTTGGCCAGCCCCTCTGCAACCTGCGCCGCGATTTCAATTGCTTTTCGTATTGGCAGCAAGCCGGCGACAAGCAGCTCGCGCAGCGTCTTCCCCTCTACCAGCTCCATCGCAATGTAGTGAGTGGAACCGTCCTGTCCAATTTCGTAGATGGTAACGATATTGGGGTGGTTGAGGGCAGAGGCGGCTTCGGCCTCACGGCGAAACCGTACCAAGTCCACGGAATCCTCTCCGACCTGTTCCGGAAGAATCTTCAATGCCACGAAGCGGTGCAGACGGGTATCCTCGGCCTTGTAAACCACCCCCATCCCGCCTCGTCCGGCTTCTTCGACCAGCCTGTAATGTCCGATGACGTGGTTCAAGGGTAGCGCGGGAGGCCTTGCTGAGGAAGTTAGTTCCAGAAGTTCCGGAGCGGCTGCGTCGAGAAACGCGCTGCCTGCTTCTTCGTGGGAAGCAATGAGCGATTCTACTTCGGCGCGCAGTTCACTGTCTGGTCCGCAAACCAAGTCCAGATAGGCTTGCCGCGGCCCAGGCGCTATCCGGAGCGCTTCCTCCAAGATCTGCTTGGTCCGCTCCCAGCGCTCCGTACTCATACAACGGAATTCCTGGAGATCTCCCGATGAAGCCATGCACGGGCAGCCGTCCAATCCCGTTGCACCGTAGCCGGAGCAATTTCCAGTACCTCAGAAATCTGCTCCAAGGAGAGCCCGGCAAAGAAGCGCAATTCTACGACTCGGCTCTGGCGCGGGTCCATTTTGGCGAGATGGTTGAGCGCCTCATCGAGGGCGAGGACGTCAACATCCTTTCGGCGGGACATCATCGTCGCGTCCTCGAGGGAGAGCTTGCAGACACTGCCCCCGCGTTTCGCTGCCCCGTGGCGGCGCGCATAGTCGACAAGAATCTGGCGCATGAGCTGGGCGGCAATGGCAAAGAAATGAGTGCGGCTCTCCCACTGAGGACCGCTCACCCCGACCAGGCGAAGGTACGCCTCATGCACCAGCGCGGCGCTCTGTAAGGTGTGGTTTGCCCGTTCATTCCGCAGTTGAAAGTGGGCCCGACGGCGCAATTCCTTGTAGACCAGGGGGAGCAGAGCGTCGAGTGCGTTGCGGTCACCCCCCCGCCATACCTGCAACAACTGCGTGACCTCGCTTGGAGGCTCGTGCTCCACAGGGGTTCTCTGGAATGCGAAACGTCCTTGGACGCGTAGCCTAACGGTTCTTAAGTCTGCTGTCAAATGCGAAAACCCATGCGAAAACCCATGCAAATCAGCGGGTTAGGAACCCTCTACTCTCTGCAAACTTATTTAACGCTCGGATGATTAAAACGGCCGCCGTTTTGCGCTGTTAGAGACAGAGGGAAGGACCTCAACAACTTTGAGAAAGGGGACAACCGATGAAACTCAAGACCAGAGTCAAGGCAGGAAGGCTCGCAGGAAACCACAACATCATCGTACGTTAACCCTGGCGGCCCGAGCTTCGGCTCGGGCCCGAAACTCTACGAAAGGAGAAAAACCATGAACGTGAAGACAAACGTCAAGGCAGGAAGGCTCTCTGCAAACCACAACACCATCGTTCGTTAACCCATGGGCGGCCCGCGGTTCAGTTCAGCCCAAAACTCTAGGAAAGGAGAAAAGCCATGAACGTGAAGACCAAAGTCAAGGCAGGAAGGCTCTCCTCAAACCACAGCACGATCGTCCGTTAGTCCCGCTGGCCCGAGCTTCGGCTCGGGCCCGAAGCTGTACGAAAGGAGAATAGCCATGAACGTAAAAGACAAACGTCAAGGCAGGACAATTCCTGAACAAGAAGGAAGGGGAACCATGATGAAAACTACCGTAGCGAAGTTCGGTTTACTCGCTGGTGGTTTGGTGTTCGCTGGCGGTTTGATGTTCGCTGGAGGGACGCAGGAAGAAGATCCACCGAGTATCGCACAGGTGGTGGCCTTGGACGAGTGCGATCCGGGCACCTTCAATGCGGCGCTTGGGCCTGATTTCTGCAAGAACGTCGCGCTTGGAGCAGCCACGAAGTTGACCGACCTATTTGCAAAGGCAAAAGCTGGAACTCCGGACCCGGGCTGGGACTTCGAACCTGACACAGTCAACATCAAGCAAGGAGCCACTCTTAACGTATTCGACCAGGGCGGCGAGCCTCACACGTTCACCGAGGTGGCGCAGTTTGGTGGCGGCTTTCTACCGGTGCTTAATGCCCCAGGAGAAGACACGGTTCCCGAATGTGGCGGCGGCTTTTCGAACCTCGCGGTGGCCAAAACCCGAATCCTTCAAGGCAGCCAACGCCAGATCACGGGTCTGTCGAAAGGTGAACATCTTTTTGAGTGCTGCATCCATCCCTGGATGCGCGTGAAAGTCGAAGTGAAATGACCCGTGGCACGCGAGAGAAATAGAGCGCGAGCCGGGAGCTAGAAGAGCCAGATATCGCGGAGGAACGGCTGACAGATCGCGCGGAGGCGAACCATCTTGCCTTGATTCGTATGGCAAAGTGGTTCGCCAACGTGCTTCTCCGCTGATTCCTGCGACAAAGCGAATTGCGTTTCACGCGCCGATCGGTCCCAATTCACCGAACTTGCAACTCGGGGCCGCGAACTATCCGGCGAGCGCCCCGGCGCTGACGGTAGGCCTGACGACCGGTACACTGCTCAGCGGGTTAGGAACCTTGTACTCTCTGCAAATTTATTTCACGCGCAGATGATTAAAACGGCCGCCGTTTTGCGCTGTTAGAGACAGAGGGAAGAACCTCAGCAACTTTGAGAAAGGAGACAACCGATGGAACTCAAGACCAAAGTTAAGGCAGGAAGGCTCGCCAGCAACCACAACACGATTGTTCGTTAACCCTGGGCGGCCCGCGGCTGGGTTCGAGTCCTTGCTGCGGACCGTTATCTTAAGGCAGATAAAGATGAAAACAGCATTCGCTCGCACTTATTCCCGGTTGTTAGCCGATCGTGGCCACCACGAGATTTGGACTCTCACCTGTGCGGTCCTGATGATGAGCGCTTGGATTTGTTGGGCTAGCTGGGGGCTAGCTGGGCGCAAATCACGCTATACGAGGTTTCGCAGAAAGCGCGCGTGGAACTCGACAGCGCCACCTACCCCGTGGAATCGCCCCTTCTTGGCCGTGTGGTACAGACAAGTCTTCACGTAGGACAGGTGGTTCACCGCGGCGAAGTGCTTGTGGAGATCGATCCTGTTCCGGACCAATTGCAATTGCGCCAGCAGCAGGCGGCTGCTGGAGGATTGGGGGCCGAAGTTGAGCGATTGCGCGCGCAAATCGGCGACGAGGAGAAAGCCCGCTTTGAAGAGCAACGTACCGCCGCCGTCAGTGCAGAAGAGGCACAGAATCGGGTTCGCGAAGCGGGAGCGACTGTCGAATATGCCAAAGCCGAGCTGAGCCGAACGCAGAGACTTCAACGCGAGGGGCTCGCACCCGAGCGTGATGTGGAAAAGGTCGGCGCGGAGTTGGACAGACAGCGTGCGGTTGTGGCGACAATGGAAAGCGCGGCGCGCCGGATTCCGCAAGAGCAGCTCACCCGCGAGCGTGAACGAGATGTCCGCATAGCGCGGCTCCATGGTGAGATCGCATCGCTCGAGACACAACGGAATACATTGAACGTGGGGATGGATCGCGCGAACTACGAGATCGAACGAAGGGAAGTCCGTGCACCCGTCGATGGGCGCATTGGGGAAACTACGATCCTGCGAACAGGCGCTGTTGTGCAACCCGGCGAAAGGCTGGCCTCCATCTTTTCTTCGGGCCGGCTGATTGTCGCGGCCGAATTCCCCGCCAATGCGGCGTTTGGCCGGATCCAGCCGGGACAGCCAGCAAGAATGCGGCTCGACGGTTTTCCATGGGCGGAGTTTGGTGCGGTGCCAGCCAAAGTTTCTCAGGTCGCCGCCGAAATTCGCGACAGCAATGTCCGGGTGGAATTTGAAATCCAACCCGATTCGAGTTTCCGCGGAAAGCTGGAGCATGGCATGCCGGGCAGCATTGATGTGGCGGTCGAGCACGTCACGCCGCTCTCACTTATCTTGCGAACTGCTGGCCAGTGGTTGACGGCACAACGATGACGCGCCGCTTCTTCGTTCCCGAAGTGGTTCAAACGTCCGCGATGGACTGCGGCCCTGCGTCTCTGAAGGCGTTGTTTGGCGGTTTCGGCATTTATCTGTCGTACGGACGGTTGCGAGAAGCGTGCCAGACGGACGTTGATGGAACTTCGATAGACGCGCTCGAAGACGTAGCGCCAAAGCTCGGACTTGGTGTCTCCCAGGCAATTCTCCCGGCGGACTTTCTATTGCTTGAGGAAGCGGCATGCTTGCCAGCGATCGTCGTCGTAATCCTCCCCAGCGGTGGAACGCACTTCGTCGTTGTCTGGCGCGTGCATGGCCCGTTTGTACAAATTATGGACCCGGCAGTGGGCCGCGTCTGGATGGACAGGCACGCCTTCCTCCGCTCTATATACATTCACGTGCAGGAAGGACCGCGCGCGGCATGGGAAGAGTGGTCTCAGTCCGCTGCTTTCACGGCGGTATTGCAACAGCGCATGCGTTCGGTCGGAGTCGAGCCGAGAGTATGGGCCAACCGCGCGCATTTGGATGCCGCACTGCGGCTCGCACAAAATTTGATCAATGTGGGCACGCTAACCCCTGGTAAAGAGACTGGCGAATTCCTCGACCTCTGCGAACGCAACCCCGAACAGATCCCTCCCGATTTCTGGACCGCGCGCGAGACCCGGGACTCTGAGCAGATGCTGCTTCGCGGCGCGGTGCTACTGAAGGCCACCGGTCCCCTCCCGAAGGTTCACTTCGAGCCGCTGCCCGAATCACTTTCCGCCGTGCTTCGCGAGCCGCCCCCGCGCGTGTGGTCACCCGTCTGGGGTGCTATTCGGGCGAGCGGACGGCTCTTGCCGGCCATGATCGGCGTGGCCCTGCTCGCCGCGGGCGCGAGCACGGCGTGCGAAGGCCTGCTCTTTCGGGGATTTCTTGATCTCGCCCGCCATCTGAATCTGAGTGGCCAGCGTCTGACCGCGCTCGCGTTCATGATCGCTTTCTTAGCTGGGGTGCTCGCCTTGGAGTGGCCTGTTTCGGTCGGGCTTCTGCGGCTTGGGCGGCATCTCGAATTGCGCTTGCGCTTGCACTTTTTGCGGAAGATTCCTCTCCTGAGCGACCGCTATTTTCAATCCCGGTTGATTTCGGATATGGCCCTTCGCGCGCACATGCTCCAAGTACTGCGTCAGCTTCCAGAACTCGCCGGTGTGTTCGTGCGCTTGGGCGCGAGCTTGCTCTTTACGGTGCTGGGCATCGCTTGGCTTTATCGCTCTGCCGCCCTACCGGCCATGCTGATGGCGTGCCTTGCGGTCGGAATACCGCTGGTGTTTCAGCCTCCGTTGATCGAGCGCGACCTGCGGTCTCGGGAAATGACGGGCGCTTTGAGCCGCTTCTATTTTGACGCGCTGCGGGGAGTGCGGGCTATTCAGGCGCATTGCGCTGAGCGCACTTTACGTGCCGCACAGGCCGGCCAACTCGAAGAATGGGCAAAAGCGTCCTTCCGACATCAAAACCTGTTCGTGCGCGCTGAAATCTTGCAGATGGTGTCCACGTTCGGCCTCACGGTTCTGATGGTTTATCAGCAAGCGGCCCGGACAGGAAACATGGCCGACTTGCTGTTGCTGGTTTATTGGGTGCTTTCGATTTCCTTCACCGGCCAACAATTGGCTTCCATCACGTGGAGTCTGCCCGCCCTCCGCAACACTTTGTTGCGTTTTATGGAACCCCTCGGAGCACAAGAAGAAACTGTTGCAGAAGCAGCCCCGGCGACGCACCCGCAGGGAATTCGCGTGGCCATTGAAAAAGCTTCAGTCGTCGCGGGCGGGCAGCGCATCCTCGACGACATTTCACTCGAGGTGACGCCTGGCCGCCATGTGGGAATCATCGGGCTGTCAGGTGCCGGCAAGTCCTCGCTCGTCGGCTTGCTCCTGGGCTGGCACAAACCCGAATCCGGGAGCGTGCAGATCGATGGCCTGCCCCTGGACGCTGCGCGGCTGTTTCAGGTTGCGTCGCGAGACGGCTTGGATAGACCCGCAGGTACATCTGTTTAACGCTTCGCTGTTCGATAATCTGGTTTATGGAAATGGCGAAGATGCCGCGGCACATCTGGACACAGTGCTGGAAAATGCCGACTTGGCCGATGTCCTGGAGCGTTTGCCCAACGGGATGCAGACCTCTCTTGGTGAAGGAGGCGCGCTTGTGTCAGGAGGAGAAGGGCAGCGTGTTCGAATGGGACGGGCGCTGGGGCGTCCGGCGGTGCGCCTCGCGATCCTCGATGAACCTGCACGCGGACTCGACCGAGACCGCCGGCAGAAGTTTTTGCAGCGTGCCCGCCGGCACTTCGAATCGGCCACCTTGTTTTACATTACCCACGACGTGACAGATACGATGGATTTTGACCATGTTTTGGTCATCGAGCAGGGCCGCGTTTTTGAACAGGGCTCGCCGCGCGAACTCTACGAGAAAGCTGGCTCGCGCTATCGCGCCTTGGCGGTACAGGAAGAAATCGTCCATCGCGCATGGTCGGATTCGAACTGGCGACATCTGCGAATCGCCGAGGGTTTGCTGAGTGAATCGGCTAAGGAACGTCCATGGATTCAAGACTAGCTGCTTACATTGCGAGCTTGCCTCCGAACGGCGTTCAGCGGCCGCTCTTCCCGCTTGCGGGAACAGCTGCTCCTAGCGGCTCATTTTGGCAGCAAGTCCGGGCAGCAGGTTTGGTCTGGCGATCGGGAACACTGCTTGGTGTACATGCCCTCGAAACGGTATTCCTGTTCGCCAGTTGGGCCGCCGTGGGGTCGGGTGCGCTGAGTGGGCGTGTAGATAAGGGTTGGCTCGCAGCGTGGGCTTTGTGCCTCGCGACCGTGGTACTTCTGCGAGCAGCCGCAAGGTCCTCGGAAGTCGCCCTGTCGATAGGCTTCGGCGGATTGCTGAAGGAACGCCTATTCGCCGGTGCGATGGCATTCGATGCCGACGCGCTGCGACGCAAAGGCATCGGCGAACTGCTGAGCCAGGTTTTCGAGGCCGAAACCCTCGAAGGCCTCGCAATGGACGGTGGCCTTCAGATTGTTCTTGCCGCGCTGGAACTGTTAATAATTCCTTTCGTCTTGTCATGGGGAGTCTCCACTCGGCTGGAAATCCTCTTGCTGCTGTCTTGGCTTTGCTTGACGGCAATCTTAATTGCACAAAATATGAGCGAACGTTTTCGCTGGACCAATGCGCGCCTCGGCTTGACACATCGCCTGGTAGAGAACATGACGGCGCACCGCACGAAGGTGGTGCAGCAGCCACCAGCAGAGTGGCACATCGCAGAAGACGACGAGACCGAAGAGTACGCCCAGGCTTCAGAGCGGCTCGACCGTTCGACAGCAAGAATTGAGACGTTGATTCCTCAGGGCTATCTCATAGCCGCTCTCCTCGCCTTTTCTCCGTCCTTTTTGACGGGTGCGGCAACACTCTCCCAGCAGGCCATCACCCTTGGGACGATTTTGTTTGCCTATATGTCCTTGCAGCGATTTACATTCGGAGCCGCCCGCGCATCAGTTGCCTATGTTGCTTGGCGAAGCATTAAGCCGGTGTTCGACGCAGCCACAAAGCCGGTAGAGGGGTCTTCAGCAGAAACGTCTGCTCCACAGGAGATCAAGACATTTCAATTGCAGAACGTCGCCTTCACACATGCAGGACGGTTAGAGCCTTCGCTGAAAAACTGCACTCTATTGCTCTCACATAAAATAATGCAATAATAGGATCTCCGCATGACTGGAGGTCCCTGTGCGACCCAAGGGTTCGGCCGACTTGCTGTCCGACCGGCGCAGGCGTGCGCTGAAACTTCTTCGCGCGGAATTGTCCCTGAACGAAGTGGCTCGACGCATCAGGTGTGCGGCCAGTTCCGTGATGAGGTGGCGGAATGCGTGGCTACGACA
>QHYH01000256.1 GCA_003223215.1 Acidobacteriota bacterium
AGACGAAGCGTGATGTTTAAGAGTTGCTGCTTGAGCTGCCGAATCTCTGCTTCACGCGGCACAGAAATATGGGCGAAGGAGTCATCACCATAAAGAACAACCCGGCGCCGCAGAATGTCTGCAAATTTGGGAGCAAAGGAGCGAGTGGCACCGGGGATCTCTGATTCTAAAACGAACATCGGACGCAATTGAATAGCAGCCTGCGCGATGCGAAGTGGTTGACGCAATTGATCAGCCCTTGTTTGTTCAAACGCGGAAAGCACAACGACCAAATTGACATCGGAGGTTGGGCGAAGCTTCCCTTCAGCGGCACTGCCAAACAGAGTGACGGAACGGAGGTGATCGCCGAAGGAGTTGCGAGCGGCCTCAAGAAAATCACTGAGGACCTTCTTCACTTCGGGCGAAAGTCGGGGGTCCGCTAGGGGTTTAGATGTTGTCATCATGAGGCCAGCGTTTCTTCTTCAATCCGCTAGGGCAGCACATTGCGCATCAAATCCTAAGGGCGTAACTGACAAATGTCCGTCCGGAGCGGCCGCTGTGAGGGCTGTGAGCCGACATTTCCGATTTGCCACCCCAGCTCGGTCGCATCCTACAACAGCGAGACCGCACCCGAATCGAATTTCTTTGCCGCCTTAGCCGCGCATCGTGACACTCTCACCGGCGATTCAAATTGGGGCTGATCGCACGACGCCTCCGACATTTTATCGGACACCTCTTCCATAAGAGGCCATCAAGAATAACATCGAAGATTCAGGTCCTAAACCATCCCAACGCTTGGCGATTTCTTTTCTTAAAACGTCGGTCACTTGGCTGTGTAGTGGGGAAACCGGAAACTTCGCGATGGTCTGCCGAGGGGCGGTTCAAGTTGACGCGAAGGCTGTTTCCCAGGACTTACGTGAGACCTATCTCGGTGAAGGGCTGATTTGCTATGGCTAGTACGGACACGGACGGCCAGCTCTGCCTCTCTGCCGCTCTTCTTCGCTAAACCATTGAACCTGTCGAAAACGTACATCGTGCTCCATCGCTCTGTAGATGCTGATGGCAAAAGCTGTGCTCGCTACTTCGTTCCTCAATATCCGCAGCAGCCAATCCCGACCATTCTGAAATTCGAGACTGAAGGTCACAGCATAACGGCTTGGCTGTGAGTTGTCGCCCCATTCATAACGAAATGAGGATGCAATAGCAGAACACCGGAATTCCAATACGCGTCCGCTCATGCGCTGTGTCAGGGCCCGAGCGAAATACTCCATAATCTCGTTTGACGCAGCAGAGGAGGAACTCCGTGCTTCAGGGTCTCCAAATTCAAAACTCACACAGCTCCGCCTGACTGGTTTGGGTTCGTCTTCCAACCGGTAGTCACAGGCGTCGCCTAATCCCTGTTCAGCCAAACGAACCAGGACTTCTCGATTTTGCCCTCGATATCGAACGGCACCGCAGCAGGAGGCCCAAAGACCTAAAATCGCCTCATCTGTTTCTTCTTGAGTGCTTGGCTGACGAGCGAAGAAGCAGTGTCCCTTTCCATCATGAGACATCATTGTTGGTGCCTGCAATTCGGGCGCACCACAGCTCATGCACTCTCCATTCCGAACGTAGAATGGCCCTTCCACATTTTGTGGATGTGATTGAAGACTTACCGGGCTAGCCTGCTTGTCCATAAAAACATGATAATCACCCCGAGGATTACAATCCAGTTAGGGGCTAAGAACTGCGATAGTGGACGTATAGTCGCGTTCTCGTCCATTTGACGAGGCACCCTTTCGCCGCGGATTCCACATTGACGGGAACCGCGTTAATCAGACGTAAGCCCTTCTATACGGTTCGACGATTGCGTCACGATGAGGTGTTTTTCCGAGATGGCCAGTTAGCGGGAAGCCAGCACCTTGTCAGTGTGGACCCAAAGTATGCTACGAAGGCGGCACACCACCCGACCGTGCTCACGAAGAGAATGAGGCCGCTCGCGCCACGCCCCGTCCAAAGAAGCGAGACCAACAGTGCGAACGCGCAAATCAGCCCCAGGCCATTCAGAATTAAAACGACAATCCTGGGGCGCTTGTGCATTTCATCCATTCGCTTCAATCGTCGTTCCAGGCCCCTTCCACACCAATACCAGAAGAATCCGGCGAATAGCACAAAGAGAGGACGTGGCATCGCGTGTGCGATGCCAAACGGTGCGGCAGCCACAATTGCAGGAAAATCGAAAACCACCATCCAGACAAACGTGTGAGGCATATAGTCGAATTCCATGCGCAAGTTCCACCCTTGAGCCCGCGCGACATCTAACTGCGAATTGTGTACTTTTAGTTCTGCGGCGAGCATCAGGGATAGCGCGAGCGCCAGCGCAACTTGCGATATCGACAAAATCCAACGCCAACTCAGTGTTTTCAATTTTGAAGACAGACTCAAGTCAGACCCTTCCGTGGCGCTAAATCTCGTCCTCAAAAGATTAGACACCGGGAACTGCGCGTGGGCTCCGTAAAACAAGTGATGCGTTTCCCGTCAGACAGCAGAAAAGGTCGGGCCTACTTGGCACAGGCAGTACACAAAGTCCTGGTATGTGGCGTTCCCCGTATGGTCAAAAATCTCAAACGCATTGAAAAGGCTTGTTTTCCGGTCTCGTGATTTCCTCGCACAGCCGGTTTCTGAAACCTTCAGAGCATGTACAATCCGGGTTCGACGATCAAGTCTAGGGAGGCTCTGGAATGATTTGGGCTCGCATGCTTGCTTACTTCACCGGAACCGTACACCAGGAACTTCTACTCCGTACAAGATCGACGAGAGTCAGTAACGGTACGCGCTGTCATAAAAACGTAATACTAATGGTGGTGAATGGCGGCAAAATGCCAGCAAACGGTGACTAAAGAAGGAGAAAAGGATTCATCGGGTTTAGTCGCAACTTGCTGATTTCCTTCGATTATGGCCAACTCCGGCAAGTTCTGATGAAGTTGGTTGTTCGGCTGTTAACCGAAGGGTCGCAAAGGCCCAGAAGCATCGGCGTAGGCTGTACGCCATTCCTGCCTTCGGTTGTGGGTTGCATCGGTACACACCGTTGGTCAATCTGCGCGGCCCACCGAAGTAGGAACATCTTAGGAACATATTTAGCCTCGTCAGAAATTCGGAAGCGCAACCAAAACAACGACTTAGATTGAATTTCCGCCTGCTTGCAAAGCAGGTTGAAGGCAAACACTAAATGCTTTTGCTGGTGTCGCTTACAGGGAAAACCGACAAAATTCCCGCTCCTTAAATGTCCCGAAGTTGTCCCGAGAGTTCCGAGCGTCTATAACTACAGAGTTTGATATAATCCGCCCAATTCTTTCGAGTTCAAGCGGAGGCGCTTCGATGCCCAGTTCCCGTGCGCCTTGGTGGTTGTTCGTCATGGCGGCGTCCTTCCTTGCCTATTTCGTCTTCGCAACGTACTGCAGATTCTGGGAACCGGAATCCGAGGGCTTTCAGTTAGGAGCAGGCACCGGGCCCGTGGTCTTGTTAGGAGTCGTACCAAATTCTCCGGCTGCGAAGGCGGGGCTGGAAGCAGGGGACACGATTGTCTCGGTGAACGGCCAGCGGGTGCAAAGTTTCGCGGACTGGATCCCCTTTCGTGCAAATCTCGAAGTCAAACACCCACTGCAACTCGAGATCGAACGTGACGGCAGGAAGTTGCGGCCGGTTCTAACGCTTACGCGGCGAGTCTGGACCAATCTACAGTTAGCTGGCAAAGTTCGCTTGTTAGGGTGGACAGGGGCACAACTGCTGACATTGATTCTTGCTCTCCTCATTGCTTTCAGCAGACCCCGAGACCCCGTCGCACTATTGGGAGCTTGGCTCCTGGCCACGGGCGCGTCGTTCGACTTTGTCGCACCCAGAGGCCGAGTGGCCGTCTGGCGCGAACTCCCGGTCCCGTTGAGCCTCCTGTTGTGGGCGCCTCACATCAGTACCTATGTACTCGGTGGGCCGATCGCGTTCACTTTCTTTGCAAATTTTCCTCGCAGGCTGTTTCGGCGTCCTTGGGTATGCGTTCTTGTTTGGGCTCTGGCGCTCCCGGCGGGCGTCAACTCCCTTCTGGCGCAATACCGCTCAACCTATCACCCCGAACAAGTGGCTGGTCTTTCAGCTTGGGCAGTGCGAATGCTGAGCTTACTTATCGCAGTCGGTTTTGTTGGGGGTGTGGCGACTCTTGTTGCGAACTATTGGATTCTGACGGAACTCAACGAACGCCGCCGATTGCGCGTCCTTGTGGTTGGCTCGTCGGCCGGGGCCCTCAGTACCGTACTGATTTTCATAGCTGGAGCCTTGAAGGGGTTTGCATCCGCTTTTGCCCAATCCTTACCTGTCCAAATGGTCTCGCTGGTCGTCTTCCTTGCGGTGCCCC
>QHYH01000257.1 GCA_003223215.1 Acidobacteriota bacterium
CGATTCCGACGGACTCCAGATACTTCACGAAAAAGGCTAGCCCTCCGCGGCTGGTCAGCGTGTCGTCGGTCACTTCCAGCTTGTGGATCTTGCCGTTCGCTGTTTCCTGCATGTACGGACCTCCCGAAGGATAAAAGGCCATCGCGGAAGAGCCTAGCAGAATCAGATAGCACGGTAAAGCTATCTGATTGCTGTCGTATAAAAATCCTATGCGCCAAGAACAGCTCCAAGCCCAAATTGAAAAGGTAAAGGCCGAACTCCTCAAGCTCGGCCCCATGCGCCCCGGCTCTCTATCTCAACAGTATTCCGCCTGCCAGAAGCCCGGTTGCAAGTGCGTGGATCCCGCCCACCCACAAAAACATGGCCCCTTCTACCAGCTCAGTTACACCCATCTCGGCAAGAGCACCACCCAGTTTGTTCGTCCTCAGTTTGTTCCGGAGGTGCGCAAGCAGCTCGCCAACTACAAGAAATTCAAAGCTCTCACCCAGCAATGGGTCACCCTGGCACTCGAGATTTGCAAGCTCGAAATGCAAAAAGCGCGCTCGGCCGCCCCGCCATCGGCGACTACCCACCAGTCTTGAGCTTTCACCTACCGGGTGAGAACAGCCGAATCGGCCCGCCCTTTGTTTTTCCGCATCAGGATTAGCTTCTCGTGCATTTTGTGCACATTTTTTGCAGCAAAGAATCGCTCAAGCGAGGTACAAGTAACCTGACCAAGCAGGCAGGTGCCGAATTCCTGAGGTTCTTCTTAAAGCCTGACGATGCCTCGTATGTGCGCTTCACTTTCTGCAAGAAAGAAGAATCCCTCACCCGCTGCCAAAGAGCACCTTGCGATGCTTTGATTCTCGTCACGCCAAAGAATTCGTGGTTGTGAACCTTAACCGACCGCAAGTCGTGATTAACCCGGAAATCGGAAAAGTAGGTATGGGGATTCTGAATCATGTGGCTGGGTTTGCCGTGATACGCTGCAGCCGTACGGAGAGGTGCGTGAAATGCCAACTGTCGAAGGTAGGGAAGCTCGCGTCTGGATCGATGAATATGTAAACAAGGCCGGAAAGTTGTCTGGAGTTGCCAAGATGGTGAGGGCACTTGTAAAGAAGGCCGTAGCCGGATGCGAGGAGTACGTGAATCCGTGGAAGATTCCCACATTCGATCTAAACGGGCCGCTCTGCTTTTACATGGTGACGAAGGAACATGTGATTTTTGGATTTATTCGAGGAGCGATGCTCCGCGATCCGGGGAAGTTGCTGGAGGGAACGGGAAAGTACTTGCGGCACGTAAAGCTGCGAAGCCCAGCGGATGTACGGCGATCGGAAGTGCGGGCTCTCCTGGAACAGGCGGCGGAGCTGAACCGCAAGGAGCCAGTCACTGGCACCAAGGTCCAGATGAAGCAAAGCAGGGCAGCCGGAACACGGAAGAACGGCCGCCGCGCCACGACTCCCGATTAACGCAGGTGCCTACTGGCGATTCAGATGTCCGGTTACGCGAGTTATCGCCCACTAGTGTGCGGAAGGACTCAGCGCTGCCATGGGCCGCTTGTTGACAACAACGAAGTGGACAACGAGCTATTGGAATATGTTGCAGTGAATATCCTGGGACAAAGAGGTGTTGAGGAAGATCCCCGAGATCGCTGTGATCGGCGAGCTGACGGGGAGCCAACAGGCGCGCCCTTCGAGGAAGACACTGTTGCCGCTGCCTTTCCAAAACTCGCCGCGTTGTTTGAATAACTCATGCTATAAGCTACCCACCGGCTAACTGCTGGTTTTGCCCCGGTTCTTACGCGTCATGCGCCGGGAATCGGTTGGAGGCGACCACAGACATTGGAGCAACTTCCCAGGTCAGGCCCGTCTCGCCTGATTCACATTGACGTGTACGCTGTTCCCGGGACTTAAGCCACCAGTTTCGATTCGCCGACGATCCTCCTGGTGGTGAGCCTTCTCTGCGGCTGCGAATGCTATCACGAGTTTGCGCTAGCTACCTCAAAACGGGGTGCCCCGAGCCAAGCGGGCAAGCAGCGTTGAACACTTTTGGAGTTATCAACCGCACCTGGATGCTAGCCTCCGCGTTTTCCACGGTGTCGAGCGCATGAGCTATAGTTTGAAAAGGGACGCCGGAGTCAGCAAGGAGATACAGAGTGCGGTACTCTCGCACGCTGTAAATCTGTGACAAGCGATCTGCCAGACTGTTCCAATCTTCCTGCTCTTGATTGAGAAATACTTTGCCTGTATCGGTTATGTGCAGAACGATGAGCTTGTCGGCGACATCATATTCGCAGCGGTCCGAGGCGGTTTCGACGTAGAGGTGAAAGGAAGCGAACGTCATAATGCAATTTTCGTGGGTCAACCCACGCCGTCGCACAACAGGGCGCGTCGCTGAGCTTTCTAGCGATGGACGTGCTACCACCAGCACACGTGTTCTTCCCGTTTTGGACGACTCTAAGCAACCTGTTGTTAACTTGGATAGTGATTCCCGGCGGAGCGCTCCTGCTCGGAGTCTTGCCGTTCTTTTGGAAATCCGGCTTCCGCGGACACGACAGTTCGGCATCAGCAACGGTCGCATAGCTAGACTATGTTTGTGCCATCTGGTTAGTGGGGTTCGAGGACAAGTGGTTTCGGGCCGATTCCACACACATGTACATGTACGCGTTTCCCAGGAGTTAGATGCCGTGGATCAGCGGAACTGCAACTAAACAACTGTGAAACCTCCCTTCATTTGCGACCGTCTATGAAATTAGGACCGACCAGGCAGCGATCAAACAGGCTCTTTTTGAAATCAAGAAGGAGATTCCGGCATGAACCCCTGGACGATATCCCGGACAGCGCTTTTCATTTTTCTGATGACCACAATGGCAGCCGGCGCCGACAAGACACCGCCCAGCTATCAGAAGGGGACAATCTTAAACATCTCCAGTGACCATGCGTCTTGTGAACTGGAGGGGAGCGGTATACGCAAGCTGATCAGCAATTGCGGTAATTTCCAATCAGGGCAACCGGTGGATTACCGGCTGAAAGGCGATAGGGTCTACATACGCCGGGAGAACGGCAAGGAGTACAAGTGCGGCATAGAGGGCACGATTGAAAACGTCGCCGACAAGACCAGCTATCAGCAGGGCACGATCAAGGGATGGGAAAAGGGCACGGACATCTATTGGGTCGGCCCCCATGGTGAAACGTTTCCCCGCGACAAGACCGTGTACGAATTGAAGGGCACCGACATGGTTTACCTGATTGACTACTGCGGTTCCTTCCAGGCAGGGAAATTCAGTTTAGGGCAAACCGTGAACTACCGAGTGGATGAAACTGACAAGGATGACAAGAGGCTCTACATCAGCCGCGACAACGGCGAAGAATACAAATGCAAAATAGAAGGTCAGAAGATGTTGGAGCGCGGCAAGAACGATGTACCTTCCACCGCTCCCGCTCCTTCTGCTGCTCCGTCCGTTAAGCCCTAGCGATCGGGACATTGACGCCGCCCGACCCGGACAGTCAATTGGCTGTGGAGCGGAGTTCTCATCATTTGAACCGACAACCTTTCGCGGCAAATTCCATATGTACGCGTACGCTGTTTACCAAGCGTGCGAAGGTCGCGGTGGGAATTGCATTATACTTTCTTCAATGGAATTGCCTCATTTCAAATATCATCCCAACCCTACTGCGACCGGAAGCATCGTTCCGTCTGCGGAGGTGTGTCCAGTTTGCGGGGAATCTAGAGGGTTCGCCTACGACGGCATACCTTACGGCTCGAACGAGCTCGAACACATCTGCCCGTGGTGCATTGCAGATGGCACAGCGCACGAGAAATTTGGGGTCGAGTTCACCGACACGAAGGGAGTCGGTGGGTATGGCCGATGGGAAAAAGTTCCAACCAAGGTAATAGAGGAGGTCGCTTTCAGAACCCCCGGTTTTGACAGTTGGCAGCAGGAGCACTGGTTCACCCACTGTGGTGACGCTGCAGAATTTCTCGGCCCAATGGACAAAGAAGATTTGGAACAAATGGGGCCAGAAGCAATTGAGGTAATCCGTGCAGAATCCGGACAGCAAGGTGCCGACTGGGAATACTATTTTTCAAAGCTAGACCGCGAATCCACGGCCACCGCCTATCTCTTCCGGTGCCGCCACTGTGGTCAACTGGGAGGCTACTCTGACTGCCACTGAAGACTCTTGGAACACCGCATAATAAATCGAGTGACGGGCTTGGGGCATCGCAGTCCGGCTAACTCCTGTGTAATGTGCAATGTGCCGTTCCCGTCCATCTCTAACAATGCTGGCCCGTGTCAAGTCTTTTTTTCTTTC
>QHYH01000258.1 GCA_003223215.1 Acidobacteriota bacterium
AGGCGTCGCTGAAGCGATCAACTTCCAGGAAGCCGGCAGCGGCAAAGTTGCCACAACAGGAGATTTCGTGTTGACGGCGGAAGAAGTGAATCCCGTGATCTCCGCACTGGAAGATCACGACATCGCGGTCACGGCGCTGCACAGCCACATGCTGACCGAGCAGCCTCGTCTGTTTTTCATGCACTTCTGGGCTGTTGGTAGCACGGAATCGGTGGCTGCGGGAATCAAAGCAGCTTTGAGCCATGTTGCTGTGAAGTCGTGAGACGTGTGTTGAGCTGGGCGATGCGAAAAGCTGTTGAATTGTTTACGACCGCTTTCCTTCTGGGCATTGCAACAATCGGAGTCGCCCAGACAATTCCGACTTTGAAGAAAATCACCGCGTTTGATTTGCCAGGCCCGGGGGGAAAGCGGTTTGATTACCTGACAATTGATGAGGACGATCACTACCTGATCTCGGCGCACCTCGCCGCGGACCAGACCTACGTGATCGACTTGCGCACAAACCGTGTCGTTGCGGTCGTAACCAATACACCGGGTGCCGAAGGCGTTGAATATGTGTCTGAACTTAAAAAGTTCTACACCTCGAACGCACACGACGACACCATCGGTGTAGTTGATCTCAAGCAGATGAAGGTCATCAAAAAACTCAAGACTGAATCTAAGCCGGACGGCAGCACCTATGCCGCGCCCTTTCATAAGCTCTACGTCTCGGATGAACGGGGCAAGGCCGAAGCCATCGTTGACGTACAAAAAGACGAGATTGCAGGCACATTACGTTTCGACAGTGAAACCGGAATGCCGCAATACGATCCTGTAGCCCGCAAGGTATACGTCAACCTGCAAGACCAGAACGTCTCAGCTATTATAGCACCGGCAACTGACAAAGTTGTAGGTCGATATTCCGTCGGGCACTGCAAGGGCAATCACGGAATGGCGCTTGACCCGGAGCATCATCGTGCTTTTCTCGCGTGCGAAGAGAACAACCTGATGGCAGTCTTCGATCTGGACAAGCACGCTGCAATCGCCTTTCTGCCTGTTGCCGATGGACCCGATGTGATCAAGTTTGATCCCGGTCTTGGTCGGATTTATGTCGCGTGTTACAGCGGCGCCATTTCCGTTTTCCATCAGGATGATCCAGACCACTACCGAAAGGTGGAAGACTTTCCCGTTCAGCACGCGGTTCATAGCCTTGCCGTGGATTCCAAGACTCATCGGGTTTACACGCCGGAGCAAGAACAGGACGGAAAGCCCGTTGCTCGGATGGTAGTGTACGAACCCGTGACTGGTCCCTAGCAGCCGTCGATAGATTCGGGGCACCGATGAAATGGATAACTCGCCAGAACATAAAAGTTGATCGTGTCGCCTGCCCGTGGCTGATCCGGCGCTTCATCGACCCCCAAGCTCAGTTCTTGTTCGTCGATGAAAGCCAACTCCTCGAAACGGCCACACGTGAAAATGCAATTCTGTTCGACGCACCGCGACTCCCAGAAGTAAAGTTGAATCATCGCGGGGTACGCTGTTCTTTCGAGGCAATCATCGAGGACTACCATCTTCAAGCGCCGGGACTGGAACGTCTCGCGCTGATCGTACGCTCTGCGGACATCAAGGGACAGGAACCAATTGCAGTTGAGGGAATCGGCCTGCGGGCGATCGCGCAGGGCTTCGCGGCCATGGGCATTTCCGATGAAGAACGGCTAATCCGGCAATTCCCAGTCTATGACGCACTGTACGAATTCGCGCGTCATGCGCCGTGACTGTGCCCGTGTCGAGAGACCTTCTCGTTATTAATACAGCGGCATTCCTGCGTTCGTTCACCTTCGGCCTTACCGGCGTAGTTCTCGGCATTTACTTGTTTCGTGTCGGTCTTTCCTCGTTCAACATCGGCGTGGTTGTCGCCGCTGGCTTGGTGGGGTCGGCTCTGGCAACTATCGGCGTCACGGCAAAGGCAGACCGTGCGGGACGCAGGCGCACGCTTGCGGTGCTTTCGCTCCTTGGCGCGATCGGTGCTCTTGCTCTCGCCTTCACTCCCGCTGTGCCGGTTCTCCTAGTGATGGCCTTTGTGGGGATGTTGAACGGAACCGGCACGGACCGCTCGGCTGCATTTACTCTTGAGCAAGCAATCATTCCCGGCCTGGTGCCGGACGCATCGAGGACATGGGGCCTCGCCTGGTACAACGTTGTCCTCGATACCGCAGGTTCGCTGGGGGCCTTGGCTGCAGCCCTACCGCTGCTCCTGCAGCGCTGGTTTGCCCTTCCGCTGCTTGCCTCCTACCGCACTGTGTTTTTTGGATGCGCTTTCCTGGGAGTAGTTGGCGCAATCCTTTATCCCTTCGCCTCTACTGCAGTTGAGGTCTCCAAATCAGCGACGGAGGCTCCTCCGCATCACGTCTCGCCCGCAAGCAAGAAGGTGGTCACAAAACTGGCGAGTTTGTTTTCCCTTGATGCGTTTGGCGGGGGATTTCTGACGGATGCACTTGTTGCTTACTGGTTTTTCCGGCGTTTTGGAGTAGCGGAAGAAAGCTTGGGCCTCCTCTTCTTTGCTGTGCACCTGCTGAATGCTGTCTCTCATCTGGGGGCAGCGTCGTTGGCTCGCCGCATTGGACTAGTGAAGACGATGGTTTTTACTCATTTGCCTTCCAGTTTGTTCCTGGTCGCTGCGGCATTCGCGCCTTCATTGAAAGTTGCGATCGTGCTGTTTCTGTGTCGCGAAGCGCTTGTCGAGATGGACGTCCCCACCCGCCAATCGTACGTCGCCGCCGTAGTCCTTCCGAGCGAGCGGACATTTGCCAGCGGCATCGCGAATCTGGCACGCAATATTTTCTGGGCTGTCGGTTCGTCCGTTGCGGGCTTTTTGATGCAGAACGTGGCTTTTTCGGCTCCCTTGGTCATCGGCGGGGGTGCCAAGATCAGCTACGACCTGCTCTTGTATCGTGCCTTTCGAGACCTTAGACCACCGGAAGAGCACTAGACCCAATCATGCTCAGGCGAAACAAACCGCAACCGGAAGCCGTCAGGCGGGTCCGAGATTTTCGCTGTCACCGAGGACACCGACAGCACTGGGCCTTGTGTGCGCTGCTGGCCACCGCCACCCTGGCAAGTGCCCGTTCAGACGATGGGCCCGCCGTGAAAGTTGCCCCCACTTCATCCCCATCGATAACACTGGATGGTCTATTGAACGAACCGGCTTGGCGCGATGCGCCAGTAATGAAACTCACACAGCAGGCACCGAAGCCGGGACAGCCGACACCTTATGAAACTCAAGTCCAAGTCATCGTCACCAGCGACCGGATCTATTTTGGTTTTACATGTAAAGATCCGGATCCCCGCCACATCGCCATCCACACCATGCGACGCGATGGCGATCTGACGGGTGATGACACCGTCAGCATTGTGCTGGACACCTATGGGGACCATCGTACGGGATACTTCTTCCAGATCAATGCAGCCGGGACACGCGTCGACGGTTTGATTTCAACTGCCGACAGCGTCTCGCTCGATTGGGACGGCATTTGGGATGCGCGCACCGCAAAGACTCCCGATGGTTGGTCGGCTGAAATTGTAATTCCATCACGTACCTTGAGCTTCACGCCCGGCCTCAACGATTGGGGTCTAAATTTGGAGCGATTCATTCCTCGCGAGCGGCTGTGGCTGCGCTGGGCTTCGCCGACATTGGATTCGTTTCTATACGATCTAAGCCGCGCGGGCCGCTTGTCTGGCGTTGGAGAAGTCCAACAGGGAAAGGGCCTGGAAATTACCCCGTACGCGATCGGGAAAACTAAGCAATTCTACGGTGCGGGATCATCGCGATCGTGGCAGGGAGCAGTCGGAGGCGAGGTCACGTGGAAGATTACACCCCAGTTGGTAACAGTATTCACAGCAAACACCGACTTTGCCGAAACCGAAGTTGATACCCGCCAGATCAACCTGACTCGGTTCCCACTGTTCTTCCCTGAAAAGCGCTCGTTCTTCCTCGAAGGAGCAAATCAGTACGATTTCGGTTTGGGCCTCTTCCGCCAGGACTCGCCGCTGTTTATCCCATTCTTCAGTCGAAACCTAGGGCTCCTGGACGGGGCCCAGATTCCGATAGATGCTGGTGTCAAACTCAACGGTCGCGTTGGAAAATGGAATCT
>QHYH01000201.1 GCA_003223215.1 Acidobacteriota bacterium
GCTCGCGCTCTTCCGGCGCGTTGTCAATGGTGTCAAACGCCCGGAACTGCACCTTCGGGTTATGCTTGCTGAGCACTTTGGTGATCGCCGCCGTCAAAGTGGTCTTGCCATGATCGATGTGCCCGATCGTCCCGATGTTCACGTGCGGCTTGCTGCGCTCGAATTTCTCCTTGGCCATGTCCTTCGCCTTCTGCGCCTGCCTCTAAGCCGAAGCGGCGCGACACTGCAAACTTTTGGAGCGGGGGACGGGATTTGAACCCGCAACCATCACCTTGGAAGAGTGAGACTCTACCGTTGAGTTACCCCCGCTCAAGCCCCCCACCATTCCCCGGCGTCAGCCACCGCCAAGTTCTGGAGCCTGGGACCGGGATTGAACCGGTGACCTCGTCCTTACCAAGGACGCGCTCTACCAACTGAGCTACCCAGGCCGAACCCGTTTCGCGCTGTTTTCGCCTGCTTCATCCTCGATACGTCAAAAGTGTTTTCCGCGGCGCGCGCTTCCCGAGCGGCACCTCCGCCGCGCATCAGACCGCCAGTGAACATCGCTTGCCTGCGATTCCTGCTAGCCCCCACGACGAGAGCCTGGTGGACGGGGAAGGATTCGAACCTTCGTAGCCCGCAAGGAGCGGCAGATTTACAGTCTGCTGGTTTTAGCCACTCACCCACCCGTCCCGCAAACTTTTCGGACGCGAACCACGGGGTTCCGAACTTTTTCCGCAATGACTTCCAGACGTTCAACGCAAAAACACAAATAGGACTCGTGTCAAGAGACACCAGCCCTCTCGCTTTCGCCGCCAGATTTCGTTCCGCCTCGCTCCCCCAGAAAAATTCCGCTGGAGCTGGCGGAGGGAATTGAACCCCCGACCCTCTGATTACAAATCAGATGCTCTACCAGCTGAGCTACGCCAGCGCCACTCAAACCGAGCAAGTCTACCAGAAGAGGTATGAGAATTGCAAGAGGTGGACTCTCAATGCAAGCACGTCCGTCGCCAGTATGGCGGAAATTCTCTCCCTCCATGCCCGGCTTAGCAAGGGACTATCTTGTTTCCAATCTATAATTTAGCATAAGTTCTCGGGAGAACGGAGAGCCGTCTCCTGCCCGTAAGATTCTTCGTAGGATTCGATTCTTCGAAGGAGCTCTCGAGCCGGTTCCCGATAGGATTCTTGCATCGTGGACCGCCGACTCATGCGAGAATCACGAGCCTGGGGAGCAGATCCGGGCAAATGAAACTCAACAAGCGAGAATGGATGGCCTTGGCGGCTGGTCTGCTTTTCGGGACTGCCGCGGCCTTCTATACCTACCAGCGATACAGCCCGGGCGGTTCCTCCGAGCGCGGTGATTTGCTCGACCTGATGCCGGCCGACTCGAGCGCGATCCTCTTCGCCGACCTTGGCGAACTGCGCTCGGCTCCGTTCCTGATGGAACTCTACACCTGGGCGCCACCGCCGCAAGCCGATGAGGATTACACGAAATTTTTGAACGAGACTGGCTTCGACTACGAGCGCGATCTCGACCGCCTCGCTATGGCGTTTCAGAAAACCGACCAGGATTCCACATTCTTCGCGGTCGCGGAGGGAAGATTCGATCAGCAGAAAATCTCCGCGCTGGCCCGCAAGTCCGGCACCACGGAGAGACCCGGCGGGCGCGAGATTTTCGAAGTTCCGGAGAGCGGCGGCACAAAAAAGATAACTTTTGTTTTCCTCAGCAACGATCGCATCGCTCTCACAGATCGTCCGAATCTGGGCCAAATTCTGAGCGCCAAGAAACCTAGCGATGAGATCGCGGAATGGCGGGCGCGTTTTGAACGCCTTGCCGGTTCGCCGATCTTCGCCGTGATTCGCCAGGAAGCCGCGGCCGGGGAGGCCCTGTCCTCACAAGCTCCGGGCGGCCTTCGCTCGCCGCAACTGTCTGCCATGTTGGATCAGCTCGAGTGGATCACCATTGTCGGAAAACCGGAGAACGACGGCCTGCGCGTTGTGGCCGAGGGAGAAAGTACGTCGGAGGAAACCACGCGCCGACTCGCCGATCTGTTGAATGGCATTCTGTCGCTGGCGCAAGCCGGGTTGAATGACGCCAAGACCCGGCAGCAGCTGAACCCTGCGTTGCGCGAGGCTTACCTGGCGCTTCTCAAAGGCGCGGATGTCTCGAAACTGGACCGCGGCGACACCAAGTCGGTCCGGCTCGCGTTTGAAATCTCACGAGCATTTCTGGAATCAGCAAGACGCTCCGCTGCTGGTTCAGGGAGCGCCGTTCCTGCCAAGCCCGGCGATACGGCTCATGCCAAGAAAGGCGGTCATACCTAGCAGGAGTTTCCTACCGCTTGGACGCGAGGCGCTAGCGAAGCAAGAAATTGCCGCTGCTTCCAAGTCTTTTGGCGAACGCTCAAAATAAAAAAGCGGGCTAAAGCCCGCATCCACTTCACGCTTTGTTTCGGAATCCCTAGTCGCCCGCCGGACCTGACTTCATGTACCGCCACGGGTTAACCGGCGCATTGTTCATTCTCACCTCGTAGTGCACGTGAGGTCCGGTCGATCGCCCGCTAATGCCGGTGTACCCTACGACCTCACCCCGTTTGATCCGGGCCCCCACGACCGCCGAAAACGCCGAAAGATGCGCGTACCAGGTGGTGATTCCAAATCCATGATCGATCACTACCAGCCGGCCGTAGCCCGCGTGATTCTCCGCGATGACCACGACGCCGTCCGCGGTCGCGTGCACCGGCGCGCCGTAGTCGGACGCGACATCGACGCCCGTGTGAAACGCGCCCTCGCCGCTGAAGGGGTCCAGCCGCTCGCCGAAGCTATCCGTGATGTGCCCCATCACCGGCCAAATCGAAGGAGTGTAGGAGGAATCGGCAAGTTTGTGAGGCGAGAGCAATTGCAATCCGCCGCTCGCCACGGCGATCATCGCCGCGTTGCGCTTCAGAAAGGTGTACTGCTCGATGGAGCGGTCAAACGCATCCTGCGAGTCCGCCGGGTTGTCGCTCTGATCGAACGCCGCCGGATGATACCGCAGTACACCGTAGGTCATAGCTACTTCGGTTGCGAGAGATTGCAGAGAATCGAGGCGCTGGTTGGCGTCATTGACGGTGGCTTGCAGCTGGCGGTACTGCTGGGTTCTGGCTTCCAATTCGTGGCGAACGGCGTTGTAATTTCCGACTTTCCAAAGCATCCGCGAGTACGACGCCACGGCCGCAGTGACGCTGATGGCGCCAATCAGGGCGAGAATGGCGACGCCGTGTATTAGGTAGGCTGGTACTACTACCTTTCGGAGTTTCCCCGGCGTGGATGCTATAAAAAATGTATAGCTCTTGCGTCTCATGCTCACCCAGAGGCCCTTGGGGCCTTTTGTACTCACCATTTGCGGGCGACTCACCCTAAGCCCGCAGAAACCGGTCTCAATCTGAACCGAGGGAGCTGGTTCGCGACCAGGTCCATACTAGGTTCTGAGGAGGGCTCAGTCAACCCGATTTTAGTACCAGTCCGGACAGGCTGTGCCAACCAGTTTCCTGTACCAAAGGACAGGTACCCCGGTACGCCTTCGACGTGACGGCTCGAGCCGATTCCGGCCCAAAAAGGACAGAAGTACGCTATAACGCTATGTCCTTGTAAGGCAACGCAGAACGGCGAGCAACGCAAGGAAAAAGGCAAGGATTTTCGCTTTTAGTTTTGGTCATGACCGTGCGCGAAAGCGACCTGATTGACAAGATTGACAGGGCGTTCCGCCGTCGCGGCGAGGTCTCGCCGGAAGTGCGCCTCGGCATGGGAGACGACGCCGCGCTTTTTCGCCCTCGGGCAAGCCATGAAATGATCCTCACTTGCGACTGGTTCCTCGAAGGAACCCATTTTCTCCAGGAAGAGCAACCTCCCGATTCTCTCGGCTGGAAATGCCTTGCGCGGGCGGTGAGCGACATCGCCGCAATGGGTGGGGTTCCCCGCTGCTTCCTCCTAAGCCTCGCGCTCCCGGACAGCCACACCGGTCGCTGGCTTGACGAGTTTTTGGCCGGCCTCCGGCGCGCTTCGCGGAAGTTCGGATGTGTTTTGGCCGGCGGAGACACCACCCGCCGCCGGGAGATTTCCATGAATGTTACGGTTGTCGGCGACGTGCCAACCGGCCGCGCGGTGGTTCGCTCTGGAGCTGGCCCGGGGGAGCTAATCTATGTAAGCGGGCGTTTGGGGGAAGCCGAACTAGGGCTTGCCGTCCTCAGACAGAGTCGCCGGCGCGGCAATCCGAAGAATCTTCTTACGAAGAAGCACCTTTACCCGGAGCCGCGGCTGGCCCTGGGGCAGTGGGTTCGCGAGAAACGGCTAGCCAGCTCGATGATGGACCTTTCCGATGGCCTCTCGAGCGATCTATGGCGTCTGTGCGCGGCAAGTGGGGTGGGGGCCCGCCTTGAAAGTCGAACGCTCCCACGCTTGCAAAACGCGGACATGGCCCGCAAGCACGGTCTGGATCCCTTGCGCCTCGCTTTGCATGGCGGAGACGACTATGAATTGCTCTTCACCGTCCCGTTGCGCAAGAGAAAACTACTGCCGCGCGCCTTCCAAGGCATACCTCTCACGCCGATCGGGACCATCACAAAACAATCCAAGCTGGTCTTGCGCGATGAAAATGGCCGCGAGCAGCTGCTCACAGCTGGCGGATGGGATCCCTTTCGAAAAAGCGGTGCTTAGCGTGAAGTTAAAGCCGTCGGTTTCATTTAAGGCGGCGGGTCGGCGCCGGTTCGACCCGCCGTTCCCGTCTTGGTCGCTGGAACTACCGCAGGCGGCTTTTCCTTCGGCTGGGCCGGCTCGTCTTCGGTGGGGGCGGTATCGGGAGTATCCAACTGCAGCTGATGCCCGCCCGCCAGCTGTTCGAGCGGAACCACATTCGGGAAATCCGCAACGGGAGTTCCCGCGAGGGCGCCTTGCATAAATTCGAGCCAGATCGGCAGCGCCGCGCGCGCGCCGGTCTCGCGCTTGCCGAGGGAAATTTGCTTGTCATCGAAGCCCACCCACACACCGGCGGTAATCTGTGGCGTGTATCCTATGAACCAGGCATCGGTGTAATCCTGCGTGGTGCCGGTCTTTCCCGCGGCAGGCCGCCCCAGCGCTTTCCCGGCCACGCCCGTGCCGAACTTGATGACGTCTTCGAGCATAGCGGTCATGCTGCGCGCGACCTCCGGTGAGACGACGTCATGTACTTCCGGATGTGCTTCTTCCAGCAGCGCGCCATCGTAGCTGGTCACCCGCCGGATCATGTACGGATCGATGCGGATGCCATCGTCGGGAAACACCGTGAAGGCGGCAACGTGCTCGAGCAGTTTCATGTCCGCCGCTCCCAGGGCCAGCGGCAAATAAGGCGGCAGCGGCGTGGTGATGCCGAAACGCCGCGCCGTGTCCACGACGGAGTTGACGCCCAGTTTTTCCGCGAGCTTCACGGCCGGGACGTTGCGCGAGCCGGCCAGCGCACGCCGCAGCGTGATCGTGCCCTCAAATTTTTCATCGTAATTGTGCGGTGTGTAAGGCTGTCCGCCGCTGATGGTGGTGTACGGCAGATCCACAATCGTGTCAAAGGGCGACGCGCCCCTCTCCAGAGCGTCCGCGTACACATAAATCTTGAAAGAGCTGCCGACCTGCCTGAGCGCCTGGGTTGCCCGGTTGAATTTGGAATCTTCAAAACTATAACCACCAACCATGGCTTTGATTTCGCCGGTCGAGTTGTCGATCGACAGTAGCGCGCCCTGCGGCCCGGGTTGCTGTTCCAGTTGCACGCGCGCCGTGGTACCGCGCAATTCCTGAATCGAGAACTGCGCCAGGTCGCCCACCTTCAGCAATTCCGAAGGCTTCCTGCGGCCGGTCCAGGCAAAATCGCTCGGCGACAGAATGGCACGGTAAGGCCCGATTTTGATGACCGTGTCGCGATCGCCGACGCTCAGCACGAGTCCGGTAACGTAACTCCCTTTTTCAATGGCGTGGCGCCAATCCTCGTCTTCATAGGTGTCGAGCCTACCGAGATTGTCGCGCAGGACGTTCGGCAGATTCCCTTTCCACCCGTGGCGTCGCTCATAGGCGTGCAGCCCGTCGCGCAACGCCTGGTTGGCGACCTGCTGCATGTGGACGTTCAGCGTCGTGTAAATGCGCAAGCCGCGCTCGTGAACCGCCGCGGTTCCATACGTGGCTTCGAGATATTTCCGAAGCTCTTCGAAAAAATAGGGCGCGAGGTCGTTGCGCGGATACTGCACGTGTAGGCCGAGCCGCGACTTCACGGCAGCGGCTTCCTCTGCCGGAGTGATTTTTCCTTCTTCTTCCAGGCGATGCAGCACCAGGTTACGCCGCGCCAATGCGGCCTCCGGATTCAGCAAGGGAGAATATTTCGGGCCGTTGATCATGCCCGCGAGCAACGCCGCCTCCGGAAGGGTTAAATCGGTGACCGGTTTGCCGAAATAAAACTGTGAGGCGGCGGCGAATCCGTAATCGCCGTGCGCCAGGTACACCTGGTTCGCATACATGGTGAAGATTTGCGGCTTGCTATAGCGACGCTCGATCTGCAGCGCGAGGAGCGTTTCTTCCGCTTTGCGGCGGAAGCTGATGTCGCTGCGGTCCAGAAACAGATTGCCGGCAAGCTGCATGGTGATGGTGCTGGCGCCGCCGGCGCGGCGGCCTCTGGTAAGGTGGCGCAGCGCCGCGGTGAAGATGCGCGGGAAGTCGATACCCCAGTGCTGCTCAAAGTGCTGGTCTTCAATGGCCGTGACCGCGTTGTAGAGGACTTTGGGACACTGCTCGTAAGTCATCAGGATGCGGCGCTGCAACGCGAAACTGCCCACCAGCTGGCCGTCATCCGCATAGATTTCCGTGACCACATTGGGGCGGTAGGTTTCGAGCGCGCGAATCTCCGGCAAATCGCCGACGTAAACGAAAAGCAGTCCGCAGGCGGTGCCGAACAGGATCGCGCAGAGAAGCAGAAAGGCCAGAGCGACGCGATCGATCAGCTTGAAACTGCGCAGCCGCAGGGTGATCGGGGGAAGGTTCAGCATGAAAGAATCATTTTAACGCAGAAGCAAAGGTCGCGAACGCTTCCTAAGCACAGTGTCGTGCTTGGAGAAGCTTGTGCTTTGGAAACATACCGCGGATTTTCGTTGGGGCGTCCACTGGTGTGCGCAATAATCAGGTGACGCAAAATCGTATTTAGGCCCGGGAGTCCTCCGATGTTTATTGCCTTGTTTGCCGCTTCCTTCGTGCTTGCCCTGCTTTTGTCGGCCACGCTCGCCTGGCTTTCCCGAGAAGCGATGGACGCCATCTTGCGGCGCTTTGTCGTGGACCCTGTTGTCCGCGGTGGTTTCGAAAAGTACATCCGCTTCGCGATCGTCGTTGTGGGCATTTCAAGTGGAACTCGGGTTAGGCCCCTTCAGGAATATATTTCAGCTGCCGACTGGAACAAGCCGGCTTTGCAAGCGGCGTTAACGCAAGAATTCTGGACCTTGGAGCTTTATCGCACGGTCATGGGAACACTGGAAGGCGTGGCCGGTCTGCTGCTCTTGTGCATTTTCCTGGCGCTCATCGCGCCCGCGGTCCTCCGCATGCTCAAGGTGGAACCGCCAAAAAACCTGGGCCAGCATGAAAAACCTCGCGAACCCGAACGCCGCGTCGTCTCCTTGCGCTAAACCTCAGTCCGCCCGCTGGTAGTAACGTTCGCCGGCGCAAAAGCGGCAGAGCGTGCGGCCGCCGACAACGACTTCACGCTTGAAGTTAATGCCCTCGCCGCACTGGGCGCAAACGACGCGGGCGCCTTGGAAGCCCGGCAAATCTTCCGGCGGCACTTCCACCTTCACCCATTGCTTGTCGAACAAGACTTCATCGGGAAGCTGCGCGTAGGCTTTTTGCTGGCCTGCTTCTTTGTCAACCTCGGGGAACATTTCGCGGGCGGCCTGCTTGGAGGATTCTTTCGCGGCGATGCGAATGGCGCGGCCCGTTTGCAAATCCACAAACGTAGCGGCGACTTTGCCCCAGTCGCGGAATTTCAGCGCGCGCTTGCCCAGCCGACAATGGGCCACAACCGCCACGGCATCGGTGACGCAGCGGTCGATCTCGACGTAGGTGACCAGCCGCTTGCGTTCGGCGACGGGATCGTCGATTCCGAGTTCCCGCAAGCCGAGCATCGCCAGGCGCACGCCGAGAACTTGCCCGGCGCAGAGGTGGCCATGCGCCTTTGCGGAAAGTTCGAGATACTCGGCAAGACTTTTCACGGCGAGCTCGCGTCGCCCGGGGCTTCCTGAAACAAACCGAGCGACGAATTTCATTATAGGCTAGGGCGGGCTATCGGCAAATTGCCATGAACCAACCGACCGGAAAGTTCGCGGAGCATCTGAAGCGCGAGCCATGGAATTGCAGCCCGGGTTGTTCTGATGGTCGCGAAGAATCTTTCTTCTCGTAGCCCCCGGGTTAGTGCTCCTTGGACTCGGGGGCGAATTGAATGGAAATCGTCCGATGGGCGACGAGCTCGGCTCCGTTCGCCGGAAACTCCACGACAAGATCAGTTCTCCCAGCGGGCCCTTTTGAGAGCTGGGCACCGGAGACGAAGACAATCTGTGAGGCGTTCCAGGCGGAGAGGCGGTACTGGCGCCTCGCGAGGCCGGACACGCCGAGCGTGAGGCGATCGCGGGAGGGTGACCAAGTCTCGGACACGATCCGCAGGCCCTCGGAACTGGCTCCGAGAACGGGCAAGGTGGAATGGTAGGTGAGTCCAAAATCGTCTTGGAGGCGGATGCGCAACGAGTGTGGTCCGGTGGACAGGGGAATGCGCACGAGGACATGCTGGTCGACGCTACTCGTCTCGACATGAAACTCTGCTCCGCGACCGTTGAGCGTGACGCCGAGGACTTTGGCACGCAGGCTGATGGCGGGCTGGAAGTCGATGGAAACCTGGCCAGAAGCTCCCTCCGGAGCTCTGACTTCCAACGTGATGCCGTCGATGTCTTTGGCGTAGTGCAAGTCGAGCTTTGCCGAACCGACAGGGACGTTGCGGATGGCGAACGAGGTCCATTCGGCGGGAACATGCGGCGCAAAGGTGAGCGTTCCCGCGGCAACCTCGGTTTGCAAGCCAAAAAGGCCGCGCAGCAGCGGGCTCACGACCATCGCGGCGGACCAGATCTGGTGGGGCGAGCTGGTGGAAAGCGACTGGTAGGAATCGCCCGAGAGAACCTCGGTGACATGGCCGAGCGAGCCGTCAAGCGCGAGCAGCGCGTTGGCGCGCAAATTTTCGTAAGCGGGAAACGCGCGGTGGTACCGATACTCGCCCACCGAAGCCCAGCCGGTAAACAGCGGCCACACCGAGCCGAAGTGGTAGCCGCCGCCGCTGAACCTCGGCGAGCGGGCCGAGATGATGCGCATGCCCCAGTCCGCCTGCTGATCGAGATCGCCGAGCTCGGTGATCATGGCGTCGGCTTTCCCTTGGTCGAGCAAGCCGAACCACATCGGCACGGTCGCGAGCACGCTCGGTTCGTCCACGGGGCGATTGTCTTGGTCCAGCGCAAAAGCGAAGCGCTTTTTATCGGCAAGCCAGAAAGTGTCGTTCACGAGCGGCCGTTGCTCGGCGAATTTCTTGGCTAGTTCCTTGCTCGCGTCTTCCCGGCCCGTGAGATGGGCAAGATTCGCGAGCGCGCCGAGCGCCTCGATGCCGAGCCCGGTCTGATACAGCTCGGTTTTGACCGGGAGCAGCGGGCCGCCTTCGACCCAGCCGTGCCCGACGCCCAGGTTTTTCGGAAAACCGTGCTCGTCGTAGGTGGAGCGCAGGAACTCGTAGGCTTTCCACAGGCTCGCCCAGTTTTCTTTGGCGAACGCGGTGTCGCCGCTTTCGACCACGTAATCGTTCATGGCAATGAGGTAGAGTGGCGTGGCATCGGCGGAGGCGTAGGGATACGGATAGCCCTTGAACCAGTCGACAAAAGTGGCGCCCTGCGAAATTTCGTGCGGGATCTTGCCGTCGTCGCGCTGGAATTTGCTGATGAATGCCAGAGCGGTACGCACCGTGGAAAAATCGCCGGCGGCGTCCAGGGCGAGCGCGGTCCAGAAGGAATCGCGGCCGAAAAACCAGGCGAAGCCCGGGCGCTGGGACTCGCCCGAAGTGCGGTAGCCGGCAACAAGCCCGGTGCCGAGATAAGGATTGCTGACCCGTCCCTGGAACTCGCTGATGCGCGCCCAATCGTAAGCCTGCTGCAATTGCGCGTCGGGAAGCTCAAGGCTGACCGTGCGCGCGAGATAGTCCTGGTAGTATTTCCGGGATTCTTCGAGCAGTGCGGGGTAGTCTGCGGTCAAATGCTGGTACATTTTTTCCGCCGCGGGGCGGCCTTCCATCGAGGCGGCGACAACGATGAGTTTTGTCTCTTTGCCTTTTTCCGTGGCGCCAAGGCGAAAGGAACTGCTCTGGGATTCGGAATAATTGGTCTGAAACTCCCGCTGGGGATCCGCCGCCGTGGGCGAACCGACAAACGCAGCGAATTTTCTTTGCTCTTCCCCAAAATAAAACGCGTGTTGCGGTGCGCTCCAATCGATGTAAGCGGCTCCGAGCGCCGCCGGCCACTCGAGTTGGAAGTCGCGATGGAACGCGGCCTCGATTTCGAGAGGCTGCTCGGTTTCCACATTCAGAACAATGATTGCGCCTTGCGCGTCCACCGGAACGAAAAGAGTCTCGCGCACGGTGAAGGTGTCGCCGGCGTAGAGAATGGTCGCGGATTCCGGACGCACGGTGAGCGTTCTGGCGAGTGTTTCGCCGGAAAGAACCCGGCCTTCGGTGAGGAAATGCAGATGAAATTCGCGGAAGATCTTCAGCGGATAGACCCACGCCTCCATCCCGCCGGCTTCGTTTCCGAACAGGGCCGCCCGTGTCCCGGTGATGGGCAGAAATTCCCAGGGGCGCACGGTGCGCGAGAGCTCCATAGGCGGAGACACTTCTTTCTGTTGTTGCTGGCTCCGGGCAGCCGGGGCCGCGGCGGTGATGCCCAGGATAGCCATCATGCAAGCAAAAACTGGTTTTGACCATTTATTCCAAGACTTTCTTTGCGGGCAGTAAGAAAACTCGCGCGAGATTTCCATTCTTTCGCTCCCCGGAGTCCTGAACTTGCAATGACAAGCGGGCCTTACTATAAAAGAAAGGGCGGGATTCCCGCACGCCCTTCTTCAGGAAAGGTCCGGTCCGATTGGCTTCCACACGCCGCAAATTTCTCCGCTCGCTTTGCCGGTCCGCGCTGGTGCTTCCGTTTGAAAGAGTTTTGACGCTGGCGCTGCCGGTGCCCAGGCGGCGGGCATGGGCGCGCACATCGGTTGGCGCATCGTTCGAGAATCCCAGAGCTACGCCGCTGGCTTCCGCGAGACCGGCTCAAGATCTGGGCGTCACCTTTGTGGATGTGGCCAGGGAATCCGGACTCACTGCAAAAACCATCTACGGCGGCGAGCACAAGAACAAATACCTTCTCGAGACGACCGGGTGCGGCGTGGCTTTCTATGATTACGACAACGACGGCTGGCTCGACATTTTTCTGGTGAACGGCACGCGCCTGGAAGGGTTTCCCGCTGGACAAGAACCGACCAATCATCTTTTCAAGAACAATCGCGACGGAACGTTTACCGACGTGACGGCCAAGGCCGGACTGGTGCATTCAGGATGGGGCCAGGGAGTTTGCATCGGCGACTACGACAACGACGGCTTCGACGATTTGTTCGTCACCTACTTCGGGAAAAACGTGCTGTATCACAACAACGGGAATGGCACGTTCAGCGATGTCAGCGAGAAAGCCGGGGTCGCGGGCACGGGCAAGCGGTGGAACACCGGCTGCGCGTTCGTCGACTATGACCGCGACGGGCACCTGGACCTGTTTGTGGCGAATTACATTGACATGGACTTGAAAACGGCGCCGGTGCCGGAATCGGGGCCGTGCCTGTACAAGGGAATCATGGTGGCGTGCGGGCCGCCGGGATTGCTCGGCGGGAAAAACATTCTGTATCGCAACAACGGGAACGGCACGTTCAGCGACGTCAGCGAAAAGTCGGGAATTTTGCAGGCCGGCGGGACTTACGGCTTGGGGGTGCTGACCGCTGATCTCGACAACGACGGCTGGCCGGATATTTATGTGGCCAATGACTCGACCGCCAGCGCACTTTATCAGAACAAAAAGAACGGGACATTCACCGACATCGCCCTAGAAGCCGGTTGCGCGCTGAGCGCCGACGGCAAGCCGCAAGCGGGCATGGGAATTTCCGCTGCGGATTACGACCTCGACGGCAATCTCGATCTGGTGAAAACCAATTTCGCCGGTGACACGCCTTCGCTCTATCACAACCTCGGCGGCGCGAATTTTGAAGACGCGACGTTTCAGGGAGGGCTCGGCAAGCACACGCAATATCTGGGATGGGGCTGCGGGTTTTTCGATATGGAGAACGACGGCTGGGCGGACATTCTGATTTGCAACGGGCACGTGTACCCGGAGGTGGCGCAGCTGAAAACCGAGGCGGGATACCCGCAGCGCAAGCTGCTCTACAAGAATCTACGCAACGGCCGTTTCGATGACGTTTCCTACGATGCCGGACCGGGCATATCGACGCTCGTCGCAGCGCGCGGCTGTGCTTTCGGAGACTTTGACAATGACGGCGACCTCGACGTGGTCGTAAATACGGTGAACGATTTTCCCCAGCTTCTGCGCTGTGATTCCGCGACACGCGGCAATTGGATCAAGATCAAGACCATCGGGACAAAATCGAACCGCAGCGGCATTGGGGCGCGCATCAAGTGCGTGACGCATCCGCCCGAAGATAAGCATGAGCATTCGCAAATCGACGAAGTGCGCAGCGGCGGCGGGTATTTTTCGCAAAACGATTTGCGCGTGCATTTTGGAATCGGAAAAGCGGAAAAAGTCGAGCTGCTCGAAATCCGCTGGCCGAGCGGGCTTGTTGAAACACTCAAGGATATCAACTCGAATCAGGTCATTTTCGTCAAAGAAGGCGAGGGCATCCTGCGCAGCATGACCTTCGACGCGCCCAAGTCGACAAAACACTGAATGTCCCTCCCGAACCGCTGACAAGCCTCCGGCTGCCCTTCCCGACCAGGCGAGAACTCCGGTCTTACGAAAGCCTGAAAAACACATGGCCCACAGAAAAACCGCCCCAGCAATGACAGGTTGGCGGGCGGTTCTAAGCACATTGTTTCACGCCGCACCGCTGGCCAAGGCAACCCTCTCCTTGACAACTTAGGAGAGCGTGGCGTATCCTCCTAAGCCACTTAGGAGGCGGGATGCCATCACAAGCGCAAATCCTTCCCGGGACGCTGGATCTTTTGATTCTCAAGGCCGTTTCTCTCGGCCCGCTCCACGGTTACGGCGTTCTGCTTCGCATCGAACAAATCTCCCAGGGGGCGCTGCTCGTCGAGCAAGGCGCACTTTACCCGGCCCTGTTTCGGCTGGTCCGGCAGGGTCTGCTCAAGGCCAGCTGGGGCACCTCCGACAACAATCGGCGCGCCAAGTTTTATGAGCTGACCCCCGCCGGGCGCAAGCGCCTGCGCCAGCAAGCCGACGGCTGGAACCGCCTCGCCGCGGCGATCGCGTCTGCGCTCAACACGCAACCCGAGGAAATATGAGCCTGCTGTCTTCGCTTCGCTCTCTCGTCACTGCGCTGGTCAACCGCGGGCGCATCGAGAACGATACGGACGAGGAGCTGCGCGCACACGTGCAAAACCGCGCCGATGACCTGGAGCATTCGGGCCTGACTCGCGCGGAAGCGGAGCGGCGGGCGCGCATCGAGTTCGGCGGGCATGAAAAATTCAGGGAAGAGTGCCGCGAAACCGGCGGCGGAAACCTGGTGCAAGTCCTTATACAAGACAGCCGCTACGCGCTGCGTATTCTCAGGCGTACGCCTCTGGTTACGGCGGTGGCTGTTCTCTCGCTGGCCCTCGGCATCGGAGCCAACACCGCCATCTTTGGCTTGATTGACACGGTGATGCTGCGGCTTTTGCCCGTAGCTGAGCCCGGGGAGCTGGTCCAGATACTCAGAAATGACCCTTCGCGCGCTGGTCCAGCCGTTTCGAGTTTCACCAACCCCTTGTGGGAACAACTACGCGACCAGCAAGACGTTTTTTTCGATACGTTTTCTTGGAGTGCCTGGCAATTCAATCTTGCCCAGGGCGGCGCGGTTCACGATGTCAACGGGATCTATGCAAGCGGAGACTTTTTCAACACGTTAGGCGTTCGCCCCGCGGCCGGGCGGCTTTTCTCCGGGTCGGATGATCAGCGTGGTTGCCCTCCGACCGCCGTCTTAAGCTTCGGCTTTTGGCAGGAGCATTTCGGCGGTGAACAGAGCGCCATCGGCAGCACGCTCCCCTTGAACAATCACATCTTTCAGATCATCGGAGTCAGCGCCTCGGGCTTTTACGGCGTAGACGTCGGAAGCAAATTCGATGTTGCCGTGCCGGTCTGTGCTGCCGGCGTTTTCGATGGAAAAGCATCCCGGCTGGAACAGCGCTCTTGGTGGTGGCTCAACATCATGGGGCGCATCAAGCCCGGTCTCTCCCAGGAGCAACTCAAGGCGCGGCTCACCGTGCTCTCCCCCCAGGTGTTTTCGGCAGCCGTGCCGGAGGACTGGGACCTCGATGGGCAACAACGGTTTCGCAGGCGCACTTTAGTGGCCGTCCCGGCTGCTTCCGGAACTTCCTCCATGCGCAAGCAATTTTCGCAGCCGCTCTATATCCTGATGGCGGTCGTCGGGCTGGTCTTGCTGATTGCCTGCGCGAATATCGCCAGCCTCATGCTTGCGCGCGCCGCTGCTCGCCAGAAGGAGTTCGCAGTGCGCAAAGCCCTCGGCGCTTCACGCTGGCGCCTGATCCGACAGCTTCTGACCGAATGCCTATTGCTTTCCACAGCCGGCGCATTGCTGGGCATCCTGTTCGCGCGTTGGGGAACTCGACTGCTGGTGCGTTACATTTCCACGGCGAACCATAAGATTTTCCTGGATCTGTCGCTCGATTGGCGAATCCTTAGCTTTACGACCGCTGTCGCCGTATTAACCGGGTTGCTCTTCGGCCTCTTGCCTGCCTTTCGGTCCACTCGTGTTTCCTTAACCTCGGCAATGAAAGGCGGCAGCCTAGCCGAGGGTAGCGAACGTCGCGGGAGGCTTCGCCCCGGCAAATGGATCGTGGCATCCCAGGTAGCTCTTTCCTTGCTATTGCTGGTCACCTCGGGGTTGTTCCTGCATAGCTTCTTCAAGCTCGCCACACTGGACTTGGGATTTGACCGGAGGGACGTGCTGCTGGTGAACGCCAACCTGAAATCTGCAGAAATCCCACCGGCCAGCCAGAATGCGGTCTTCGACGATATCGAGAGCCGCCTCGGGGCAATTCCGGGGGTGGTGGCCGTAGGCAGATCGGTCCGCACACCGGTGAGTAATTTCGAGTGGAATCAGCGCATTCAGGTGGATGCGCCGGACGCCCCACACGGAGAGGACGCCCTGGTCTATTTCAATTTCATCTCTGCAGGTTACTTTCCTGCTTTACGCACGCCGCTTCTCGAAGGACGCAACTTCAATCGCGGGGATACCGTCAGTTCCGCACCTGTAGTCATTGTCAACCAAACCTTCGCCCACAAATTCTTCCCGCGCTCACCCGCGCTAGGCCAATCTATACGTACAAACGACAGCCCAGCCAAGAAGGCTCCCGCCATGCAGATTGTCGGCGTTGTTCGAGACTCGAAGTACGAATC
>QHYH01000119.1 GCA_003223215.1 Acidobacteriota bacterium
CATGACACCGCGGTTGTCCGCACCGATCGTGTACGTGCCGGTGAACGCTTGCGCGGTCAGCGCCGCGCCAGTACCGACGCCATTCGTGTCCAGCTTGCCGCTGGTGAGGTTGCCGGCGCCATCCGCGGTAAACATGCCCACCGCCGCAGAAATAGAGACCGTTCCGTTCCCCTTGATCCCGCTGAAAGTAAAGGCGTAGTTGCCCTTGAGCGCAGGGTTGTTGTTCGCCGCTGCGGGCGCACTTGGGCTGGCCGGGCCTGAGGTCGCGGCTCCACACGGGTTGGAGCATCCGGCTGACGCTGCCGTACGGGCGCAACCGGCTCCCCATGTAACGGGAAGAAGCAACCCAAAACACACCATTAGCCGAACATTTCGTTGACGCATCTTTCCTCCACGACCGGTTAGGCGGTTTGAAGCTGCGGCTCTCGCTTCGGGACCGTCGCTACAACCGAGGCACCCGGGAGGGTAGAGCGCCATGTTTCTACTCCGCACCCACAAGGGACGTCGCGGCGCGATTTTGATATCGGGGCAAACGACCTGAGACTCATTTCCGGGAAACACCCGAATCTTCCTGCTACAACGCAAAATGTTTGCTCGCACGGAGAGATCAGGAAGGTATGTTGCTCTTGCACATTGAGGCTGGCTTCACGAACGCATCGACGACAGGGAATGGCCCGCCCGGCCTTGGGATACCGATTCGTGCATGCACGAGTATCCGGTCCTGCCATTCTTCCTCTAAGGGCGGAGAGGGGGGAATTCGCTTCAGTTCTTAGATCATTCAAAAGTTCATGTGGCAGACGAGCTGCCATATTACGGTGCGGGCAGCAGTAGGAGAGTCGACCGGCAACATCAACTTCCGGCGTTTGTCCGTATCTGGTTGAACTCCAGACGGCCTGCGGCGACCAGCATTTGTGCCTGTTCGGCGGGTGACACGCTCCCCGAATTAAAACTCCACACGCAGGGCGCCCTGAATCACGCGCGGTCCGCCGCCTAGGACGCCAGCAGTAGTGCCGACCGCCGTGGCCACAGCACTGCCCACAGTTGCTGTGATTTTGCTGAAGTTCCCGCTGCTCTGGTTCGCGACAGGATTGGCGAAATTAGTGTGGTTAAACAGATTAAAGAAGTCCGCGCGGAATCGCAGACGGACTCTTTCCGTGCCCAGCGGGAAGACCTTGGCCACGGCAAAATTCCAATTCTGCAGCCCTGGGCCGTAGTATTGATTGCGCCCTGAGGTTCCCACTCGCCCGGTAGGTGGAGTCGAAGAGAAGTAGGTTTTGTCGAAGGCCGCGTCCGGATTGCTATTGTCGTGGTGAAGCGGCCCGGTTCCAACGACGTCGGGGCGGTCGTTGAACTGGTTGAAGCCACTGAAGTCGGCGGAGTTGTTAAACACCGTGAAGGGAGTGCCGGACTGGATCGAGACTATGCTGGAGACTTGCCAGCCGCCAAACACCTGGCGATTCACGCCGTTGTTCCAACCTAGGAGCCGGTGACCGGGTCCAACCGGCAAGTCGTCGACGAGCGTGAATACGGCGCGGTGGCGAATGTCGAACGCCGATGGACCGCGTTCCGCGGCGAGGTTCGTAGAATCGGAAAGGCCAGCGCGTTCACCAGTCGAGCCGAAGTATGAGGAACCGTTATCGATAGATTTGCCGAGTGTGTAGGAACCTTCAAAATAGATGCCGTGGCGGCCTTGGTACCTAGCTATCGCCACCGCGCCATTGTAGTTCGAGTTGCCTATACCTACGCCTGTTCCAATCGAGCCGAAGAAGGAATTGGGGAACATCTGGGCGTTAGGTGCTTGGTTGCCTCGCTTAGTGGGGTCGTTCACCGTGACCTCTGGCTGGTTTCTGTCGATGAACAACCCCAGCTTGTGACCGGCCGAACCCTGATAGTCGACTTCCAGAGAGAATGCGCCGCCAAGCTGACGCTGAACACCGAAGCTATACTGGTAAATGTAGGCGCTGCGCAGACTCTGGTCTTCCGCACTGAATCCAACTAGACCAACCTGGTTTGGCTGGCCGATGTTTTTCACCAGAGGAACATTTTGATTTAGCCCCACGGCATACGAGAAGTTGGCAGGCTGCGTCGTGCCAGCCACTTGTGTGGTGGTGAGGTTGAAAGGGGCATTCAGGGCCATGTTGGCAGGGATATTGTTGAAAACCTCGTCATAGCCTACACGGAATCCGCCGCGAATTACGGTGCTGTCATTTCCAAATAATCCTTTAGCGAATCGCGGAGTATAGGCAAATCCGAGGACGGGAGCGACATTGTTCTTATCCGAATTCACGCCGGTGTCGGAAAGCGTAAAGGGCGCCTGGGTATAAAAGAAAGAAGCAGGTCCGCTCTTCGTGGTGTCAATGGCGAGAACTTTGTTCGTGCCCAGTAGAACCGGACCCACCCCAGGGATGAAGTTGGTTGCCTGGTCGCGAACTTGGTGAATGGCTGAAGGGTATTCATAGCGGACGCCATAATTCAGCGTGAAATTGTCCTTCACCTTGTAGCTATCCTGCCAATAGAGATCCCAGGGGTACCGCTGCCAATAAGCCAGCGTAGAGCCAAAGAGGAGCGTTGCCGTATTGACCCTGCCCGCGGCGAAATCGGCAAAGTTGGAGAAATTGAACTGGCCACGCGCAGATCCATCCAGGAACCGGCGGGCATCTTCACGCCGAACGTGGGCGCCCCAGCGCCAGGAATGCTTTGAGGCACCGAACGGGCCGATCAACGACATATTGTCAAAGATCTCATAGGTGTTCGTGCGCCGACCTTGCGGCAGGTTGCTGGTGCTGCCCAAAGGAGCGAAGCCGCCACCGATCCCGATCGTCGGCAGTCCGGAATCAAGTTGATTTGTACTGGCATCCACTATGCCAGGGAGTGGGTTGCCATTTGCATCCACAAAGATCGTCGCGGCGTTAAATCCGGAATCCTGCACGGTGATGAAGGTCTTGTTGCGGGAAAAACCGAAACGGACTTCGTTCAGGAACCGCGCCGAAAAGGTGTGCGTGTAGTCAAGCACGCCGGAGTCGCTGCCAGGCGAGTTGGCGTTGCCGCCAACCAGCGGGAGCGCACCAGGGGTAAAGACGGTGCCGCCATACTGCGCCCACCGTGCGGTAAGGCGATCGTTCTTGGTGAAGTTGTAATCCACCTTGGCGAGCCCGGTCTCATCGAAGGTTGTGGCACCAACGTTAGCTATGAAATTGTTGCTGCCGGTAGAGGCATTGGGATTCGTGGGAGCTGGCCAGAACTGCAGCAAAGACTGCGAGATGGGATCGGTAACCGAGGCGCGTTCGGCGGCGTTGGGAACTCGCGTGCTGCTGACCGTCGGAGCTATCTGGCGGAAGCCCTCATAGGACAGAAAGGAGAACATCGTGTCCTTGAGGATTGGTCCACCAAGCGTAGCGCCATACTGGTTGCGGTGCAGTGGATTCTTCGTTCCGTGGTTCTTGTTGGTGAAGAAATCGGCCGCGTCCAGCACCGAATTGCGCAGATACTCGAACGCGGTTCCGTGAAAATGGTTCGTGCCGCTTTTGGTAACAATGCTCACCTGACCGCCCGTGCCGCGCCCAAACTCCGCAGTGGCCACGCTGGTTTGCACGGCAAACTCTTGCACGGCGTCGGTAATGCGGAAGTTGCCGAGTGCGGAGTTGATTTGAGTATCGATGTTGCTCACGCCGTCAAGCAGGAAGACGTTGGACTGAGAACGGGCTCCGGCCACGTTGAAGCCGCCACCTTGTGTGCCAGCGGCGGAGGGCAACACGCCCGGGGTCAGAAGAGCGAGGTCCAGATATTGGCGGGCGTTCAAGGGCATATTCGATATCACTTCGCTCTCGACGACGTTGCTCAGCGTACTCCTATCATTTTCCAGCAGGGGAATTGCGCCGCCGCTGACTTCTACGGTCTGGCTAACGCTGCCAACCTGAAGCGTGGCCTCAACGTGCGTGATCTGGTCGACTTCCACGACGATGCCTTCCATAACGAGCTTCTTGAAGCCGTCGGCTTCCACGTTTAGCGAATACACGGCCGGAGTCAGTTGCAGGAACTGAAAGGCGCCATTGCTGTCGCTTGCGGCTTCCACCTTGGCGTTTGTCGCGATGTTGACGAGCGTGAGTTTGGCCGACGAAATCACGGCTCCGCTCGGGTCTTTCACCGAGCCGGCGATGCTTCCCGTAGGCGACGCCCAGACCGTCGGGGCGAACATCAACCCGAACGCGCAAAATAGAGCTAACACGACCAAGAAAGGTCTGGATAGTTTCATAAGCAGGGCTCCGTCGAAAGAATCTGGGAATACCGCTAGCAACCTTGATGCCAACGCGGGATGGACACACCTCATCCCTAAGTCCAGGTTTTTTCATGTAATTCCTCATGAGTAATAGAGAATTTAGAATATGAATCGACATAAAATACAATTTTCAGGATTTCTCGCGCCTAAACCGTGTGGTGATAGCTGTACTCGCGACGAAATACCCGTGGCTATGCTCCGTCCGCTCTGTTCACCATGCAATAGACCATCGCCGGGCCGCGTTCCCGGCTGCTCTTCGTTCCTGCTAACGCGTTCTTGCCCAAGGTATTTAGCCGACTGCGTTTTGTCAGTTTTGTCACCTCATAACCTTCTTCAGTCGCGGCGCTTGCTGGGTTCCGCATTTCTATTTTGCTCTGACAGCGGCACATGAGTGCTGAATGGCACAAGAGTATAATCGTGTGGCGATATCGGTACCATCACAGGGTGCAAGTCAGACGGGGATGTTGTGGGTCTTACAATTTCAACCCGCAAGCGCGATGATGTCACCATAGTGGACCTCCGGGGAAGGTCGACTATCGGTGAGAGCGAGCTGCTGGACCGCCATCTACAAAAACTGCTCGCCAGTGGGGCGCGAAAGTTGTTGTTGAACTTAACAGAACTGACCCAGGTCGACAGTTCCGGCCTCAGCATCATTATTGCGACGTGCGCTTCCCTCAGACGTCACGGTGGCGACCTGAAAATGCTACGTCCGAGCGGCCATGTATTGGAGGTGTTCAGGGTACTTCGCCTGCTAGGAACCATCACTAGCTTTGACGATGAGACTCAGGCCCTTGCCAGCTTCCGGTCGCTAGGTCACGCCGCATCGTCATCGTAGAAGCGGGGTCATCTATGACAACTCCCTGCAGCAGCACAGACCAGAAGACTGCGCTCGTTGTGGCATCCGGGGGCGATGTCGATGAACTGCTTACGAATGTTCTGGCCAGCGATGGCTGGACCATTCACCCCGCTGCTGACAATCAACATGCTCTCGCTCTGGCGACAACCGAGCCATTCGACTTGATCGTCACCGGGAGGAAAATGCTCGGCCCAGAGGATGTTGAGCTGCTTCGCAAAATCAGAAGTGCTCGCGCTCACGTCCGCCTGATTATCCTCACCGATAGATTTACTCCAGGGGACGTCATTTCTGCCATGCGCGAGGGAGCTTTCAGTTATTTCTCGGCTCCCTTCGATGCTTCTGAGCTCGCCGCAATGGTGCGAGCAGCCATGGCCTCACCGTGCTGGGATGACGGTATCGAAGTCTTTTCGGCGACGCCCGCTTGGGTTCGCTTGGCGGCCCGCTGCGACATCTCCACCGCAAATCGCTTGGTCCAATTCCTTCGCGGGGTTAGAAATCCCGACATTCCCGAAGGCGTCATTTCCGCTTTCAAAGAAGTCCTTCTGAACGCCATGGAATATGGCGCGAATTTCGATCCCAGCCAACACGTGGAGATCTCGTTCATTCGCGCCCGGCGCGCGGTGGCGTGCCGCGTCAAAGACCCGGGCCACGGCTTCTCGCTCCAGGAGCTTCGCCATGCCGCCCTCAACAACCCAGCCGACGATATGTTGAGCCACGTCGCCGTTCGAGAAGCTCAGGGTCTTCGGCCAGGCGGCTTCGGGCTTCTGTTGGCAAAGAAGCTCGTCGATGAACTCATTTACAGCGAGGAGGGCAACGAGGTTCTGCTTGTCAAGTATGTCGATCCGGCTGTTTCGCAAGTCGCATAGTTTTCAGGTTACCGGTAGTCGGATTTTTGAGGTTCAGAAAACCGTCGCAAAGTTTGCAATGTGAGAATCAGGAGGTGTTGCAAGGGCCAGTTTGGGATCGAGAAATAGTCGGTTCTGGAATAGAGCGGGCCTCGTGATGGGCCTTGAACCCAAGCAATGACTGGGTCGAAAGTTAGACGCTGGTCTGGGGGTGAGAGCGGTACAGGTTTTTAGCGTTTCTCCGTCTTGGGTTCGGCCGAAGGTGAACGGTGTCAGGCTGGGCCACGCTTCTCACGCCCTGCGAGTCGGTTCTCCCCGTTTCCGCCGGAACACTCAAATGATCAGATTTCTGGCCAGTATCTTTCGCGGTTTGTCTTTCATCATCGGCATTACCGCACCTCCTCCCGAGGCGGACCAGCGTTCCTTCGTCTTCATGTGGCTCGGCATAACCGTGTTCGTTCTCGCTTTCTCGGCAGTTCTCTTCTATGCGCAATCCCGCGTGCGTCTTCCGTAACGCGCTGACGTTCTAGACCGTCCTGTCACCCCCCCCAGGCTCCGTGCTATCCTGTCGGCCCCGTTTCCGCTGGAGGACTCAATGGATGAGCAGCGGAAGCACGCGATCCTTTTTGCAGCAACGATTCTGGCCGCCCGCAAACTTCACGAAATAGGCGACAAGCTATGCCCGGCGCGGGAATGCGCCATCGCCGACGCAGTCGAAAATGCCAAGCGCATCCTGGAGAAGATCGATGAACGGTGGCCGACAAAATGACGCGCATTATTTCTTACCCTGTAAGGGGGGTAAAGCCCCGTCCTGGAGGGGAAGCAGTAGGAATCCCCTCCCTTCAGGGAGGGGAGGAAGTCAAAGAACTTAACCGGTTATTCAGAAAACTCCAGCCCCACGGCAAAGGTTGTGTTTGAGAGAGTCTCACAGTAAATGACTCGTGCTCTCGCCGACCGTTCGCTCTCGGAAGTTTCGACCAACAAGCGAGTGTCTGGCTTCCAGGGTCGGTCTGTTTGGACGCGCATCCCGCCAGAGCTTACGTTCTCCGTCGAAGCTAACATCAGAGTCAAAGGCTGTGTCGCGCTTGAGAGCATTGCGAGAAATGTCTTGAGATTCCGCTTTTCTTTCCGGTCATCCATCGTGGAGCCCTCCGCAGGACCCAGTCTACCAGCAGAGCCGTAGAGCCCCTGCCCTTGAGGCATGGGGATATGGGGATATCGTGCAACTGAAAGGAACAACACGGAGACTGTCAGCAATCCAAGTAGCGAAACTGGATTTTGTCCTCGATCCGGAGCCGCAAATAAAGAACTTAACGAATAGCGAACCAGGGCGGCTCGAAGGTTGCCGCTAACGGAGACGGTCCGCGAGCCTCAAGCCCAACCGAAACGTTGAAGCTCAATTCGCAGACCTGGCCTTGGCAGTCCCTGAGAAATGAATGGCGATTACGAAGCCATTCTTGCCGTCGTAAGAAACCTTGTGGCCGTCGCCTTCGAAGGCTTCATGTTTGTTCTTCCACATGCGGAAGCCATCGTGGGAGTGCGCATCCCAATATTTCAAGTTGCGAGATCTTTACGGTTCACTCGAGAATTTACCTCTTTCTTACAACTGATTTGCGCTTGAACAAGATCTAGGTTCGAAACCTTCGTTACAATACGCACGAAAGTCCACGAGGTTGGGGCGCATTCCCGCCGCAGCGGTGTTCCGCGTGCCGACCCAAAGCGAGTGCCGCCGCAGCGAAGCAGCCCATCTGGCATTTTTGCCAGTGTTGCTGTCTACCAGACACTCGGTACATGTAGGCGGTGTGCCGCGTCGTTTCAGATGCCAAGATCCGGTATAGGTTTGATTTAAACTGAGGGCAGAAGCAATCGAGAGACCCTTTTGCTGCCCCCGCTGCCTGAAGACCTTCGGCGTGCGACGCTTGTGGCTGGCCAGGAAGGTACAAGTGCAACGCCTCTTTCGTTACCTACCGACGTTGGCCTCGTTTTTAGCAGTTTTCGGAGCGGCCCCCCGCAACCTGCAGGACTCGGCAGCTGGGATCCACCGCGCTCTAGTTCAACCAGCCTCTCCGGTGTCTTCGGTAACGCCTAGCGATGTCACCCGGGCAACGCTCGAGAACGGAATGAAAGTGGTGGTCATCCGAGACCCGCTGGCCCCGGTTGTAACCGTGGAGCAGAACTACCTGGTGGGAGGCAACGAATCACCAGAAGGATTTCCCGGAATGGCACACGCCCAGGAACACATGGTGTTTCGAGGCTGTGCTGGGCTGACGGCGGATCAGATCGCGGCGATTTTTGCCCGGTTGGGCGGATTCGAAAACGCTGACACACAGCAGAACATCACACAGTACTTCTCGACGGTTCCGGCGGCGGACCTGGACATTGCTCTGCGGGTCGACTCTGCGTGTATGCGGGGCATTGATGACTCAGAACAGGAGTGGGAGGAGGAGAAGGGCGCTATCGAGCAGGAGGTGGCGCGCGACCTTTCCAATCCGGCCTATAAATTCCTCAAGCGATTGAACGAGGATATGTTTGCCGGCACGGTTTACACGCACGACGCGCTGGGGACGAAGGAATCCTTCGATGCGACCACGGGAGAAATGCTGAGGCAGTTCTACCGGCGCTGGTACGCACCGAACAACGCGATCCTGGTGATAGCCGGCGATGTGCAACCGGAGCAAGTACTGAACAAGGTCAAAGAGCTTTACGGCGGCATTCCCCGGAAGCAGCTGCCGCCGCGCCCCGAAATCAAATTGGCTCCGGTGAAGTCCGAAAGTTTCACGCTAGAAAGCAATCTCCCCTATTCGCTGGCCTTCATCGCCTATCGCGTGCCTGGCACTGACAGCCCAGATTTCGCGGGGACCAGGATCCTTGCCGATGTGCTCGCGAATGAGCGTGGAAAACTGTACGAAATGGTGCCGCAGGGAAAGGCCCTGCAGACCGATTTCGATCTCGAAGAGACGTATCGGAAGGCAAGCGTAGCGGTCAGTGTCGCGGTGCTGCCCGCGGGTCGTGACGCGGCCTCGGCAGTAGGAGAAATGCGGAAGATTCTTAACGACTATGCAACCAACGGACTGCCAACGGACCTGGTCGAAGCTGCTAAACGACGGATCATCGCCAGAGCCGAGTTTCACCGCAATTCCATTCCCGGGCTGGCTGACGCGTGGTCCGATGCTCTCGCCGGCAGGGGGCTGTATTCGCCGGATGAGGACGTCGATACGGCGAAACTCGTCGAACTGCGAGACGTGAATCGCATCGCAAAGGAGTACCTCACCGACGCAAACTCGATTAGTGCGACGCTAATACCCGTGCCGGGCGGCGAGGCCGTTTCTCAAAAGGGTTTCGGACAAACGGAGCAGGTGACTTCTCCGCCAACCCGCACAGTCGAGCTGCCCGAATGGGCTTCATCACGGCTTATGGCACTTGAACTGCCGCCAACAGCGCCCCTGCCAGTGGAAACGGTACTGCCCAACGGCATTCGTCTCATCGTGCGGCAAGTGACGATAACTCCGACCATTACGGTGCGCGGCAAGGTGCGGCACAACGGCGAGACCGAGGCACCACGGGGCAAAGAGGGTGTCTCGGAGGTGCTCAACGAGCTCTTCTCATACGGAACAAAGACGCTGGACCGCATTGCTTTCCAAAAAGCGCTGGACGAAATCGCTGCCGAGCTGTCTGCCGGATACGACTTCTCCCTTGAGGTACGGAAGGAGGACTTCTCGCGCGGTATCGAACTGCTGGCCGACAACGAAATGAACCCTGCGCTGCCAGCTGAGGCCTTCGACATCACTCAGCGGCAATTGGCGCAATTCATCGCCGGTCGCAGCAAGAGCCCGGGCTATCGAACGGAACGCGCGCTCGCCAATGCCCTTCTGCCACAAAACGATCCTGGCCTCCGCGAGGAGACGCCGCAAACGGTGACTTCGCTGAAGCTCGATGATGTTAAGAACTATTACGCCAAAACCTTGCGTCCGGACCTGACGACAATTGTCGTAATTGGAGACACTACGCCGGACGAAGCGCGAGCGGTCGTCGAGAAATGGTTCGGGTCTTGGAAGGCCATGGGTGCACGACCGGACGTGGAGTTGCCTGCGGTGCCTCCAAACAAACCAACGGCAGCGACGGTGCTCGACCTAACCCAGCTGCAAGATTCCGTAAGCCTTTCTCAAATGGTTCCCATCAACCGGTTCGATCCCGACTACTACGCGCTCGCGCTTGGCAATCACGTCCTCGGCGGAGGTTTTTATGCGACGCGACTCTATCATGATCTAAGGCAGACCACGGGGTATGTCTACAACGTGGATGTTGAACTGGACGCCAGGAAGACTCGCGCCGTTTACACCGTGACCTACGCCTGTGATCCAAAAAACACGGCGAAGGCACACGGGCTGATCGAGCGAGACCTCATCGCCATGCAGAAGGACAACGTCACTCCGGGCGAGCTCGAGCAGGCCAAGGCTCTGCTGCTGCGCCAGATTCCGTTGGCTGAATCGAGCCAGGAAACCATTGCCAACGGCCTTCTTGGGCGTGCTCAAATCGGCCTGCCGCTCGACGAGCCGCAGCGCGCGGCGAAACTGTACTTCGGCATGACAGCAAGCCAAGTGCGGGCGGCATTCGCAAAGTGGATTCGTCCGGATGGGTTTGTGCAGATTGTCCGCGGACCAGCCTCCCATTGACCCAGTCCCGGCGACAGCCGGGATTTGGGCCGACCAGGATTAGCATGGCCGCCCTCTTTTTCGTTCCGCTCATTCTTCAGGACCAGGCTGTTCCAAAAACTCAGGAAAGGGATTTTGGAACGCAATAGGGCTTCTCCTGGGCTGGTGGGCCACTTGGTCACAGCCTCCAGCGCTCCGTGGATTTTTGTCATCGCGACCTGCCACAAGGCGGGAATGCCTCTGCTGGTCGCCTAATCGCGTAGCGTGTTCGCGTCCCCTGTGGGCCGTTCACCGCTTGAGTTCAATTAGTTTCCGGAAGTCCAGATAGACATTCCGGCAAGACTCGCAACCACAATTGCCATTGCAGGGATCAGGACACTCAGGTTTGCAGGTGCAGGGATACCGGGAGATTCCGTCGAAGTAGAAACCCTTGAAGTATTTATAACGGCTCAAGCCCTCTTTCGAGGGACGGTCTGAATATTCCTTACGGATCATGACTCCTCCCCCTCTCCCCCTCACTTCAGTTTCTTGTGGAAGAACGGAAAGGCGGCCTTCAAGAGAGCCTTGCTCCATCGTGGCGGCAGGAGCGGCATGAACTGGAAAACGGAGATCGTGACCAGGATCAACCATAAAACGAACCTGCAAGTCCAGATGGCTGAAAGCCGTCAGGGTCAGGTGGGGCAGGGACTACCTGAAGCATAGGATGCATGGGCAGCGACCATGCCGGTGCTTCCTGCTGGAGTAAACAAACACAAAATCAAAAGTGGGTCAACAGAACTAGGCACCAATTCCGTTCGCCGTCGGCGCGCCCTGTTTGGGAGCGATTTCTCTCCTTTTATTTCCTGTGTTCAAACCCAGTGATCGAACCAGTCCACCATTTTCCGCTGAGCCTGGAGGGGAAACTTGTGAGCGCCGTTGAAAAACAACGTGTCGAACCGCTCCGGCTTGCCGATCGCTTGATAGGACTGACGCAAGCTGTCAACGGCAGCCTTAACCCCGTCGGGAGGAAACAAGCTGTCCTGCTGTCCGTGGACCACGAGGAGCGCGCTCGGCATCGCCAGCGAGCCGATGTCCGGATAGTCCAAGTATTCGAGCAGACCAGGGACCATCCCCGAGGGAACCGTGTAAACCTCGTAGTGAGGGATCAAGTAGCGGAACGAGGTCATCCATCCCACCACGCACGCCGCTTTAATCCTCGGATCGAGTCCGGCGAGAAAGACGCTCCTCCAACCTCCGACTGAAAGCCCCGCACAGGCAATGCGATTCGGGTCGACTTCCGGACGTGTCTGCAAGTAATCCACGGTGCGAATATCGTCCCACACGAGCACGCCGCCCCAGGTGAATCCCGAGTGGAGAATATTCCGGAAAACCGTCTCTTCCGAGCTTCCGGTGCGCTGATTGATTTTGCGAATGATCTCTTCCGGCTCGTGCTTCGAACGATCGTTCGTGCCGCGCTCCAAGTCTTCATCAAGAATCAAGCGGCGCTCGCCGTGATAGAACATGTCGATCACGATCACGGCGTAGCCGCGCTGCGCGAGCAAGGCCGGAAAACTTACGCCGTCGTAATACTCCGTGCGATAGGCGGCGAGCATCGGGTGCTCGTTATCGGTTTCAACCAGCTTCTCCTTGCCCCAGTAGTAAAAGCCGCCGTGGTCATGCAACGCCACGACCGCAGGGACGGGGAATTTGGCGCGTTTGGGAATGAGGAAATAGCAGGGCACTTCCAGATCCGGAGTAGTCCAGAAGTTCAACCGCTCGCGCACGTAGTTGCCTTTATCCACGCGCTCGAGGATCCGAGGCCGAGGGTTTGTCACTTCCGGCCGGTAGGACATGAGCTCGAAGACTTTAGTTCGTGCTTTAGCCTTCCAAGCGTCGAGATCCTGTGGCTGGTGATGGAGAAAAGCAAGGGTCTGGTGCGTCTTTTCCTGTTGGTGCTTAACAAATGGGTACAGATTTCCAAGCGCCGAGCCCTTCCAGCGCTTGCTTTCGTCAGCCGTGGATCCGGCTTGCGATAGTGGAACAAAGGCTGAAGGTGCCTTTTCGGGTCGCCCCGCCTCGACGGCCAACGCGCTCAAGCCCCGCAAAAGCTCGCGTCGAGTAAGTGTTTGCCGCACGGCGCAGCTCCTTTATCGACGTAATCGAAGTCAGTGGTCAATTCTAGCGCCGGCTGACCGCGCCAAAAAGCGGATCGGTCACGGCCACGGAAATATGGAAGCAACTTGTTGCTTGGCGGCCAGACAGCATTCGGGCTGACGCTGCACACAACGGCACGGGAGTCAACCGGAGATCCCACCCATCTCAGTCTATGGCACTGTTGCGGAAGTCGCGCTGATGAGAAGTCTCATCGTGTCTGGGCAATCACCAATTCCTTAGCATGCTCCAGCGCCGCGATGGCTGCCTGGCGTGTGACGAACGGAAACTCTTGCAAGAATTCGTCCAGAGTGTGACCGCCTTCGAGGTAATCGAGTAAGTTCTTGAAAGGCACGCGTGTTCCCAGGAATACTGGTATGCCGCCCAGGATTTCGGGATCACGAACGATAACCTTAGCCCCGGAGTCCATCTCCATTCTCTCCACTACGGATGAGTATATCATTTGTGGGTGCTCGCGCCGATTGGCGCTTCTTGCCTTGTCAGGTACCGCCGCATTTCTCGTCTACTAGTCGTTCACGGCCGCGCCCACCGGTAAACACTTGGCGACTAATCATTACCTATCTGACCGCGCTGCTGTCGCCGATCGCCTAGGCAGAATCTTGTCGCCATGCGGGTTCGAACATCACTACCGACCACTCGCCTGCTGCGCACCGATAATCGAGGGGTTCAGGTCGAGATCTACACAGCCCGACATCGCGGCCATCTTCAAGTCATCGAAGACCGTGAATGCTTTGTTACGTTCGATTGTCTCGGCAATGCGACAACCCAGCCGCAAGAAGCGCACCAGTCTGACCCGATAGTGCATAGGCGGCGTGTGTCACTCGACTGAGTCGAGCTCGTTTTGTAATTCTCGGTTTTTGGGGCCAGCTAGGGTTACCATGGCTGCCCGCTCTTTTCGCTGCCTTTCTTGCTTGTGGACTGCATTGTGGAGTAGACTCCACATATGGAAATAGTGCAGATCGTCCTCGACAAAAAGCTGTTGCGCGCAGCAGATGAAGCCGCCCGTCGCACCAAGCGGAACCGCTCCGCACTGGTGCGTGATGCTCTCCGCGAGCACCTGCGGCGATTAGCAATCCGCGATCTGGAAGAACGCGACCGCGCCGGCTATTCCAAACAGCGGCAGACCCGCGATGAGGCAAGCGCGTGGGAAGCGGAGGCTGCGTGGCCGGCAGAATAAGCCGAGGGGACGTTCGGCTTTACCAGTTTTCAACACCTGACAAGAAACGGCCTGTCGTGGTTCTCACGCGCGATAGCGCCGTTCCGTATCTATCCACTGTTACTGTGGCGCCGATCACGACCGCGATTCGCGGCGTGCCGTCCGAGGTTCTCCTCACGGAGGATGATGGCATGAAAACGCACTGCGCCGTAAATTTACACAATGTCGTGACCGTAACCCAGAATCGCTTAGGAAAACGAGTTGCACAGCTCAGTTCCCTAAGAATGGCGGAAATTTGTGCAGCGTTGCGCTTCAGCCTCGGTTGCGACGGCAGCTAGCTTGGACCCTGTAGGTACTGTTCAAGGCCTGCCCCCATCGTTCTTACGATCGTGCCGTTGGCGTCGTCGTCTTTGAGTGCCCAGACAAACGCGCCCCCCAGACCGCCCGGCTCCCGTAGACGTACGTAAGCTGTCTTCAGCCACACGGTGACGGGATCGTCGTAGGACCAAAACGTTTGCCCGATGAGCGTGCGATACGTGATTACTCCCGGAGTCTGCAGTTGAGACTCCCACGCCTAAAGACCGGGGATTCTTTGGAGTTACTAAGCAGCATTGCTGCTCGTCTCCAACGATGTTTCCTGCTTCACGGGCACATGCTTGAGTTCGCACCCAAGTCTTACTGTGCCTCCACAGGCGGATACCGAGCGTCCCTCGGCTAAGATTCGCAAACCTTCGACAAAGATATTGACGACAGCGTTTTCGTCTCGCTGGTGTTCCGTGCTGCAATGGCGGCACTTCCAACGGTCTTGGAGTTTGAGTTCGGCGTTCTTCTGATGGCAAACGCAGCACAACTTCGATGATGGGAAGAACGTGTCTACCTTAACGAGCGTCCTTCCATACCACTTGCATTTGTATTCCAGCATGCGGATAGAGTCACCGGAACCAGCGTCAGCGGCTGCGAACACTGATTCGTCATGGATACACCTCCGGACGGAAGCCACGAAATGCACGCGACTATAGACCTCTTTAGTGGTCGTGGCCACCGTAGTAGTCGCGAAGGAGGTCTTGCGCAGCGGCGCTGTGGAGCAATGTGGGGCTGCATGCGTCACAGACGAATGCGCGAACCGCGAGGCGCTGGCGAAGGATACTGCCGCGCGGGAAGGGGCGCAGCAAAATCCACGCCGCTAAAGGCTTTGGTCCTGAGAAGCTTCGCGATTTGCACTCTGACGTGTTGATCGCACTGACCGCCAGATCCTTAGATCCTTAGGAGCGCGCCGAGTCACCTCAAATCGAGCGGATTTCGAATTGATCGCCAGCTGTGGACAAAGTGCTTATTCGTAGCGCAGCGCCACCATGGGATCGACTCGCGAAGCGCGCAGCGCCGGCACATAGCACGAAGCCAGCGTGACCAGCAGCAGGATCATGGGTACGAGCACGTAAGTAGCCGGATTGGGAGTCCCTAGCCCGATCAGGCCGGCGGCCATAAGACGCGCAACCGCGATGGCTGCCACGCCGCCCACTCCAATACCGGCGAGCGAGAGAACGAGGCCCTGGCGCAGAACCATGCGCAGTATGTCCGACTGGGAGGCGCCGACGGCCATGCGGAGGCCGATCTCGCGCGTGCGTCGCCCGACCGAGTACGCAACAAGGCCGTAGAGACCGATCAGCGCCAGCGTTAGGCCCATGGCTCCCATGGTGCCGACAATCTCCATGATCATGCGGGGGATTGCAATGGCGCGTTGTTGGTAGAAGTTGGCGAAGGTGCGTACGTTGAACACGGGCTGGTTGGCGTCGAGGTCGTGCACGATCTGACGCAACGGAGCGACAACGGAAGCAGGATCACCCATCGTGTCGGTGAACATGACCATGCGCGTGGCTTGGGTCTGTGCGAAGGGCAGATACAGGAAAGGCGTAGGCGACTCGCCGAGGAAGGTGTATTTGCCGGTCTTGGTCACTCCGACTACTTGCGCCCACTGGTCCTCCTTGCTCTTGAGCTGCAAGCGTTTGCCAATCGGGTCCTCACGCGGCCAATAGGTATCGGCAAACTGCTGGTTGACGATCGCCACAAGTGGTGCGGCCTCTTTGTCGTTGGCGCTAAAGGTGCGACCGCGGATGATAGGCGTCTGCATCACGTCGAAGTAGTTCTCATCGACTATGCTGGCGAAGGCCGAGGCGTTCACCTGGCCTTTAGGGAACTGGTAGGCCTCTGGGATGAAGGTTTCCATGTCCTGGCTGGGAGCGAGAGGCATCACCTTTCCCAGTGTAACCACTCGAACTCCCGGCACAGCGCTCGCGCGATTCAGGAGGTCTTTGTAAAAGTTGCGGGTCTGTGCTTGGGTGTAGCGCACCAACGAGGTGTCGAGCTCCATGGTCAGCAAGTGGTCGGTGCGGAAGCCCGGGTTCAGGACGAGGATCTTGCGGAAGCCGTCCATCAGCATGCCGGTGGCGATCAGCAGAATCATCGACAGTGCGACCTGGCCGATCACCAGGACATTGCGGCCGAGCATGCGCCGCCTAACAGCAGCGCCGGGCTCGGCGCTCTTTAACGCCGGGACCAGATCGCTCTTCGAGGTTTGCAAGGCGGGAACCAGGCCGAAGATCAGGGCGCTGGCAATCGCGGAAAACAGGCTGAACAACAGGACGCGGTGATCAAGCTGAGGAGATATTACGACCGGAATGTCGGTGGGAATGCGTATGGTCTGCAGGAAGCGGATGCCGCCGTAGGCGAATGCGAGTCCGGCGATGCCGCCCAGTAAGGCCAGCAGCAAGGATTCGATCAAGAGCTGGCGGACCAGGCGAGTGCGGCTGATGCCCAACGCGATGCGGATGGCCACCTCACGCGTGCGTGCGCGGGCACGACCGAGCTGGAGGTTAGCGACATTCGCGCACGCGATAATAAGCACCACGGCCACCAGCGCCATCAGCATGCCGATGAGGTAGGCATCGGGGGGCGACGACTGAACGCGCGCCTGCAGTTCCGTGCGAACCCCCACCACACGATTACGGTCGGCCTCGGAGTGCAATGGCTTGAGGCTGTTCCACAGGGTAGCCAATTCGGCCCGCGCCTGCTCGCGCGACACGCCGGGCTTAAGGCGACCCTTCACATCGAAAGCACGATTGGTGCGGTCCTCAAGCGGGTTCTCGGGCAGCGCGTTCAGGCGCTGCCACATCATGAGCGGCACGTAGAAGTGAGGTCGAACGTACTCGTCGACGCCGGTGAAGGGTTTCGGGGCGACGCCGATGATGTTGAAGTCTATGCCGTTGACCCGCATGGTGCGGTTCAGGACCAAAGGGTCGGCAGCGAACTCGGTGCGCCAGAAATCGTAGGCCAGGATCACAACGGGGTTGCGCCCCGGGACTTGCCCCTCGTCCGGCAGGAAGCCTCGGCCGAGCACGGGTCGAATGCCCATCACTTGGTAGAAGTTGTCGCTGACCATCACGCCGACGCGGAGCTGAGGAGTCTCACGTGCCGATTTCGCCACGCCAAAGGCGGAGAGCTGTAGCGCGGCCAGGCCCGCGAAGGACTGCGAACTCTCGCGAAAATCGCGATAGTCAGGATACGACACGCCGCCGATGCCCTCCGAAAGGTTCGGGCGGTCAGTGCTGACGGTGACCACACTGCTAGGTTCGAGGACGGGCAGCGGCCGTAGCAGGAGTGCGTCGGCTAAGCTGAAGATGGCGCTGTTGGCGCCGATACCCAGCGCGAGCGACAGTGCCGCGATAGCGGTGAAGCCGAGATTTCGAGCCAGCAGGCGGAGGGCGTGACGGATTTCTTGCAACATAGATGTTAGTACGCAGGCTTTCTGGCGGAAGTTCCACCGAGTTGGGTTCCCAAGGCGCAAATCCCTTGCGGCGGTTCTTACCGCTCGGCTGGCGTGGTATAACCACACCAGCTCCTATGCGGCCCCAACCTATCCGACACCATCTGCCGGATCGGCGAAAGCGCGGCGTTCGCTGGAGGCAGGGTTCTCCATTCCCATCGACAGAGGTCTTAGCAAAGACCTCTGATCGATGCGGAGTATCACAATGGTCGATGCGCTGTATGACCTAATTGGCGGGAGACAAACAGTCTGGGCGGCTACTGATTCCTTCTACCGAAGAGTCCTGGCCGATGAAAGTGTCAGCCACTTCTTTAAGACCACCGATATGGGGCACTTGCTTGCACGGCAGAGTATGTTCATCTCCATGCTCCTCGGCGGACGCGTCGTATATATATATACAGGCAAAGATATTACCGCCGCCCATGCACAGCCGCGGGAGCAGGGATTGAACGACACCTCACTTCGATGCTTTTCTCAAGCACTCTCGCGCGGCGCTCGAGGAAGTGGGCGTCAAGGCTGACAAGGCGGAGAAAGTCATGAAACTCTTGGAAGGCAAGCGCGGCGCAGTCCTGAATCGCTGACTTGTGTTTTTTTTCACGCGGCAATGCTACGACAATTGGCAGGAAAGCGAGATCACTTTTTATCGCGTATAGACGGTGTCCTCCCCTTGACATTCTACTAGAAAGGCCCTATTCTCCCCTAGAATGTCTACTAAAGAGGAACGCGAACGCATCGAACTGTTGCAAGGCACGCTGGACCTGCTGATTCTCCGCACGCTGCTACGCGGCCCGGCGCACGGCCACGCCATCGCCAAAACAATCGAATTCAACTCCGACGAAGTGCTGCAGGTCGAGCAGGGATCGCTGTATCCGGCGCTGCACCGGCTCATCAAGCGGAGATGGATTTCGGTGGAAGAGGGCACTTCGGAGAACAACCGGCGGGCCAAGTTTTACCGCCTGACACGGAAAGGCCGGAAACAACTGAAAGTGGAAACCAGCAAGTGGGACAAACTGGCGGGAGCGATAGCGCGGATTCTCCGGCCGGCTGGGTAGGGAGGGCGCGTCATGAGGCGAGGCAGGCGAATACTGGAAGAGCTCGATCGAGACATTCGCGAGCACATTGAGAGAGAAACGCAGGACAACATCGAGCGCGGGATGACTCCGGAAGAAGCGCGCTATGCGGCGGTGCGTAAATTCGGGAACGTGATGCGAGTGAAGGAAGATACGCGTGACGTGTGGAGAATCGCCTGGATCGAGGAACTGTGGCAAGACATCCGCTACGGCCTGCGCATGCTGCGTAATTCTCCGGGCTTCGCCGCTGTTGCTGTTCTTACGCTCGCGCTGGGAATTGGCGCCAACACAGCCATTTTCAGCTTGATTGATGCGGTGATGCTGCGCTCGCTGCCGGTCGAAAAGCCCTCGGAGTTGGTCGTGCTGCGATGGAGCGCGCGCAAGGCGCCGCGGATTAACGGTTACATGTCTTCGGGCGATTGCCCAAGCAATCTGCGCTTCGGCGCGGCAAATCCCTCCGGGTGCTCGTTTTCCGAGCCGATGTTTCGCGAGATCAGGAATACAAACCAGTTCTCGGGAGTGGCGGCGTTTGCCAACGCAGGTCCTCTGGCACTGACCGGGAATGGTCCGGCGAGCATGATCAGCGGTCAACTGGTTTCCGGAGACTTCTTCAACACGCTGGGATTGAGAGCTGCGGCGGGCCGCGTTCTGGAATTGAGCGACGACTCGCCGACGGCAGCGCCCGTGGCGGTGCTCAATTATGGTCACTGGCAAAGCTCCTTCGGCGGGGCCCGGGACGCGGTGGGACGCACGATTGAGCTGAACGGAGTGGCTTTCACGATCGTCGGAGTCGTCGAGCAGCGGTTTACGGGGATTACGCCAGGAAGTGACTACGACGTTTGGCTGCCGCTCGCAGCCGGGCTGCGCATTAGCGATCCCCGGATGTGGGACAACCGGCAGGACAAAGTTACGTTTTGGTGGCTAACCATCCTCGGTCGGCTGAAAGCCGAGAGGCCCATCTTGCAGGCTCAAGCCGCAATTAGCGGGATATTCCGCAACGAGATGCTGCACGGATCCATACCGCTGTTCGAGGCGGGAGGAATGCCGGGCCCTCCAGAACCGCGAGGTGGAGGAGGGCCTGCGTCGAGACAAGTAGTTATAGGCGGCCCGGCGCCTGCCGGCGCGAGAGCTGTGCCGCCACCACCAGTCGGGGGTTCGCAAAGCTCTGTAGTAGTTGGCGGCGGCATGCCTCCGGCCGCGGGGGGCCAGGGATCTGCCAGGGTTCCGGCCCCGTCCGCGCCGGTTGCACAAGGTCAAGCGCCTCCCGATACGCCGAACGAGCCAAGGACCTTCTCGAAGCCTGACGATGAGCCGACCGTAACTCTTGTGAATGCGCAGACGGGATTGACGGGGTCGCGCGGGCGATTTGCGAACCCCTTGTACGTACTGATGTTCGCGGTGGGAATTATTTTGCTGATTGCCTGCTCGAACGTCGCGGGACTGATGCTGGCTCGCGGAGCAGCGCGGCAAAAGGAGATGGCATTGCGGCTGGCGCTCGGGGCGGGGCGAATGCGAATCGTGCGCCAGCTCTTGACGGAAAGCCTGCTTTTGGCAGCGACTGGCGGCATTTTGGGAATCGTTTTTGCGTCGTGGGGCTCGCATGCGATCGTTTCTTTCGTATCGAACAATCAGCCGCGGCCGCTGACGTTTGCAACGGGGCTCGATCTTCGCGTGCTGGGGTTCACCGGTGCCGTTTCTCTTCTTACCGGAGTCCTGTTCGGCCTTGCGCCAGCTTTTCGCAGCGTACGTGTGGATGTAACTCCTGCATTGAAGGAAGGATTCAGCGCTTCGACGAAAATTTCCCGGGGCGGCGGGAGAAGGTTTAGCATCGGCAACGCGCTGGTGGTGACCCAAGTGGCGCTGGCGATCGTGGTGCTGGTTGGCGCTGGCCTGCTGGTACGAACGCTACAAAACCTGCGCAGCCTTGACGTGGGTTTCGATTCTCACAACCTCGTGATTTTCGGAATCAACCCGTCGCTTGCGGGTTACAAGGATGCGCAGATCGATAGCTTTTACCGTGATTTGCAGGGCCGCCTTACGGAAACGCCGGGCGTGAAGTCAGCAAGCTACTCCATGGTCCCTCTGCTGAGCGGCGCATTGATGGCAACGATGTTCCACTGGCCGGGAACTCCTCAAGATCGGCAGTCAGAATCCGATGTGCTGGAGGTCGGACCGGATTTCTTCAGCACCATGCAGATTCCCTTTGTTGCCGGCCGCGGTTTCGACTCTTCGGACTACGGAATCGCCGCCCAGGCGCGTCAATCATTGTTCAGCGGTAGCAAGCAACCTGCTGTACCGACACCCGTGATTGTGGACCAGGCGTTCGTCGCAAAGTTTCTTGGGAAAGAGAATCCTTTGGGAAAACGCTTTGGCCAATCCACTGCAAGCCAAGATGGACCGGCGAGTCCGGGCTATGAAATCATCGGCGTGGTTCGTGACACGAAGTATAACGATCTGCGGCGGGAAATCAGTCCGAAGATGTACGTGCCGCTGAGCGCCTTGGCCGCGTCGTTCGAGGTGCGCACGGCGGGCGATCCACAAGCTTTAGTTCCCGCGATTCGGCGCACAGTGGCGCAGATCAATCCGAACTTGCCGCTCCGCGACGTCACGACGGAATCACAGCAAATCGACCGCTTGCTGTTTCAGGAACGGCTTGTGGCGGAATTGTCGGGCCTCCTTGGCCTGCTGGCGCTTGCGCTGGCGTGCATCGGGCTCTACGGTTTGCTAGCTTATGAGGTCGCGCGACGAACACGCGAAATCGGCATTCGCACAGCCCTGGGCGCGCAAAGAGGGGATGTGTTGCGCCTGGTGGTGAAGCAAGGATTGTCGCTGGCGCTGGTGGGGGCCGTAGCTGGCACCGGAGTGGCGATGGGCGTGACGCGCTATCTGAAATCGATGTTATATGACGTGAAGGCGGACGATCCCGTAACAATAGCCGTGGTTGGGACCCTGCTGGTACTGGTCGCGCTGGCAGCGTGCTTCCTGCCGGCGCAGCGGGCGACGAATGTGGATCCCATGGTTGCGTTGAGGTACGAATAGCGCGTTGGTTGAGATTATGCGTGGCGGGTCAGTGTGAGACCGTGTCATTGAACACGCTAGTCTTCGAGACGGAATCGCCGGTCACGAACTCGAGCATGTGCCTCCTGAAGCAGGAAACATCGTTGGAGACGAGCAGCAATGCTGCCTAGTAACTCCAAAGCATCCCCCGCCTGTAAGGCGTGGGGAGTCTCAATCCAAGTCTTTTCAAAAGAAGAAGAAAAAAAGCCGAAGAAATAACAGTACCCGCTGGCGAGTCTCGGCTCGCTTCCCTGGCCGTTTGGCCAGTAGACAAATGGAGCAGACCCGGGTAGATTCGCGCCACGGTTGGGCGAATGCCTCAATGTGAATCCAAGGTGTTCTTCCCTGACGGCTCCACGCAGCCGCCGCAGTTCAACGATTGCCCGCGACGAGCCGAAACCACGCGCAGGCTGTCAGGCTTTAAGGTCGTAAAATTGTGCACGAGGTGCGCGAAGGTGTGGGACGAAACAGACTTTCTATCGGTTGGTACATTTCGCGGTGAAAAGAATAATGAAGTTCGCGGAGAGAAAAAATTGAGCAATGAACGTCCGCGTACTATTGCTTTCACCCCACGATGAGCATACTGATAAAGCCCAACGCAGGTTGATGAGGTCTCCTTGCAGTGCGTCCCTGAGCAGTCCGGTCGCAACACACGTCGATACCCGCGCATTTCGTTGCCAAAGGGTATGCCTGTAAGTTGGTATGGGGCAGACCTTCAACTCTTTTCCCCTGTCAAAACGTTAGGCATGGGAGGATTGTTCATCTCCACGCCCAATCCACCGCCCGTGGGGACAGAACTCAGGATGGCATTTGAAGTGCCCGGTGGAAGCGTACGGGCAGGTGCAATCGTGCGAAACATTGCCCCCGCCGAAGGCTTTGGTGCCGAGTTCACCCGCATAGCCTTAGGAGACAAGATCTTGCTGCAAAAGTTGATGAACAGATTGCTGCGTGACTTTGTATGACGTTTTCTAGAGCCCGCTCGGGCCTTTGCTTTTTTCCAGCCAAACTGGATTCGTGCATAGCGTTTCTGTTTTATCCACCCCCCGGTACCTAATCGGCACCGAGGCATCACCCTTCAAAATTCAGGTCTTTACCCGATGGAGTGCTACCGTAAAAACCTGCAAATAAGGACTAAATAGCTGGGGGTTCGCTGACCCATGCCCAAGGACGTGAGGACATGCTGCCACACCTGATTGCAGTGGCGCTTACTGCGGGTACGATTGTGGTTCCCGTGTGCCTGCTCCGCTTTGTGTATCGCTTCGTGAAAAAGCCTGCAACTCGGCGATAGGCCAGCTTGCCAGCGTCGATGCTACCGCAATTCGCTATCTGCACGTTTTCCTGCGCTAGTGGTGCTGGTTCGCTCCGCTGGTCATCCGTGCAAAGCCCGGCTCCGCACTGTCGCCACTGAATCTGAAGGAGTCAAGATTGTCGTAAGCTGTAAGAGTAAAGTGGGGCGAACCTTGGCCCCACTTTGACGGGCAAACAGGTAAGAACCACATTGTTTTGGCACGTATTCTTTCGGACAAAAAATTGGTGATACGCTACCGCACGATCGAAATCTCGCCATGGAAGCCCCTGCCCGAAACCCCAGGACCCGCTTCGGTCCTTTCGAAGAGGATTCGCGTTCGGGCGAAATGTACAAGCACGGCATCCGCCTGAAGCTTCAGGACCAACCTTTCCAAGTGCTTGCCCTGTTGCTGGAGCGTCCCGGTGACGTGGTTACGCGCGAGGACCTTCGTCAGAAACTCTGGCCTGCAGACACTTTTGTTGACTTCGATAACGGACTGAACAGCGCCATCAAGAAACTGCGCGACGTGCTGGGTGATTCGGCTGACGAGCCCGCTACATCGAGACGCTGCCCCGCCGTGGGTATCGATTTATCGCGCCGGTCGCCGGAGGAGGTGGAATAGCGACAGGCACTAGCCCCGGTCCGCGTGCAGCAGCGCCGTCGCACCGTCGAAAAGTGGTCGTGGTGGTGGCCGTCGTAGTGCTCGCAGCGGGAATAGCCGGAGGAATAGCGTGTCGCTCGCGGCAGGCGCGTCGGCTGACGGACAAGGACACAATCGTTCTCGGAGATTTCGCTAATTCCACCGGCGATTCGGTCTTCGATGGAACGCGAAAATGCTATGAGTCAGTGTTGCTATGCCCGAATATTGCGGCTATCGTAGGGAATATTCAGGTATTCGTGTTTCCGGAATTTGCGGTTTGCATGGCTTGCGGTGTCGCACAGTTTGCCTACCCGGAAGCGGAGCTGCGTGCGCTCGCGAAACTGCTGGTGGTTGATTCAACCTGCCGGGGAATAGCGCGGAATCCGTAGCAGAGCTTAGATGCTATTGACCATTGCACGCAGCGCAAGGGTCACTGCAGCTCAGGCCCATGCAGCAGGCAAAGCAATGAGAGTGAGACTATTCTTCGTACCGTTACTACTTTTCGCGCTGGCCTGCAGCGGTTTCGCTCAAGTGGACCACGCGCTGATCAAGAACAAACCTGACGCCCCGTTGCACATTACTGAGGCCCATTGCGGCCAGAATGCGCAGGGGAGCTACTGCTCCGCAGCGCTTGAATTCGGAGACACCAAGGAAACCTGGGATGGTTACGGTCTTCTCTGGACTCTAACGTTCGAGAACGGTAGCAAGGCGACCGGCCGCCAGGCTACCGATCGGAGCATCGAACGGACGGGAGACCCCAGTGGCTCTTATAAACCCAGTGGCCGCTTTTACAAACCCCGCGAGATAGTGGACATAGGTAACGGAGTGATCGGAGGGACAGGGTTCGGGATGAAGGACCGGGATGGAAAAATACTTCGCCTTACTGATGCTCAGGTCGAAGTTGAATTTGTGGTCAACACAAACGGGACTGTATGGGGCGACAGCAAGTCACCCAGCTATCTGCGGATGATGGCAAACCGTAAGGCTGCCAAAGAAGGATCGCAGAAGGCGGAGCCGCCTCCCCATCCGTTGCGCTGGCAGAAGCCTCGCGAGCCTTCCGTGTCTCCTGAACTCGCTCGAGCTCTTCGACTGCCCTGTAGAGCGCGCGACTTGTCGCCGTCGAATATCGCGAGGTGCGATCGAGGCAGTGAACCACACGAGCAAGGTTATACCCTGGCTCAGGTTGCTCGACTTGTTCGAGTGCCACAACGCGACCGTAACGGGCGGTCTCAACGACGATTTTCTGGACGAGGAGCTCTTCCAGGCGGGCTTGTAGTATTCCCGTAGGCCCCCAGCCAGCTCCTGGATTTCCGCAATCGTCTCGGGCGCGGCTCCGTGAAGATACTGCTTCACGAAAATCCCGCGCGTCGTGGCATTCATAAAGAGACACCGTGCGCTTGCTAGTGGTCGACAGGTGTACGGGCGCGCGTCTCAGCTGACGTACAGAGATACTCCCGATAGGAGCACAGTTGGTCCAGCAGATCCTTTGAGTTCTCGAGAATTTTTGCTTTCTCTGCTTCGCCGACGAGCAGGATGATGTAGTCATCGCGACCGGGATTCATATCCAGTATGAACGGATACTGCTTGCTGAAGCCGTGCCCGCCGATGTCGGCGTCCTTAAGCCCTGGCGCATAAAACATATAATGAGGCATGTTCATAGTGACGGGTCCAGGTGCGCTTGTATAGCCACGCATGATCGGCGCAATCATGTAGGCAACCCCGGTGCGCAATGGGTTCGCGTACCCTGGCGTTCCGAACCGGCTCGTCACTGCCTCATGAACCTGCTTGGAGTCCATACCCCGGGCTCTCAACTCAGCGGCATAGAAATAGTCTTGCAGCAGGGTCTTTGAACCTTCGGCGTCGTAGCAAACCGGCCAGTAAATATCGTCACGAAACGGCGGACTCGCCCATTGCCAGTCGCTTCGCACCACAATGCAACTTACGCCATTTGTTCCCTTGCGGCTTAACACATAACCTTTCGTCGGGTCCAAGACATAAGCGGCTGCACTGTCCCGCACGTGTGGAGGCGAGGCGCTCAAAGCAAAGCGGATTTCCAGCGCCTCCGGCATTTTCTCCAGCTTCGGAGGCCGGTCAGAAACGCTGCCTCCAGCCTCCCTCGTTTGTGCAAGGCAAGTCATACAGGATATGACTCCGAAGATTAGAAACTGCGAAACAAGCTTTGTCATTTGGTTTGTCTCCACGGGAAGCACAGTTCTTGGTTGAAGCCGTTCTCAGACCACACGCTACCTTTGCCGTGTTGCAGTTGGGCAGTAAAGGCCAGATGGCCAAACCATAGATATTAGGCAAAGAGGTGAAGGAAAGAAATGACCTAATTGCGCCGCTTGCGCCGCTAGACTTATAACGAAACATAGATTTCACCGGTGAACCAGTCTACTCGGCTCGTCGTCAGGCCGACCTCGTTATGACATCAACGGGTGAAGCGGGGACCAGGACAACGACGGGCCGAGCGAACGAACGATTCGTCCCAGATAAGTCTCCATCGCACGAGCTAGCAGTGAGATGAGTGCTGGCCAGCGGACGCCAGAAAATTGTAGGCTATACCCGCCAACAAGGCCCTACGTCTACGGGTAGCAGGAGCGAAATCCCTCGTGAGAAGAGTGATTCATCTTTTGACTCATGTTTTGACTTCTGTTTTTCTGTTTAGCTTTGTAGCGGCCGCGCAGGGGCAGGAGTGGAAAGCCCCTACGGCGATGAAGAAGCTATCCAATGGCCTGACCGTGGCGGTCTCCGAGGACCACTCCGCGCCGACCTTCGGGCTGTGTATCAGCTATGGGATTGGCTTCCGTCTGGAACCGCAAGGCCGCACCGGCTTCGCCCATCTCTTCGAGCACATGATGTTTGAAGGCACGCCCGATGCGCCTAAGGGTGTTTTTGACCGCGTGATCGAGGGCGGAGGCGGCTTCAACAATGGCGATACGCGTTACGACTTCACCGAGTACATCGAGTCGGGACCAATCTCCACGCTCGATCCTGTGTTGTGGCTGGAAGCCGACCGCATGAAGACCCTGGATTTTTCTGTCAAGAACCTGGATAACCAGCGCAGCGTGGTTGAGGAGGAGGTCCGCGTCAACGTCCTTAACCAACCGTACGGATCCTTCTACTGGCTCGACCTGCCGCAAAAGGCTTTTGACACGTATCCGAACGCGCACAATTTCTATGGGGATTTCAAGGACCTGGATGCCGCGAATATCGAGGACGTTAAGAAATTCTACGAGCAGTACTACACGCCGAACAATGCTGTGCTGGCAATCGTGGGCGACGTGAAAACCGCCGATGTATTCGACAAGGCTGAAAAATATTTTGCGGGTATTCCTTCCCGGCCTACTCCACCGCGACCGGACGTCAACGAGCCGCTTCAGAAAAGTGAGCGACGTTTCACGGAGTCCGACAAGCTGGCCAGAATTCCCGCCTTCGCCATCGGCTACCACATGCCATCGCGCAGCTCTCCCGACGCCATTGTAGGCGCGGTTACCGCGGAGTTGCTGCACAATGGACAAGCTTCGCTGCTGTACCAGGCGCTAGTGAAAGAAAAGCAGGTAGCAGTTTCGGTCGACGGCGGCATGAACTGGCCGCTCGGAAATCCGTTTGAATATAACGGCCCGACGCTCATGACTTCCTTCCTTGTGTATCCGCAAAACGTCACTGAGGATCAGCTCCTGGCGGCCTACGACGGAGTCATGGCTGAGCTCGCGCGAAAGGGCCCCAGCCGCGAACAGGTCGAGAGTATCGCGGCCAAGATGCGCTCGGACTGGTACAGTCAGCTGGAGATTCCGATCGACCGAGCTTCGGCCCTGTCGCATGCAGTGTTGTTCGAAGGCCATTTCGACAGCGTTTACCAGATACCGGACCGCGTAGCCAAAGTCACGCCGGAAGAGGTTCGCAGCTTCGTTGCCAAGTATCTGGTACCGACAAACCGCACCATCATCAACCGGGTGCCGACGCCGGCAGACAAAACATCCAGCGGCGCCCGAGGTGAGAAATGAAAAATGCGCTCGCAGTGATGTTTGTGATGCTGTTTGCGGCCGCCGCCCACGCGCAAAAGGAAGCGCCCTTGCCCAAGGATCTGCCTCCGTATGGGACACAGCCTTCGTTTCAGCCGCCGGAAGTCAAGGTCGAGAAATTCGAGAACGGCTTGACGCTATGGCTGGTGGCTCAGCCAGGTCTACCCACAGTGTCCTTCCGTATCGTGGTGCTCGGCGGACTCGCGCTGGACCCAACGGACCGACCCGGCTTGTCAGAGCTTCTTGCCAGGGCGCTTAATCAAGGTACTAAGACCCGGAATGCGAAGCAGATTGCAGAGGAGATCCAGTCGGCTGGAGGCGACCTGAGTGTGCGCGCGGACCGCGACGCCATTTTCGTCAGCACCTCCGTGCTTTCCTCAAAGACCGAGCTTGCGGCGGGCCTGCTTGCCGACGTGCTCGAGAACGCTTCCTTCCCCGACAGCGAGGTAGCACTGGCCAAGCGCAATTTAAGCGATTCGCTGCGGCAACGCGAAGCCCAGCCCGGTTTTCAGGCGAACCGGGCTCTCGCGCGCGTGCTGTTCGGCTCCGGACCTTACAGCGTGATCGCCCCGACACAAGACTCTCTTGGCAAAATGACGGCCCAAGAGCTCCGCCAGGAATTCGGCCGGCGCTTCCGCCCCGACCAAGCCATCCTGGTGGCAGTGGGCGATTTCGATCCCGCAAAGATGAGCACACTGGTCAAGGAAAAACTCGGAGGATGGAAAGCGCCTGCGGCGCCAACCGCAGGTGTGAACGCCAAGCCTTCCGGGCCTGCGCCACACCAAGTCACTTTCGTGGCGCGGCCCAATTCCGTGCAGACCACGCTAGTACTCGCCGGTTTTGGGCCGCTGCGCAGCGACCCTGATTATGAAGGAGCTGAAGTGGCAGATGCCATTTACGGCGGAACCTTCACTTCGCGCTTGGTGACGAACATTCGTGAGGACAAGGGTTATACGTACAGCCCTGGTTCCAATCTCGCTACCTTACGGCAAGCGGCAACTTTGCGCACGCAGGCCGATGTGCGCAATGCCGTCACTGGGGCCAGCTTGAATGAGATCATCTACGAGTTGAACCGCATGGCCACCACTAGCCCCACGGAAGAGGAACTCACCCGGGCTAAGCGCTCCCTTCTCGGCATCGAGGCCATCCTTCTGCAATCGCGCGGCGCGGTGGCCGGCGAACTCGCCGACCTGTGGCTTAATGGCCTTGGGCCCGATGCTATCGGGAGGTACAACCGAAAGATCAACGCCACGACGGCAGAAGACGTCGATGCCATTGCGCGCAAATACTTTCCCGCCTCGCACATGACCATTGTGGCCGTGGGCGAAGAAAAAGTGATTCGCGACGCTCTAGCACCGTTCGCACTGCCCATGGAGACCCCAAAGTAACTGCGGAATCGTTTATCCGTGGTGCCGCGCTGAAGTAGCAGTTGGAAAGCAATTCATTCAATGAAGGGACCGCGGGAATCCGAGGGGTTAGTGCGGACTCCCGCGTGTTAGTTAGCCGCCCGTTCTGGAGGCACTAATGGTTGGATGTAACGAGGCGGGCTACAATCGTGACCTGGTCAGACGCATGGTTGTGGGCTGCCAGAGCTTGCTCTTTCTCTTTGGCCGATTTTGGCAGCTCGCGTCCCAGGGAACTGCCTGCGCTCCACACCTGCGTCAGAAAATAGCGGTTGCCATAACGATGGAAGACCAGCTTGGATTTGGCTTGCGGCGCGTTTATCGAAGCGGCGTGGGTCATCACCATCGTGGCTCCGTTCCCGTCCGTGCTTCGTATCACCAGCGCGGAAGAGTAATCCCTCTCTTTCTGCACTCTGTATTCACCCGCACGGAGCGTCATCGCCCCCGCTGTGAATTGAAATGGAATATTCGCAACCACAGGCTCCTGCGCTCGGGCGACCTCGGTTGTTGCCAGGAAGGCAAGGGCCAAAATCCCTGTGATTCTGCATAGCGTGTTCTTCATGGAATCCTCCTGTCTGCCAATTTCAGCGCCGTTCCAGATCATCCAGCTTGAGCCCTTTCACCTGAATCCGCGCTGTGATGACGCGCACTCTCACGTATTTCTGGACGGATGACAATGCACTGCAGGTGAATTGCAAGCCAACTTCAAGTGGACAGCAAAGTCCAGAAGGATAGCGGGTTTACTCTCGCGCGCTCGTGCGCCTTCATCCCGCAAAGGGAGCTGCGTAGGTTTCTACGTGCGTGGCAAAAAGACCGTCCTCTTTGGCATCCTCCGCCCTTAAAAAAGGGCGAGGATTCCTAGGAAGCCTGGTTTGGTTGCAACGAGAGCACTTTCGGCGGGTTCCTGTTTCATCGATCGGCCTTACTGCGCCGCATCTCCGCAGGCTTCACATCGGGCCTGCCCGGCCCTAGGTCCTGCAACAAAACAACTATACACCAAAAATTGCCGCAACCCCTTTGGTGTGACTCTGCATCGAAATCATGGGCGGCACTCTCGTCGGAGAGTAGACTAAACTAACTGTTCGCTTCGTTGAGGAGGAACCATGTCATCGAGGCTCTTTAAGGTGAGTTTTCAAGTGGCGCTTGCTCTGGCCGCGATAGGCTCTGTCGCAGCTTCCCAGAGCGATCAGGCTTCCACAAACGTCATTACCGGCACAGTCGAAAAAGTAGATTCCGGCGCGAAAACTATTGCCGTAAAAACTGCCGACGGCACGATCGAAACGGTAAAGTTCACGGAAAAGACCACGGTCCACGGCCTCAAAAATGCCACAAAGGGAGGTGACCTGGCTGGCAAAGAAGGCAGCCATGTCATTGTCCATACTGTCGGAGAAGGTGCCGACAAGACGGCCCACTCGGTCGAATGGGTCGGCGATAAAACAGTCCACGCGACTGAGGGTACAGTGGAGGACGTGGGCGAGGGTTCAAAGACCGTGGCCGTAAAGACGGCCGATGGCACTGAGGAAACCTTCGTCGTTGCCGATCATGCGGTGGTTAACTCAGGCAAAGACATCACCCGCTACTCTGTGCGAGGCGCTAAGAAAGGCGAGCACGTGACGGTGTATTACACCGAAGAGGCTGGGAAGAAAATCGCCCACGTGTTCAAACACCTCTAAAAACAGGCGCAATCCTCCTCAGCGCAACAATCCTTAGGATTCGTCTGTTCAACGGACATTCTGCCCGCCCATCATGCGCGCAGTTTTCGAGACGTTACTGTCCATTCGTGCAGCTGGAGGTTGCCGAGCAGCCAAAATGAGCCAGCCACCAGCACTCACTTCATTCTTCATTCGACAAAGCAGACGGCTGACAAAGCTGACCCGGAACTGCCTGGTGAGACCGGCTTCGTGGCATTAGATGCGCACCCAATGCACCAGCGGCACGAGGTACGGAACGCGCTAGGGCGTCAACTATTCAGCTCGTAGGGCGGAAACAGGTTCCAGCAAAGCGGCTCGTCGAGCAGGCAAGTAACCGGCCGCTAGCCCAGCCATCAACAGCACGCCAAGGCAAGCAAGGGCAGTGATTGGATCCTGCGGCTCCACTCCGAAGAGCATGCTCTTGAGCACGCGGGTACATACAAACGCGAGCGGCAAACCCACAATCGCTCCCGCCGCGACAAGCGTGAGCGTTTCGCGCACAATCATTCCCAGAACGTTGGCCGGCGTGGCCCCTAGTATCGCAGTCAAAACCAGCGCAAGCGAGCCAAAAAAACTGGCCAGAATCGCCATCATGCGGTCTGGACGCTGCGCCAGCGACAACCGCTCAGCCAGTGTGGTCACGTCACGGACGGGAAAGTGCGGATTGAGCGCGCGGACTTCGGCCCGCACTCGATCCGTCATCAATTTCGGGTTTCCTCTTGTGCGCACATGCAGGACCACGTTGAGTGACGTTGCCCACTCATCTTGCAATAAGGGCAGGTAAAAAAAAGGCCCGGCAGCGTTCTTCAAGAATATGTTTCTCGTGTCCGCCGCCACGCCGATGACTTCGTACTTAAACGTGGACTTTTCGCCTTCAGCGCCCAGGTGGCGGCCAAGCGGGTTTTGCGACGGGAAATATTGCTTCGCGAATGCCTCATTAATGATCACGACTTTGGGCGCGCCTGCGGCGTCGCGCGGCGAAAATTCGCGCCCCTGGACCAGGAGGATTCTCGCAGTAGAAAAGAAACCTGGCCCCACCACGTTGAACCCGGCCATCTGTCCCTTCTCAGGCGGCTGCCCTTCGACCCAAACCGATCTAAAATGGCCGCCCGACCCGAACGCGAAGTCCCAGCCCAGGGCAGTGGACACCACGCCCGGCACGCGCTGGACGCGCTCTACAAGCTCCTGATACACCAACAGCGGATATGCCTGCTGATACTCCCGTGGGCTCAGCCCAATCCTCATGACCAGCATGTTTTCTACGGGCATGCCGGGGTGCACTGCGGTCAATTTAGTGAAGCTTCGCGCCAATAAGCCTGCTCCTGTAAGCAGCAGCACCGATGCGGCCACCTGAAGTACGATGAGCCCCTTGGCCAAAACTGGCCGCGATACGCGGGCACCGCTTGCCTCACTTTTCAACAAGGGCAGGACGTCCGCATTCGTGGCATGCAGCGCAGGCGCAAGACCAAAGAGCAGCAGAGTGACAATCGCCGCGGCCGCACTGAATGCCAGAACGTGGGCGTTGAGCGTAAAGTGGATTGCTTGGCGGGCTTCATCGTCCAGCAGCAGGACGACCAGCGCGCGTTGCATCCAGAAAGCAAGGGCAATTCCGGCCACAGCCGCCAGGCCCGAAAGCAAGACGCTCTCCGTGAGAAGCTGCCGTACCAATCGGCCCCGGCTCGCTCCCAATGTCAGCCGAACCCCGATCTCAGGCGTCCTGGCGCTAAATCGCGCAAGCAGCACGTTGGCGATGTTCACGCAGGCGATAAGCAGGACTGCGCCGGAAAGCAGCATCAGGGTTTGCAGCGAAGCCGTATACGAGTCGAGTGCATACCCCAGACCTCTATCCCCACGCGTCAAGACCGCACGCTGCGTCGATATGTCTTCGCGGTCGCTCTCTCGATAGTTCGCCAAGCCTGGACGCATCGATTCCAGAGCGTGCTGCAAAGCGACTTCAGCCTCCCCCTGTGCCTGCTTGTCGCTGACACCTGGCTTGAGTCTTACTGTGCCCCAAACATTTGCGAACTGAATGGGATTATCGAGAGGAATGGTGATATCTGGCGAAACGCCCTCATCCGTGCCGAAGAATGCCGGCGGCGTCACGCCAATGACTTCCGTCGGGACGCCACTTAAGTTAATGGTCTTGCCGACGGCCGGACCGCTGCCAAAGCGCCTGGCCCAAAACGAATAGCTGAGCACCGCAACGCGTTGGCGGTTCCTCTCATCCGGCTCGTCAATGGTCCGTCCAAGGAAACGGCGAACCCGAGAGTCGAATAGTAGCCGCCTGACACCATCTGCACCAAAACACGGTCAATATCTCCGCCCGTGTCAAAATTCAATTGCTCTCGAAAGAATCCGAAGACCCCGGAAAAGGATTGCGGCTCCTTGCGCAACTCATTGAAAAACTCAGAGGGAATATTGGACATCTCGACGCCCGAGCGCGTCACCACCTCGACGGTCCGCAAGCTCCCGGGGTCATGCACGGGAAGGGTTTGCAATAACGCGGTATCAAGCAGGCTGAAAATGGCGGCGTTCGCGCCAATCCCGATGGCCAGAGTGATCACGGCGACGCAAGCCACCATGGGCGTGGCGGCGAATTGCCGCCAACTATAACGGAGGTCCCGTACGCAATCGCGAAGAACCATTGCTTGCTTCGTCACCGACGGGTTCGTAGCTACTCCACTCGCACCAAACCGTGTCCTAAACCAATTGTAAACACGATCGGGCCGCAACCGCGACGACCTTCGTACTATAAGGAACTTTGTCCAGCAATGCCGTCGGTGACACAACTCTCATTTCTTCGGTCGCGATACGCTTAGCGCGGATGAAGGCACGAGGAACCCCTTCGTCCCGGTCGCTACGAGTTGCTTGTAGGCCTCGGCCTCACCGGCGCTTTCTGGCCCCTTGCGCGTCGGCCTAAACGCGCCGCCTACGGCGTCGCGGGCCTCCGCGGACCCGCAAGAGTTAAATGCCTTTGAATGCAGGCAAGTAGACGCAGGCTATCATCCTCACTTTGGCAACAACAAAGAGTCCTCGAACGGGTTTATAGGAATATGGAATTTAGGGGTCTAGTACCGTGCCTTGCGAATTGGCGAAAGGAGCGGCTCGTCGTCAAGAGGGCACCTGCTAAGGGGTTGTTCTCGCTTGCACTGACCTTGGGGCTTGCTTGCCTGACGTGTCCGCACGCCCGGGGCGACGTGGGAATCGTACTTAACGAGTCGATGGATTCGAGCGTGGACCGAATCTCAGGTACGGGACACAGCGCTGTGTATTTTTCGCGAATTTGTGCGGAGTCGCCCGTGCGATTGAGGTTGTGCCGTCCGAATGAAAATGGCTCGGTGATGAGCACTTACATCAACATCGGGGAGGATCAGAGGTTCGAGTGGAACATCGTGCCCCTCAATATTTACCTTTATGGAGTGGAGGATCCCCGGTTTCGCGCACTTTTCGGGTCTTACAGGGTCAAGACTTTATTGGAGGAAAGATACCGGACGAAATATCTGGCCGGGTATTGCGATGGCCCGCCATGCTCGACAAGTTACAAGGCGGAATGGCGAGAGATGGTTGCGGCAACGCTCATCCGCAGCGTGTACATTTTCGTGATGGATACGACGGTCGAGCAGGATAAGGAACTGATCTCGCAGTTTAATGCCTCGCGCAATGAAAATCACTTTAACGGAATCACCCGGAACTGTGCGGATTTCACGAAGCGTGTGATCAATACCTATTTCCCGCACGCAGCCACCACTGACTACATCAACGACTTCGGGATGACCAGCCCGAAGGCCATTGCGCGGTCGTTCGTTCGCTATGCCGTCCGGAACCCGAAATCCAACCTGCGAGTGCTGCACTTTGCTCAAGTGCCGGGCACCATTAAGAGAAGCAATGAGGTTCGATCCGGAACAGAGCAGTTGTACCGTTCCGGGAAACTGCTCATTCCCATGCTGATTTTTGCGGGTTACGGAGTGCCGGCCGTGGCGGCCTCCTACCTTCTAACAGGCCGATTCAATCCCGAGCGCGAGTTCGAAAAGCATCCTGCTGAAGAGGAGAATCGTCGTGACGCGACGGAACCTGTGAAGACTCAGGAGGACCAAGCCCAGATCATTGGCACCCGGGCAGAATGGAAACGATATCGGCAGGCGCTGGACTCTCTATTGCAGGAAACAGGAGAAGCGAAATTCATCGGGGAGCAGGGAGACTTCCGTCGTTTTTTCAAGCATCTGAACAAGCTGGGCACACCTCGAGTGGACGCCGACGGAGCGTTGTGGATGGAGATTCCCGGCAAGAGTAAAGCTCTCAATGTGGGATTGAGCGCGAACAACATTCTCGAGCGGAGTTCGAACACGCAATTGGCGTACTCCTTGCTCCTCTGCCGCGCCAATGGCGTCTTGAAAAGCCCGAAGCACAGCCGAGAGACGATGCCGGAATTTGAAAGGGATTGGGAACTCCTGCAGCGGGCGCGTGTGAAAAACGCGTTGGTCGTCGCAGGAGATCGCACGCCAGACAAAGACATCCTTAGCACGGATGCTTCCACCGGTGGCAAGGATTGAGAGGGGTGCGGATTTTCAGCTCCCTCCTGGTTTTGAATTGTTGGACTAATTTCTTCGGCTCGAATCAACGCGTAATATCCGACAGAGCTTAGGCTGGTGTTCTTCACACCTTGGCCACGTTGCGCGTCAAATCCCCAAAACAGGACTGCTCGTTTCAGCCGATGCAGTTCCGGTCGGTGAGGGGAGTTTTGAACGGATCAAGGATTCCACTTGATTCCAGACGTTCGGGTCGCATTCGATCTCGATGTGCGACTTCATGAAGAGGCGGCCGAACCAGGGATAGTTTGGGCAACTAACTGGATGAGCTTTATAGTCAAAACGAAAATTTCCGATGATTTGTGTGTGCGTGGCATCGGCCGCAAGAATTTCGGGCCGCCCGCGTAGAAGTCCATTTGACTGGTAGAAGTTGGCTGCCTCCCTGACGTTAGCAGGGATGAGCAAGTCATTTTGCTCGCGCTTCGTGATGCTGTCCACTTGGATGGTAAGCAGCACCGGGATGCCATCTTTCTCTAGCTCTCGCGCGAGAGTAACGGTTTCGGAAGCTCCCCAACTATGCCCGTATATGATGATGCGCGCTTGCTGTTTTTCTTGGGCCGACAGGGAACCCGTATTGTGGATATCGAGAAGTCGCAGGATCTGCTGGTGGGCTTTCTCCCGTCGCTGATTCTCAAAAACTTCCACGTGGACGCCGAAGGGATAATCCTGGCGGAGACGCGTAGCAAGCTGGACCTCGCTGTGGACCGCATTGTCGTGTTTGACGAAACCACCGACAAATCCGATAACAATAACGGGACGCCCCGCCGGCGGTTCATCCGCGGAGGCGGAGGGCGTGGGAATCATTGCGCCGAAAGCCAGGAGCAAAGAAAGAAGTGACCCGGGGAAACGCCTATTGCTCGGCATGGGTCGTGCCTTTTCTGAGGACTTAGTGATGATAGCAGAAAGCGGGTTCGTTGGCGTGAACGTGGAACGATTCCAGTGGACCGTACCCAAGCTTGTGGCTGGCGAATTGTTGTTTTGCTTCGGTGACATCGCGTTGAACCTTGACACCGTACCAATTCGCCAGGGACACCGACTGCTGACGATGCTTTTGGCACCAAGGCTTTCGCGCTCCGGGAGCGATTCCGGTTCTTCGGCTGCCCCCATTGCTGATTGGGCACAGCGAAGAGTAACTGGCTGAAATGTTGGATATAGTTTTAATTCAGTTTGGCATCATTGCAGTTTGCGATCATTCTTGACAGGCGCTATGCAAACTTTGAAGAGACTCCTCGCTCTACTCGTATGTTCGGCTTTCGTCGCCTGGGCGCAGGGCAATTCATTCGACAAGGTTCGATATAACGGCGGCTCTGTAGATTCAAAAGTCGATCCGAAGGATTGGAATAATCACCTGACGGTGACATCGGACCTGATCACTTTGGCTCTGAAAGATGGCAAGAAGCTCGAAATCCCGCCGAAGTCTGTTACTTCACTGAGTTATGGCCAGGAGGCGCACAGGCGCGTCGGAACGATGGTTGCATTGGCCATACTCGTCGCCCCGGTCGCTTTGTTTGGGCTGTTTCACAAAACACGGCTTCACTACATAGGGATTCAGTACACCACGCCAGACAACAAAACAGGCGGCATCCTGCTACAAGGTGACAAAGACAACTACCGTGCAATCCTAGTTTCTCTCCAGGGCGTAACGGGTGTGCCTGTGGCTGTGGGTGAAAAAGACCGTGAGTTTGTTCCTGTGACCGTCCGAGAGGAAGTGACCAAGGGAGACGAGGGAAAGGATGCGAAGGAGAAGACTGCCGGGGGCAAATCGGCAGAGAGCAAGCCGACCGAAACCGCACCTGCTGAATCCGCTAAAGGAACCGTCAATGTTTCCTCCAGCCCCACCGGAGCGGATGTGCTCGTGGACGGAGAGTTTGTGGGAGACTCACCAGCTTCGCTGAAGCTAACACCAGGGAAGCACGCAGTCACCGTGAAGATGTCCGGCTATAAGGATTGGTCGAAAGAGATCACGGTGCAGTCCGGGTCGGAAGTGCAGCTCACGGCGAACCTAGAGAAGTAACAGGACATACCCTCTCTGGAATGAAGAACCTACTCCGTGTCCTGTTCAACGGAATCGTGTCAAAATCTTCTATACTCGCCTGAGGCATGTGCGTTCTGATCTTTGGAGCAACAGGTTGGTCTTCTCGCTCACGCCCCTGCTTGCGAGCTCCCAGAAAAGCGCCCAATTTTAATCATGAGCGGAGGCCAGATTGCGATGAAACGGGTCGTCAGGTTCTCTCCTGCGGTTCTCCTAATGAGTGTTCTGCTCGCCGTGAGTCCGAGGGCGGAACAAAACATGGACAAAACTACTTGCTCTCTAGTTGAGCAGGCGCTAAGAGATTACCGGCAGGTGAAGAACGCTACCACACGCGGGGACGTAGTGAAATACTTCGTTCCCGACGGAGGCCTGCAGTTTCCAGCTAAGACCCGGTACGTCCATCCCAGGTGTGAATACCTGCATGTCGACGTTGAGTTCGAGCTCGTCAAGCCTTCGGAGATCGCCTCCCTTCCCGACGACAAGGTCATAGGTGTGTCAAAGCTATACGTGGAATACCCAGCGAAAGACTGACTCATGCTCACCAACCAGGCGGGTCGCCCGTAGGTTGTGGGATTCGAATCCGCTGACTGCATGGAAACAAAGGAGTTTTGCGGCGCACCTTGGCCTTCTAAGTCATTGAAAGGAATACAGCAGAATCTCTAGCGCCCCCTTATTGCCCCCAAGATTTTGAGCGGGGCGGCTGCTGTTATGCTAGAAGAGCGACATAACAGGAGAAGACGGCAGAATTGGCACCGTTGATTAGCGCACAAGGACTTTCCAAAAGATACGGAAGCGCACCGCTTTTCCAGAACCTTTCCTTCACCGTTTCGGAAGGGGAACGGATCGGTGTTATTGGACCCAATGGGTCCGGCAAATCCACGCTGATCGAGATGCTCTACGGCCGCGTGAAACCGGATGGCGGGGATGTCGCCGTGCGCAAGGGGACGCGGATGAGCTGCGTGACGCAGATATCCGAGTTTTCGCCGGGCGTGACGGTGCGCGGCGTGATTGAGGGCGCACTGAAACGAGCGCGCGTAGCGGAAGAGGAACACGCTTCGGAATTCGCGGAGACGCTTGGGCGGGCGGGTTTTACCGCTTTGGATGCGTTGGCGGCGGAGCTTTCGGGCGGCTGGAAAAAACGACTGGCGATTGCGGAAGCGCTGGTGCAGCGGCCGGATATCCTGCTGCTGGACGAACCGACGAACCATCTGGACTTCGCGGGAATTGGCTGGTTGGAGGGCGTGCTGCAAAGCGCGGGATTTGCATGCGTGGTGGTGAGCCATGACCGGTATTTCCTGGAAAATGTCGCAAACGAAATGGTGGAAATCAGTCGCGCGTACGAAGAAGGGGCGCTGCGCGTGTCCGGAAATTACAGCAAGTTTCTGGAGGCCAAGGAAGAGTACCTGCATGCGCAGCAAAAGCGGCAACAGGCCTTGGAAAACCGTGTGCGCACAGAAATCGCCTGGCTGAGGCGAGGACCAAAAGCACGCACCACGAAATCGAAGGCGCGCATCGACGATGCGCACGGGATGATCGGCGAGCTTGCGGAAATGAAGGCGCGGACGCGGACTTCCGCGGCGGAGATTGATTTTTCCGCGACCAGCCGGAAAACCAAGCAGCTGCTTACTCTCGATGACGTTTCCTACGGGTTTGGCGAGCGGACGCTGATCGCCGGGCTGCACTTTATTGTCACGCAGGGAATGCGCGTGGGGCTGGTGGGGCCGAACGGCAGCGGGAAAACGACGCTGCTGCGTTTGCTGCGCGGGGATATCGAGCCGCCGAAGGGGAAAATTCGCAAGGCGGACGGTTTGCGGATCGTGTACTTCGACCAGAACCGCCAGCTCGATCCGGAAGTTACACTGCGGCGGGCGCTGGCGCCGGACAGCGATGCGGTGGTTTATCAGGAACGGGTGATTCACGTGGCGTCGTGGGCGGAGCGATTTTTGTTCGCCAGCGAGCAGCTAAATCAGTGGGTAGGCCGGCTTTCTGGAGGCGAGCGGGCACGGGTGCTCATTGCGCAGTTGATGCTGCAACCCGCGGACGTGCTGCTGCTGGATGAGCCCACGAACGATTTGGATATTCCGACGCTGGAAATATTGGAAGAGAGCCTGCTGGAATATCGCGGAGCGTTGGTACTGGTAACGCACGACCGTTACCTGCTGGATCGTGTTTCGACGGTGGTGCTGGGGCTGGATGGAATGGGCAAGGCCGAGCGGTTTGCGGATTATTCGCAGTGGGAAGAATGGCAAAGTGCGCAAAAAGCTGCAAAGAAAATGAGCGGTCTGAAGGATGAGCCGCGGTCAAAGGCAGCGGGAAACGGGAGCAAGACGCCTGCTACAGCGCAGAAGAAGCTTTCCTATCAAGAGCGCATGGAATTGGCGGGAATCGAGGGGCGGATCACCGAGGCGGAGCAGGAGTTGCAAATCCGCCACAAGGCGCTGGAGGATCCCGAGGTGATGGGCGATCACATCCGGCTACAAAACGTGCTGGCGGAAATGGCCAAGGCGCAGAAGATTGTGGATGCGTTGTACGCGCGTTGGGCGGAGCTGGAACAGGAACAGGGGTGAAGGATTCGTACTCGATGACCCGAGCAAGCCTGAAGAAATGAACCAGTATGAAAGACTGGTCGCACTGATAGAGCCGAGGCAGATATCTGTTGCCAACCTTGGCGGGCTTAAGGCGAGCGGTAGTTCAACAAGTAGCGACCAGGCTCGGAAAGAAATTCACACTTCACAGCCATCTGATCATAAGGATTACATCTATACTCCCAGCGTGGGTGGACTTCCTCGTAGGTAAGCTGAGTGACGCGGCGACCCATGATCTGGTGCTAAAAGGACCGCCAGCCGGGGCGTAAAACAATTGGGTTTGCAGGTATGCTAGGCATTGATGCGACGAAGCCGCCCAAACAGGTTGGAATCTCTCCCGAGAAGAAAAGCCGCCTTCATCGAACCAATGGAATGCGCCACCGTCCCAAATCTCCCGGACGGGTCGGAATGGACCTTCTGTGGCGGACCACATAAAAGTTCATACATCCAAATCCGGCCCCTTCTGGGAGCTGTGCGACAAGATCACACTCCATTGGCTCGCCAGCCAACGTCGAAGTTCTAGCTGCCACTAACAAGCGCGCGCTGAACCTGGTCACTTGCTTTCCCTTCAATTACGTGGGCGCAGCTCCCCGTCGTTTCATCGTACGGGCATTACAGGTCCAAGCCTCTGAGCTTTTGGAACAGAGAAACGGGCGTACGTCCCAAAGTGTGAATCCCCACGGGCAGGCATTGGTCTCATCATAGCAATTAAGGCGACCTCTTAAATTGCCCAGCCTCAACTCTCAATCATTCGGCCAGGTGAGGGCTTTTGGACCGAACCTCCGCGTCCTTTCGGCTGAGAATAGACATCCTCAATCTCAGAACAGCCAGAACCGGATCGTCGGCCTTTTTCCTGCCGCGGCCAACTCCTTCCTGACGGTTTCCGGCGAACTCCCAATCAGGTTGCTCTCAACGACTTTGCAAATCGTGCGACGGTGGCGAGCTGTGATCTTCCGCATGTATGCGTGTGACTCCGCGCACATCCGTCCCGCGCTTGCGGTGGTACTTGATAGGAGGACTTTGGGCTATCGAAGGAAGTCGTATGAGCGTTCGAATGACTGTGTTTCTGTTTCTCATTTCTTCTTCAGTCGCAGGAATGGTTCGTACGACGCGGGGTGCGGCGATCCAGGAATCCGAGCTACCGGCCGTCTATGCCCCGCCCGGCAGGCAGACGTACAAAGACTACTGTGCGGCTTGCCACGGCTCGGAGGGGAAAGGCCATGGACCTGTATGCCCGCTCTCTGCGAAAGGCTCCGCCGGACCTCACCACTCTCGCGAAGCGGCACGGAGGAACGTTCCCGGAAGAGTACGTGACAAACGTTCTGCGCTTCGGTTTCAGATTTTCCGCGCATGGCTCGTCCGAGATGCCCGTGTGGGGACCGATCTTCCAGTATGAGGAACACTACAACGAAGCGGCGGTCCGGCAGCGCATCAAGAACTTGTGCGAATACCTCAAATCCATTCAGCGAGACTAGCGGTTCGCACATGACCAACGAGCGGTGCCCACGTGGAACTCCTGAGGAAGCGCTTTCATGGTATTTGCTGATCCCGCCGCAGCCTTGCCTGTCGTTCGGTGTAACCATGTGCCATTGCGTTGAACCTTGACACCGTATCAATTCGCCAGGGACAGGCCGGCTGCCCGTTTCGGAGCCTGTGCTACGCGGTGCACTTGAGCAGCTACGGCGCGCATGTACCGGAAGGCACCGGACCAGTCACCGGGCTGCATTCTTCGGAGGAAAAACTGAACGCCATCAACGATTTGAACGTTCTGCACCTTCGAGCTGCGTATTTCATGGAGAACAATCTGACGGCGATCGACATGATCCATGGGATGGGACTGTTCGGGCATGCCCTGCTACCCGACCTGAAGTTGCCCATGATCGCGACACGAGACGTCGGCGACTACGCCGGGCAGCGCCTCCTGGACCTGGATTTTTCCGGCAAACAAACGCGCGAACTGCTTGGCGAGCGCGACCTATCGATGGCGGAAGCTACCGCGGTGATTGCTCGCGGTATTGGCAAGCCGGATCTGCGTTACGAGCAGTTTCCGTACGACCAGGTGCAGCAGGCGTTGACACAAATGGGTTTTTCCCCGAGGAAAGCCGCGGTATACATCGAGATGTTCCAAGCCATCAATGCGGGAGTCCTCACTCCGCAGGAGCCGCGTTCGCCGCAGAACAGCACGCCGACTTCGTTCGAAGAATTTGTGCAGGATGTCTTTGCGGCCGCGTATCACGGAAAGGCTACAACCGCTTAGGCCGGCGCCCGAGTAGCCACCGGTTGCGCCTGTTTGTAGACCAGAATTTCGTGAAGCAGCTTATGAGAATTGCGGATGCGGAGATCTAGTCATGCATAGAACGCCCTCTAAGAAAAGAGAGTTGTCCAAGCGCGGTAAGAAACCGAGTACTTACCGTCGTATCGTCACGGGAAATGTAAACGGGAAGGCTGTCGTTCAAAGCGACGAACCGTTGTTGGCCTATCAGTTCAAGACTGTCCGCGGCTACGAGCACACGCTCGTCTGGGTCAACCCGGCGATCCCGGACCTCAGCAAGGAGCAGAGGTTTGACCGATATCCCGACTCCGTTGTTCCAGGGCCTGGCGGTACCAGCCTGCACTTCGTGACCTTTCCGCCCGGCTCAGTCTTCGCGGATCCGTCTTTCGATGGCGAGGCCGCACAAGAAGAGGCGCTCGTTCGTCTGCGAGGATTAGCGGATCACTTCGAAAAGGAAGACCCGGGAATGCACAAAACGAATACGGTGGACTATGCAGTTATCTACGGCGGAGAGATGTGGCTGGAGTTGGACGACGGCGAGACTCTGCATTTGAACCGCGGCGACGTGGTCGTGCAAAACGGTACGCGCCATGTATGGCGAAACAAAGGCAACAAGCCCGTCACGATGCTGTTTTTCTTGAACGGCGCAAGAGCTCGCGAAACCTCGCAAGCCAAAAGGGGGATCCGATGACCCATGAAAATAATCTTATGACCGTTAGGCAGTTCGACGGCAACGCCTACAAGAGCTCGCAGACCGCTGAGCTAACCCTGAACGCGGCGATCCTGCGTGCCGAAATCGCCAGGAGCTACGAAGAGTTTCTGGAAATCTTTGACAAGTTTTACGCCGATGATGTCGAGGTAAGCAGTGAAGATTCGCCGGAGACAATCCATGGAAAGGAGAGGGTGCGTCCCTTTCTATTGAATTTTCTGGTGCCGCTTCACGTAATGGCTGAAGTTGCCGGATTGTCGATGTCAGTTCAGCTGACTCAGGTTCCCCGAGACAGCGCCAACGAGACACACTCCGAATGGAGGATCGACTTCACCGGCGTCGGCGGGAGACGGTGCACTTTGAAGTGGTACGCGATTCGGGGATGGGCGGCGTCTAGGGTTGTGTACGAACACCACTACGGTCATGAGCAGATCGGCGGACCCCTGACCCAGGACGACCTGAATTTCAAATGGGGTCGTTCGGAGGTCGGGTTTCAATCGCCCTCTTGAGGCTTGAAGGGTGGACCGATTATTCAGGACTGGAGGAAACAAGCAATGGCCAGCGAACTCGAGGAGAAGAACAAGGCACTGGTACTCAGGGCTTTCGACTTCAACAAGCGTGACTATGCGACGGCGGAGCAATTCTGGTCACCGCAATACATTCAACATAGCGCTCACATCGCTCCCGGTCGTGAAGGCCTGTTCGATCTCATCGAGAGCCTTCCGCCAACGTTGAGTACGAGGCGGGAACGATCGTGGCGGAGGGCAATTTCGTCATTGTGCACGGACGGTTTTCGGCATTCGGCGCCCCTGTAAATTGGATCGCTGCCGACATCTTACGCATCGAGGACGGATTACTCGTCGAACATTGGGATGTGATTCAGGATGAGGCCACAGAAGAGCAATCGAAAAGTGGCGCGCCCATGTTCGGAAAGACTTTTCCAAAATACAAATGAAACGGACTGGTTGACAGGAGACGAACTGATGGGAAACGAAGGCTCTTACGTAGCTCTCGGGCTGAAAACATGGAACGCTCAAATTGAGCGCGCGGACAAGCTTTTTGCAGGCTTCTCGTCCGAGGAGATTCTCCGGGAAATAGCGCCTGGCAGGAACAGGCTTCTTTACTTGTGGGGACATCTCACAGCCGTACACGACGCGATGCTCCCGCTGTTGTCGTTGGGAGAACGACTTCATCCCGAGTTTGATGCCCCCTTCGTCTCGAATCCCGACAAATCGCGAGCCGACATTCCTTCGCACGAACAAGTTCGCCGGGCATGGAACGTCGTCAAGGCTGAATTGCGGAAGGGATTTGAAAAAATGTCTTGGTCCGATTGGGTCCAGAGGCACTCGGCCGCATCGGAGGAAGATTTCGCCAAAGATGCTTCGCGCAATCGCTTCGCCATCCTACTGAGCCGCACGAACCATCTCTCCTATCACCTCGGCCAAGCGGTGCTCGGAAGCAAGTGATCGAGAGTGCGGGATCGGGGGTCGCGAGTTCAGAGCTCAGCAACAACGGAGAAAACGAATGACCAAAAAACTCCAAGGCAAGACCGCCGTCGTCACCGGCGGGACAGAAGGGATTGGGTTAGCTGCGGCAAAGCTTTTCGTCAATGAGGGTGCTTATGTCTTCATTACGGGCCGCCGCCAGAAGGAACTCGACGAGGCCGTGAAGACAATCGGCAGCAACGTTTCCGGCGTTCAGGGCGACGTTGCCAAACTCGCCGACCTTGATCGTCTTTACGAGACTGTTTCCAAGGTGAAAGGCCGAATCGATATTGTTTTCGCCAATGCCGGCGTTGGCGAATTTGTTCCCTTTGGGGCCGTCACCGAAGAGCATTTCGACAAACTATTCAACATCAATGTGAGGGGAACGCTGTTCACGGTGCAAAAGGCCTTACCGCTACTGAAGGATGGCAGCTCTATCATTCTCAATGGCTCTGTCGCCAGTGTTAAGGGTACTGCCGCCTTCGGCGTCTACGCTGCGAGTAAGGCTGCAATCCGCTCTTTCGTGCGAACCTGGACTACGGACCTGAAGGACCGTCGTATCCGCTCAAACGTTGTTAGTCCGGGTCCAATCAATACCCCTCTGGTGAGTCGGCAATCTGCAGACGTGATTGCGCGGATTGTATCAACCATCCCGATGGGACGCATGGGAGAACCTGAGGAAGTTGCCAAGGTCGCGTTGTTTCTGGCGTCGGATGACTCCAGCTTCGTCACCGGTGTCGAACTGTTCGTTGACGGCGGCAGAGCTCAGATCTAACTGAAAGGGGGCCATAGTGACTTCAAGACGTGAGTTTCTATCGAATGCCTTCGGAATTGCTCTCGTATCGGCTACGAATCGGCCAATCCGAGCTGACCAAGCCCGCTCAACTCAGGAGCAATCCAACACCAGTGAGTCCAAAACCGGCCGAACAACTCAAAAAACAGTTCTGGGATGGGACGTGTTCTTGGCGCCCAGCATACCTGCCATCACGAGCGATTTGCCCCCAGGCGAAAAACAGCGGCCGTGGCCGCCTATTTCGTCAACCCTTATTTCTGGGGAGCGCGACGCTGTCCTGGTCGACACCCTTATTACAGTCGAGCAGGCACGTGCCCTGGCGAATTGGGTTGTGGCGAGCGGAAAGAATCTGACGACGATCTACGCCACTCATGGCCACGGCGATCATTTCTTTGGCACCGGTACAGTTCTGGAGCGATTTCCTGGTGCCCGCTTTGTCGCGCGGCCGGATGTGATTAAGGTTATGCGCCAGCAGGCATCGCCAGAGTCTCTCGCTACGTTTTGGAATCCGCGTTTTCCCGGCCAGATTTCCGGTCATCTTGCAATTGCTGAAGAGCTGACCGGAAACGTCATTAACCTGGAAGGCCACGATTTAGTCAGTGTGCCACTCGGATACACCGACACTGCTAGCACAAGCTGCCTTCACGTTCCGTCCATAGGTTTGATCGTTGCCGGTGATGCCGCCTACAACGGCGATCATCTGCATCTGTCAGAGTCGCCAGATCAGCAGAAGCGGCAAGAGTGGATTGCTGCCCTCGATAAAATGGAGTCGCTTAAGCCACGTGCAGTAATCGCCGGACATAAGCGCGTCGGGAACGATGATAGCCCTCGGATCCTTGGAGAAACGCGGCAGTATATACGCGATTTCGAGCGCCTCGCCATGCAGACGGCGACCGCGCGGGAACTATATGACGAAATGCTCAAGCTGTACCCTGATTGGATCAATCGAGGTGCGCTCTGGACTTCAGTGCATGCCGTAAAAACTTAATTATTCAGCTTGCGCCTTCGGGGCGGTTCCAGCGCAAGTCTAAGAGCTGCCCGTGGGAAAGCGCTCTGCGAAACCCGGAGTGAACTATGTGCTAGTTTGGCGATTGCTTACGTGCAGTCGACCACCTGGAAGGTGGCCAGCCCAGTCAATACAAGCGCGTTTGTCGGTACTAATCCGACGGACGAATCGATAGTCTCCGACTTGCCCGTCGGTCGGCAGCTGTTCGGCAATCCGATACTATGTACGCTCTTGACGCAAAGGCTGCCATATTTCGAAGTGAGCGGCGACTCTTGCCCGCTTTGGCCGCGATCCTAATCCCAGAGAGCGTGCTCTCAAAGAAGTCTGCCATGGTATCAAGACCTGCATCTGAACTGATTTCTCTCTGGTTTTTTGCCCTAGCAGGCTGCGGAAAAATTCCGTGAAAGTGCAGCTTCTGTCTTCGTTTGCTTCATTTTTCAAGATGTAAGGCGGTTTTTCGGTCGTTTTTTTCGCGCTGCCGTGCCCCAGGTGGGCTTTGGAGCGCCGTTCAGAGACACTACGACCTGGGCTTACTGCGCCGGAACTGTCGCAGCCATCAGGTTTCGCATGCGCACCAGGTTGTAGGCTGCGCACGCGAAGGTAAAGATCCAATCTACCTTCAAGGTTCCGCGATGACGCACTTTACGCA
>QHYH01000259.1 GCA_003223215.1 Acidobacteriota bacterium
TCCTCATTCAACTCCCGGTCGACTTGCTCTTTTCGGAACAATGATCGAAGGCCGCTCGTTATATTTCGCAGCAAGGACATCTCTTTACTCGTATCTCAGAGCGACGATGGGATCGACGCTGGTCGCCCGGCGGGCGGGCACATACACGGCCAGCAGAGCCACTATTATCAGCAGCATGGCAAAGGCAACGAAGGTCAGCGGGTCCCTCGGTCGGACACCGTATAGCAAGCCGGTAAGAAGTCGCGTGAGTCCGAAGGCGACAGCTACCCCGACGCCGACGCCCATCAGAGTGAGAAGGAGCCCTTCCCCGACCACCATCCGCAGGATGTCCCGCCGAGTGGCGCCGAGAGCTGAGCGAATGCCAATCTCATGCCTGCGGCGGCTGACAGAATAGGAAAGCACTCCATAGATGCCTACAGCGGACAGCACCAGAGCGATTACTGCGAACAGGCCCAGCATGGAAGCTGAGACGTGCTGCCGCCAGATTGACTCAGAGACTACGTCTTGCATGGTTCGCATCTGGATAACTGGCTGGTCGCTGTCCACCTGCCGCACGGCGTCACGCACGGCGGCGGCAACGCCCGTCGGGTTTGAGGCAGTCCGAATGACAAACGTAACCAGGAAGGATGCAAATGGATGCTGGGCGTAAGGCTCGTACAGTTCCGGGTGAGGCTCGGAATCCACGGAGTCCTGCTTGGAATCCGCAACTAGACCCACGACTGTCGCGGGCGCATCATTCGGGCAGGCGCCCGGCAATTGCTTGCCAACGGGGTCTTCTCCCAGCCAGTAGAGTCGGGCCATCGCGCGATTGATGATCCGGACACAGGGAGCATCTTTCTGGTTTTCCGCTTCGGCGAAATCACGCCCGCTGATGAGCGGTATTTGCATAGCCCGGAAGTAACCTGGACTCACACTGCGCCCAGCTACCATGACCGGCCCTGAGCCGCTCGGCGAGTTCGGTGGAGCGGGGAAATCGAGGGAGAGATGAAATCCCATGAAGGGCAGGTTATTCGCCATCCCCACTGATTTCACGCCGGGAATGGCTTGGATACGGTCCAGCACTTCGCGGTAAAAATCCGCCGACTGGGGACGGGAGTACTTGTAACTCATCAGCGGCACGCGCACCGTCAAGAGATGGTCGGGATTGAATCCGGTAGGAGCCGTTTCCAGGCGTTCGAAGCTTTGAATCATCAAGCCGGCACCGACCAGGAGCACCAAGGCAAGCGCGACTTCGGAAACAACCAGCACGCGCTGCAGGCGCGAGCCGCCGGCCCCTGCCGCTGAAGTCCGTCCGTGCCCTTTGAAGGACTCACTGGGATTCAGGCTCGAGACCCGCAAGGCGGGCAGCAGTCCAACCGCAGCTCCGGTCAGGAGGGACAGAGCTGCCGTGAAGGCGAACGCGGTGAGGTTCATCGAAATATGGTGTACGCTCTCGGTTTCAACGAGGTTGTACTTGGGCACCAGACTGACGATCATGCGCAGGCCCGAACGTGCCAGCATAAGGCCGCCGACTCCGCCTGCACCTGCCAGAAGGACGCTTTCGACCAACAACTGCCGGATCAACCTCAGACGGCCCGCGCCCAGCGCAGCACGGATGGCCATCTCGCCCTGCCGTGTTGTGCCACGAGCGAGTAGCATGCTGGCCACGTTCGCGCCGACGATCAGCAGTGACACGATATCCATTACCGCCTGAGCTTGTCTGAGAGTGACCCCTGATTTCAGCCGCGCGATGACGCTGAGTGTGCGGTGCGCGTGATCGGCGCTTTCAGCGGCACTGAACGTTAGAGGGACCCATATTTGCGTGTTGGCCCTTGGGAACTCAAAATCAGCGGGAGCGACGCCGAGCACGGTGTAGGATTTGCCATCGAGCGCAAGCGCCTTCCCAATGACGTTGGGATCCGACGAGAAGTGACTCTCCCAGTATTGGTAGCTCAGAACCACAGCCTGGGTTTCGTTCTCGGCAAACGTACGCCCGCGGATGGTATTTACGCCCAGAACGCTAAAAAGATTTGTGGTGACCGGGACCGCCCACACTTCGTCCGGTTCGCCGGTACCGGTCAAGGCGTGAAATTCCCACCGCTGATAAGCGGCGATTCCCTGGAAGGCCTGCGCTTGCTTTTGCCATTCGATGAAGTCTCCCGGAGAAACCTCATTAATTGCGCCCGCTGCCGTCCCGGGGCCCACTTCGTTGATTTCCACCAGCTCAGAGGGCTTCGCGTAGGAGGCTGGGCGGAGCAGCACAGAGTCAACCACGCTGAAAATTGCCGTGTTCGCTCCGATTCCCAGCGCCAGTGTCAGCACGGCGATCGCAGCAAAACCGGGATTCTTGCGCAGCATGCGCAGGCCGAAGTGCAAATCCTGCCACAACGTGTCCACTACGGACTCCCAGCCAGCAGAGCGGACCATTTCTTTCGTGCCATCGAGACTCCCACCCTCCAACCGCACTGCCCGAAGTGCATCCTGGCGGCTCATGCCCTGCTTCATCTTTTCCTTTTCGACGGCGGCCATTTCGAGGTATTCGCCCAGTTCTTCATCTAACTCCCGGTTCACCTGCTCCTTTCGGAAAAGGGACCGCAGCCCGCTCGTTATATTTCGCAGCAAGGACATCATTCCACCTTAAGAAGCCTCGAGACTCCTCGCGATTGCCGTGACTTGCCTGCTCTCTGGTGAGGAGCCAGGAAAGCAGAAGACGCGTCGGCCGGAGCGGAGAGGAATTACCCGAGCGGTGAGCCCAGAGAAAATCGGGGAGAGAAAGAAAGGAAATGTCCCTAGCTCAGGAACACCGCGGAGAAGAGAGAAGACCCGGAGAACTGTCAGCCCGGTTCGGAGCGTGACCGCAGCCCATGGAAGTCGCCTATGATGGCTTGGAGCACCGTTTGCGACGATTACTTGCGGTAATGTCGCCTAACCGGTCGACCTCGCACTGCACCAACTTGTCCGGTTTCACTGAGCGAGAGGAATCAGTTCCAAAACTTGATTGCAGGAGCGAAATGGCAAGTCTTCTCTGAAGGCGGAAACGCGGAGTCTTTGAGCTGTTTCAGTTCTTTTTCAATTGTTGAAAAGTCGGGCGGAATGGACTCCTCTTTACCTGCGTACACTCCGATACCAAATGTTCTAACCGCCTTTCCAACGCCATCATCGATAGCGATTGTGTGCAATTCCAGCTCTTCCTTTCCTTGTGCAGCGTACACGAAGAAGAAATGTTTCTCTGGCAAGTCAAAAAAGTGCTTCTGGATAATCAAACGGACCAAATTCTTGACTTTGTCGAGGCTGACTTCGTCTCTACAAGTTGGAACCTCGGTCAAAGACATCGGTCGATTGGGATATGCCTGCCAAACGAGAGAGCCATCCCCATAAACGAAAAACGCCTGATAACTTTTATGGGATGGTGGTTCGTACAGGATTTTCAGCTTTTGAAGTGCCGCTGGGTCTCCTAAGAGTGGCTCCAAATCAAGTTGATGCCGCGGAGTTTCTGCAGCCTGAAGCAAAAATCCCAGAAGAAGTGTGAAGATAAGCCTCATGGCAATTTATTCGTAAGATTGTAACTTGTCCGTACCAAAAACTCCATTCGTACTGATTTAGCGGTGTCGAAGTGTCTCCAACGGCCCGAGCGCGCCGGGTTCGCCGCGAACTTATTCGGTGACTACGTTCGACGACACAAAAAACAGCCGAACAGCATGTCCCCGTCGACGGTGTGCGAAGAGTGCCGCCTGTTCAGGCGGCAACTCGTTCGTAACGATGATGCAGTCCGCCAATTTGAGGAATTTGCACGACCCGACCCATCGCTGGAGGTTGAATCGCTCGACTGATTGGTGCGTCCTTGCCCAGCGACAAATGCGTCCTGAATTGTTCGTAGTATGCGAAATAGGATTTCAAGACTCGACGCAGACCGGTCTCATTCAAAACGATGACGTGATCCAAGCACTCTCGTCGAATCGATCCGATCAGTCGCTCGAGATAGGCATTCTGCCAAGGACTCTGGGGCGCAGTCAGGACTTCGTGAATGCCCATCGATTTTGCCATCTCGCTGAATTCCAGCCCGTACGCGCTGGCGCGGTCGCGCAGCAAATACCGCGGCGCATTGTCCCAAGGAAATGCTCCCAAAAGCTGTCGGGCGGTCCGCGCTGCAGTGGGGTTAGCGGTCACCGCAAAATGCACCAGACGTCTTCGGTCATGGCTGAGAATCACGAGCGTGAACAGGAGCTGGAACGTGATGGTGGGCACGACGAAGAAATCTAAGGAAACCAGGTCCTTGGTGTGATTCTTGAGAAATGTTCGCCATGTCTGGGAGGGAGGTTGCCGGCACACTTCGATTCCAATCTTCAGCAATTCCCCGTGAATGCGAGGAGCGCCCCAGCGCGGGTTGGCGAGGCTGATTCGACGGATCAGATGGCGAACTTCCGGAGATACAGTGGGGCGGCCATCCCGATGCCGACTCTTCCATCTCCAATAGAGCCGAAACCCCCTGCGATGCCACGCGATGACGGTCTCCGGCTTGACCATGAGCAGCACTGATCGCCAATCGCCCCACAATCGTGAGAGCCAAACCCACAGGGCTCGGTCAGTCCAACGGAGACGTAGGTTATGACCGCGGCTGGAACGCTCGAAGATCAATAGCTGATGGCGGAGGGCAAGAATTTCTGCTTGCAGAACGGCACGGGATCGGAAGCAATCTCGCAG
>QHYH01000260.1:0-507 GCA_003223215.1 Acidobacteriota bacterium
CGGCACGGAAGCCCAAAGCAACTTTCGAGTAGGGTCGTAAATTAAGTCGTTGCTGGCCAGAGAAAGGAAAGTGGAAAAAGTCGCGGAACCGGATTTGCCTCCTCCGGGGGTTGGAGTGAAGACCGTCACTGCGCTATTTCCCAAGGCCACAAGATCGCTGGCAGGAATCGTCGCCGTCAACTGCGTGGGACTGTTATAAACCGTCGGGCGTGCCGTACCGTTCCAATTCACCACCGATTGCGGCACAAAACCCGACCCCGTGACCACCATGGCCACGTCCGAACTGCCCATCGATGCCGCATTCGGAGAAATGCTCGCCAAGGCGGGAACCGGATCTGGTACTACGGTGATCGTCACGGCGTTTGACGCGGCAGACGTTGCGTTCTTGACCGTAATCGACAGTGTCCCAAGGGCCGCCAGATCGGCAGCAGGTAGAGTGAAGAACAACTCGCCCGGGTTTGAGCTGGTAGTGCTTATGGGCGTGCCTCCGTTGACCTGAACCGTCGA
>QHYH01000260.1:512-4808 GCA_003223215.1 Acidobacteriota bacterium
TAGGGAGGTTGGTGTCAAACTGGCAATCGTTGGCGTTGGAAAATTACTGATGGTTAGCGTCGCAGCTTGCGATAGACCTCCACCCGGTGCGCCAGAAACCACTGTCACCTGCGCTGCTCCCGGGTTGGCCATGTCGGATACACCGAGCGTGGCTGTCAGGGTGGATCCGTTGACGAAGGTCGTCGGACGAGCCGCTCCGTTCAGTTGTACCACCGAAGACGAGATGAACCCTGTGCCATTCACGGTCAGTGTCAACGGCTGACTCCCCCCGGCGGCCACGCTGGAAGGATTCAGCGAGGTGATTGCCGGTACAGGATTCACAATCGGCAGCGCAGTCGCGGTAGACGAACCTCCACCCGGTGTGGCGTTCACCACCGCGATTTGAGCCTTGCCCACGCTTGCGACGTCCGCTGCTGTCACCGTTATTTGTAACTGTGTGGCACTCACGAAGGTGGAAGCGTGGTACGCGCCATTCCAGGTCACCGCTGACGCTGCGACGAATCCGCTGCCGTTTAGCGTGAGAACCGACCCGGCGCTCAGTAGTGTGATACTGCTCGGTGAAATGGCCGTCAGCGTCGGTATTGGATTGTTTATGGTGAAGGTTAGGGCGCTGGACTGGCCACCCCCAGGAGCGGGATTCGTAACCGTAATCTGTCCCGTGCCACCGGACGCAATGTCTGCAGTCGTCAGCGCAACCTGCAACTCCGTCGAACTGACAAATGTTGTGGTCCGGCTACCGTTGTTCCACTGTGCCCCTGAAGTCGCGATGAAACCGCTGCCCGTGATCGTCACGGTTGTGCCATTTGTGCCTGCCGTGACACTTGTGGGCGATAATGCTGTGATCGCGGGTTGAGGATTCGTCGGAGGAGGTGTTAAAGAACTCCCGCCTCCAGCGCAGCCCCACAAAGGAATTGTTACTGTAACGAGCAATACACCTGCACGCATACGCCGATACACTATCATCGAGAGTTCAGGCTGGACCATCGGAATCCTCGCAGATTCTGCAAAAAAGCGGAGAATCTGCCGATTGTGGTTCTCGAAAATTCCGTCCGACTTCAAAATCAACGAGATACGGGGAGACTGCGTAACATTGCGTTACATGGATGAATTGGCGGTCGGCGGAGTTTTTGAGGACCACAGCAGGCTATACTATAGTTGCCGTCGTTCAAATTCAACGGGCTCAATGAGAACCGAGTTTTTGGTAGGTCGCGCTGGGAAAAGCGTGGAAGTAGGAACCAGTAGTGAAGTAGGGGAAACCATTTAATGAAATCCAACGGGTGCAAGTCCCGTCCGGTCAAAGCTAGCGAGCAGGCCGGTAGCGAGTGTTGCCATTCACCGGGTGACTGGTGGGTGTGAAGCGTACACAGCAAGGAAGCAGGCCGTGAAGGTTCAGCTCCGAAATCTAACGTCGTTGCGATGCCGACGCCGTCCTACCAGCGGAAGGCAGCATCCGGGTACGACCGTAATTGCGAAGGGCGACCCGGGATCGCCGGAGTCCCTAGCTCAGGGCATGTTTCCAAAGGGATTTCCCATGAACCCAGGAGAGCTCGCCATTCCCTCTCGATAGGAGAGAAAAGACGGCCGCCAAGGGAGACCGTAGGCGACCGAGGATGGGTGGACGAGCAGTCTTATGACCCAATAGTACCTGTGAAGGTGGGGAACCGCAGGGCTTCCGAAAGGAGCGGCCACGGCTGTCCCTAACGAAACTCCGTGTCGCGCACCGGCAGGTCTTCCATGCGAACCGTGACGAGGTGGGCGCTTTGAGTCCGCCCCCAGGAAGATGGAGGTACTGGACGCGCCAACGTTGCGAACGCGAGGTGAGCTGACAGCTGGTGAAGAAGCTCTAGAGGATTCGGTTGGGCGAGTTGGGCAATTCACGGCCTTTTCAAAAAGCTAACTGATTGTGGCGACGCGTCTTAGCTTTAGTGATTCCCCGTTCGCAATGAGGAGGTCGTGGGTTCGAATCCCATCTCGTCCACCAAATCTCAAAAAGTTGTGACTATTTCTGGCAGCAGCATGGAATTGGTTGAGTCAACCTGCTTCGCTTTCGTTCATGAGTGGCCCCACGCACCCGCGCAACCGAGTCCGCAAAAGTGATACTGTGGGCCCAGTACAGCGCTAAGCCGACCGCGCAATAGCCCGCAGAGGTGGCGTGAACCAAGGAAAGGTGCCTGGACATGGCTGAGATACTCCCCGCGATCTTTTTTGGTCATGGCAATCCCATGAATGCCGTCCTAGACAACGCCTACACGAAAGCATGGACCCGCATAGGACAGACAACACCCAAACCCAAGGCCATTCTGTCTATTTCCGCTCACTGGTTTGTTTCAGGAACCAGGGTGACCATTGCCACTTCGCCGAGAACCATTCACGATTTCGGCGGGTTTCCGCGAGAATTGTTTCAGTGCAATACCCTGCGCCTGGAGACCCCGCGCTCGCGCGTCGAGTGCAAAAATTGCTCGCGCCGATCGAGGTTGAGCTCGACAACTCCTGGGGACTCGATCATGGGACATGATCGGTGCTCCGGCACGTATATCCCGCTGCCGACATTCCCGTCGTCGAGCTGAGCATAGACGAAAGGAAACTGGCGTCGTTCCATTTTGAAATCGGCAAAAAGCTCGCGCCATTGCGCGAAGAGGGCGTCCTAGCCCCATGTATAAGGTCGTCGGCGTTGTCAAGAACTCTTTCTGCAATTTTTGACACACCTCTGCCGCGCGAGCCGGGAGCGGTGTCAAGGGCGAGCCCCGCGAAGCGGGGCCGTTTATCGAAGACCCTTGACACTGCGGACGGCTCGCCACCATGGACTGCCGGACGAAGCGGAGCTTCGTCCCTGTCAGGAATCTTTTGGTTCACCTCGACCAAGGCTCGCTCCTCAGAATCCTACGGGGAATTTAACTAACTCCACCAACCATGTATTCGATCTTCAAACTTCGACCATGATTCTTTCTCCGAACTCCCCTTTCCACTGCCAGGGGAGGCAGGGCGCTCAATCAATTTCTCGATGGAGTTGCCTCCACCATTGGGCTAGTCGGGCTACCCTGCATGCGAGCAGCGGTGTTCGGCTGCGCTACTTCACGCAGCTTCCAGTACAGCCGCACCGCTAACTTTCGCGCGATGGCCACTTTGGCCACCCCGCTGATACCGCGACGGAACTTTAACCGCAAGTAGTCCCGCCGCAATTCCGGATCGAACTTCACGGCCGTCTGAGCAGCTTCGCTCAGCAAGTGGCGCATCATGGAGTTGCCTTGCTTACTGATGGCCCCCAGACGTTGCCGGCCTCCACTGCTGTCCTCGCTGGGATTCAACCCCAGATAACTGACGAGGTGTTTGCTCGTGGGGAAACGCTCAACTGGCCCGACCGTGAGCACAAACGCCAGTGCGGTCACCGGCCCCACGCCCTGCTGCGTCATCAAGTGCACAGCAGCTGGACGCTTCTCGGCCTCCTGGATCACCACCTTGTCCAACTCGTCGATCTGCGGGTCGAGCTGGTCGAACAACTGGAGTAGCTCCCACCGGCGACGGCTGGCCCAGGGATCCAGCGGCAGACCTTCGAGCTCCTTGCGTCCCGCCTTCGTCCAGAGCTTTGCCTTGCGGCACAGACCCTGGCTCATCGCCAAGGCGTGCAACTGGTTCTGGACCGAGGTGCGTATGCGAACCAGCTTGTCCCGATGACGCAGCATTTGCCGCAGGTCACGATTCTCAGGTGACGGAATCCAGATCCGCGGAAACTTGTCCCGCACTAGCAGGTCGAGAATATGCAGCGCATCGCGATCGTCGGTCTTCTGCTTCCGCACCGCGGCCGCACGGATCTGGGCCGCGTCCCCGACCCACAGCTCGTGGTGATATTCCTGGAGCAGTCTTTCAAACCATTGAGCGTTCATCGTGGCTTCCATCCCGACGCGAGCCGGACCCGGAAGCGCCGCGTAAAACGCCCGTGCCTCACCGTTCCCATGTTCCAGCCGACGCTTGGTGATCTCTCCTATTTCAGTATCGACCATTGCAATCTTCTGAAACCGCGTGTGAAAATCACAACCGATAATTATCATCGCTCGGCTCCTTTCTTCCGAGCCTTGGTCGAGTCACAACCGCCAAGTTTACTCGGCCCGGAAGGAGCCGACGACCTTATCCAATCAGTTTACGAGTTATTTCAAGGGCGCCTCGGAATTAGTTGTTGACCAACGACTTACAGCCGGGGCGTTCTATGCCCTAAATCGAGTGTTTTTGAGATGGGAGTCCGAATATTTCGATCAGCTTCTCCTTGGTCTCATCTCGTTTGGTCAGCACCACTTGTTCAGC
>QHYH01000261.1 GCA_003223215.1 Acidobacteriota bacterium
ATCCTGGACTCTTCTAGAACGATAGTAGGACTGGCGGGCCGGGTCAAGGGGTTGCCAGCACGCCTTTTCCGCCGCATTGGGGAGGAGAAGGGGATCGGAGCCAGGGGTGCAACCGATCCCCGAGGTGGGACACTAAGTGAAGATCACGTGATCAGTGTGGCCCCATGCAGTCACATCGGAATGAAGGGTTTGTGAATTATTCGTGATGCGCGACTCCGGAAGGCCGCCCATACCGCGGCCATGCCGAACATCGAGGCCGCGAACCCAGAAAATGATGTCTTCGGCAATGTTCGTGGCGTGGTCGGCGATACGTTCCAGGTGACGCGTGGCCAGGACAAACTGCAGACCGGAACTGACCGACTCCGGCTCGCCAGTCATGCTCCGAAGCTGGCGTTCAAAGATACGATCGCGGTATTTGTCGACAACGTCGTCGCTCTCGAGCACTTTGCCAGCCATTTCGACGTTGCGGGAAATGAGCGCGCCGAGGCTCTGGCTGACCATGCCGCGCACGGCAGAGACCATGGGAGAAAGTTCTTCCGGCGCTGCGGCGCCGGGCATTTCGCGAAGCGAGACCACTCTCTCCGCCAGGTTTACGGCGAGGTCCCCAATGCGCTCCAGGTCATTGTTCAGCTTCAGCCCCGCCACAATCAGCCGCAATTCCTCCTCGGGAAGCGCGCCCTGGCGAAGCAAGCGGATGGCCTGTTCATCGATGACTATTTCCATTTCATTGATGCGCGGCTCGAGAAGAAACACTTCACCCGGGAGAGCGGCGGTGCGGGGATCGTCGAGGCTGACGATGGCATCAAGCGCACGGTTCATGGCACTCTCAACAGTACGCGCCATGGTAACGAGATAGTTCATAAGCGTGTCGAGCATGAGGGATTCGGTGAGTGGTGCCTTGGTGTCCATGGCTTTCCTTTGCCGAGCGAGCGTCTCTACACTTCCGCTCCCGAGCATCATTATCGGGCGCAAATAGTTACAGTTCGGTAACGTAATTGTAAAAATTAGGGGATTTGTTTACCGGGCGGGCCCGCTGCATAGCCGCTGCTTCGCGTTGCGGACCAACGGATAGACGTAGATGTCTTTGATGGCTTGGCCGTGAGCCTTGTGCTCCCGATCCATGCGACCGCGCCCGGTGGTCTGCCCCACATAGATCCAGTTGGCCGCTCGATAGCAGGTTCCACGAAAGCGGCTGGCATCCACGAGGGTTTCCAACAGCAGCGGACGATGGCCGTAGTGACTTTCCCAATCTGCTGGAAGTTGCCGCGCGGCGAGCGCCAGGATCTTGCTCGCCAGTCCGCTGACGTGGACCCAGGGCAGAATCAAGAATCTGCCGTTGTTCACAATCCATTGTAGATGGCGCTGCCTTTGCTCATCGCACCAGCCAATCCAAAGGTCCCGCGGCTTCATCTTCCAGGCTGGCGAGGTCCACAGCAAACAGGCTAGTTCCCGTTGGCGATTCCGTACCCAATAGCGCAGGTTCGAACCGAAGGGCACCCGACTGCCCAAATAGTGATAGCGTTCCACATACTCCCGCCACAATCGGCTTTCCGCAGGGCCTTCCACCAGAACCAGCTCGAGCGGTTCGCATTCGCGGGCCGCACACTCGACCGCTTCCGGCTCCCCGCGGAGCGGAGATAGATCTACGCGCCGCGGTCCTCGGCCACCGGTTGGCCGCAGGGCCGGAAGCCGTAGCACGCCCTTTGCGGCCAAGCGCTCTAGCAGTTGCCGACACTCGTGATCCTTCAGCCGGCCATTGGGCCGCTTCCATTCCAACAACTCGCACACCGTTCGCGCGATCTCCGTCACCGCCAGGCCGCTATAGTCATGCGCCACCACACGCAGCAACTCCAACTCCGGCCCCGAGAACAGGCGACCACAGAAGCGCAACGAAACGGGTAGACTCTTCGGCTCTTCTCGCGGCAGAGGATCCGTGAAACCCTGCGTCATGGCTGGACAGACACCTGCGTACCGTCCACCGCCTTCGGCACAGCATAGAGAGCCACCAACTCCAACGGATCACGAGCCCTTACTTTACGAGGTGGAGGACCAGGCGAGGAATCCTGAGGTATTTCTCGGGTGGGCGGCACCAGGTCGAGAATCTTGGCCGGGTCCTTCCCCACCAGTAAGGCGATCAGCCGATCCAGCGGGTTCTTCCCTTGCTGTCGGGCCGTTTGCAGGATGCTGGTGAGCACGGCTTGCGCACGCGCTCCTTTTGCGGTTCGATTCCCACCCCAGTTCTTGCGCGCCACCACCAGCGGTCGCAAAGCTCGCTCGGCAGCATTGTTGGTCGCATCCAGACCAGGACAATAAAGAAAGGTAAATAGGTAGGACCGCTCCCGCCAAAGATGATTCTTCAGACGGCGGTTGGCGGAATCCCGAACGGGGCGCACCAACAGACGATCTAGTTGGGCTTCTAACCGTCCCGTGGCTGTCCACAGCCCGTGCCGCGAGAGCTCTCCTTGGTTATAGCGGTCCCGCAAGGCCAAGCCTTTTTCCAATAAGGCTTTCACTTGCAGCGGGAAGCGGGCTGCCGACGCCGAGGCCACTGCGGCCATATCCCGGCAGCGGCGCAACAGATGCGCAATACAACTTTGATGTCCCGCTCGGAGAAACTTGTAGTACACCGCCCAACCGTCGTGGGTTAACCAACCGTCATAATCGGGTCCCAACAGCGCGGCCGCTTGCTCGAAGCCGCGTCCCGGCAAGATGTCGCAGAAGGTAACCTGCTCGCTCACCACCACCCACAACCACCGCAGTTGGGCCTCTACATTCCAGCCGGTTTCGTCGATGGCGTTCACCATACTGCGGCGGGCCGCATCGCGCAGCGCATGCCAGGTGGCTTCCCCGCGCCGTGCGACGCGCTCCACGGCGCGGCAAATCGTGCTACGGTTCACCTGTAACTGAAAGCTGTCTTTGAGCACCGCGGCCACATCCGCATGGGGGATACCCAATCCTTTGTTCATCTGCACCGCCAGTGCCAGCGCATCCGGACCCAGTTGTACCGCCGCCGCTCCTAGGGCGTCGGAGGTCTGCCTTGGATCGCGTCCCTGCACCCGTTTATGGCACAGCTGACAACGACAGATGGGAATGTCGAAGCGTCGCCAGATTGTCTTGCGCACGATTTCCTGTTGATACTGCGACTTAATGCTTTCTACTTTTAGCTTGCCACCGCACTCACAACGCACGGGAGCTGGCACGGCAATCACTTGATCGACATGCTCGGGAATAGCTTTGCCGTAACGCCGGCCGTAGGCGGCGCCGGACTTGCGCCCCGGTCGCTGTGGATCTGCTTTCCGCCGACCTCGGGAAAAAGGAGCTGCTTGTCGTTTGCTGGCCCGCTGCGCTTCTTCCAATTGCCGTTTCAGCCGCTCGTTCTCTTCGCGCAGCCGTTCCCGTTCCTGCCGCAATTGCTCGTTCTCTTGGCGCAGTCGCTCAATCTCCCGACGTGTCCTACGCCACCGTTGCTGCAACGAGGCAATCTTCTGCTTTAGTTTTTCAATGATGCCAGCGGCATTGAGGGACTTCGGTCACGCCATGCTCTTAAATCCCGCACTCTAACGTAGCTGAAGTCACGGGAATTTGTCCAGCAGATTTTTGTTCAAACACTCAGTTATCTCGGCGGCGACACGGTAAACAAATGCTTTCATTCGAGGGTGAGCCAGTTCGTTGCGGATAACGAACTGCTAATGCTGGTCGCCACGGCATCAACCTTCTTCGTCCTGAACACGGCTCCTGTAGCGTGCGTGATCTCGCTTACAGAGCAAAAGCCTCTGAAGAAGGTTTGGTCCGAATGTTACTTTTGGTCGTTTCCCTACTACTTGCTGGGGGCCGCGATTGCGGGAATCGTAGAGCTTGTCGACAAAAAAGCTGGCTGGCAGTCTTCTCTCCTGATTCTTCCAGTTGTCTATCTGATCTTCCGTTCGTACCGTCTTTACTTGGCCCGGCTGGAAGCCGAACGTAATCACGCCGAGGGCATGGCCGCTCTCCATCTTCGAACGATCGAAGCTCTGGCCCTCGCAATCGAGGCCAAGGATTGCAGCACGCATGAGCACCTTCGGCGCGTGCAGGTCTATGCCATGTCCATTGGAAAGGAAATGGGCCTGCCGGAATCCGAGCTCGAAGCACTACGTGCGGCTGCGGTTCTTCACGACATCGGCAAGCTGGCCGTCCCTGAACACATCATCTCCAAGCCTGGGCGGCTGACTCCCGAAGAATTCGAGCGCATGAAGATCCATCCGCTCGTTGGCGCGGAAATCCTTGAGCGGGTGCAATTCCCTTGTCCAGTCGTTCCGATTGTGCGTGCCCACCACGAGAGATGGGATGGGAATGGTTATCCTTGCGGACTGCGCGGGCAAGAAATTCCGACCGGTGCGCGAATCCCCGACACCTTGGAGAAACTGGCCGCTGAACCACCCACCACGAAGACCGCCCTCCTCTGTTCTCTTTTGTTTGAAATCGAAGCCGCGCTACGCTCGGGAAAGACGCACAAACAAATCTGGCAACGGCTCTCCGAAGCCGGGCTCGATATCACGTGCGAAACGTTTTGCAGGCTCATTCGCCGCGCACGTGAAAGAAATCGCGTATCCGCGGCGCGGCGGGAAAAGTGTCGAAGCCCCGAAACTGCACGTCCAACCAACTGCGACCAGCGTGGAACACGATCCGGCAGCCAATTTCCGAAGAGTCGAAGCGCCCAGACCGGGTTTTCACTTTCGAGCTACGCACGACGTAGATGTCTTGGTGCATGGAAGAAGGGAATCCCATAAGCAAAACAAGCGGTGAATGCAAGGAGAGCTACAGCTGTCTTTTTTCCTTTGTGGAGAGCGCCGCCCTCGCACCGTGACGGATGTGGAGAACGCTCACAAGATGTTTACGTTTGTCTACCGCGTAGATAATTCTGTAGGTGTTTGGCTTCTTCCCAAAAAGCAGATGGCGCAGTTTCTTGCTTTCCGGAATGACTGCACAGCGCTCGGGAAATCGCTCTAAACTGTAGATCTCGCGGGCCAGATCGTTGAACCATGCAAACGCGTTTCGGAGCCTTCTGCTTCAATGAATTCGTAGATGGCATGCATGTCTCGAAGGGCGCGGTCGGTCAGCCTAACGAGGTATCGCATGGTTGCGCCGGAACATTTCCAGAGCTTCACGCGCCGGACGCACACGACCCTTCTTTGCGTCTTCGATGCCTTGCCGGATTCCCTCAAGCGCATCGGCCTGTGCGGCAATGTCGAGCAGGCGCTGATAGGCTTCGGCATCTTGCACGACTGCTTCCGCTTTTCCATTGATTGTAAGAACTAGCGGTTTCTTCGTTCTCTTGAGGTGCTTCATGAACTTTCCCGGATTGCGCCGGAATGTCGTCATCGCCTGAATGTCTTTTTTGATGTCAAACATAGTGACCTCGCACTACAATGATAGCACCCTTAAAGCCTACATTCCGCAGTAGAGACGGGCGAGTTTGCCGCAGAATTCCCGTTTGATTTCAATGACATAGTCTCATTGCGGCTCATTCCAGGGCGCATTGGCTAATGCGTCTTCTACGATGCGGTCCAGTTTAGTCTGAAGCGCCCGATAATTCTTGATCCTCCGCTCGCATTCCGCAGCGGTTTCTTTGC
>QHYH01000084.1 GCA_003223215.1 Acidobacteriota bacterium
AACATTTATTGACAAATGGTGAGACATCAGAAATGTGAAGATCCGTCGTTGGATCTGGGAAAATCTGGTGTCTTTCCCCTGAATCACTCCACATTACTTTTCGTAGGATCTGCCTGCTTGTTAGGTTTGTTTCTCCTGAAGATGTTGGCTGGAGGAGAAACGTATGCTCCCGAGACGGAGGTGTCCTTTCTGTCGTCATTGGTATCACCCTCACCCGCGGCTCAACCGACGGCAACAGACGTGTGGTCGGACCGAATGTCGGCGCCAGCAGAAGCAGAAATCCAATCAGCAATGGCGAGCCGAGAATCCCGATTACTTCCGCGGTGCCTATGCGCGGCAAAAGGAAAAGTACGGAACGCGCGCTGATTACATGCGCCTCTACCGCCAGCAGCATCCCGACTACGTGCGGCGCAACGCAGTTTCCGTCCAAAAATGGCGCCAGAAACTGAGACAGGAGCCGGTAAGTCACACAAGTTTTGATCTGAACCTAACTGTTGGGCCCGAAAAGACTTCCAAACAACTATCGCAGTAAGTCACACAAGCCTCGATATCGTCGTAACTCATTCTCCTGCAAAGGATTACGAGAAAGTATTCCTGTAAGTCACACAAGATTCGATGGTTTTCCCCGGTCTTTTACCCCCATTTGGAGCCGTTGAGGAGGGAAAGTGCCGAACTCCCGACCCTCGTCTCGACCTGATCGTCGAGCCAGGAACTCAAGTTTCATCAACTGGACTGCCGCTATGCGTCCCTTCGGCACCGAGCCCCCAACGGCAGTTGTTGGCGTCGTTGGCCCTCGTGCAAGTCGCGGCACCAGGAAAAGAGAGAACTCTATGTTGCTTGATCTGTTTCCCAAGTTTCACCGTCGCTACACATCGTTGCCAATCATCGGTCCGACGTTGGATGGCTATGGAACGTGGCTCTTGAAGCAGGGCTACTCGACAGACCGCGTGCGCGAGCATTTTCGAGCAGCACGTCGACTTGCGCGCCAGTTAGAGCAGCGCCACGTGCGGAGTCTGACTAAGCTCACACGCTCGCAGTTGCGAGCCTGTGCACCGACAGATTCGCAAGAAGACCCCAACCTCGTAGCCTTGGTGCGCCGATTGGATAAGTATTTCGACACCGAGCTGTCGTTGTTTCCAAAGCCAGCACCAAGCCTCCTGGAACAGCGCGTCACGGCCTACACGACTTATTTGGAGCAAGTCCGTGGATTCACGCACTCGACCTGCACGTACCATCGCCGGACCGTGACCGAATTTCTGACGCATCTGGGGTACGAGAGGTCCCCGACATGTCTGGCTGCGCTGACTAGGCGCGACCTTGAAGCCTTTTTGTGTGCAGTCGGTCCACGACAGACACGAGGATCCCTTCAGCATGTTGTCTCTCATCTGCGAGCATTCCTGCGGTTTTTGGTCTCCACGGGTGAGATTCCGCAAGGGCTCGAGACACAGATTGACACGCCTCGCGTCTACCGCGGCGAACAATTGCCCCGCGCCCTGCCCTGGGAGACTGTTCGTGCGTTGCTAAAGGCCATTGACCGAACGACTCCGATGGGACGCCGCGATTACGCCATCTTTTTGCTCATTGCCACCTACGGCCTGCGCGCGTGCGAAGTCGTGACGCTCACGCTTGATGATGTGGAGTGGCGGGCGGCACGCCTGCGCATCCCGCAGCGCAAGACGCGCAACTCGCTCTGGCTGCCGCTTACGGACGAAGTCGGCGCCGCGGTCCATGACTACCTCCGTCACGGGCGCGCCGCCTTAGCCGTGCGCCGGAAGCCCCTGCCGTTCCAAGTTGCCCCGCCGCGCTGTTACCGCGAGCTGTTCCTCCGTCATCGCACACCGATCGGCGTGCTCAAGCCGACAGCGATTACTGAGGTATTTCAAGCATGGTCAAAGCGAAGTGGGCTTGCTATTCCGTTCCAGGGCGTCCATTGCCTTCGACATTCGTATGCGTTGTACCTGTTGCGGTCCGGCCTCTCGCTCAAAACGATCGGAGACCTCTTGGGCCATCGCACCTTCGAAAGCACGTGTGTCTATCTTCGCCTGGCGGTCGATGACCTGCGCGAGGTCGCACTGGATCTGCCATCCGAAATCGATCGCTGCGCGACGGAGGTAGCATCATGAAAACGTTCAGTTCTGTCTTGGCCACCACTATCAGGGACTACCTGACGCTCAAGCGAGCGCTGGGGCGGGAGTATGAGAGGGAAGAATGGGTCCTGGCACGCCTCGACCGCTTCCTGGCGGCGCGTCACGCCGATCTCATCGCGGAGACGTTTGCCGCCTGGTGTCTCACCCTGCAGAATCTGGCCTCTGGTGCTCGTCGGGGGCAGATGCGTCATGTGCGAAATCTATGTCTGTATCGACGACGCCGTGAGCCCGGATGCTTTGTCCCGGACGAGCGGCTTTTTCCGCCGCTCCATCAAGTGATCCAGCCGCATATCTTCACGGACGCTCAAGTGGCCCAACTGCTGGCCGTTGCTCGCACACTAACACGCACGTCAAATTCGCCCCTCTGTCCCGAGAACATGCGCCTGGCGGTCGTGCTCTTGTACACGACAGGACTCCGACGTGGTGAGCTGGCACGGCTGACGGTGAGGGATTACGACTCGCATCAGCGGATACTGGTAATCCGAGCATCCAAGTTTCACAAATCGCGCCTCGTCCCGCTGTCGGCTGACGCCGCCCGCGAAATCGATCAGTTCCTCGAGATTCGCCGGCAACGGCGGTTTCCCGCCGGCGCAGACACTCCACTGCTGTGGCATCGCAACCGAGGCTACAGTGGCGGAGGCATCGGTGTAGCCATGCGGGCGCTCTTCCGTAAGGCTGCGATCCGGACCTCGACTGGTCGCTCACCACGTACGCATGATTTTCGTCATGGATTTGCCCTCGCCGCCCTCCTCCGCTGGTATCGCGCTGGAGTTGACGTGCAAACCAAACTGCCGTCATTGGCGACCTACATGGGGCACGTCTCGATCGTCTCGACCGCCTATTACCTGCACTTCGTGGAGCCCCTTGCAGCAGCTGCCAGCGCGCGATTTGCGGAGCACTGTGGGGCGCTCATCACACCCGGCCCCGCCAGTGAAGGTGCACGATGAACTCTTCCAAACCGAACGCCCTGGCTCGAGTGCTCCGGGGCTTCTTCGCTGATCATTTACCCCGCGTGCGAGGGAGCAGTCCGCATACCGTCCTCAGCTATCGAGACACCCTCGTGCTCTTCCTCCGTTTTGTGGCTGACCGGCGGAAACGATCAGTGAGCCAGCTGGATCTGGGTGATCTCGATCCCCCCGAGGTGCTGGCATTCCTTGAGCATCTGGAGACTAATCGACATAATCTCGCCGCGACCCGAAATGTCCGGCTAGCAGCCATTCACGCTTTTTTCCGATACTGCGCTACCGCAGACCCCGCGCGGGTCGAGCATTGCCAACGTGTGCTGGCCATCCCGTTCAAGCGCACCGGTTCCCGCCCCATTCAGTACCTCGAATACGATGAGATTCAGGCGGTGCTCGCTAGCGTGGATCGAACCACGGCCGACGGACGTCGCGATTACGCGTTGCTCGCCACCATGTTCAATACCGGCGCCCGAGTGCAGGAAATCGTCACACTCTGTGTTCGCGACTTGCAGTTGGAAGCACTTCCGCAAGTTCGTCTCTACGGCAAGGGTCGCAAGGAGCGCTGGTGTCCCTTGTGGCCGCAAACCGCAGAAATCTTGCGGGCCTGGCTCAGGGAACCAGGACGTGACATCTCACCCGATCGACCGTTGTTCTGTAATCACCGCGGTGAGCGCCTCACGCGGTTCGGTGTGCGGTACCTGCTTCGAAAATACTGCGCACGTGCCAAAGTTACGAAGCCTTCGTTGGGCCGCAAACGGCTGCACCCGCACAGCATGCGCCACAGTTCCGCTGTCCATCTGCTTCGCTCAGGCGTGGAGATCACAACGATCAGTCAATGGCTGGGCCATGCCAGTGTGGCAACTACGAATCGCTATGCCACCGTTGATCTGGAGATGAAACGAAAGGCGATCGAGCAGGCACGGCCGACCGATTTCGGATCTGATGGGCCGGCATCGTGGCGCACGGATGCCTCGATTCTCGACTGGTTGGAAGGACTCTGAAGGGATGCCATTTCGTAATGTGCAGCGCGGCTTCCAAATCTCTCGCACTGCGTGGCGCTGAGGGCTGTCACTCCACATTTCTGATGTCTCACCATTTGTCGATATAGAGGATATCCAGGCGGGCGAGACGCTTCACCAGTCGACGCGAGGAACGATCGGCGAGAGAAGCATACATCTCGTCGAATAAGTCTTGAGCGCGGATAAACTGGCAACGGTAACCATTTTCCAGGGCCTTCAACACCAGGCCGGTCGCTAAGCCAGACTTGCCCACGGCAGTTGGGCCAATAAAAATGATATTTTCCGCCTTGGCCAGGAAGTCCAGTTCGGCAAAGGTACGGATCTGTTTACGGCTGACGCCGGGCTGGCGGTCGAAGGGAAAGGTTTCCAGCGACCAGCGCTCGGGCAGGTTGGCGCGACGGATGCGATATTCCAAAGCGCTCTCCTGGCGGTGATGCCACTGCGCACGCAGCAGCCGAGTGAGAAACTCGGAGTAGGTGACGTCCTGTTTCTCGGCTGCACGCAACTGTTCTTCATAGATTTCCAGCATGCGCCGGAGTTTGAGGTTCTTGAGCAGCTGTTCGAGTTCTTCACTCATCGCCGGGTTCCTTGTCGCCATCTTCGTCCAACAGGAAAAAGTCGCGTTGCACGCAGCGCAGAATCATCCGTTCCAATCGATCCAGGTCGTAGAGGCCATAGCGGGCGGCTTCTCGCACGGCGGCTAAGAAAGGCTCCCGGGGATATTCCCGCACCAGACGGAGCAGTTGACGCAGGGCCAACACCACCAGCTTGCGACTGTGTTGTTTCAGAGCGCTGACATACTCAGCGATCTCGGGAGCGGCTTGGAGGATGGCTCGTTCTTCGGGGTGAGGATCGCTGCGCTTGAGGCCTTGCCCGCGAGGTGGGCGGTGGGCGCCGAGGGTGATGCGCTGATGCTGTTCGTCGGGGATGCGCTCGTGGGTCACGATGTTGCGCGCATCGAGTTGCATCTCAATCTTGTCCTTGGTTTCGCGGATCTCTACCGGACGACCGATCCAAGCTACCGGGACCGAGTAGCGGTTGCTGTGCAAGGCCACATAGCCTTCGATATCCACCGTCCTTTGGTGCAAACGATAGACTTCGGGGATCCAGGCGGGCAGCGGCTTCAGATGCCTTTGCTCGAGGGCAAACAACTCGCGAGGAACGGCGCGGATATGCTTTTTATAGGTGGAGTTGACGCGATCGCACCACTTCCGAGCCTGCCCGTTCAAGTCTTGCCAACTGGAGAAGGTACGACCGGCCAAGAAGTTGTTCTCAACAAACCAGAACGGTCGTTCTACGCGGGCGGATCGGTTGGCATCGCCACGCTCGTGGGCCACGAAGTGGAAGCCGAAGCGCTCGGCAAAGGCCGCCATCTCGGGCACGGGAACCATTTCTCGCCCGGTTCCCCGCAGCACCACCACATGCGTATTGTCAATCATGACGCGGGTTGGGCTGCCGGCGAAATACCGCAGGGCTTCGGTGAGAAAGACTTTACAATCGAAACGTTGAAACGTCGGGTAGATCTGAAAAAACAACATGCGTGAGTAGCACAGCACGGCCGAGGCGGTTTGTACTCGGCGTTTCTTCCCGGCGAGTTCGACTTCGTGTGGGGAAGTATCGTGCTGAACTTCTTCCCCGGGCAGAAACTCGTAATGCCCCGCGGGCTGTTGAGGCGGCTCGGTGAGACCATGCCGGCGACAGAAGGCGGTCAGGGCTTGATAGGAGAACACCGCCCCGCTGGCCAGGAGTTCTTCATGGACCCGCACAAGATTCCCCTTGCAGCGGGCCAACAACTCCAGGATCTGTTCCCGATAAGGTTCGGCTTTCTCCGCACGCTGGAGCACCGGCACCTGGGCGGAGTTGGAGCGAAGCACCTTGCGCACGCTCAGACGAGAGATGCCCAGCAGGCGCGCGATCTCGCGTTTCTTCACTCCCTGAGCATGCAGTTGTAGAATCGTGGCTCGCTGACTTTGACTCAACATGTTCTTGTTCCTTTCCTGGCTTTGCTTCTTGCGGGATTCTTGCTGCCAGGCGACGGAGTTCTTGCCGGGCGAAATCGAGCTGGTGGCGCACTTGCTCACTCTGCTCAGCATCCAGCTGTTCGAATTGGGAGGTAGCTCTGCTCACGCGTCGGTTGGCCCGATGGGCGATGGCTGCGATCATTTCCAGATCGCGCAATAGCTCTTGGAGGGGAGAGCCTGCTGCTTGAGGTTCAGCCTCCCGCTGCGCTTTCAAAAACAACTGCGGCTGTTCGAGAAGGCGTTGCCGGATCTGGGGCGAAGCTTCTCGCCAGGCGGCATACAACTGCCCGGCTTGCCGGCTCGTGAACTTGTGCCGCGCAAACGCCGCGGCCATCTGCTGACAGTCGTCCAGGCTGCCACGCGCCACCGGCACCAAATACTTCATCGCCACCTGCGCCTGGATCTCGCCTGCACGCACTTGTTGCTGCACGCTGTCCGGAAGAAGCTCGACCAAGGCCAAGCGACGTGACACCCAACTCACACTGCGATCGAACTGTCGGGCCAAGTCCTCCAGGCCGTAGCCGAAACGTTGCTCCAGCTCTGCGAGCAGCCAACCCTCTTCCAAGGCACTCTCTGGTTCCGACCAATGCAGCGAACGGTCCAGCACCAGAGCCTGGACTTCGTTCATCGGCCAGACCACCGCCTCGACCGTGTCTCGACCCAGTTGTTGGAGAGCCGCGATGCGCTTGTAACCGTCAATGACCAGATAGCGATCCGGCTGATCCGAATGAGCGACAACGATGATCGGCGTCTGTTGTCCGGAAGTCGCCAACGACGCCAACAACTGTCGTTGCCGTTGCGCATTCCGCACTCGTAGGTGTTCATGACGGCGGTCCAGTTGGTGAAACTCCAGCTTCATGCCCGGACTCCCCACAGCCGGACGGTGCCACAGTCGGCATCTGGGATTGCGCCGGGGCAAGGGGGAGTGTGCCGGAAAGCCTTGCCGAATCAGTGAGATAGGCCTCGAACTGGGATTGCGCGCCCCGTAGGAGAAGTGTGCCCAAAACCCCAATGAAATCAGTAGCTTTGACCCCGAACTCGTCTTGCGCGATGTCCCAGGGAAGTCGGCTCAACGGGGGCGGCAAGCGTAGCGGTTCCGGCGGTCGATCCGCTTTCCCGCGATCCAGAATCCGGCGGGCGATGAAATAGTCTGGATGACGCTCCCGCCATTTCTTTTGCTTCTTCCTCCGGCGAGCGATCTGGCAATCCGGTTTTCGGCAAGCTCGTTGACGAAGGCCAATTCGTGGATCGGGACGGAACCAACGACGGCAAATGCAACAGGGTTTCTTTGGGGCATCTGGCATGGTGATCCATGATCACCACACCAGCAAGAACCAGCACGGTCAGTTCAGGCTTCTCGGTTTTCGTGTGCGTAGGTCACTTCTGACAAACGGAGGTGGGTAACTTCTAAAAAGCGCCGAAGCCTTCGAAGGCGGGCGCGAACTGCGGATTGAGCTGAATCGCCTTTTCCAGGCTTTTCTTGGCTCCTTCCGCAGTGTCTTTGTCCAAGCGCCCTTGTTGCAACAAAAAGATTCCGTGAAAATACTGCGGCGCAAAACCCGCGGCGCCCAGCTTGAGAGCCTCTTGGATTTCTGTGTCGGCTTTGCCGAGCTTCTGCTGCCGTAGTGGTAGTAGCCCAGGGCTTCATGAGCAAAAGCCAAGTTGGGCTCGGCTTGAGCCGCTTCTTGCAACACCGGTTGCGCCTGCTCCAGGCGGTTGTGGTGAGCGAAAAAATCTCCCCTTATTGCTGCAATTTCTCCCGGAGATACGCTGCGAGCGGTGTAGCTCTTTTCCGCCACTTCCTCCCCTGACTTGACCAGGCCAACCATAAAACTCGATTGTCTCGCGTAACCCTCAATCCTTCTCCCGAACTGTTTCAGGTCGCCAAAGGCCGTTTGCGCCGCCTGCACCTGACTTCCTGACTTCTGCCATGCCGCCAGAAAATTCTTCAGTAACTGCTGCTGCCGCGCATCTTTGTCCATCATCGGGTAGTGGACCAGCGCCCAGGACTCAGCATAAAAACAGAGGCACGGTTGTTCTCGTTGTAGTAAGGCGATTGGTGGTCGACTTCCAGCAGAGTTTCAATCGGGATGAGCTTGCTTTGCTCGAGCAGGTACAAGTGCCCCGGATCAATTGTGCCGGTCTTGCTCTCCTTCTCTCCCAGCGTCGAATTTCCAAAAACTCCGCCATGCCTTCGTCCAGCCAGAGCGGCAACCCGCTGAAGTTCAATCGCATCAATGCGTGCGTGTATTCGTGATAGAGCGTATGAAAAGGATTCTCGCCTTCGGAATCCAGCCGCATCACCACGTAATCCTTGTCTTCTCCCGGCTGGTACATGCCGGCGTGGTGGATGTGGCCCTTCACCTCCCATTCTTCTGGGAGAAAAAGCTTCATCGTGTTTTCGCTCTTCGCGGCCACGATGATGATGGGCTGGCCCGGGTCCACGCGCAGCGCCCCAAAGGCGCTGTGGAACATCTGGCGTATCTGCTCGAATTGATCGGCGATTTTTCTTGCTTCTTTTTCGCCGGCGTTGGTGTTGACGGTGAAGTGCGGGCTTCGCACTTCGATCCAGTTGTCAGCAGGCGAAGAGCGACCAGGGATGAGAAAAGAGGCGAGTGCGAGCGTCAAACACGGAAGGAAACGTGGTTTGAGCATGTTTTGACCTACTTGGCCGGTGCGGGTCAAACAAACGGAGACGTGATTTTATAGGTGGCTACCGGCCATTGGAATAGTACTTCACGTCGGCGAGGGGATCGCACACACATAGTGGCGGTTGCGGTGTGAGCCCAGTTCGCATTTCAACCGGTTTGGGGCGGATGCCGGCGGAAAAATCCCGCACTCGAACTTTCTCGGCGGCAACTGGTACATCTTCGGCAACTTTGCAGGTTTCCGTTGGCCGCAGAACGCAATCTTCGAGAGAAACTTCCCACTCCCGTCCCTGCGCGCTGGCCTGATTAAGCTGAATGGGGAAGTAGTCAATCTGAACCCGGTCGCCACGACGGGTCCGGGAACTGCCAACACTTACGCGGCGAATTCTGCGACTTGCGTGAGTGCTAGCGGGTGTGCGAAGGGAACAATACGCCAGGGGACTGTCATTCTGTGCACACGGGAGGTTGCGAGCCCCGTGGTTTGGGCGTTAACCCTGTAATTCAGAATCTCTGGAACACCACCTGCCCCTACCGAACGGCTGCACCCACGGCGACGGGGTGAACTATTGCGGATACAAAGGCAACATCTCGACGCCGCAGTCCAGCAACTTCGGTGTCGCTCGCATCGACCATGACTTCCCGAAGCTGGCACTTCAACGGCACCTACCACTACTACAAATTGAGCAAGACGGTTACCGACCAATGGGATGTAGGAGGACTTTTCCCTGGAGACACCAAGGGCCAGTATGCGGCAGAAACCCCAGAATACCTGGCTCTATACCGCTGGCGTGACCAAGGACTTTCGGCCGGGCCTCACCAATGACTTCCACTTCAGCTACGCACGGAACTGGTAGGCCTATGCAGATCCGAGCGGCGTGCCCAACGTTGCCGGATACCCGGCAGCTCTCGAGGTCGGGGGTGAGAACAGCGGCGCGGGTTGCAGCCCTGTTTTTATTCCCTATAAATACGAACAACCAGAACGTGCGCACTCGCTACTGGAATGGCCATGACTACATGTATCGGGACGACCTAACTTGGATTAAGGGTAACCACCTGTTCCAGCTGGGCGGCATGATCGGCTGCCGCATTACACATGAAATCGAAATATCTCCGTCCCCGTACATGATGACCTTGGGCGGGCAGAGCTTCGCGAATGCCTGGAAAGACGTGATGGTGGCACGAACCAGCACGAATGTTCCATCCCGCAAACTAAAGCGTGGGGCCCCGAACCCGGCGTACCTAGCCTATCTCAACAGCCTGTCTGTTCAGCCTTTCTTTCGTTTTCTTTGAAGCAGCCTTGGGTAGACCGACGTCGCCTTACTGTAGCGGCAGCGCCCATCCACTTGGGGCGTGCTAGGCTAAGGCAACAAGCTTCAGGCGAATACTCCACGCCGGTTGCAACTCAGCTTTACCATTGAATGGTAACCACGATTACTAAACCTGTCTGGGAGGCTCTCCCATTTCTCAGCGTAGCCGCTGCGTCTACGAGAAATCCTTTCTTAGTTTGCACGGGCGCCCGCTCGTGTTTGCCGGTCTGCTCCTACTATTACTTGTAGAACTTCCTGCCCTTATTGATAAAGCGCAAATAAATTGTTTCTAAAGACTAAGTAAATTTCGCTATTGACAACTTCTCCATCTGAGAATATACAGCCCTCAGTATTGCAAGCGGTAGCCCGTTTTCGCTCGTGAACTGGTAGGGGTTGTAAGTCGCAATCCGATTTTGCGGTTGGGGAGAGGTTCGGTCTTTCGTGGGAGTGTGCGAAGTTTCGAGGGCCTACCCGGCCCGTCCAGGAGGTGGTGCATGTTCAACAAGCGAGTGGTTGTGGTAGCAGTTGCATTAGCCTGCCTATTTGCTGTGCTTCCAACCGGGATGTACGCGCAGACCGCCGGCACCGTAGACGGCTTGGTCACGGATACGTCAGGCGCCGCTATTGCGGGCGCGACGGTTACCCTGACGGACAAGGCAACGGGCTCTGCCTTGACAATGACGACCAACGAAGCCGGAAGGTACGTTTTCGTCAACGTCACGCCGGGCGTTTACGGTCTTACGCTAAGTAAAACTGGGTTTCGCCTAGCACGAATAGCCGCCGAGAAGGTGACGGTAGGAACAGAACTTACCCTGAACGTCACGCTGGAAGTGGGCACCATGTCCCAGACCGTGGAAGTGAAAACTGTGGTGGGCGCGGAGCTGCAGACCGAGAACGCGACCATGGGGAGCACGGTGCCTAACGACCTGCTGCTCGCCATGCCTAACCTAAATCGCGATGCAAGCTCGCTTCTGACCTTGCAGCCTGCTACCGCTCCTTATGCACCCCGCGGAGGTGACGTCTACGGCGGTCAGGTGGCCGGGTCCCTAAGCGATCAAAATACCTACATGCTGGACGGGGGTAATATAACCAGCGACCTGGAGGGCGACAACAACTATACCAACAACGGTATAGGGGGCAGAGGCGCCATCCCTACGCCGCTTGAAAGCATTGAAGAATTCAAGGTCGCCACCAACAATCAGACTGCCGACTTCTTCACGTCCGCGGGCGGCCAAGTGATGATGGAGAGCAAGCGCGGCACGAACGCTTTCCACGGGGCGGCCTACGAATACTTCCAAAGTCAATTATTCAATGCTAACACTTGGGACAACAATCGCCACGGCGATCCCATCGTGAAGTTTCACGATAACCGCTTCGGGGGCGGCTTCGGCGGGCCCCTGCTTCCGGGGAAGTTCCTGGGAGGGAAGACCTATTTTTATGGTTTCTACGAGGGCCGACGCTTCCCGGGAACAGCACAAATCCAAGAGTGGACAGTTCCATCCGCTGCCATGAGGGCCGGTATCATCAAGCTCAGGGATCCTGTCTCTAAGGTCGTCACGGCCTACAACCTGAACCCAACCCCGACACTAGATCCCTCTGTGGGGTCAAACGATAACGATCCCCAAATCGGCACGATGCTCCCAACAGCGATGTGCGGTACGGCCACCTGCGACCCACGGAACCGCGGTATCAGTCCAGTTGTGTCCCAGTTGTGGAGCAAATATGTGCCAATCCCCAACGATGCCAATGGCGGCGACACTCTGAACACTCAGGGGCTCCGGGCGGCGCTGTCCCTTCCAGAAAGGGAAGATTACGGGATGTTGCGTGTTGATCATGATTTTGGCGAAAACTGGCGGTTTTTTGGTTCCTATCGGATTTACAACGATATTCTTCCGAGCACCAATCAGATTGATATCGGGGGGCTACTGCCCGGCGACAAGCTCGGCGTTCCCAAGTCCGTTTCGAGCAATCCGACTCTTCCACGCTATGTTGTAGCCGGTCTGACCGGTACGATCAGGCCCAATTTGATCAATGAGTTTCACTTTAGCTACCTCCTCAACAGGTGGTTCTGGCAGAGACAAGGGGTGACGAACGCGATCTCCGGCGTTCCAGCGGGGATCGAATTCTCCGACTCCCACTTCGGCTGCCTGTGCCCCCTGAATATGGACACGCAGAACTCCCGTAATCGCGTGTGGAACGGGCATGATTGGAACTACAGCGACACACTCAACTGGGTAAAAGGCACTCACTACATGCAATTCGGTGGCACGATGGTGCACTGGTGGGACCACCACGTTCGCGACGACCAAGTGGTCGCCGGCTTGCCGGACATGGTTTACCAACTTACGAAGGCTAGTGGCCTGGTAATGTCCTCCACCTACAGGCCGACTGGGCTAGATAGCAGTCTAAACGGCACTTGGGACACCGCGTACGCCCGAACACTGGGCTTCCTCGGGACGGCCGCACAGCTATTTGTCCGCGGCGGAAATGACTTTCACCTGACCGGTGCCAAGACCTTCGCAGACACTTCGATCATTGATAGTTACAGCCTGTACTACAACGATTCCTGGAAAATCCGCCCGACTCTGACGCTTAACTACGGGTTAGAGTGGGGCACGCAGCTGCCGCCTTACGAAATCAACGGTGTGCAGGACTTCATGGTGGACTCGAGCGGCGCGATCCTTACCAGCCAACAATACCTGCAAAACACTGTCAACTTCGCGTTGCAGGGACAAGTCTACAATCCTGTCCTCGGCTTTGAGCCCATCGGGGCCGTGGGAGGCCATCCCAAGTATCCCTTCCAGCCCTTCTATGGCGGCTTCAGCCCCCGCGTTTCGGTGGCATGGAACCCGAGATTCCAAGAAGGGATCCTCGGGCGTGTATTTGGCCAGGGAAAGACCGTCTTTCGTGCTGGGTACTCCCGCATTTACGACCGTAACAATGGCGTAGACCTCGTGCTTGTGCCTCTCTTGGGATACGGCTTCGGCCAAACGATCCGGTGCAACGGCGCTAGTACCTCGGGCAGCTGTTTAGGTGGCTCCGCTACCGATCCTACCAACGGCTTCCGCGTCGGTGTGGATGGAAACACTGGGCCCTTCCCGACTGTGCAGCAGACCCTGCCCATCCCAGCGGAACCTGGGATAAACTCTCCCGCAGGCTCCAACATCTCGTTCCTCGATAACAACTGGCGGCCTGGAGCGAACGACCAGATCACCATTGGCATCCAACGCGAGTTGCCGGACAACATAATTGTCGAAGCGGCCTGGGTGGGCAAGTGGTCCAAACACCTCTACCAAGGGATCGACCTGAACGACGTTCCTTGGATGATGACGCGGGGCGGACAGAGCTTCGCCAAGGCCTATGCGGCTCTCTGGGCTGCCGATCATGGAGGGACGGCCGCCAGCACGCAGGCTTTCTTTGAAAATAGCCTCCCGGCGGCTTACCTAAATTCCACCAACTCGGCAATCAACACGTACAATACGGCTCACCCAACTGCTACTCTGCCCCTGTGCACGACGCTTACCTGTGCAGTCCAGACCAATGAAGGAGGCGGGGCATTGGGGACGGGCAACATTCCTACCGAGAGTGTCTATTCAATGTGGCAAGACATGGATAGGAGTTTCACCTTTGGGAAGGCCCTCCCCAACACTCTCCAGGGCTACAACTCGATGCTCGCGAATACTACCGCAGGATTCTCGAACTATCAGGCAGGTATCCTCCGGGTGCAAAAGCGCACCGGACACGGCCTGACGCTAAACGCGAACCTCACCTGGTCCCACACGCTGTCAACCGTGGGCATCAACCAGGAGTACACGCAGGCCAACCCCTCGGTTCCCTTCGACCTTCGGTACGACTACGGACCGGCTCCTTTTGACACGCGGTGGGTTTTCAATATGCTCGGCACCTACGACCTGCCGTTCGGTAAAGGGAAGCGGTTTGACACCCACAATAGCGTCCTGGACCACGTGATCGGAGGTTGGATGTTCGCCCCGATCTTCCAGTGGAGCAGCGGGCTGGTGATGGAGACGTACACAGGTTCCTGCCAGGAGTTCGGGCAAGGTAACGTCGCCTGGTGCTCGGGCGCGGTTCCGCTAGCTGGTGCCAGTTTCAGCCGCTCAGCGCATTACAACGTTAACTCATCCTTTGTCGGCAGCAACGGCAATTCTTGCCCGCCTCCAGGTGTCTGCGGCTCCGGGGTCAACTTTTTCGCCGACCCCACGGCGGCATACAACAACCTCCGGCCGGTAATCCTGGGGCTCGACGGCCGAGCCAACGATCTCGGCCCGCTGTATGGGCAGCATCGCTGGAACTTGGATTTCAGCATTGCCAAGACCACGAGAATCACCGAACGGGTCGGGGCCACGTTCTACGCGCAGTTCTTCAACGCGCTTAACCATATGCAGTTCAGCGATCCGGGCCAGTACGGATCTGGCGGAATGAATCTCCAGGATCCAACCAATTTTGGCGTGCTGAACAGCCAATTCGGCGACCCGCGGCACATTGAGCTCGGCTTGCGGGTCTCCTTCTAGAAACAAACACAAGCCATCAACAACTTCAGAGGGCCGGTTCGCCGGCCCGCTTTTTTCTGGTTTATTACAAGCAAAGGCCGCGCGTTGCTTTGATCGGTAGTCGGAGGCCGTCTTTATCGGCCGTTGGAGTAGTACTTCACGTCGACGGGGTCGTACATGGTGGCGGTCGAGGCGTGGGCCTTCTCGTAGGCGTCAATGGCAGCGGCCTGTTGCATCGAGGTGCCGATGTCGTCGAGACCCTTCAGCAAAACTTCTTTGCGCGATGGCGCGATTTCGAACTTGAACATCAGGCCGTGCTTATCGGCGATCGTCTGGTTCGGCAGGTTTACAGTCAGCGAATAACCTTCTTCTTTTTCCGTGCGTTGGAAGAGTTCCTCGACCTGCTCTTCGGGCAACGTAGCGGGAAGAATCCCGTTCTTGAAGCAATTGTTGTAAAAAATGTCCGCATAGCTCGGGGCAATGATCACTCGAAAACCGTAGTCCTTGACGCCCCAGGGCGCGTGCTCGCGGCTTGACCCGCACCCGAAATTGGCGCGCGCCAGCAACACGGATGCGCCCTTGTAGCGCGGGAAATTCAGCACAAACTCCGGATTCGGCTTCTCTCCCGGCAGGTAGCGCCAGTCGTAAAAAAGGATGCGGCCGAAGCCTTCTCGCGTGAGCGCCTTCAGGAACTGTTTGGGCACCATCTGGTCGGTGTCCACGTTGACGCGATCGAGCGGCGCCACCAAGCCCGTGTGCGTTGCAAATGGTTGCATGCTTTAGTCCTCAGCGTTTTGCGTCCACCGCTCTCAGTCCTTGCTCGGACGACCGGAATCGTAGTAATGAGCCACGATTCCCCAGAACTGAACAGCCAAGCCGACTGATATTAGAATGCCGACCACCTCACTGGCATGGACAAAGAGCAAGAACGGACAAGATTCTGAGTCAATTGCAGCAGGACCCCGAGACCATAAAGAATCGTTCCAACCAAAAACTTCCGCCTTGCACCAGGCGTCCATTTGGACGCTTGCTCTGACCAGGACCGTATTAAAGACTTCCCGAACAACTCCTCCATTTTCTACTCCACATGGGCCACGTCGAATTCGCGAACGTCCACAAAATGTCCCGCGATGGCTGCAGCAGCAGCCATCACCGGACTAACCAAATGCGTGCGGCTATCTTTGCCTTGGCGTCCCTCGAAATTGCGATTCGAAGTGCTCGCGCTGCGCTCGTGCGGTGGCAAGACATCCGCATTCATGCCAATACACATGCTGCAGCCCGCGTCGCGCCACTCGAATCCTGCTTCGCGGAAAATCTTGTCGAGCCCTTCTTTTTCCGCCTGCGACTTAATGCCGCGCGATCCCGGCACAATCAGCGCCTGCTTGACGTTTTTTGCCACGTGCTTGCCGGCCACGAGATTAGCGGCGGCGCGCAAATCATCGAGCCGCGAATTCGTACATGAGCCGATGAACACGCGATCCACGGGAATGTCCACAATCGGCGTACCGGGCTTCAGCCCCATGTACTTCAGTGCGCTTTCCGTAGCCTTCTGATCGTTGGGATCCTTGAATTCGCGCGGGTCGGGAACACGGGCCGTCACACTGGTAACCATGCCTGGATTCGTGCCCCAAGTGACCTGCGGAGCAATCTGTTCGGCTTGCAGCTCGACGGTCATGTCAAATTGTGCGCTATCGTCCGTGCGCAGCTGGTTCCACCGTTCCACCGCTTCTTGGAACGCCTTGCCGCGCGGCACAAACGCCCGGCCTTCGAGATACGCGAACGTGGTGTCATCCGGCGCGACCATTCCGGCGCGTGCACCGCCTTCGATGCTCATGTTGCAAACGGTCATGCGGCCGTCCATCGAGAGCGCGCGAATGGCTTCGCCGCCATATTCCGCAACGTGACCCGTCCCGCCGGCAATCCCGATTTTCCCGATGATCGTCAGAATAATGTCCTTCGCGGTGACGCCTTTCGGCCGCTTCCCGTTCACCAGGATATGGAGCGTCTTCGACCGCGCCTGCACCAGGCACTGCGTGGCGAGCACGTGTTCTACTTCGCTCGTGCCAATCCCAAACGCCAGCGTGCCAAACGCGCCATGCGTGGACGTATGGCTGTCGCCGCAAACAATCGTCTGACCCGGCTGCGTGATGCCCAATTCCGGGCCGATAATGTGCACGATGCCTTGGTGGCGGCTGTTCATGTCGAACAAACGCACGCTGGATTCGCGGCAGTTCTTCTCTAGCGCTTCAAATTGCAGCTTGGCGTCGTTATCCAGAATGGGCAGCGTGCGATCCTTGGTCGGAACGGAGTGGTCCATCACCGCGAAAGTGAGATCCGGCCGGCGCACCTTGCGGCCTTCCGCGCGCAGGCCCGCAAACGCCTGTGGTGATGTGCCCTCGTGGATTAAATGCCGGTCAATGTAAATGAGCGCTGGCTTTCCCGGCTCTTCCCAGACAACGTGGTCATCCCAGATTTTTTGATAGAGCGTTTTCGGTGGCATGGCGGTTCACTGAGAATTCTAGCACTCTCGTATTGGGGTGCAAAATCGCAGTGAAGAGCGCCCGAGCACCCGCGACCAGCGCAAGGCGGGGGACTCGCATTTCGGCTCGTGGGATCTGCGTCCGGCTCGGGTGCGTCTATTTTTCGGATTTACGGCGTTCGCAGAGCGTGACGATCTTCGTTGGATCGATCGCCTCGCTGTCGATCTGCATCTCGACGACTTTGCCTTCCTTGTCGATCAAATAATTGATGCGGCGCGCCGCTTTGTATTTCGGATTGTAGAGCCCGTATTGTTTCGTAACGTCGCCGCCCCAGTCGCTCAGCAGCGGGAAGGTCACGCCGATTTTTTCCGCCCACGCGCCATTGCTGAATGGGCTGTCCATGCTCACACCCAATACTTGGGTGTCTGCAGCTTCCAGCTTCGCCAGGTTCTGCTGGAAGTTCTGCATTTGCTTCGTTCAACCACCGGTGAAGGCGAAAACATAAAACGCCAGCGCCACGCTCTTCTTGCCGCGGAAATCATGCAGTGACACTTCCTTGCCATGCGTGTCGCGCAGCGTAAAGTCCGGAGCCACATCCCCTACCTTGACGGTGGGTTCGGGCATGGCGTCCTTTTTCTCCTGCGCAGCCAGCCGGTTCAGGAAGGCGAGTCCGCCGAGAACGATCATCCCGAATACCGGGACCAGAAGTCCTCTTCGCATTCGATATCTCCTCCTTGGATGTTTTGCCGCGTCAGCCGTCCCATGAGCTGGCCGCGGGCCAGATCATACCAAAGGATGCGCCTTTTCGCAGGTCAAGAATCGCGGTATCGTCAAAGCGCAACGGAGGTAAGGCAATGGCGGTCCAGAAGGTTCGACAACTTGGGGACCCCGTCCTGCGCGAGATGTGCAAAGAAGTACAGGATGCCTCTGCCCCGGGAATTCGCGCGCTGGTCGAGGACCTTGAAGACACGCTTGCCTTTTGGCGCAAGACTACCGGCTATGGACGAGGAATCGCAGCGCCGCAAATTGGAGTTTTGCAGCGCGTGATCTTTTTACGCCTGCCCGGCGAAGACCCGTGGCCTCTCGTGAATCCAAAAATTATCGAGCGCAGCGCCGAACGCATCGTCGTGTGGGACGCCTGCCTTAGTTTCTTGTCCATCTTCATGCAAGTAGAGCGGAATCGCGAAGTCACTGTGCAATATCAAGACCTGCAGGGAACAACGCACGAAGTGCGCGCCGGAGAGCTCCGCGACCTTTCCGAGCTGCTTCAGCACGAAATTGATCATCTGGACGGAATCCTTTGCATCGACCGGGTTACGGACTTGAAGACGGTTTGCACCAAGGAAGAATTTGAAAAGCGATATCGCGCGGAAAGCCCGTACGCTACAAGCGCAAGCCAGTAATCGGATGCCAAGACAACAAGAGGAGAGCGTGTGAGCGGACAGAAGGTCCAATGGGGTGTGCTGGGGGTGGCAGGAATCGCGGTGAAGAAAGTGATTCCCGCAATGCAGAAAGGCAGCTGGAGCGAAATCGCCGCCATTGCCTCGCGTGATCCGCGCAAAGCGCACGAGGCGGCGACGAAGTTCGATATTGCCAAAGCTTGCGGTTCCTACGAGGAACTCCTCCAAGACCCTGAAATTGAAGCTATTTACAACCCGCTGCCCAATCATTTGCATGTGCCCTGGTCCATCAAAGCCGCTGAGGCAGGGAAGCATGTCCTGTGCGAGAAGCCTATCGGCTTGACCGTCCGCGAAGCCAGGAGCTTGCTTGCGGCGCGCGACCGCACGGGCGTGAAGATCGGCGAAGCCTTCATGGTCAAGACGCATCCCCAATGGGTGAGAGTTCGGGATCTAATTAGCAAAGGCGTTGTCGGAAAGCTGCGCTCGACGATCGGCGCGTTCAGCTACTTCAACCGCGATCCCCAAAACGTGCGCAATGTGGCGGAATGGGGTGGCGGAGGCTTGCTGGACATTGGCTGCTATCCGATTACGATCTCGCGCTGGATCTTGGGAGAAGAGCCCTTGCGCGTGGTTGCGCTGCTCGAGGCAGATCCGGAGTTTGGCACGGACCGCTTGAGTTCAGCAATGATGGAGTTTCCCTCGGGGCATTCCATATTCACCTGCAGCACACAACTGGTTCCTTATCAGCGCATGCAGTTCCTGGGAACCGAAGGGCGCATTGAAATCAAAATTCCTTTCAATGCGCCGAATGACCGTCCGTGCGAGATTCTGATCGACGACGGCAAGGACGTATTGGGAAGCGGCATCACAGTGGAAACCATTCCGACTTGCGACCAGTACACCATTCAAGGCGATGCCTTTTCGAGGGCGATCCGTGAGGGCAGCGAAGTACCCGTGCCCCTGGAAGACGCCATTGCCAACATGGCAGTGATCGAAGCCATGTTCCGTTCTCAGCAAACGCGGCGCTGGGAAACCCCGCGGATTTAATGTCGTTGCAGGGGCCAGAGCACCGCCCCACTCTTGGTAAGCGATCAAACACACCGCACAGGTTTGGGAGGAAGGGAATCTCTAAATGTCTTGCCAGTCAGAGAAGAGGGACGCAATCGCTCGCGCCGGGGCGTAAAAGGCCAGCAACACCAGCGAAGCCACAGCGTAGATGAGTAATCGAAGCCTCATACTTAAATAAACACTTCCTTCCTCAAAAGGTTGCGGCGACCGACTGAAAATATAGGGAGAAACACTCAACGCAGCGTCAGGTCGCCTGCCCCTACGTGGGCATGAAGCCGGTACTTGCCGTTTCCGGTCTTCTGGAAAGAGCGAAACAGTCCGCCGTGGTCCTCGTGAAAGGGCGGCGCCTCCAGACCGCCGCTGGTTATCGATGCATCCACGCGGGAATAATCGGCTGGGTTGCCCACGTGAAGAATCAACTCACCGGCGTGAAGCTGCACATCCTTGTCTCCGGTGATGTCGCTGATTTCCAGTTGACCGGCGGGCATGCGAACAAAAAGCCCGGTGTTTTTTGGCACTTCTACGATGATTCGAAGGTCGTTTCTGGGACCGCCCGACACCCGCAGTTCGGCTGAGTTGTCGAACCGCTCGAAGAATACTTTGACCTCTCGGGCCCTCTCCGAGTCACGGGCCTCCAGGCGGACCGAAATCTGGTTGTCCGCCTTGCCCACCACGCGGACGTCGCCGGATCGCAAGCGAAGGCTTAGTTGGCGGCCGGACGGATAGTCCACCTGAAAGGGATGCTCTGGGAGGTCTGTCGCCTCCATCTTCTTGGATTGTGCCGTGAGTGGCGGAGTCGAGAAAACCGCCAGGGATAGCAGGGAAAGAAAGCAGCTGGCTTTACGCATGGACACACTCCTTCCGCCGTCACAGGATAGAACGAAGTCTCCCGCCAAAATGTTTCCGGAATCGGAGGGTTGGGCGGTGTTCGCGGGAGATGCGCCCGCCGAGCGACCTGCGGGAAGAGAAAACTAGCAGCCTTCGGAACCACCTGCGATCGAGGGCACGAGCAGCACGCGGTCGCCTTCCCGTAGAGCACAGGATTCTCCGCCGAGGAAGCGGATGTCTTCCTCATTGAGATAAATATTGAGGAATTGGCGGATTTGCCCGCTGTCGTCGCGGACGTGGCGCGAGAGGCCTGGAAATCGCTTGGTCAGCGTGTCGAGCGCTTCCGCAACGGTCGAAGCACTACAGTCCACTCGTGGGGCGCCGTCCGTGAAGCGCCGAAACGCGGTGGGGATTTCAATCGTAACTGGCATAAGTCCAAAGCTCCTTCGTCCAATAGATTTTTTGGTCCTCAGTTTCTCAACTTTCAGCGCACAAGTCCCGATATTTCTGTCAAAAGCTTCTTCATGGCTGCCTAAGCCTTTGCTGCCGCCGCAGCCCCAATGTGCGCGTCCAGATAAGCCTCAAACGCTTCCAGCCGCGGCGCAATCGCTTCCGTCGCAGGAAACTCAGTGGCAATCGCGTCGGTCGTCTTCAACCCATTCCCAGTAATCGAAACCACCGTGGTTTCATCGGGCTTGATGCGGTTCTGCCCGATCAGTTTTTCCGTGACCCCTGCGGTGACTCCTCCGGCCGTCTCGGTGAAAATGCCTTCGGTTTCGGCCAGCAGCTTGATCGAGTCCACGATTTCCCGATCGCAAACGTCTTCCGCCCAGCCGCCGGATTCGCGGACGAGCTTCATGGCAAACGGGCCGTCGGCGGGATTGCCGATCGCCAGCGAACGCGCAATGGTGTTGGGTTTCTGCGGCTCGAAGCGCGCCAGGCCACGCTTTACGCCATCGGAGATTGGCGAGCAGCCGGTCGCCTGCGCGCCAAAGAACTTCACCGGCTTGTCCTCGACCCAGCCTAGCGTGACCAGCTCTTTGAAGGCCTTCGCGATTTTCGTAATGAGCGAGCCGCCCGCCATGGGCACGACCACGTTGTCCGGCAGCTTCCATCCCAGCTGTTCGGCGATTTCGTAGCCATGCGTCTTCGAGCCTTCCGAGTAGTAAGGTCGCAGGTTCACGTTGACCAGGCCCCACCGATACCGGTCGGCAATCTGCGCACACAGGCGATTGACGTGGTCGTAGTTTCCGTTGATGCGCACGATGCGCGCACCGTAAACCGCGGTATTCAGCACTTTTGCCGGTTCGAGATCCGCGGGGATGAACACGCAGGCGTCAAAGCCGTGTTGAGCAGCTTGTGCGGCCACGGCATTAGCAAGGTTCCCGGTCGAAGAGCAGCCGACGGTTTCAAATCCGAAGCGTCGCGCGGCCGCTAACGCCGTGCCAACCACACGATCCTTGAAGGAAAGAGAAGGGAAGCACACCGCATCATTTTTCAGATAAAGATTCTTCAAGCCCCATTGCCGAGCGAGCTTCTGTGAGCGAACGAGCGGCGTCCCGCCGATGGCCGTTCGTGCGGCGAAATCCTCGGTCAGCGGCAGCAGCTCGGAATAGCGCCACATGTTGAATGCCCGGCGGGAAAGGTTTTCGCGCCGGGCAATTTTCTCGACCGCATCGTAATCGTAGGCGACTTCAAGCGGCGAAAAACAGTCTTCGCAAAAAGAACGGGGCACGTTCCCCCAGGTTTTGCCGCATTCGCGGCAGCGCAACTGATAGAGCGAGTCTTGAGACATGGGAGCGATTCCTTAGTTTGCAGCACTCCGTGATCGGCACTCGGCGGCGAAGGGCAACGCTGCTCTCGCATGCGCTGACTGGCTTCCGGCTCAAACCACGGCTGCTACGGAAGGAAACACGCGAAGGAGAATTGATTCGGGCAGCAAGGAGGGCAAAATGAAAAAACCCTCCGTGCCAAAGTGCTCGGAGGGTCTCTAAGAAACTCTGCCAGCTCTTTAGCAGTTTTTTACGTGGAGCAAGTTGCCCTAAATCGCCACGTGTCGCCGCAACCGCAGCTACTCCTTTTATGCCGCAAATCACTGCCAAAGTCAAGATCTTTGAACTTTGCTAGACTCCCATCGTTGCGTCAGGCTATCCCACAATTTCCATACGAGAACCAGCTTCCCTGTTGTGTCAAAGAGTCAGGAGGGCCTGGCTCGGTCACGCAAAGTACAGGGTCCGCCATCCAGATGCCCGGACCATCTGCATGATGGCGGCACGGTCTGGATGGCGGATTTCCCCTGGCCGCCCACTTATCTCGGCAAGGACCTGCATCACTTCGTAGTCGAACCCTTCGCGAGCATTTCCGACACGGTCTGCTCCTTGCCGCCGAGGAAATGCGTGGCGAGATTCTGTGCGAGCAGGGCATCCATCTTGGCACCCGCGATCGCTTTTTGCGCGTGCTGGGCATGCTCGTCGCGAGGTCCAGACAGAGTTATCAGCGCGGCGGCAAATTCCATTTGCGGGTCATCGCCGCGAAGCGCGATGGCCTTCTTGACCATGGCGTAACCATCCACTCCCGCGGCCGGGTTCGCGTCCATGGGCATGCCGTCAGTCATGTGCGGCAAATCCCTCCCAATCCACTGCTTGTAGGTTTCCACAACGTAGCCGGCGTCGAACCACGCGAGCGCGTCGGCGTGGCCCGCAGATTCCGCGGAACTGGCGCGGGAGTAAAGCTTTGCGAGCAGTTCCTTCGCCGCGATGGGATCTTTGCGCGCATAGAGAGTTGCGCGGCGAAGCGTTTCCATGCGAACGAGCACCGGCGTTTGCGGTGCAAGAGTGTCCAGGGTGTCTTTCACCAGATTCTTTGTATCGTAATTCTCCGAGCCGCTGAGATTCCAGCTGTGGCTGGCCAGCGGCAGCGATTTGGCGTGGCCAATTTCAAACACATGGCAGACGAGCGGCGGTCCCGCTAGCGCTGCATTTGCAAAAAGCAGCACCGCCGCGGCAGCGGCGAAGAAATGTCTGAATGGCCCAATTTCTTTCTTTGCTTTCATTTTGTCTTGTCTCCTTTTCGGGCGTTCGATTCGAGCGTGTTCGAACTTCAGAACAGGAGACGCTTCCTTTTCGTGTATTGTTAACTGTTCCTTAGCGCTCTGACCAGGTGCGCTCGTACATGTGCCACAGGTAAACATCCCCGTAGCCCAATGAATTCCACCAGGAATCCAACATCTTCTGGTCAAGGCGCAGAACGCCTTCGCGCGTAACGTCCATGGGTGGCGGAGCAAGCGCAGCAAGACGATCATAAACGTTGGGGCGCTCCCGATCGCTCACCCGAGAAAGCAAATGCCAGAGCGTCAGCGCATCTTGCTTCCTCGCATCGGTCAGCAACATCTCGAGCAACGCCTGGCGCTCCTCGGGCGTGACCTTCGCAAAATCAAATTTCGTCAATCGATCGCGGAAGGCAGGCGAGGCGTCCTCAAAGTACGGCGTACCTGGCCCAATTTGGGGACGCGTTCGACAGACTGCGCCAGCGGGGATGAACGACTCGTGGCCATTCAGCTTGAAGCCAACCCAGCCCATCGTCGTACGCAGCAGTCCCGCCCCGGAATCATCCACTTGCAGCGTGTAAACGCATCCCAAGTCCACGGCCACTGCGGAAGGCGTGTCCACAACAAACTCTCCCGGTGGCGCCCAGATGGTGGCATGAATGGTTCCGCGCTCGAGCGACAATCGTTCGTGGCCGAGGCGGCTTGCAATCACGCGGAGTCGTGATTGAGGATCAACCTCGATTCGGCCGGTTTCTTCGAGCGTAATGCTGGCGCGCGAAGAATTGTCGGTCACCAAAGTTTGCCCAACCTTCAGTTTCGCGGTTTCCGAATTTGCGCTGAGCACATGCCAGCCAACCCGCGGCGCGCCCGCGATGCGCACAATTTCCCAAGCGGGCCCTCGACTGTTCGCTTGCTTCGCGCGCAAAACAAGGAATGTCGTGATGCTCATCAAAACGACGGCTGCGGCGGCGGCCAACGGAAAGGAAAATCGAAATGCAGGGAAGCGCCAGCCTCGCGGTCGAGGTTGTTCCTGAGCGAGTGGATCAAACGCCGGCGCGGGCTGGTCGTGGCGATAGCGCCGCAACAAGCTTTCCAGTTTCTGTACTTCCGGGTCCGGCTCGCCCGAGCCGTCCCACAGGTAACCTTCTTTCATGGCAGGATCCTTCTCTCTTTCACTCATGCCCATTCGCTTGGTTCTACTCCTTCGTTCGGCGCCCGTCGCGCTCGAGCGGCGTAAAGCCTGCCCGCGGCAGGCGGGCCGCCGCTACAATGCTTTGCCCATGTTTTGCGCCGCGCTTCGCGCTTTCTCCGCCAGCTTTTCGCGCAGCATTTGCATCCCACGATGCAGGTTCACTCGCACCGAGCCATGCGTCAGTCCCATCCGTGCCGCGATCTCCGGGCCGGTCATCCCCTCTACCAGCCGCAGCGTGAGGGATTCGCGATACGTGTAGGGCAGGGTCCGCAGCACAGCCAGAGTCATGGCTGCCTCTTGCTCTACGATATGATCATTCGTGCGGCTTTCCGCCTGCTCTTCCGCGACAGGGTCGGTCGCGCGATCCACGGGACTAGCCTTGCGGTAATAATCGTTGGCGCGATTGCGCGTGATGGTGCTGAGCCAAGCCCCAAAGCGCGAAATATCCCGCAGGGAATGAAGCTGGCGCAGCACCAGCAAAAAGACTTCCTGGACCAGGTCGTCTACGTCGCGGGGCGGCACGCGGCAGAGCAGAATGCCATGTACCATCCGCGCATAGCGGTCATAGAGCAGGCCAAAGGCCGACCGGTCGCCCGCCCGCGCAGCGCTTACCAGCACGTCGTCCGCGCAGGTTTCTGTAATCGGCTGGCCTGTCACGGCCTGACGTTCCATGCTCGCCGCTCGAAGGTCAAGGATGTATCCCACACGCAAGCCCGATCCGGGGTACAACTCCATCAGGGATTCCAGACGCGCCGAACGCCTCGAGTGTTAACAACAAGCTTCGGCTCGCCGGATATTCCGCTTAGATTACTCCTTGGGCGCCAGCGATTTACACTGTCGGCCCCCCGAGCGAGCCGAGCGCACTGCCCCTTGACAACAAATTGGCGGGTTCGTGCGTCCAATGGAGCATGGGTAAACGCGGGATTCTCTCCGCCAACCGGGTAGTTATCCTTCGATGACGTCCCGGAAAGGCAGCAACCACGAAGAAATGACAGTGTTATACTACCCAGACGGGCACGGGGGTTTGCCCGGAATGTTTGGCGATGAGTCCACTCTGGTCGAAGAGCATCTGCACACACTCTACACCGGCGCGGCCGCCAGTCAGAAGAGGAGCAAGGGGACATGGGAGATCAAGTTAGGGAGCTGTTGAACTGGGCGCGCCAGCGCAAGATCCTGGCTGCAGCATTTGTCGGCTTCACCTTGGTTGTGGGAATCCTGATCGGCTCGGTGGTTTCCGGTCGGGTCTCCGCCACGAAGGGATTTGGGTTCCCGGGAACAACGGCGACAACGCTGACGGTGCCGGATCCCATTCCTGCGACAAATACTTTTGCGGGCATCGTGAACAAAGTCGAGCCCGCGGTGGTCAATATCGCCACGACGCAGGTGCTGGAGCGCCGGCAAGCGCGGAAGCGCCGGGCGCAGCCTTATGATCAAGATGATCCGATGCAGGATTTCTTTGACCGCTTCTTCGATGGCCGGCCGGACAGCCCCCCGCCAGCAGACCGCAGCCTTGGGTCAGGCGTGATCGTGGACAAGCGCGGCTACATCCTCACCAACAATCACGTCATCGAGCAAGCCACCAAGATTCAAGTGCAGTTGAACGGCGAGACCGCGAGGTACACCGCCAAGCTGGTGGGCGCGGATGAAGACACCGATCTCGCCGTGATTAAAATCGACGCCAACAAAGAACTGCCAACTGCAAAGCTGGGCAATTCGGATGGTGTGCAGGTAGGCGACTGGGTTTTGGCCATCGGCAGCCCGTTCGGACTGCAAGCCACGGTTACGGCCGGAATCATCAGCGCCAAGGACCGCAGCGGCATCGGGCAGCAGTTCCAGAGGTTTTTGCAGACCGACGCGGCCATCAACCCCGGCAACTCGGGCGGGCCGCTGGTCGACCTCTCCGGCCAGGTGATCGGCATCAACACCGCCATCATTACGGGCAGCCGCGGCTATGAGGGAGTGGGCTTCGCCCTGCCGTCCACAACCGCGATCCGCGTCTACGATCAAATAATCAAGCAAGGGCGCGTGACCCGCGGCTCAATTGGCGTGAGCTTCCAGGAAGAAATCAGCACCAACCCGATTACCCTGAAATCCCTCGGTGCGCCTTACGGCGTCGTGATCGAAAGCGTACAGGCCGGCAGCCCGGCGGAAAAAGCTGGACTGAAGGGCGGGGACGTCATCACCAGCGTGAACGGCCATGCCGTCAAGACCGGCAACGACTTGGTCAATCCCATCGCGGAAGCGCCGATTGGAAGCAAGGTCAAGCTAACCTACATGCGTGACCGGGCGCAGAAAGAAGCCACTGCCACGGTCGAGGACCGTACGCGGGTTTTCCCGAATACCGCCGGCCGCATGAGTGATCAGCCCGGCGAAGCGGTTCCCACCGAGTTCGGTTTGCACGTCGAAGAACTGACGCCGGAGCGCGGGCATCGCGTGGGCATTGAAGGACAAAAAGGCGTGATCGTGTCGGAAGTTGAACCCGCGTCGTTCGCCGAAGACCTTCTGTTTACTCGCGGCGACGTGATAACCGAAATCAATCGCCAGCCGATCAACTCAGTCGCGGACTACCGGGCTGCGGTGTCCAAGCTGAAACCCGGCGACGACGTGGTGTTCAAGGTTCTTCGCCGGCAGGATGGCGACCGGATGCTGACGGTTTATCTGTCCGGCAAAGTCCCGTCAGACAATCAACAATAACGCGACACGACCCGATCGATGCGCATGAACCTTCAGAAGGCAACGCACCTGGCTTCGTCGCTGCTGCTGGCAGCGGGGCTGGGTGCGTTTTCTCCCTCCGTGCAAGCCAAGCCTGCCGGAAGGAAGGCTGCCGGTTCCACCGCGCACAGCAGTTCACACAAAAGACAGTCTTCGAGATCCAAACGGAAGGAACGCGGCCAGCAAGCCCCGACTCCCGAACGCGTTACGGAAATCCAGCAGGCGCTCGCAAAGGACGGTTCGTACACGGGGAGACCCAGCGGGAAATGGGATGAGTCCACCGCCGAGGCCATGAGGAAGTTTCAGGAGGCTCATGGCCTGAGCCCGACCGGCAAGCTCGATGCCCGGAGCCTTCAGCAGTTGGGCCTTGGGTCTCCGATCGCGGGCGTTGCGCGGCCGCTGCATTCCACCACGGCTTCCAGGCTGACTGCGCCTCCAACGCAATCCGGCCAGCCCCATCACTAAGTCTTCCACTTCCAAGACCTCATCCTCGTTGCCTGTCGTGCGGCGTTCTTTGCCATTGCATTCCAGCGAGAAGTGAATTAGAAAGCGCAGGTTGTGCCTGGAAAGGCCCCCGCGGAGGTGTGCCATGCGGCGGATTTGTCTGCTCCTTCCGATGGTCCTGTTTGCTCTAGTGGTTGCCTTATCTCCCGTGTCTGCACAGCCAAAGCAGGTTGCAAAAACCGTCAAGGCGGTGCGCTTCGGCAAGCTGTGGGATGCCCAAGGCAAACTGTGGACAAGCGCCATCGTCATCGTGGAAGGCGACCGCATCAAGACGGTGACGAGCGACCGAGCGGCGATTCCTTCCGGTGCGGAAGTAATCGATCTTTCGCCATACACCGGGCTGCCGGGACTCATCGACGTGCATACCCACATGACGATGTACACCGACGAGACGCCGGGCGAGCCGATGCTGAAGCAACTAACGGCCAATCCGCCGGCGGTGGAGGTTTTCCTTGCGCGCAAGGGTGCGCTGCGCACGCTGGAAGCCGGAGTGACCACGGTTCGCGACCTGGGCTCGGATCAATATATGGATATGGCCATGCGCGACCTGATCAATCGCGGCGAGATGGTGGGCCCGCGCATGTTCGTTTGCGGCTATGGCCTGTACATTACCAATACTCCCTACAAGCCGGGATTCCATCCCCCCGCTGGCGGAATCGCCGATGGCGTTCCGGAAGTGCTTCGCGTGGTGCGCCAGCAGATTGCCGCCGGAGCGGACGTCATCAAGATGTATGCGTCGACAGGAACGGATGATGACGTCACCGGCTTCGAGACCTACAACTACGAGGAGATCAAGGCGGCCGTCGACACCGCGCACCAATTCGGCAAAAAGATCGCCATTCATTCCTACGGGCCCGCCGGGGCACGCGACGCCGTGCGGGCGGGAACCGATTCCCTCGAGCACGCAACCGACATGGACGATGCCACGATTGCGGAAATGGCGAAGCATGGCACGTTTTACGTCCCAACGATTGATCACAACCGCTACTACATCGACAACGGGGACAAAATCGGCTACGCGCCAGGCTACAAGGAAAAATTGCAAGCATTCATCCCGCGCAATCTGGAAACCGCGCGCAAGGCGTTCAAGGCCGGAGTGAAGTTCGCTATGGGCTCGGATGCGATTTACACGATGTTTGGCCAAAACACGCGCGAACTCGGCTGGTTCGTCAAAGCGGGAATGACGCCCGAGCAGGCGCTCGGCACGGCTACCAGCAATGCCGCAGAACTATTGGGCAAAGAAAAAGAGCTCGGCGCGGTCGCGCCCGGTTTTTTTGCTGATTTAGTCGCCGTCGAAGGCGATCCGCTGGCGGATATCACCGTGGTCCTGAACAACGTGCGCTGGGTAATGAAAAGCGGCGAAGCCGTAATGGATAAAACGAAGGCCTCGGGCGTCCGTTAAGACAAGGCGTCCCAATCAGCCGGAGAATTTGTTTGACAGGCTGGCCTTTAGGAAAAGTAGATATACGCAACCGATTGCGATTGAATGCCCGAGCTAAGCTACTCGCGAGGTCCTCACCTCGCGCTTCGGGCAGAGACCATCTTTGAAGCGCGGTCGCGGATGGCTCGCCGGCTGCCTGCGCACGAAGCTCTTGTCGTGCGCCATCAAAATGCCCGGCTCACTTATCGCGAACTGAAAGAGCGTGTCGAAGAAACCGCGCGTGGGCCTAGGCCTCGAGTCCGGAGAGCGCATCGGGGTATGGGCCAGCAGTTGCGTCGAGTGGGTTCTCCTTTTCCTCGCCTGCGCGCGCACCGGAATGGTTCAGGTGAACGTCAACCCAGCGGCAAGGTGCAGAAGTTCATCATCCGCGAACAGGAAATCCCTGAGCGGGGTCTCGAGGAGATTGCCCGCATCCGAACCGCGTGAACGAGCTGTCTCCGCTAAGGCGCGGGTTTGCACAGACGAGCGATTGCCGCTGCCGCAAGGGCGATGAGGTAGAGGGACCCCTCCACCAAGAAACAAGCGAGTCAACCTTTGAACGTGGGCGGTTTCATTGCCATCATTAGATTACCCCCATTCGCGATGAGATTCTTGGCGGGTGAACAATCGGGCTCCTATCATTTCCCCTCCGCGCTCGTCCCGAGTTATGCTCCGCCAAAGAACGATTCAAGAGTACCAGCGCGCGAAGAAATGCCGATTTGACGCTGTTGCGAGGCGACGGTAACATTTTTGTCTCGACAGACGAGTGGCTCGCGCTGCCTTTCCGCAACGTCCCGGATCGAAATCCGGCAGCCGCGTGAAACGCCAGGAGGAAGTATGGCCACGGCAGTAGCGCCAAGGATTTTCAGGAACTTTATCAACGGCGAATGGGTGGAGTCGCGCTCGGGCAAAGCCTACGAAGACCGCAACCCCGCGAACACCGATGAGTTGGTGGGAATGTTCGTGGCCTCGACCGACGAAGATGTCGATGCGGCGGTAGAAGCGGCAGCAGAAGCATACAAAAAATGGCGGCTGGTACCCGCGCCCAAACGCGCGGAAATTCTGTTCCGCGCCGCCGAGCTGCTCGTCGAGCGCAAAGAGGATTTTGCCAAGGACATGACCCGCGAAATGGGTAAAGTCCTCGAAGAAACGCGCGGCGACGTGCAAGAAGCCATCGACATGACCTACTACATGGCCGGCGAAGGCCGCCGGCTCTTTGGTCAGACCACGCCTTCGGAATTGCCCAACAAATTCGCCATGAGCGTGCGGCAGCCCATCGGCGTCTGCGGGATGATCACGCCGTGGAATTTCCCGATGGCCATTCCCTCGTGGAAGATGATGCCGGCCCTGGTCAGCGGAAATACGGTCGTGCTGAAACCCGCCGAAGATACGCCGCTTTCCGCGTATCACCTCGTACAGGTATTGACCGAAGCGGGTGTGCCGCGAGGCGTCGTGAACTTGGTGAGCGGTGACGGGCCCAATGCCGGTGCGCCGCTCGCGCGACACAAAGCCGTGCCGGTCATCAGCTTCACCGGATCGAGTTCGGTGGGCCGGCTCGTCGCCGAAGCCTGCGCGCCCGATTTCAAGCACTGCAGCCTGGAGATGGGCGGCAAGAACATCCTCATCGTGATGGACGATGCGAACCTCGATCTAGCAATTGACGGCGCGATTTGGGGCGGATTCGGCACCACGGGCCAGCGTTGCACCGCCGCCAGCCGCATTGCCGTGCACAAGAGCGTTTACAAAGAGTTCGTCACACGGTTCGTAGAGCGCGCCAAATCATTAAAAGTCGGAGACGGCCGGGATCCGGCAACCGAAATGGGGCCGCTCATCAACGAGCAACAATTAAACACGGTCGTGACCTACGTGGAGATCGGCAAACTCGAAGGCGCGAAACTGCTTGCGGGAGGAACCCGGCTAACCGGCGGCGCCCACGACAAAGGCTGGTTCTATGCCCCTACGGTCTTCGGTGACTGCTCGCCAAACATGCGCATTGCCCAGGAAGAAATCTTCGGCCCGGTTGTTTCGGTGATTCCGATCAGCAGCCTAAGCGAGGCCATTGAAGTGGCGAACGGCGTGCCTTACGGCCTTTCCGCTTCGATTTACACGCGAGACGTGAACCGCGCTTTCCAGGCCGCACGCGATCTGTACACCGGAATCGTCTACGTCAACGCCCCCACGATTGGGGCGGAAACGCATCTGCCCTTTGGCGGCACTAAGCAGACCGGCAATGGCCACCGCGAAGCCGCCATCGCCGCCATTGATTTCTTCACCGAATGGAAGACCATCTACATCGATTATTCCGACAAGCTCCAGCGCGCCCAAATCGACAACGCTTGAAGCGGCCCGCGTGAACCATTTCTGCCAGTGCGCGTTGACATGCGCGTTGACCGCCCTTGACACACTTTTTACAATAGATATAGAGGGTTCAGTCATGCGGAGCATGGTGCTGCCCTGAGAACGGCCGCGCTACAGGAACGGCGTAACCGCCAGATTCTGGCGGACATTGTGCGCACGTACATTGAGACGGGCGAACCGGTGTCTTCGCGCGCCATCTCCAAGGGCTTCGAGGAGACTTTGAGCACGGCCACGATTCGCAACGTCATGGCCGACCTCGAGGACGGCGGGTTTCTTTACCAGCCGCATACTTCGGCAGGACGGGTGCCCACGGCCGCGGCCTACCGTTTCTTTGCCCAGGAGATTGCTTCGGAGGCGACGATCAGCGTCACGGATCGCGAATGGATTCAGCGCGAGATGAGCGGCGCAAAAACCGCCGCGGAAATCACCGAGCGGGCGGGCCACGTGCTTGCGGAGGTATCGAACGGGCTGGGGATTGTCGTTTCCCCTCCGCTCAGCAAGACGGTTCTGGAGCACGCGCGCATGTGGCTGCTTCCGGATGGGCGCGTAGTCGTTGTGCTGATTTCTCCTGGAGGAAAAACGCGGGACAAGATTTTGCAGCCAAGCCGCCGCTTCACACAGGCCGAACTCGACGCCACCGCCGAGTTTTTGAATCGCCACTATTCGGGCTGGAGCCTCGAAGCGATTCGCGCGGACTTGCTGCAAAAATTGGCGGCCGAGCGCGAGCGTTACGAGGGAATTGCGCAGAACGCGCTTTCCCTGTGTGACCCCGGCGTTCTCGACGACAAGTCGGCCTCGCAAGTTCACGTAGAAGGGACCGCGCAGATCGTGGGGACAGCGGATTTTGCCGACCAGGCGCAGCTCCGCGATCTTCTGGCCGCCATTGAGGAGAAACACCGCTTGGTGACGCTTTTAAACGCATGCATCGACGCGCCCGAGCCCGTTCACGTGCTGATCGGCGTCAAGGAGATTTCGCAAGCGGGTGACAACCTTGCGCTCATCAGCGCCGCTTACATGGGCAACGACCTCGTGCAGGGTTCGCTCGGCGTCCTCGGCCCCACGCGCATGCACTACGAGCGCGCCATGACCGCGGTGGCTTACGTGGCCCAGCTTTTCAGCGAAGCGCTGAGTAAAATTTAAATTCTGTATTCAGAAGAACAGGAGAAGTGCCCCGGTGAGTAACAAACAAGGGAAGGAAGTGAACGTCGGCATCAAGAAGGATGTCAACAAGGAAGTGGATAGCTCCGAACTCGAGCAAGCCGCCGAGGCGAAGGTCATCGACGCGGACTCGGCCAAAGCCGACGCGGATAGGGCGAAACTTACGGCGGACCTTGAAGGGTTGCGCCAATCCATGCTGCGCAGCCAGGCCGATTTTGCGAATTACCGCAAGCGCATCGAAAAAGAGCGTTTTGAGGATTCTAAGCGCGCCACGGCTCGCGTGATCGAAGGACTCATCCCGATTCTCGACGGTTTCGAGCATGCTCTCGCCGCGCATCGCGAAGCGGAATACGAAAATTATCGCAAGGGTTTCGAGCTCATCTACAAGCAATTGCTGGACAACATCACGAAACTCGGCGTAGAGCGCATCGACCCCCTGGGAAAGCCGTTTGACCCGCACCTCCACCAGGCCATGGACCGCACCGAAACGACGGAGCATGCCGACGGCGTCATCCTGCAAACGTTTCAGCCCGGCTACGTCTTTCATGGGCGCGTGTTGCGTCCCGCGATGGTTCGTGTAGCGGTCCATCCGAGTCCCGCATCGAAACAAGCAGTGAACTAGTGAACTAAGGGGGAGAGAAGTTTCCATGTCCAAAGGGAATCCGCTCGATTACTACGAAGTGCTCGGTGTATCGCGCACCGCGACGCTCGACGAGGTCAAGTCTGCCTACCGCAAGGCCGCGCTGAAATGGCATCCGGACCGCAACCCGGAAAACAAAACCGAGGCCGAAGCGAAATTCCGGGAATCGACGGAGGCTTACAGCGTGCTCAGCGACCCCCAGAAAAAGCAGATCTACGACACCTACGGTCACGCCGGACTCTCAGGTGCCGGCGCCGGGCAGGGGTTTGACCAGACCATTTTTCAGGACTTCCACGACATCTTCGGCGATTTCTTCGGCTTCGAGGATTTGTTTGGTGGCGGCGGGTCTCGTCGCAGCCGCGGACGGGCCCAGCGCGGCGCAGACTTGCGTTACGACATGACGCTCGCCTTTGAGGAAGCCGCGGCTGGCGTGGCCACGAAGATCAAACTGCCCCGCCAGGAATTCTGCGAAGCCTGCAACGGCACCGGCGCGAAGAAGGGCACCGGCGTGGTTGCCTGTTCCGCCTGCGGCGGGCGCGGCCAATTGGCCTATCAACAAGGATTCTTTACCATCACCCGGACGTGCCCTTCTTGCCAGGGCGCAGGCCAAATCGTGAAGGAGCGCTGCCCCGAGTGCCACGGACAAGGCCGCATCGAGCGCGAGAAAACCATTGAACTGCGCATTCCACCAGGCGTCGATACCGGCACGCGCCTGCGTGTTGCCGGCGAGGGCGAACCCGGCCCCAACGGCGGCCCTAAAGGCGACCTCTACGTCGTACTTGAAGTCAAGCAGCATCCCTTCTTCGAGCGGCGCGGCGCGGATTTGTACTGCACCATTCCCATCAGCATCGCGCAAGCCACGCTCGGAACCGACCTTCAGGTGCCCGGGCTGAACAGCGAGGAGAAGCTTAAGATCCCCGAAGGCACGCAAAGCGACTCGGTGTTCCGCGTCAAAGGCAAAGCCTTACCCGATCCGCACGGTGGCGGCCGCGGCGACCTCTACTATCACGTTCGTGTGCTCACGCCCACCAAGCTCACGCGCGAGCAGCGCAAATTGATGGAACAGCTCGGCACGACGTTGAAGGTGGAAAACAAACCCGCCGAGCGCGGCTCTTCGATCTTCGACAAGGTCAAGGACATCTTCGGCTAGGGAATCGAAGCTCCAAAATGGTACTGCGGTAGCGGGATTTCACGCTCCCTAGCTCCGCGGGCAGCGGCGCAAAGCGCTGCCAGGCAGGCTTTTGGCCCGCGAATCCAAGGGTAGTGCGATAGAATTTCGAGGTGCGCCGGCGCTTTTTCGTCGACGAATTTGTGGGTGGCCGCGCCGTTATGGCAGGCGAGACGGCGCACCATCTGGGCCGCGTCTTGCGCGCGGAACCCGGCCAGCTCTACGAACTGAGCGACGGCAAGCGGGTCTGGCTAGCGCGCATTGCAGAGGTAAAACGCGACCGCGTCGAGTTCTCTCTGATGGAGGAGTTGCCGTCACGCGAACCCCTTTTACAGACGGTGCTGCTTCTTTCCATCGTAAAATTCGACGCCTTCGAGTTCGCGCTTGAAAAAGCTACCGAGCTGGGCGTCTGTCGGATTGTACCGCTGGTTGCCGTTCGCAGCGAAAAATCCCTGCTTGCCGCGGCCCCCAAGCGTGCGGAGCGGTGGAAGAAGATTCTTCTGGAAGCTTCCCAGCAATCCCGACGCCTGCGCATCCCGGAACTCGCTCCGCTCATGAAGCTCGAAACTGCCCTTTCATCGACTTCCGGCCGCCTGAAAATCCTCCTTTCCGAACGTCCTGAAGCGCCCTCCCTCCGCGGCATCCTGGAAGGGCAAAACGCTGCCGCCGCCGTCGTTCTGGCCATCGGCCCGGAGGGTGGCTGGACCGACGCGGAGTTCCAGCGCTCCCAGACCCATGGTTTCCGCGAGGCATCGCTCGGTCGGTTGATACTTCGCACGGAAACGGCGGTGATTGCCGCGCTGGCCTCTTTAAACTATGCTCTTTCTGGCCGACCATCCTGAATCTGGCTGGGATCAAGGGCCATTGGCATTTTAGCCAAACAGCTCGACCGGGCATCGAACCGCTACGGAGATTGGCAGAAAGCTCACGAGCAGGAGGGGGCGCATCGCCCGGCGCTTTTTACGCAACATGCCAAAATCGCAACTGGCGCGCGCCGCGACGCCCATGCTATAAATAATAGAAGCACCCACGATGGACCGTTCGGACCAGAAACAGCGCGGCTCTGTAACCTCACCGGAAAATCCGGATTCTCTCCTATCCTCCCCGCTCTTGGCGAACGCGTCCGCTGGCGCCGCGAGCGGCGCTGCATCCTCGGCAAACACGCTTCGTAAAGAGATTCGCGTCTGGACGCGCGACTTGCTCATCGCTATCGGCCTCGCGCTTGTCATCATCGTCTTTCTCTATCAGCCCGTGAAAGTCGAAGGCACCAGCATGGCGCCGCTGCTCTCCGACCAGGAACGCATCTTCATTAACAAATTCGTTTACCGCTTCGAGCCCATTCAGCGCGGCGACGTCGTGGTTTTTTGGTACCCGCTGGATCACAGCAAATCATTCATCAAGCGGGTGGTGGGCCTGCCCGGCGAGACCGTGGAAATTCGTCAGGGCGTGCTCTACGTCAATGGCAAGGTCATTCCCGAACCTTACGTGCCGCCGCAATATGAAGACAACAGCGACTTCGCGCCCCTGCCGGTGCCCAAGGACCACTTTTTTGTCTTGGGGGATCACCGCATCAGCTCCAACGACTCGCGCGTCTTCGGTCCCGTTCCGAGCCAGTTCATTTATGGCCGCGCCGTTTTTGCGTACTGGCCTGTGGATCATTTCGGCTCGCTCGAGAGCACCGAAGCGAGCAGCAAATAAATGTCGATGTGCATGAGAACGCAAGGAGGCTCCACTGACAGAAGTCCAGCACCGACCCGCGACCCTCGCGCTGGAAGACGGGCGCCTCTTTAACGGCCGTGCCGCGGGCGCCATTACGCGCCGCGGCGGTGAAGTAGTTTTCAATACGAGCCTCACCGGTTACCAGGAAGTTTTCACCGACCCAAGTTACGCGGGGCAGATTGTCTGCCTCACTTACCCGCACATTGGCAATGTTGGCGCTAATCTCGAAGACGAAGAGTCCGCGCGCCCGTACATCGAATCGCTGATTGTCCGGGAATTCTCCCAAATCTCGTCTAATTGGCGGTCTTCGGAAAGCGCGCAGCTTTACCTGAACCGCCACAAGATCCCCGTCATTTGGGACGTCGATACACGCGCGCTGGTGCGCCACATTCGCAACGCCGGGACGCTGCGCGGCATCGTTTCGACCGACGGCACGCCCGCCGACCAAGTCGTTTTCGAGGCCAAGCAGTTGCCCAAAATGGCCGGCCAGGAGCTTGCGAGCCACGTGACCTGCGCGAAACCCTATGGCTGGGACAAAGGCTCGATCGAGGTGGCGATTTCGCCGTGGTCTGAGCAAATGGGTGAGTCCGATGCGAAGCCAGACAGGTATAGGCATCGCGTCATGGCCTTCGACTACGGCATCAAACAGAACATTCTGCGGCTGCTCGTGGACCACCACTGCGACGTGTGGGTCGTGCCGGCGCAAACTTCCGCCGAGGAGGCGCTAGCGTTGAACCCCGACGGCATCTTTCTTTCGAACGGCCCCGGTGATCCGGAGCCGATCGGCTACGCCATCGAAACGATCCGCAAAATGCTCGGCAAGGTGCCCATCTTCGGGATTTGTCTCGGCCATCAGCTTTGCGGCCTCGCTCTCGGGGGCAAAACCTTCAAGCTGAAATTCGGCCATCACGGCTCGAATCATCCGGTAAAGAATCTTCTCACCGAACAGGTGGAAATCACCGCGCAGAACCACGGTTTTGCCGTGGACCCCGATTCGCTTCCTTCGCGCGACGTGGAAATCACGCATGTCAACCTGAACGATCACACCAACGAAGGCATGCGCCACAAAAAAGTGCCGCTCTTTAGCGTGCAGTATCACCCGGAAGCTTCGCCGGGGCCGCACGATTCGCATTATTTGTTCACGCAGTTCACGGACATGATGAAAGAATGGCGCCAGCCAGGAAGCTCGCGCAAATGAGAGCGGCTCAGGACCCATGCCTAAGCGGAAAGACATTAAGAAAATCTTGATCATCGGCTCCGGGCCGATCATCATCGGCCAAGCTTGCGAATTCGACTATTCGGGAGCGCAGGCGTGCAAGGCCCTTGGTGCCGAAGGTTACGAAGTCATCCTGGTCAATTCCAACCCCGCGACCATCATGACCGATCCCGAGCTGGCTAAACGCACCTACCTTGAGCCGCTCACGCGCGAATACCTGGAAGAAATCATTGCCAGGGAAAAGCCGCACGCGCTACTGCCCACGGTTGGCGGGCAGACGGCATTGAATCTGGCCGTCGAGCTCTCGGAAACCGGCGTCCTCGAAAAATACAAAGTGGAAATGATCGGCGCATCGTTGCGCGCCATCAAGGTGGCCGAAGACCGCCTGTGGTTCAAGGACGCTTGCCGCAAGATCGGCCTCGAAGTTCCCGCGTCCGCATTGGTGAACAACGCGAAAGACGCACTGCGCCTTTGCGACCAACTGGGCTTTCCCCTGGTTATTCGGCCGTCGTTCACGCTTGGCGGCACCGGCGGCTCCATCGCCTACAACAAGGAAGAATTTGCCGAAGCGATCTCGCACGCGCTGGACCTCAGCCCCGTCCACGAGGCGCTGGTCGAGGAGTCCGTGCTTGGCTGGAAGGAATTCGAGCTCGAGGTCATGCGCGATTTCCGCGACAACTTCGTGGTCATCTGCCCGATCGAGAACTTCGATCCCATGGGCGTTCACACCGGCGACTCCATCACCGTGGCCCCCGCGCAAACGCTGACCGACAAGGAATATCAGCGCATGCGCGACGCCGCTGCGGCCATCATCCGCGAAGTAGGCGTCGAAACCGGCGGATCGAACGTGCAGTTCGCCATCAATCCGCAAAACGGCCGCATGGTCATCATCGAGATGAACCCGCGCGTCTCGCGCAGTTCGGCTCTCGCCAGCAAGGCCACGGGCTTTCCCATCGCCAAAATTGCCGCGCGTCTCGCCGTTGGCATGAGCCTCGACGAAATTCCCAACGACATCACGGAGAAGACCCCGGCGTGTTTCGAGCCCACCATCGATTACGTCGTGGTGAAGATCCCGAAATGGCAGTTTGAGAAATTCCCCGGCGCGGACAGCACGCTGGGCACGCAAATGAAGTCCGTCGGGGAAGTGATGGCCATCGGCCGCACGTTCAAGGAAGCCCTGCAAAAGGCCATTCGTTCGCTCGAGCCGAGTGCTCCCTGGCGCGCACCCGCCGAAACGCCGGACTCTCTCCTCCGCGAAAAATTGGCCACGCCGCGTCCCGACCGCATTTATTGGCTGCTGACCGCGATGGAACGCGGCCTTCACGCCGAGGAAATCTGCGAGCTCACAAAAATCGATCCATGGTTCATTCACCAGATTGAAGAGTTGACGGCCATGAATCGCCGCGCGGCGAGCGTCACGGTCGAGACGGCTTCCAAAGATTTGCTGCACGAAGTAAAGCGCCATGGCGCAAGCGACGAACAACTGGCGCAAATCTGGCGTACCACGCCTGCTTCGGTGCGCTTGCAGCGTGCTCGTTACGGCGTCGCACCGGTTTTCAAGCGTGTGGACACCTGCGCTGCGGAATTTGAGTCCTTTACTCCGTATCTTTACTCGACCTACGAAGACGAGGACGAGTCCGACGCCCAGCGGCGCCCGAAAATCATGATTCTCGGCAGCGGTCCGAACCGCATCGGGCAGGGGATCGAATTCGACTATTGCTGCTGCCACGCCTCCTATGCTTTGCACGAAGACGGCTTTGAGACCATCATGGTGAATTGCAATCCCGAGACGGTTTCAACCGACTACGACACTTCGGACCGCCTGTATTTCGAGCCGTTGACGCTCGAAGACGTGCTTGCGATCGTCGAACGCGAAAAGCCACAGGGCGTCATCGTGCAATTCGGCGGGCAAACGCCGCTGAATCTTGCTTTGGAACTGAAGCGCAATGGCGTTCCCATTATCGGCACCGCGCCGGAATCCATCGACCTTGCGGAAGACCGCAGGCGCTTCGGCCGCTTGCTCGAGGAATTGAGAATCCCCCAGCCGCGCAACGGCACGGCGTTGATCCCCGAAGAAGCCGCGCGCGTGGCGGGTGAAATCGGCCTGCCCGTTCTGGTACGCCCGAGTTACGTGCTCGGTGGCCGCGCCATGGTCATCGCCTATGACGTCAACACCGTCCAGGATTATGTGGCGCAGGCCGCTCTCATGGGCCCGGCGCGACCCGTGCTGATCGACCAGTTTCTCGAAGAGGCCACCGAGGTGGACGTGGACGCCCTGGCCGACGGGACCGACGTAATCATCGGCGGCATCATGGAGCACATTGAAGAAGCCGGAGTACATTCCGGCGACTCCTCTTGCGTGCTTCCTCCGGTAAGCCTGACACCGGCGGTTCTTGACACGATTCGCGAATACACGCGTCGCTTGGCCCTGGCGCTGAAGGTCGTCGGCTTGATGAACGTGCAGTACGCCATTCAGCGGGACACCGTTTACGTTCTGGAAGTGAATCCCCGCGCCTCGCGCACCGTTCCCTATGTGAGCAAAGCGACGGCCGTGCCGCTCGCGAAGGTCGCAGCTCGGCTGATGGCCGGAAAAAAGTTGGCAGCCATGGACCTGCCGGTGGTTAAGAACAACGGCGTTGCCGAAATCGCCGTGCGCGAATTTTATTCGGTGAAATCGCCGGTCTTTCCGTTCAACAAATTCCGCGGCGTGGACACCATTCTAGGACCGGAGATGCGCTCCACTGGCGAAGTCATGGGCATTTCGACTTCCTATGGTCAGGCCTTTGCCAAGGCGCAACTCGCCGCCGGGCAGCGTTTGCCCCGCAAAGGCACGGTGTTTCTCAGTGTAAACGACCGCGACAAAAAGCACCTGGGCGCGCTCGGTAAAGAGCTGGCCTCTCTCGGTTTTCGCTTGCTCGCCACGCGCGGCACGGCTGCGGCTCTCGAAGCTTCCGGAATCCACGCGGAGGGTGTCTTCAAGGTCAACGAAGGCCGACCCAATATCGTGGACCTGGTCAAAACCGGGAAAATCGATCTGATCATCAACACGCCGCTCGGCCGCGAATCTTTCTACGATGAGAAATCGATTCGGCGCGCCGCGATTCGCTACAATATACCCTGTATCACCACGCTGGCTGCAGCGAACGCGGCGGCGCGGGGCATTCACGCGCTCCGCGAGCAGGGCATCGAAGTCGCCGCTCTGCAGGACTTGCACAAAGGGCAAGCCGCCACCTCCGGCGCGCCCGCATCAGGAGATTAGCTCATGGATTTTTCCGGCGTTTTTCCCGCCTTAATCACTCCGTTTGCCGGGGACGGCTCGGTCTCGGTGGCCGACTTGAAGCACAACATTCAACAGTACAACCGCACCGGAGTGGCCGGCTACGTGGTGAACGGCTCTACCGGCGAGTCCGTGCTGCTTTCGAACTCGGAAACTGAAGCCGTTCTCGTCGCTGTAAAAGAAACAGCTTTCCGCGGCAAAAAATTGATCGCCGGGACGGGCGTGGAATCTACGACGGAAACCATTGAGCGCACCAAGCGGGCCGCACAACTTGGCTACGACGCCGCGCTTGTGAAAACCCCGTATTACTACAAACCGGCCTACAAGCCAGAAGTTTATTTTCAACACTACCACCGCGTCGCGGATGCTTCGCCGATTCCGGTGCTGCTTTATTCGGTGCCGCAGTTCACCGGAGTGGCGCTCGAACCCCCGGAAGTTGCAAAACTGGCAGGGCATCCGAACATTATCGGCATCAAGGAGAGCTCGGGAAACGTGCTGCGCGTGGCCGAAATCATTGCCGCCGTTTCGCCCCACTTCCAAGTGCTCGTCGGCTCCGCAGCTAGCGTCTATCCCTCAATGGCCGTCGGCGCGCGCGGAGCGATCCTCGCGTTGGCGTCCGCGCTGCCGGAGAAGTGTGTCGCGCTTTACGATCTGGTTCGTCAGGGTCAGCATGAAAAGGCGCGCGAACTGCACACCGTGATTTTGCGCGCTTCAAAGCTCGTCGTTTCCGAGTGCGGAATCGCGGGCGTAAAATACGTCATGGACCAGCGTGGCTACCGCGGCGGCCTCCCGCGGCTCCCGCTCCTCCCACTCCATGACGAACAAAAGAAACGCCTTAACGCGTTCGTGGAGACTTTCGAGCCGGCGGCCATGCGGGCCTGACGAGGACACCCTAGAAGACTCTGACTCGCCTTCCGCCGGCGGTCGTAAGAAGAACACGACCGGGAAATTGATGAGACGTTTTGTCGCGGAGTTCATCTAACCGCTCATGAATTGTCGCGCACTGGCCTTCCACCAACTCCCCCACCAGCCGAAGCTGTTCCTCGCCTATCTCGAGAAGTTTGAAAAAGTGAAAGCGTTCTACGCCTATCCCCCTACGATGCAGGCGGTGACCCGCGCGTCGAAGAAGCTAGACTACCCTCAGGAGCGCAGGGCCGAAGTAGCGGCGATCCTCAGCAAACAGAACGAGACCCTCGGGACCGGGACGGAAACCACTTCCAACCTAGAGCGGCTGGCGAAGGGAGCCGTCGCGGTTGTTTCCGGACAGCAAGTAGGGCTGTTTGGCGGTCCGGCTTACGCCATTTACAAGGCATTGACGGCGATTCAGATTGCCGACGAATTGACACGGGACGGGATCGACGCGGTGCCGGTTTTCTGGATGGCTACCGAAGATCACGATTTGGAGGAAGTTCGCCGCACGAGTTGGTTCGAAGCGGGGAAGCTAATCCGGTTCGAGTTGCCAGATGGAAACGAAGCGGGATGGCCGGTTGGGCGGATTCCGCTAGGCGCGGAAGGCGAGCGCTTCGCGCGCGAGGCTGCGGAGCTACTCGAAAAAGACGGCGGTGACCTGCTTGGGCATTATTTGAGCGAAAGTTACAAAGCCGAGGAAACTTACGGCAGTGCGTTTGGGAAATTGTTTGCGCGGTTATTTGCGAAGCAGGGATTGATCCTGATGGATCCCCTGGATGCGGGGCTGCACAAGGTTGCCGCGCCGCTTTATCAGCACGCGCTTGCGGAGCGCGATCCCCTCAATCTGAAGTTGCTCGAGCGCGGAAAAGAATTGGAGCGCGCGGGATTCGACGCGCAGGTCAAAGTGACGTCGAAGAGCACACTGCTGTTCTACATGGGGGACGGGGCCAGGCAAGCGATTTCCGGGGGCAACAAAGATTTCGAGGCCGGCGAGCGGAGCTGGCCGCGCGACGAGCTCGTGCATCTCACGCACCTGGAGCCGGAAAACTTCAGCCCGAACGCCTTGTTCCGGCCCGTCGTGCAGGATTACTTGCTGCCGACGGCGGCCTTCATCGTCGGCCCCGCGGAGCTGTCCTACATCGCGCAATCGGAAGTGGTTTACGAGCATCTTCTCGGACGCATGCCGGTGATGCTGCCGCGCGCGGGATTTACGCTGATGGACGCAAAGGCCAACAAGCTGCTCGGCAAATACGGATTGACGGTGGCAGAGGTCTGGGCAGGCTCGCAGGAATTGCGGCGCAAGATGGAAGCCGCATCCGTTCCCAAGTCGTTGTCGAAGGGTTTTGACCGGGATCAAAAACAGATCGCCAAGATGGTCGAACAGCTTGGGAAACAAATTGCGAAGCTCGACTCCACGCTGGCGGGCACGGTCGAAAGAACCAAGAAGGGAATTGAGTTTCATCTGGAGCAGTTGCGGCAGAAAGCTGGCCGCGCGCTGGACCAGCGGCTTGGCGTGCTTGCCTCGCACGAGCAGCACCTGGAATCGCTATTGAATCCGCACAAGGGGCTGCAAGAGAGAGAGCTATGTCTGCTGCCGTTTTTGGCACGCTGGGGTGCGGGCGGCCTAGGGGAACTGCAGAAGCTGTGTAGCAGCAAAAGGCTCGGGCATCACTTCATCGTTTCCCTGCCATAGTCATTTCAAGGCTGGCCGCAGGGACCCGCCTTTGGCCGGCAGGCCTTGCCGGACTCCGCCTCGCCTAGACTTGGACGCTACAATATCAAAGCCGGAGAATCCATGCAGACACTGACTGTGAAGACGGGGCGGCGGACGCAGCTTCTGGACGTGACGGCGCAGGTCGAGAAGGCCGTGTCTGGCGCGAAAATCTCTAAAGGTGTTTGCTACTTGTACGTGCCGCACACGACGGCAGGGATTGCCATCAACGAATGCGCGGATCCGGATGTGGCCCGGGACATAGAGGACGCGCTGGACCGTCTGGTCCCGAAAACAGGATCGTACCGGCACGGCGAAGGCAACTCGGATTCGCACATAAAGTCCGTGCTCGTCGGCGGCAGCCAAGTCGTGTTCGTGGAAGACGGACGGCTGGCACTGGGGCGCTGGCAAGGCATCTTCTTTTGTGAATTCGACGGGCCGCGCGAGCGGAAACTCATCATGAAACTCGTCGCCGAGTGAAGGGAAAGGCCTCCCTATTCTGGCGCCCCCGTTATTTGGCGTTGCCGTGGAGCGGATCACTCGTTGTGCGGGGCGGCGATGGGATCCATTCGGGCCGCGCGGCGTGCGGGCACATAACCGGCCACCGCCGCAGCAAGGCCAAGCAAGGGCGTCAGGCCCACCAGGACGGGAGCGTCAAGGCAAACCACGCGGTCACATTCATTGGCATGTTCGGTTGGGCAGCCGCAGCCTAAGGCAAAGTGAAGGCGACTAGAGAGTCGCCGAGCTTTTCTTCCGTGATTTTGGGATGGCCGCCGGCAGCGATGACGACATATTGCTTGCTGGTGGTGCTGAGGCGATAGGTCATAGGTGTGGCGTTACCGCAGGCGGGAAGCGGGACCTTCCACAACTCTTTGCCGGTTTCGGTGTCGAAACCGCGGAGAAAGCAATCCGTCGTGCCAGCGATGAAGACCAGACCGCCGGCCGTGACCATCGGGCCGCCAAGGCTAATGGAACCGGGCGGTATCTGCTGAGGATGGGTGCCGCCAAAATCCTGCATGGAGCCAAGCGGCACCTGCCAGCGAATCTTTCCTTCCGTCATGTCCACCGCCGTGAGCATTCCCCAGGGCGGCGGGCTGCAAGGAAAATCAGAAGGCGACTGAATAAACCGGCGATAAAGACCGTAAGGCGCGCCGAGCTGGTCGCCGTAATCGCCGTCTTCGGTGCGCGAGCTGCGATCATTGAACTTTTCGCGAGGAATCAGGCGCGCAATGGCGACGAGATTGTTCGTGTTGGTGACGAGAATGTCCCTCTTGGGATCGAAGGCATAACCGCTCCAGGTCATGCCGCCGAGATTGCCGGGGACCATGAGCGTGCCTTGCAGGCTCGGCGGCGTGAAGATGCCTTCGTTGCGGAGATGAGAAATGTAATTGCGGCACCAGTCGCGGTCTTCGGGAGTTGGCCCCCAGGCTTGCTCGAGGGAAAGTGTTTGGGGAGCGAGCGGAGGAGGCCTTAGGGGAAAGGGCTGCGTCGGCGAGGTGACTTCTCCAGGAACGTCGCTTTGCGGCACGGGGCGCTCTTCGACGGAAAAAACGGGCTTGCCGGTGTCGCGATTGAGAACGTAAAGCAGGCCGGACTTGTTGCCTTGGATGACGACGGGGACATCTTTGCCATCAAGGCGCAAAGTGGCGAGCAGGGGCGGGGAGGCGCTGTCAAAATCCCACAGATCGTGATGCACGAGTTGAAAGCCCCATACGAGTTGGCCGGTTTTGCCACGCAGAGCGACGACGGAGTTGGACCATTTATCGTCGCCGGGGCGAAGGCCGCCGTAATAGTCGGGGCTCGCGCTGCCTGTGGGCACGAAAAGAAGGTCGCGCGCCGTGTCCACGGCCATAATGGACCAGGCGTTGCCAGCGCCGCTTCGTGAGGATCGACCTTGGCCTTCAACGGCTCGAGCGGTGGGATTCGCGGGCAGAGGGTCCCAGCTCCAGCGGAGAGCGCCCGTGCGGGCGTCGTAGGCGCGCACGACGCCGCGCGCCATGTCGACGCGATGGTTGTCGTCGATGGCAGAGCCCACGACGGCGAGATCGTCGATGATGGCAGGCGGGGAGGTCATGTGATACCAGCCGGGATCGTATCCGGGAACGTCGCGAAGGCTGACTTGCCCGTCCTTGCCGAAATCGGCGCAGGGAGCGCCGGTCGCGGCGTCCACCGCGACGAGGCGGGCATCTTGTGTGGACTCGAAGATCCGTCGGTGGCAAGGCTCCTTCGCCGTGCGGGAGGAATCGAGCCAAGTGGCAGCGCCGCGATTGATCAAACCGTCGCCGTAATCGCCGTCCAGATCAATCTTTGGGTCGTAGGCCCAGCGCGGTTTACCGATTTCCGGGTCGAGCGCGACGATACGGTTGAAAGCGGTGGTTAGATAGAGCGTTCCGTCAACGAGGAGCGGCGTAGTTTCCAGGCCGCTGCGCTTTCTGCGGCCACCGCCCTCGGAAATATCCCCCGTATGAAACGTCCATGCGACTTTGAGTTGGGAGACGTTTTCACGGTTGATTTGGGTCAGCGGAGAGTAGCGCATGCCCCCGGCGTCGTGGCCGTAGCAGGGCCAGGAGTCGGCCGGGTTTTCAGATGCTGAGGGAGCGGCAGCCCAGGCTAGAAGGCTGCACGCGGCGAGAAACAAAGCAAGGAAATATACAGGCTTGCGTCGATTCCTCATTCTTGGCTACCCCAGAAGACGTGATTGTACACGTCTGTTCCGTATAACCGAGATGGGGCGGCTTTTCTTCGAGGCAAAAATAGCCTGCTTCATGAGTCGAGGAGCGGTGCTTAGCCGCTAGAAGGGAAGAGCTAAAATATACCGAGTCGGTGCAAGACCAAATCACACCCGACGCTGCGATTATCCTCTTTCAAATGCGCGATGTGCTAGAGTTTTTGTGCGATGAAAAGGCTCGGGATTTACGTGCAGGTGCCGTTCTGCCAAACGAAGTGCACGTATTGCAATTTTCATACGGGAGTGGTGGCGAAGGAGCGGTTTCGGCCGTACGTGGCGGCGGTGTGTCGGGAGATTCGGGAGCATAGAGAGCTCGTGAGGGCAGCGGGAGTTACTTGGGGAACTGGCCCCTTGCAAGAATCGCGCGAGGTAAACGAATGCTCCCACGGAGGAACCGCCCGGGGCGAAGGAGCCGCCTCTAGAAGCTCGGGGCAAGCAAGCGGCGAGAATAAGGAGACCGAGTGTGCGGTGGATACCGTTTATTTCGGGGGCGGAACACCGAGTTTGCTGGAAACGAGGCAACTCGAGGACATTCTGGAGGCGATTCGCGAGACGTCCGGCACGAACGGCTCGCGTAGCGTTGAAGTAGAGGGCGGTTTTGCACCACCGTGGGGGCCGGAAAGCAACAGGGACTCGGTGCGACCGCGGCGGGAAGAAGGCGGCCCCCCCGACAGCCATCATAATGAGTTGGCTAACAGGAGCGGAGAGAACCAGGCGGTGTTTCAAGAGGTGACGCTCGAGGCGGATCCGGAAACCGTCGAAGAGGAGAAGGCGGCGGCGTGGGTAAGGGCAGGAATTAACCGCGTGAGCTTTGGCGTGCAGTCATTTTCGGACAAGGAGTTGAAGGCCGCAGGGCGTATGCACCGGCGCACGGACATTTATCGGGCCGTGCCGATTTTGCGCGAGGCGGGGATTCGCAATATCAGCTTCGATTTGATCGCAGGATTGCCTCACCAAACCAAAGACAGTTGGAAACAATCGCTTGCGCAATTGATTTCGCTCGAGCCGGAGCATGTGTCCGTGTATTTGCTGGAAGTGGATGAAGGAAGCCGGCTGGGGCAAGCGTTGCTGACCGGAAGTGGGCAATATAGCGCGGGAGCGGTGCCGAGCGAAGATGAGATGGCGGAATTTTACGAAATGGCGCGGGCGGCACTGGGCGCCGCGGGTTACCGGCATTATGAGATTTCGAATTGGGCGAAGCCTGGGTTTGCATCGAAGCACAATTTGAAGTATTGGAGGCGCGAGCCGTATCTGGGGTTTGGGGCCGGAGCGCACTCGTTTTCGGGAAGGCAGCGCTGGGCGAATGCACACGATGCGGCGGCGTACGTACGTGCGATCGAGAGCGGGCGGTTGCCGCTGGAGCAGCTGGAGACAGTGACAGGGGAGCAGGCGTTGGACGAAGAATTGTTTCTGGGATTGCGCCAGTTGGATGGAATTGATGTCGGACGGATTGAGAGAGAGTACGGAGTCACGCTGGGCGGGCGGCTTGAACCATTGGCTGCGGCGGGATTGCTGGAACGCGAGGGAGATGTGGTGCGGCTGGCGGAGGAGAAGTTGAGTGTATCGAACGAAGTGTTCGTGGAACTGATGAAATAGAGAAGCAGCCAAGACACGCGAGAGACCTGAAGAGTCCGACACAGAAGAGAGAGAAAAGACATGAGCTATACAGTGGCGAAGGGGAATCAGCGGGTCGATCCGGATGACGTCAAAGTCGCGGGCAAGGCGCCCGAAGGCGTGGTGGATTTGCGAAGCGACACGGTGACGCGGCCGACGGCGGAAATGCGCCAGGCGATGGCAACCGCCGAGGTGGGCGACGACGTGTACGGAGAGGATCCCACGGTCAACAAGCTGGAGAAGCGCGCGGCGGAGATTTTTGAAAAAGAAGCGGCGCTGTTTGTGCCCACAGGCTGCATGGGAAATCTGATTTCCATCAAGATTTGGACGCATCACGGCAATGAAGTTGTTTGCGAAGAGCGCAGCCACGTGAATCTGTACGAGCTGGCGTCGATGTCCGCGATTGCCGGATGCATGCCGCGTGTGGCTCGCGCGGAAGACGGGATTCTGACTTGGGAAGAGATCAAGGCGGTGATCCGTCCGAAGATTTATTACGACTCGCAAACGGCGCTGGTTTGCCTGGAAAACACCAGCAACATGGCGGGCGGAACGGTGTATCCGACCGACCGCCTGAACGAGATTTGCGACGAGGCGCACAAACTCGGGCTCAAGGTGCACTTGGACGGCGCGCGGATCTTCAATGCGGCAACGGCGCTGGGAGACCACGTCGCCGTGATGGCGAAAAAGGTGGATTCGGTGATGTTTTGCCTCTCAAAAGGATTGGGCGCGCCGGTAGGCTCGCTGGTGGCGGGATCGAAAGCGTTCATCGAGAAAGCAAGGATTTACCGAAAGATGTTTGGCGGGGGGATGCGCCAGGCTGGCGTGATTGCGGCGGCAGGGCTGATTGCGCTGGAGAAATCGCCGGCGCGGCTGCACGTCGATCATGAGAACGCCAAGTTGCTCGCGGAAGGGATTGCGCAAATTCCGGGGTTGAAGATCGATCCCGAGAAGGTGCGGTCGAACATCGTGATTTTTGACTGTGCCCAGGCGGGGATGACGGCGGTGGAATTGTGCGACGCGGTGCATGTGCACGGCGTTTGGGCGCAGGACACGGCACTCTATTTGGTGCGCGTGGTGACGCATTCGGACGTGGACCGGGCAGGTTGCGAGCGGGCATTGACGGTATTGAAGGAAGTGGTGACGAGGAAGAGAAAGGCGGGGGCATGAACCTAAGACGGGTGGCGATTCTCTGCGGCCCAGTTGTTTCGTTGCTTGTTGCACAAATGGCGAGTCGCGGGCAGACGCCTCCGGCGAGCAATGAAAGCAATAAGGCTCGGCCGACCGCCGAAGAGGCAAAAAAATACATTGAGAACGCGGAAACAGAGTTATTTAACCTGGGCGTAAAAGCCTCGCGGGCGTCCTGGGTCGAAGAAAATTTCATTACCGATGACACGGAAAAGATCGCGGCCGATGCGAACGAAGTGTTGAACACGGCGAGCACGGAGTACGCAAAGGAAGCGCACCGATTTGACGGATTGCAGCTGGCGCCGGGACTTGCGCGCAAGCGCCTGCTGCTGGAGCTGGCGGCGGGATTTCCCGCCCCGAATGATCCCAAAGCACAAAAAGAGCTGGCGGACATCCTAGCGTCCCTCGATGGCGATTATGGAAAAGGAAAGTGGTGTCCGGAGGGGGAAAAACGAAAGTGCCTGGACGTTACGGCGGTGGAGAAACTGATGGCAGAAAGCCGCGACCCGGAGGAACTGAAACGCGCCTGGCTGGGATGGCATGCCATTGGCGCGCCGATGCGGCAGCGGTATGCGCGGATGGTGGAGCTGGGAAACGCGGGAGCGCGCGAGCTGGGGTACGCCGACGTGGGAGCGCTGTGGCGTTCGAATTACGACATGCCGCCGGATGATTTTGCCAAAGAAGAAGACCGGCTGTGGGAGCAGTTGAAGCCGCTGTACCTGTCGCTCCATGCCTATACGCGCGGGCAACTGCGGAAAAAGTACGGTAAGGATCTGGTTCCCGCGGATGGGCCGATCCCGGCGCATCTGTTGGGAAACATTTGGAGCCAGGAGTGGAACAACGTTTATTCGCTGATGGATTCAGCAAAACCGCCCGAGAGCTATGACTTGACGAAGATTTTGCAGGAGCGCAGGACGGATGCGAGGGGCATGGTGAAATACGGCGAGGAATTTTTTGTTTCGCTGGGATTTGCGCCGCTTCCGCCGACTTTCTGGGAGCGCTCGCTGTTTACAAAGCCGACGGACCGCGACGTGGTGTGCCACGCCAGCGCGTGGGACGTCGATTCGAAAGAGGACCTGCGGATCAAGATGTGCATCCAGATCAGGGAAGAGGACTTTCGGACGATTCACCACGAGCTGGGGCACAACTTTTATCAGCGGGCGTACATAAATCAGCCGCCGCTGTTTCAAGGTAGCGCCAACGACGGATTTCACGAAGCGGTGGGCGACACGATCGCGCTCTCGGTGACGCCCGAGTATTTGAAGAAGATCGGATTGATCGAGACCGTTCCTCCGGCTTCGGGTGATATCGATTACTTGCTGCAACAGGCGCTCGAGAAAGTGGCGTTTCTGCCGTTTGGCTTGCTGGTGGACAAATGGCGGTGGGAAGTGTTCCGCGGGCAAGTGCAGCCGGAGAACTACAACAAGGCGTGGTGGGAGCTGCGGAGAGGGTATCAGGGCGTCGCGCCGCCGGTGGAGCGCGCGGAGGCGGATTTTGATCCCGGCGCGAAATACCACGTGCCGGCAAACGTCCCTTACGCGCGATATTTTCTGGCGCGGATTTTGCAGTTTCAGTTTCACCGGGCGCTGTGCAAAGCAGCGGGAATTACCGGACCGCTCGATCGCTGCTCGATTTATGGAAACAAGACCGCCGGGGAAAGGCTGAACCAGATGCTCTCAATGGGGCAGAGCAAACCGTGGCAAGATGCACTGGAGACGCTGACCGGACAAAGGCAGATGGATGCGACGGCGCTGGCGGATTATTTTGTGCCGCTGAAGACTTGGTTGGACGAGCAGAACAAGGCAAAGGGGTATAGGGTGGGATGGTGAGAAGGCCTGCCAAGAAGTGCCGCACGTTCGGGAGATGGAAACTTCGCTTAAGCTAACGGGCCGGGATGCTTGAGGTAGCGGTCGACGATGGCGTCGGCGGTGCGATAGACGAAGGCAAGGACTGTGGGCGTCGGATTGGCGGAGGCGTTTTGCGGGAACGTAGAGCCGCCGAGGATGAAAAGATTGGGCAATTGCCAGTGCTGGAGGTAGGGCGAGACCACGGAATAGGCGGGTGAGTCTCCCATGATGGTGCCGCCCTGGACATGGGTGGAGTTGTAGCGGGTGGCATCGTAAGAGCCCAGGCCTGGGAAAGGATTGATCTGCCGCGCGCCCATGGCGCGGGCCAGGTCGACGGCTATCGGCGTGGCGAACCCGACCATTTTGCGTTCGTTGTCGCGCCAATCCAGAGTAAGGCGGAGGAGCGGGTCACCCAGCGCGTCTTTGTAAACGGGGTCGAGGTCCATGAGATTCGTTTTGTAAGCGAGGTGCTCCCCAGCGAAACCGATGGTTGCGGTGCGGTCATAATAGAAGATCGCAGCTTTCTTCCAATCGGAACCCCAGGTGGCTTTGACGGAACTTGGCAGCACGCCGAAGGCTCCGATGGGCTGAAATCCGTAGCCACGCGCTCCGAAGTAGCCGCCACGAATAAAGCCCAGCGACGAACGATCCAGATCGTCGCGGTCATAATCGCTCAACAGAAATCCGGCAGAGCCCGCGCCCATGAAGCGGTTAAGGGGTCGATCAAAAAAGGCGGTTGCGGAAGGAACGGTGACCTGGTGCGTGAGGTTGCTGCCGAGTGTGCCGCGTCCGGTGGCCGGATGGTATGGTTCGCCGATTCCAGAGAGCAGCAGAAGACGCGTGTTGTTAAACGTCCAGGAGGCGAGGAAGACAAGAGAGGCGGGCTGAAAGACTTCCTGCCCGGCGGCGTCCACGTAGCTGACGCCGCGAGCAGCAGACTTGGGAGCAGGGTCTAAGAGGATGCGGCGAACCCAGGCTCCGGTGCGAACAGAGACGTTCTGGCGCTTTTGAATGATCGGGAGAAGAAGGCTCGAGGGCTGCGCCTTAGCCCCAACCATGCAACCGAACCGGGCGCAGAATCCGCAATACGTGCAGCCGCCGCGCGAAATGCCGTCCGGATTGGTGTAAGCCTGGCTGATGTTTGCGGAGGGCGCGGGATAAGGATGATAGCCGAGTGATTTGGCGGCGTCGCGAAATAGCGCAGCAAAATAGGGAACTTTTGTAGGCGGCGTGGGATACCCCTCGCTGCGCCAGCCCTCAAAAATGTTGCCGCCGCCGATCCGTTTACCGCGGATGTTGCCCGCCTGGCCCGACGTGCCGAGCAGTTTGTCGACGCGCGTGTAGTAAGGCTCCAATTCGTCGTAGGTGATGCCCCAGTCGCGAACCGCATGCCCCTCGGGCAACGCGCTCGCACCGTATTTTTGCGTGGTCTTGGAAAGCAACTCAAAGCAATCCGGCAGGAAACGAGGAACCTGCGCGTTCCAGTGCTCGCCGGATCCACCGACGCCGGCGCCCGGCAGAAAAGCTCCATGCTGGCGGAGAGGAACGGCGCGGCGGGCGGCATCATGACGAAGCGTGACGGTTTCTCTCGAGAGGTCTTGCATCATGCGAAGACGAATGGCGTAGTCGAGTTCGTCCATGTCGGTCGAGTAATCGGAGGGTTGGCGAGACGGACCGCGTTCCAGAACGACGATGGACAGGGAAGTGCGCGCGCCAAGTTCTTTGGCCATCAGCAAGCCGGCCCAGCCACCGCCAACAATCACGGCATCGACAGCGGGAAGCGTCTTCACGACTCGTCCTCGCTCGGGCGAACCTTTACGCCGGTCGCTTGGCGAAGGCTGAGGGGCTTGGGGCGAAAAGCTTGGCCGTAATACTTTTCGATTTCCTCGAGATTGCTCATGCGCGGGCCGGGAAAGCCTACAAGCTGCCAGCCGACCATACCGGCGTTTCCCCCGTGAATCGGATCACAGAACATGCCTTCGATCGTGTTTTGGCGGAGGAGGGAAAAGAACAGGCTCGATTCGATTTTGCGCAGAGCTTCGTCTTGCGCGGTAGGGGAGAGGTGATGAAAGCCCCGGAGCCCTTTTAAGCCCTCACGGTAAATTTGCCGCGGCGTGGCGCTCCCCTGATAGCCAAATTCGTCGGGGGCGTCTTCAAAGGGCGGCTGGGTATAGCGGAAACGATCGCGGCCGTAGGAACCCGCGAGCTGGCGGTCGATGAAGACGGCCACGCCGGCTTCGCGCGCGCCCGGGCCAGAATCGTCGGACGGGAAAATACGCGACGCAGCGGCAGCAACAATGAGGGCTTCGGTTTCCGTAAGAAAACGAAGCGGGATGCGAACAGGTTTGTGCTGCGCGGAGAGGAGTGAAGCTTTGCGATCGAGGGAATAGACGAGGACGCCGCCCAGGGTTGCGGCGGAAAGCGTAAGAAAATGGCGGCGGCGCATGTGCGGGAGTGTAACAGAGGAACGGATCGAAGGCACTTGGGGCAAGGTCCGCGCAAGGCGTGCTATAAATGGTACTTTCGAGCGCTATAGAAAAAACAGATGGTGGAAAGGGAAGGGTCGTGGAATTCGCGTTTACCGAAGAGCAGGAGCAACTGCGGAAAAGCGTGCGGGAATTCGCGGAAGGCGAGATCGCACCCCACGTGATGGAGTGGGATGAGGCGTCGCATTTTCCTGTGGAGATTATCCCGAAGCTCGCCGAGATGGGGCTCCTAGGGGTGATTTTTCCGGAAGAATACGGCGGCGCCGGACTCGGTTACATCGAGTACGCGCTGGCAATTGAAGAACTGGCGCGCGTGGACGGCTCGGTGGGACTGATTGTCGCGGCGCACAATTCGCTGTGCTCGAACCACATTTTCAAGTTTGGTACAGAAGCGCAGAAGAAAAAGTATCTGGTACACCTTGCGTCCGGGAAGGCTATTGGCGCTTGGTCGTTGACGGAACCGCAAGCAGGTTCCGATGCAGGCGGGACGCGAACGACGGCCGTGCGCAACGGGAAGGCTTGGGTGCTGAACGGCGCCAAGACCTTCACGACCAACGGGCACTACGCGAATTATTGCGTTGCGATGGCGGTGACGGATAAGTCGAAAGGCTCGCACGGGATCAGCGCCTTCATCCTGGAAAAGGGCATGCCGGGGTTTAGACCAGGGAAAAAGGAAAACAAGCTGGGGATGCGCGCCAGCGATACTTCGGAAGTGATTTTCAGCGATTGCCACGTGCCTCAGGAGAATTTGCTGGGGCCGGAAGGCGAGGGTTTCACGGGCAGCTTGAAGATCCTGGATGGCGGGCGGATTTCCATTGCGGCGCTGGCGCTGGGCATGGCGCAAGGCGCGCTGGAAGCGGCGACAAGGTACGCGAAGCAGCGGAAACAGTTCGGGCAGGCCATCAGCGAGTTTCAGGCCGTGCAATTCAAGCTGGCGGACATGGCCACGCAGGTGGAAGCGGCGCGATTGCTCGTGTACCAAGCCGCGTGGCTGGCGGACAGAAAAGAGCTGCGTTTTACGCGCGAAGCGAGCATGGCAAAACTGTTTGCGAGCGAAGTTGCTGTGAAGGTGGCCAACGAATGCGTACAGATTCACGGCGGGTACGGCTTTATCAAAGACTATCCTGCGGAGAAATACTATCGCGACGTGAAGCTGTGCACGATTGGCGAAGGCACGAGCGAGATTCAGCGCCTGGTGATTGCCCGGCAGCTCCTTGGCAAAAGATAAGTAGTGAATACTGACGAGTAGTCCGCGCCCGTTCCGCCTCCCGATGGAACGCCGGTTTGCGGACCTTTGCTTTCTCTTTGCCTTTTCGCCTCTTTCTCCCGGTGCGCTCTCGATCTGCGCGAGGTGCATGCCAAGGGCGTGCCGCGACGGGCCCGAGAGCAATTCAAGAGATGCCGCACGCAGACTTGCCCAATCGCGGGCCGCTTTAGGTTTTGGGCGCGGTGGCAAAATCGGGATAATAGGGGCGATGCCTTCAACGCCTCAAAGACAAATTCAGGAAAAACATGCCGCTGGCCGTTGAGGATTGGGCCGCACAAGTGCGCGCGGGTGAGGTGCGCGCGATTTCGCGGGCCATCACCGCGATCGAGAATCACGCGCCCGAAGCAGAGGACTTGTTGCGGCGGCTGTTTCCTCACACCGGAAAAGCCTATTTGACGGGCGTAACCGGCGCGCCGGGAACGGGAAAGAGCACGCTGGTGGACCGGCTGGCGGCGTTTCACCGAAAGAACCGGGCCGAAGTCGGTGTGATCGCGGTCGATCCGACCAGTCCTTACTCCGGCGGAGCGATTCTGGGCGACCGCATTCGCATGCAGGGACACGCGAGCGATGCGGGCACGTTTATCCGCTCGATGGCCACGCGGGGATTTCTGGGTGGGCTGGCGGGCGCGACCGCCGAGGTGGCGCTGCTGCTCGACGCCGCGGGGAAAAGGCACATTCTCATCGAGACGGTGGGGGTGGGGCAGGATGAAATTGACATCGTGCGGCTGGCGGATTGCGTGCTCGTGGTGCTGGTGCCCGGGCTCGGCGACGACATTCAAAACATGAAAGCGGGCTTAATGGAGATTGGCGACATTTTTGTGCTGAACAAAGCCGACCGCGAAGGTGCGGACCGCCTGGAGCAACAGTTGCTTGCCATGCTTTCGCTGGTGCTGCCGCCTGACGGCTGGCAGCCCCCGGTGATTCGGACCGTCGCGACCGAGAACAAGGGAATTGCCGAGCTCGCCGCGGCCGTGAAGCAATTCGAAAAACATTTTGAAACGAGCGGGGAGCGCAAGCGGAAGCATTTGGAGCATTGGGAGAAGCGGCTGGTGGAGCTGCTCGAATCACGGTTGCTCGAGCGCGCTCTAGATGGTCCGGAAGGCCGAGCGCGGTTGACGGAGTTGGCAGGAGAAGTGGCGGAGCGGAAGAAGGATCCCTTCACTGCGGTAAACGAGATATTGAAGCGTAGCGGACTCCAGAGCTAAGGAGCGGAGGGAATATGGCGGCGAAGAGGGCAGGCGCGGGAAAGAGCAAGGCGAACTCGGCGCAGGCGAGCATCGGCATCATCGGCGGCAGCGGGCTTTATACCATGGGCGGCTTGACGGGAGCGCGGGAGCTTCCCGTGAAGACGCCGTTCGGCGAGCCTTCCGATGCCGTCGTCTTGGGAACGTTCGAAGGGAAGCGCGTGGCGTTTCTGGCGCGGCACGGCCGCGGGCATCGCATTTTGCCAAGCGAAATTAATTATCGGGCAAACATTTATGCGATGAAGCTGCTGGGAGTTGAGCGGATTATTTCTGTGAGCGCAGTGGGCTCATTGAAAGAGGACTTGCGACCGGGAGAATTTCTCGTGCCCGACCAGTTTTTCGACCGGACAAAAAATCGTGCAGCGACGTTCTTTGGAGACGGCCTGGTCGCCCATGTGGCCTTTGCGCATCCCACGTGCGGGCAATTATCGGGTGTTTTGGCAGACGCGTGCGCGGAGGAAGCGGTCGCGGTGCATCGGAAGGGAACGTACATTTGCATCGAGGGGCCCCAGTTTTCCACGCTGGCCGAGGCGGAGGTCAATCGGCAATTGCGGTTCGACGTCATTGGCATGACGAATCTGACCGAAGCCAAGCTGGCGCGTGAAGCCGAGATTTGCTACGCGACGATTGCCATGATTACGGATTACGATTGCTGGCATCCCGACCACGAATCGGTGACGGCGGCGCAGATCATCGCGACGCTCAACCAGAACGCCGAGAACGCGCAAAAAGTCCTGCGAACCGCGGTGCGCGAGCTGCCGGCGGCGCGTTCCTGCCAATGCGGAGCAGCGCTCGAACACGCACTGGTTACGGACTTCGCGCTCGTGCCGACGGCCTCCAAGAGGCGGCTGGCGGCCATTCTCAAAAAACATACTTCCTAGGAGAAAAGCGTGTCGCTACTCGTCGTAGGATCGGTTGCGTTTGATGCGCTGGAAAGTCCTTACGGCAAGGTCGACCGCGCCGTGGGCGGAGCGGCCACGTATTTTGCCGTGGCCGCCAGCTTTTTTACGCACGTGAACCTGGTCGGGATCGTCGGTGACGATTTCACCGAAGTGGACGCGCAGATTTTTCGCGGTCGCACGATCAACCTGGACGGACTCGAACGTGCTCCCGGAAAAACGTTTTTCTGGGCTGGGCGGTATTCGCAAAATCTGAACGAACGCGTGACACTGACAACGGAATTAAACGTGTTTGCGCAGTTCAAGCCCCGATTGCCGGAAAAATACCGAAACTCGGAGTACGTTTTCCTCGCGAATATCGCGCCCGACTTGCAGCGCGAGGTGCTGCATCAGGTCAAGAAAAAGCCGAAGCTCGCCGCGATGGACACGATGAATTACTGGATCGAGCGGACCAACGCGGAGCTGCGGGAAACGTTGAAACACGTCGACATTTTGATGATTAACGATTCGGAGACGCGCGAGCTTGCCAACGAACACAACCTGCTGCGCGCGGCTAAGCACATTTTCAAGATGGGGCCGAGCATTCTGGTGGTCAAACGAGGAGAATATGGCGCGATGATGGTGGACAAGCGCGGCGTGTTTTGTCTGCCGGCTTTTCCGCTCGAAGAACCGCACGATCCTACCGGAGCGGGCGACAGCTTTGCCGGAGGCTTCATGGGATATCTCGCGGGAAGCAAAGACCGGAGTGACGCGTCGTTGCGGCGCGCCATGGTCTACGGATCCGTGCTGGGGAGCTTCGCGGTTGAGAAATTCGGACTGGACCGGCTGCGCCACTTGAAGCAAAGCGAGATACACTCGAGGGCACGCCATTTCGCAAAATTGACGCAATTCAAATTGTAGGCGGATAAAATCACACAGGGGCGTACCGGGGCCGGAGCCATGCTCTCTCTCGGTGAAATCTTTTTACGGTTGACGGTTGCGTCGGTGCTGGGAGCGATCATCGGCATCGAGCGCGACCTGAGGCGCCGTCCGGCAGGCATGCGCACGAGTCTGTTTGTGTGCCTGGCAACGGCGCTGTTCACGATTCTCTCCGGCGAGATCGCTCGCTTGTTCGGCGACACCGCGAGCACACGCATCGCGTCGAATATCGTTCAAGGCATCGGTTTCCTAGGCGCGGGGGCGATTTTACGCGAGGCCGGCGGCCGGGTTGGCATGACCACCGCGGCAACGATTTTTATGGAAGCGGCCATCGGCATGGCCTCGGGCGGCGGACTATTCGCGGTGGCAACGTATACGACGGCACTGGTGCTCTTTGGACTGGTCTGCCTGGGATGGGTGGCGCAGCGATTTGATTTGAAGTCGCGGCCAATGGTTTTTCGATTCACCACAAGCCATGCGGAGAGTGTGGCGACGGAAGTGCAACAATTGATGGCGCAAATGAAAGTTCCGATGCAACATTTTCTGGTGTCCATGGCGGGAGGAAATTCGATCGTGGAATTCGAGTCCGTGGTCAGCCACACCCAGCAGGAAAGAATTGTCGCGCAGCTCAGCCGCCAGGGAGTAATTACCGAAGTGACGGCAGTCGAGGGCAGCCACGAATGAGTGTGGGCAAGGGGACTCCGCGAAAACCCAAGGCGCTGAAAGCGGGCTCCCGGCTGGCGGTTTTTGCTCCGGCGTCCCCCGCGGATGCCGTGGAGATGGTCGCCGGTCTCGCGGAATTGAAGCGGCAAGGCTTCCAGGTCGTGGCCAATCAAGACAGCAAGCCTGAAGGCTACTTTGCCGGACCGGCGCTGGAGCGCCTGAACGGGTTGCTTTCCGGCATTCAATCGGAGCAAATCGACGGACTGGTGGCCGTGCGCGGTGGTTACGGGTCGAATTATCTGCTGGATTTCGAGCTCGATAAGAATTTGAAGAAAGCCAAGAGCGTAATCGGATTTAGCGACCTGACCACCTTGCAGATTTATCTCTGGCAGAAATGTGGCTGGGTCAGTTTTTACGGCCCGATGGTGGCCGCCGGGATCAGCGGGGGGCCCGACGCGGCGAAAGGCTATGATGAGAATTCGTTTTTGCAGGCGATTGGAAAGGCAGAAGCGGGCTGGAAGTTGCGGCTGAAGGGAGAGCCCGTGCTCGCAGGCCAGGCGGTGGGAAGAGTTCTGGGTGGAGCCATGACTCTGGTCGAGGCGACCATCGGCACTCCGTGGGAGTTGGACACCACGGACTCGATTCTCATTCTGGAAGATCGCGCGATGAAGCCGTATCAGGTGGATCGCGTGCTTATGCATTTCAAACAGGCGGGCAAATTTGAAACGGTGAAGGGAATCGTACTAGGGGAATTTCCCGACAGCCCGGCGGTAGCGGCTGGAGCGCCAAGCGTGCGAGAGGTTTGTGCGCGCATCTTGCGCCCGCTGGGGATTCCCATCGTGTTTGGCGCGCCCGTGGGCCACACCATGCGGCCCATGCTGACGATTCCTCTGGGAATCCCGGCGCGGCTGGACGCAGAGGGCGAGGGGACATTGGAATTTCTGGAACCGGCGGTGGCGGCTTGAAGGAAACGACACACGTCCATGTGATTGGAATCGGCGGCTCGGCAATGGCGCCGCTGGCGGGTATGTTGCGCGAGCACGGCTTTCGCGTGACCGGTTCGGATTCCGGAGTTTATCCGCCGGCGTCGACACTGCTAGAGAATCTGGGCATTTCGTTTTATCACTCTTTCGACGCGGCGCATTTGCAGCCGGCTCCTGACCTGGCGGTGATCGGCAACGTTATCGCACGAGGAAATCCGGAGTTGGAAGAAGTGTTGGACCGGCGGATTCCTTATCGCTCGCTTCCGGAGATGCTGGAAGAAGTGTTCTTGCCCGGAAAGCACTCTATCGTGGTGAGCGGCACACACGGGAAGACGACCACGACCGCGATGCTTGCGTGGATCTTTCAAACGGCAGGGAAGGGGCCGAACTTCTTGGTGGGCGGCGTTGCGGAGAATTTTGGAAAGAGCTACGGCCTCGGCGGAGGCGAGGAGTTCATTCTCGAAGGAGACGAGTACGAAACGGCCTTTTGGGACCGCGGCCCAAAATTTTTTCATTATCATCCCGACGATTTGATCGTTACGTCCTTGGAATACGATCACGCCGATATCTATCCTGACTTTGAGACCTATCAACTCGCATTCCGCCGGCTGGTGAACCTTGTGCCCCGGCGTGGAAAAGTGGTGCTTTGGGGAGACACGGAGGAATCCGGCCCGGCGCTCGGTCGCGCAGCAGAAAAAGCGTTCTGCCCGGTCGAGAAGTACGGTTTTGGTACCGGCAACGACTGGGTCGCCACGGATTTTGCCGTGGAGGGCGAACGGATGGGTTTTCGCATCGACCATCGCGGAAAGTTGTTCGGTGAGTTTTCACTGACGGCGACGGGGAAGCACAACGCTTTGAACGCGATGGCGGCGATGGCCGTTGCGCATGGGCGGGGGATCAGCAGCCAGCAAATCGCCGAAGCGCTAGGAACGTTTCGCAGCGTGAAGCGGCGCATGGACGTAAAGGGCGAGATGCGAGGCGTATTGCTCGTCGATGATTTTGCCCATCACCCCACCGCGGTGAAAGCCACGATCGAAGCGGCGCGAACCCGCTGGCCGGGGCGGCGTTTGTGGGCCATTCTTGAGCCTCGCTCGAATTCCATGCGGCGCAAAGTGTTCCAGGAGGCTTTGCCGAAGGCCTTGGCCCTGGGCGATCGCGTCATTCTCGGGGGAGTGTACCGGGCTCAACAGTTAGGCGACGACTATCGCATGGATCCGGAGGCCGTCGCAGCCGATGTTCGCAAACTTGGAAAGGAGGCGCAGGTGTTCTCGAGCTCCGATGCGATTGCCGAGTATCTGGCTCGGTCAGCGAAGCCCGGAGACCTGCTGCTCATCATGTCGAATGGGAGCTTCGACGGATTGTGCGAAAAGCTGCTGCAAGAGCTCGGCTCTCCGGGACAGATTCCAGGCGAGGCCAAAGCCCGGTGAGCTTTATTTCCGCCCGGAAACGTTTTCCCGTGCCATGGCTATTTCATCCCCTGGTTTTGCTGGTGTTCGCGACCAGCAGTGAAGCCACCATTCAATACAACGTCTCGCTCGAACATCCCGAGCAGCATCTGTTTCACGTGACCATGACGATTCCCGACGTCAAAGGCGTGGTCACGGTGCAGATGGCGGCCTGGAATGCGCTTTATCAGATTCGCGATTTCAGCGCCCACGTTCAACAACTCGAAGCCTTCGCGGGAGCGGAAAAGGCAGCGATCGAAAAGTTGGATAAGCAAACGTGGCGAATCCAAGGAAGCGGTACCATCACGGTTCGCTACGCGACCTATTGGGATGAGATCGGGCCGTTCGGAACACAGCTTAACGCGGAGCACGCTTTCATCAATCCCGCCATGATCCTCCTTTACATCCCAGACCGCCGCGCCGAAAACGTGGTGCTTAGCATCCCGAATCCACCGGAGAATTGGCGGGCAGCAAGCGCCACCGGGATCGAATCCCCAGGCGGGGCTCGAACATTCTTCTTTAAGGCGGCGACCTACGATGACTTTGCGGACGGTCCCATCGAAATCGGCAATTTCCAAGAGTTTGACTTGCCCGGCGTATCGCCCCGCGTGACCGTCCTGGTTCACGGCGAAAAATGGAGGCGGAAACTCATCGAAGAGGACCTGAAGCGGATTTGCGAGTACGAAACAAAACTCATGGAAGGCGCGCCGTTCGAGCATTACACGTTCCTGCTGCACATCGGAAAAGGCGCGGGCGGCGGGGGCATGGAACACGCCTACTCGACGGCCATCGGCGTGTCGTCAGACGAGTACCTGGCCGGCGTAGCGGCCCATGAGTTTTTTCATTTGTGGAACGTCAAGCGCATCCGACCCGCCACGCTCGAACCGGTGGACTACACCAAGGAGCAGTACACGCGGGCCTTGTGGTTCGCCGAGGGCGTGACGAGCACCTATGGTTCCTACACGCTGGTGCGCAGCGGCATCTGGAGCAAGGACCGCTTTTACGACGACCTGGGCGAACAGATCACGGAACTCGAAGAGCGTCCAGCGAACCGCTGGCAGAGCGCGGAGCAGGCGAGCCTTGATGCGTGGCTAGAAAAATACCCCCTCTACAATCAGCCGGACGACAGCGTGTCGTATTACACCAAAGGCCAAGTGCTGGGCGATTTGCTGGACATCCTCATCCGGGACCGCACGAACAACTCAAAAAGCCTGGACGACGTGCTGCGGGCCATGAACCGCGACTTTGCCAAACAAGGAAAACTTTACCGGGACAGCCTGGACGTTCGTTTGGAGGCGGAAAAGGTTGCCGGGGGTTCCTTTGAGGATTTTTTCGAGAAATACGTGGCGGGCACCGAACCTTTTCCCTATGAGCAAATTTTGGGGCTTGCGGGCTTGGCCTTGCGAACCACCGAGCACCGCCGGGCAGCGCTCGGCTTTACTGCCGAGCGCGATGCGAGCGGTTCCCTCGTCGTAAAGAGTGTCGAATCCGATGCCTTGGCCGCGCCGGCGGGACTCCATGTGGGCGACGTTATCCTCACCTGGAACGGTGGAGAACCGCCGCGTCGTATGGGGCGTTGGGTCTATGAACAAAAACCGGGAGATGTCCTAAGGCTCAAGGTTCGCCGCGATGAACACGAGATTTCGCTCGAATTCCCTCTCGGGGAGATGAAAGAAACCGTTTACGGGGTCTTTGAGGATCCCGGGGCAAGCGAAAAAGCGCGGAATATCCGGGAAGGCTTGTTACGGGGCGAGACCGCTTCTGCCCGTCGGCGCTAGAGTCGAAGCCGACTCCGCAGGCGCTTGACCTGTGGCGCGCGATTCGAGAAGGTCTTGCCTGGGCGTTACTCCTCGAAGGGCAGGCGAGGCTGTTCCCGTGGCTAACGGGCTTGGTCATGTTCCGAACGCTTTTCATCGCCGTCTTTTTGTCTCTGTATATCCTGCTGGTCGGGCCGCCGGTAATCCTCTACTCGCTGATCACCAAGGATCCCGATCCTGTGTATTGGGCCGGAATCAAGGGAGTGACGTTTTTCGTGCGCGTAGTTGGAGTTCGCGTGCGCGTGAAGGGCCTCGAGCGCATTCCCCAAGGCGTTTGCCTGTTTGCCGCGAATCACACCAGCGCCGCGGACGCGCCGGCAATTGTGGGAGCGATTCCACGCCGCGTGGCCGTGCTTTTGAAAGAATCGCTGTTCAAGTGGCCGATCGTGGGACAGGCCTTCCAAGCCGTGCACTTTATTCCTGTCAACCGCAGCGCCCGGAAGGCAGCCCTTGCCAGCATGGAGAAGGCCGCAGAAGCCCTGAAGGCGGGACAATCGTTTTTGATCTATCCCGAGGGAAGGCGCAGTCCGGACGGCCGCCTGCAGGAATTCAAGAAAGGCGCCGTGGTCATGGCCATCAAAGCAGGCGTGCCCATCGTACCGATGGTGTGTATCGGCGCGCACCACATCATGGAGAAACACTCGCTTGTCATTCGCGCCGGAGAGATCGTGGTCGAATTTTTGGAACCCATCGACGCATCAAAATACTCGTTGGAAGAACGAGACGTTCTGAACCAGAAAGTTCACGACGCGATGGCCCGTGCGCTTCCGCCCGGCCAGCAGCCAATCGAGGCGACGTGATCGGTCAGGAAGGCGACCGGCGCTCTGCGCGCACAGAAAACCGGGCTGCCCGGATCGTCGACCGGATTGTTGCAGCGAAGCGGGAATAAAGCGCCTTTCTGAACAACGAGATGGCAGGCCTTCAGCGTTTGAGCCGCTCGAGTTGGGACTCCAGTTCCCGCACCCGCTTTTGCAGCTCCGGGAGCTGATTCAGCGCGGCCATCATTTTGAGCCACTGGCGGTTCTCGACCGCGGGATAGCCGGAGTAGAAAGCATGCGCAGGCACGTCGTTCGGCACGCCGCTCTGCGCGGTAATGACCGTGCCGTCGCCAACGGTCAAGTGACCCGCGGTCCCTACTTGGCCCGCCAGAATACAGTTGTTCCCAATTTTAGTTGAGCCGGCGAGGCCGACCTGCCCGCAAAGCAGGGTGTTCGCGCCAACGCTCGAAGCATGGCCAACGAGGACCAGATCGTCGATCTTGGCGCCACGGCCGATGCGCGTCTCGCCTACCGTAGCGCGATCCACGCAGGCGTTAGATTGCACTTCCACATCATCCTCCAGCACTGCCGGACCGGACTGAGCCATTTTGTACCATGAGCCATCCGGCCGTTTGGCAAAACCGAAACCGTCTCCCCCAATAATGGCTCCGTTTTGCAAGATGACGCGGTTGCCAATACGGCAGTGCTCGCGCACCACCGAGTGCGCGTGCGCGACAAAATCATCGCCAATCTTCGCGCCACGATAGATGGTTACAAAGCTATGCAGAACGGCGTTGCGGCCGATCTCGACTTCCTCATCGATGCAACAATACGGTCCAATGTGCGCGCCTTCGCCGATTTTGGCCGCCCTTGCGATGATGGCGGTAGGGTGAATCCCAGAAGCATACCTCGGCGCGTCGTAGAACAGTTCGAGCGCATGGGCGAACGCCAGGTAAGGATTGGGCGAACGTAAAGCGGCAATTGGCGGCTGTGTTCTGTCGCGCTCGATGGCCACGCCCTCCTCGAGCAGGATCGCTGAGGCGCGGGTCGACTTGAGCAACGCAAAGTATTTGCGGTTGGCCAGAAAAGTAAGCTGGCCCGGTTCGGCGTGCTCCATGCCGGCGACGCCGGAAATATCCAGTTCCGGCGGCCCTTCAAGGCGACAGCGCAATTTCTGAGCGAGTTCAGCAAGTTTCATGGAAGGTGCTCCTCAAGCACGCAAAGAAATTCGTGGTTTCAGGTTCAATCGAACCAAGGTGACGTGCTCCCGCGGCTGAAGCCGGAGGCTTCTAGAGTCTACATCAGCCTTCCCGCACCGCTGACAGCGGCTGAAGGCTCAGTCCGAGCCTTGGCACTTCGAGAGCCGAAGCCTGGTCGTGCGGTAACCAATCCGCAATGCAGGCCAACATGCTCACGATCCGAAAGCCATTTGATGTTTGGTGCTCCACCGAAGTCCTCTCGAACGCCTTTGATGTCTCCGGGCTGGCTCGCGTGCTCTACGTAGTGGATGCCCTTGCGGTGAGACGACCAGGGCATCACGACGCTCTTGCCAGGCCGCGTTGCGCAGTTCTCGACACACGTCCGGCGGTGTCTGCAATTGTTTCTCGTCGGCAAGTTCAACCGTCAAAAAAGAAAAGCAAAGTAAGTAAACGATTGAACGGCAAGACGTTATTCGCTAAAGAGCCGGGACTGTGCGGCCGCAGCCACGGCCGCTGGTTTGCGCCGGGCGATGCCCACGACGCCAAGCACGGTTACTTCGGCAAGCGCGGTGCGCGGCACGAAAATCCGGTCGGTCGAGGAATTCAGATCAGGGGGAGTAATCTGCAAGCCGTTTTCTAGCAGTGAGAGTAGGTCATTGGGAATCACCCCTTCCAGGATGTCCCCGTCATGGAATTGCAACTTCACCCACAACCCGTCGAGCTTGGGCCGGCTTAGGAAAGCTTTACGCTGCGGTTCGAACTCATCGGAAAACTCGCGCACAAAATAAATCGAACGGATTTTGGCGACCGGGAACTGGATATGCTCGCCTTCCGGCGTGAGTACATCAATGGGATCGAGCTGGCCGAGGCGAGCAGGGTTCAGGTATCCGCGCAGGGATTTCCTGTCGGCAAGCACAAGAATGACTTTCTTGTGCGTCGAGGCTGGGGCTCTGGTTTTCAAAATCGGCAAATCCCAGTTTGGAAAATCGCAAATTTGCCAATCGGCAGAATGTATGTTATGTTAAGCACGCTCTTCCTGTCAAGTTGTTGTTTTTATTGGGGTTAGGGGTCGCCGGAGCACCGCCCTTTGACCGATAAGAAGCATATCCTAAAATCGGCCTCGATCATCTCTTTGGTCACCGTCGTCAGCCGCACCCTCGGCTACGTGCGCGACCAGCGCATCACTTTGCTCCTGGGAACCACGCTTTCCGCCGACGCCTACGTCCTAGCCTACCGCATTCCGAACCTCTTTCGTAGGCTGGTTGCCGAAGGCTCGATGACGGCCTCCTTTATCCCGGTCTTTTCCGGATACATGCAGGAAAAAAGCAGGGAGGAAGTCTGGGACTTCGCCAATCGCTTGTTTTGGACGCTCGCGCTGGTTGCGGCGGTGATCAGCATTTTGGGAATGGTGTTTTCTCCGGCGGTGGTCCAGGTCTTTTCCGGAGCGAACGTCGCCCGCGACCAGGCCGTAGACTTGAACCGGATTATTTTCCCTTACCTGTTTTTTATCGCCCTGGCGGCACTCGCGATGGGAATCCTCAATTGCTTCCACATCTTTGGATTGCCGGCGGCTACGCCGGTGATGCTGAACATTGCGACCATCCTCTTCTCCGTTGGAATCGTTTGGCATCACTTCAAAGATGTGGCCACCTCCCTGGCAGTAGGGGTGCTCGTCGGGGGTGTCCTGCAGTTTCTGATTCAGGTTCCCACCCTGGTGCGGAAGGGGATGAATTTCAATTTCGCCATCTCCTTTTCGCACCCTGCGATTCGCGAGGTGGCGCGCTTGATGCTTCCGCGTCTTTTCGGAATCGGCATAGGCCAAATCAATCTCCTGATCGACACCAAGTTTGCCACGGCGGCGAAGATGCCTGCCGGCAGCCTTGCGGCGCTGTATGTTGCCGACCGCGTGATGGAGCTGGTCCTGGGCGGCTACGCTATCGCCGTGGCCACGGCCATTCTTCCCATGATGTCGCATCAGGCGGCGGTGAAAGACTACGAATCGCTAAAGAAGACGCTGTCGTTCTCCGTGCGCATTGTGGCCTTCATCACCATTCCTGCGGCGCTGGGCCTGATGGTGCTCCGCGAACCGATTATTCGCGTGCTCTTTCAGCACGGAGAGTTTGTGGCCTCATCGACGCGCCTGACGGCGCGAGCCCTGCTCTATTACGCCATAGGATTGCCTGCGCTGGCGACGGTGAAGCTGGTGGTGCCGGCTTTCTATTCCACAAAGGATACCAAGACACCGGTCGTCGTCGCTTCCATTTCCTTGGTCATCAACATCATCCTGAACATCCTTTTTCTGCAGGTATTTTTCAATCGGGTACAGAATGGCGGCCCGGCCCTAGCCACGGCGCTCGCGACGTTTTTTGATTTCTTCGCTTTGCTCATCATTTTTCGCTGGCGGCATGGTTCGATGGGAATGACGGAGGCCATGCGTTCGTTTGCAAAGATTTCTTTGTGCTCCGCCATCATGGCAGCGGCGTGCTGGGTTGGAAATCGCTACACCGCGTTTACCGTGCATTCTCGATTCCTAGTCCAGCTGGTTGTTTTTGCCGGGCTGCTCACCGGCGCAACCGCGCTGTACCTTGCGCTCGCGTGGATTTTCCGCTGCCATGAGATCGAGGAAGTCTACGGAATTGCGACCCGCCGCCGGACCGCCGGCGGGGAAGGCGGGTACGCGGAGGCATGATGGAAGTGACTGCGGCCATCTCATCGTTTTTGACGCACATCCGGGTCGAAAAAGGGCTGTCTGCAAACACCGTCTCGGCTTACCGCCGAGACCTGATGAAATTCAGCGACTTTGCGCAGAAGCGCAAACTCTCGCTCGTGGCCGTAAGCCGGGACGATTTGGTGGATTTTCTGGCCGGACTCTACCGGCAAAGGCTGGAAAGCAAGAGCGTGGCGCGGCATCTGGTGTCCTTGCGGAATTTCTTCCGCTTTGCCCAGATTCAGGAATTGATCCCCGAAGATCCTTCGGCGAACCTCGAATCTCCCAAGATCCGGCGGTCCTTGCCGGGGTATCTGCGTCTGGAGGAAGTTGAGCGCTTGCTGGCGCTGCCGGATGCGAAAACCCCCTTCGGCTTGCGCGACCGGGCGATGCTGGAAGTCCTGTACTCCGCGGGATTGCGCGTTTCCGAACTGGTTGGCCTGCGCGTCGGCGATCTGGACACGAAAGTCGGGTGCGTACGCTGCATTGGCAAAGGCGACAAGGAGCGGATCGTGCCTATCGGGAAGAAAGCCCTGGGCATGGTGGAACGCTATCTGCGGGACGGCCGGCCGAAGTTGCTTGGCAAGGCCACCAGCAGCCCAACGCTTTTCGTCAACCGTCGCGGTGGCGCCCTCAGCCGTGTTGGCGTGTGGAAGATTCTGTCCACTTACGGGAGGCGCGCCGGATTGCGTGTGGCGCTAACGCCGCACATGTTGCGGCACAGTTTTGCCACGCATTTGCTCGAGCGGGGCGCCGATTTGCGGTCGGTGCAATTGATGCTGGGCCATGCGGACATCTCCACAACCCAGATTTACACCCACGTGGTGGAAGAGCGGTTGAAGCAGATTTACAAGGCGCATCACCCGCGTGCATAGCGCGGCAGGTTGAGGGGCTCATTGCGGGTGGCTCCGCAAAGAATAGCGCGGACACCCTGAAGCAGAAGGAGCGCAATGCCAGATTACATGTTTTTGCTGGAAAGCCGGCTCTCACCGGAACAGCGAGCCGCGATGATGCGCGTGCAAGAGCTCTCCGCGGCGCTGGGATTCAACGTCTACCTGACGGGCGGAACCGTGCGCGACTTGATTACCGGGGCGTCGCTGCGCGATCTCGATTTTACCGTCGAAGGAAACCCCTCGCGCATCGCGCGCGAACTCGAAAAGGGCGGCGCAAAAGTCCTCCGCGAAGACGAAAGGTACCGCCACATCGAAGTCTTGTTTGCCGGAGATTGCGAGGGGAGCATTTCCGCGGCGCGCGATGACTATTATGTCCGGCCGGGAACGCGCCCGGAAATTCGCTGGTCCACGATCATGGAGGACTTGCGGCGGCGCGATTTTTCGCTGAACGCCATCGCCATCTCCTTGAATCCTGCGTCCCGCGGTTTGCTGCTGGATCCCACAAACGGCCTGTCGGACATCGAGCGCGCCGAAGTGAGAGCCCTGAGCATCCACAGTTTTACCAATCAGCCGGTGCGCCTGCTGCGCTTACTGCGTTTTGCGGCGCGCATGGGCTTCAAGGTCGAGCAGCGTACGCAGGAGTGGTTCGACTTGGCCATCGAGCGCAACCTGCACCACTCCATCGAGCCGGAGGACGCCGGGAGCGAACTCCAGGCCGTGGCGCGGGAAGAACGGCCCACCGTCGTTCTCAAGGCTTGGGAAGACGCCAAGTTGCTGGAGGTGGTCAACCCGGTTCTCGCCAAAAAACATCCCGACCACGACGCGATCAATCGTCTGACGAAGGTGCGCGAGGATTTGTTTACGGCGGGATTCCGCCCGCGGCTGTCCACGCCGATGCTCCTGGCCCTCCTGGGTCGCTTGAAGGATCGCGAGCGGTCGGGCGTGCTCTCGAAAGCGGGTTTCCGCGCAGCCGAGGCGGAATCCATCCTGAGGTTTGAAGAAAAAGCCCTCGCCACGCAAAAAGACCTGGTCGGCAAGAAAATGCAGGCCCCGGTGGAGGCCTACCGGTTTCTCGAGAGGCTTCCGCTCGAACAAATGGCCTATTTGCTTGCCGAGTCGAACCATAGCGGGGCGCTCTCCAAGATTCGCGCTTACCTGCACAAATGGCGGCCCATTCGCGGCGGGCTGACGCAGGTGGGGAATGAGCTGGGAGCGCTGGGAATGGCGCGCGGCGCGAAGTTCGACCAGATTGTCGAGCAGGTCTTTGCCCTGCAGCTCACCGGCCGAGGAAAGACGCCGGAGGAGCGCGAGAAAATCCTGCGCAAGCTGAGTGGAATTAAGGAACAAGCGAAAAAGAAGGAGAAAGAAAAGAAGTCCGCCAAGTCGCACGCCGCGGCGATTTCCGCGGCGGCGGGCCAGAAACACGCTGCCGAAAAGGCGGAAACGAAGCACGAAGCAAGCGCAAAGGCGGCGCGTGCGCGACCCGCGGCGAGGGCCGCGGCTGCCAAGGCTCATCCCAGGCACGTGGGCGCGGCCAAGAAGAAACATCACCGCTAAGAGGCGCCGCTTGCCGAATCCGACCCTGTGCAAAAGTCACATTGCGTAATGCAAATCTTTGAAGGGAGTTTTAGAATCGTTCCATGGGCCAACCGCAGTTCGTACATCTGCACGTACACACGGATTACAGCTTGCTCGACGGGGCTTGCGAGACTTCCGAATTGCTCGATGAAGCATCCCGTCAGAAGATGCCTGCGGTAGCCATCACCGACCACGGCAATCTCTTCGCGGCCGCGAATTTCTTCTATGAAGCCGGCAAGCGCGACGTCAAGCCCATCATTGGCTGCGAGGTCTACGTCGCCAAAGGCAGTCGCCACGACCGTGGCGAAAAGGCCAATGGCAACAGCGGGCCGGAGAAAGCAGAAGTAGAACCAGGGATGCGCGGCGCCAACCATCTGGTGCTGCTGTGCGAAACGCCGGAAGGCTACCACAATTTAGTCAAGCTCGTCTCCGCAGGTTTCCTCGAAGGCTTCTATTACAAGCCGCGCATTGACCACGAACTGCTCGCGAAACACAGCAAGGGATTGCTTGCTCTTTCTGCCTGCCTTCGCGGTGCGGTTACTGAAGCCGTGGCGGAGCAGAAGTACGAACAGGCGCGCGAGAACGCCTACCGCTTGCGGGATATTTTCGGCAAAGGCAATTTCTTTCTTGAGATTCAGGACCAGGGCATGGAGATCGAGAAGCGCGTGAACCCCGAACTCGTTCGCCTCTCGAAAGAAACCGGTATTCCGCTGGTCGCCACCAACGATTGCCATTACCTGCATCACGAAGATGCGCACGCTCAGGAAGTTCTGCTGTGCATTCAGACCGGCAAGACCATGGGCGACGCGAACCGCATGAAATTTGCGACGGACCAGTTCTATTTCAAGAGCGCTGCGGAGATGGCGCGGGTTTTTGGCGAGATTCCCGATGTTCTGAGCCGCACGGTAGACATCGCGGCGCGCTGCAACGTAAAGATCGAGCGAATCTCGAATCCGTTTCCGGAGTTTCAGGTTCCCAAGGGCTACGACTCCGCCAGCTATTTTGAAAAGGTCGTGCGCGAAGGCTTCGCGGCGCGCGTACCCCACCTCGAGCGCCTGGCGAAGGAAGGATTCCTGCGGAATCCGCTCGCGGAGTACGAACGGCGCCTGACTTCCGAAATCGAGATGATCAAGAAGATGCGCTATGAGGGGTACTTCCTGATCGTCTGGGATTTCATTCATTACGCACGTGCGCAGGGAGTGCCGGTGGGGCCGGGGCGCGGATCGGCGGCCGGCAGCTTGGTGAGCTACGCGCTGCACATTACCGACGTGGACCCGCTCGAATACAATCTGCTTTTTGAGCGCTTCCTGAACCCCGAGCGCGTGTCCATGCCCGATATCGACATTGATTTCTGCATGCGGCGTCGCGGCGAGCTGATTGACTACGTCACGCAGAAGTACGGCCGCGAGAACGTGGCGCAGATCATCACCTTTGGAACGATGGCGGCGAAGGCTGCGGTGAAAGACGTGGGCCGGGCAATGGACATTCCCTACGGCGAAGTCGACCGGCTCGCGAAACTGATTCCCAATACGCTGGGGATTGAACTGAAGGACGCCCTGGAGGAAGCGCCGCAGCTGAAGGCCGCGGTCAACGCGGATGAAAATCTGAAGGAGCTGATGGCCGTGGCGCTCCGGCTCGAGGGATTGTCGCGCCATGCATCCACGCATGCGGCGGGAGTAGTGATTTCTCCGCGCCCGCTCTCGGAAATCGTCCCGCTTTACAAGACCAATCGCGATGAAATCACCACGCAGTTCGACATGAATGCGCTGGAGCGTGTCGGCCTGCTAAAGATGGATTTTCTCGGCCTGACAACGCTCACCGTTCTGCACGATACCGTGCGCATGGTGGAGCAAAACCGCGGCGTCAAGCTGGACATCGACAACCTGACGCTGAAAGACGAGGAAACCTACAAGCTTTTCTCCCGCGCCGACACCACCGCCATTTTCCAGTTTGAATCGCATGGGATGCGCGACATTCTCCGCCGCTACCAGCCCACGCGCATCGAAGACCTCACCGCGCTCAACGCGCTCTATCGCCCCGGCCCCATCCAGGGCGGCATGATCGATGACTTCATCAACCGCAAGCACGGGAAGACCAAAGTCACCTACGAGCTCCCGCAGTTGAAGGACATTCTCGAAGAAACCTACGGAGTCATCCTTTACCAGGAACAGGTGATGCAGATCGCCAACCGGCTGGCGAATTTTTCGTTGGGCGAAGCGGACATTCTGCGCCGGGCGATGGGCAAGAAAAAGAAAGAAGAAATGGCGGCGCAGCGCGCGAAGTTCATGGCCGGTAGTGCGGCAAACAAGATTCCCGAAAAGAAAGCGGAGAAGATCTTTAACCTGATGGAGGAATTTGCCGGCTACGGTTTCAACAAGTCGCATTCTTGCGCATATGCGCTGCTGGCCTACCAGACGGCCTATCTGAAAACGCACTATCCGGTGGAATTCATGGCCGCGCTGCTCACTTCCGAGGCGGGCAGCACCGAGAAAGTGGTGAAGTACATCAACGAAGCGCGCGGGATGAGCATCTCGATCCTTCCTCCCGACGTAAATGAAAGCGATCTGTACTTTACACCGGTGGGTGAAGCCATTCGGTTTGGTCTCGCGGCGATCAAGAACGTTGGCGAAAACACGGCCAAGGCGATTCGCGAATCGCGGCTGGCGCAGGGCGAGTTCAAGTCGCTCTACGATTTCTGCGAGCGCATCGAATCGCGTTTTCTGAATAAACGCGTCTTCGAAAGCCTGATCAAGTCCGGCGCGCTCGATTCGCTTGGACCGCGCGAGTCGCTCCTCGCGTCGGTCGACGAAGCTCTCTCGACGGTGCAGCGGGCCTCTCGCATGCGCGAATCGGGACAGCACGGCCTGTTCATGGCCGCCGCCGCGCCCGCGCCGGCCCCATTCGAACTACACCAGGCGGAGCCGGGGAGCGAGGAAGAGCGCCTCGCGAGCGAATACGCCATGCTTGGGTTTTACGTCTCCGGGCATCCGCTGGCAAAATACGCTTCGCGCCTGGCCGATTTGAAAGTAGTATTGCTCGACCAGGTGGAAGGACAGCGCAGCGGAAAGGAAATCACCATCGCGGCGCTGATTGTCAGCAGCCGCCCAATGCGCTCGCGGAAAGGGGCGCGCTGGGCCATTTTCACGATTCAGGACATGACCGGGATTCAGGAGTTGCTGGCCTTCCCGGAAAGTTTCGCACGCTCGGAGCAAATGCTGAAACCCGGCAAGCCGCTGCTGATGAAAGTTCGCGTACAGGTGGAAGAAGCCGGAACGCGGCTTTCGTTGCAGGAGGCGCGGCTGCTCCAGGAGATTTCCGACCGGCCGGCCAATGGTGAATTTCGCGTACGCCTGGATTTACGGAAACTGAGCGAGCCGGCGATGGACCAATTGAACGCACTGATGGCAGATTCACCGGGAAGCTGCCCGGTGGTATTTGAGTTGTGCCGCCCGGACGGCTCAGTGGCCGTTATGCGCGCGCAGCAGCGGGTGAATCCGTCACCGGAATTGGTCGAGGCGATCCGGCAAGTCTGCGGTGAGCATGCCGTGGCTCCGGTGGGAGCATGAGAACGAAAGAAAAAGACAAGCTCGAAAAACGGCAGAAGGTGATCGAGCATCTCGAGAAAGACGTCGAGGAATTGCGGCGCCTGTCGGGCGACGGAGAAGCGGACTCCGAGCTGGAACGCATCCGCCAGCAAGTCGCCGAGCTGCGAAGGGAGTTTTACATCCATCTGGGGCCCTGGCAGCGCGCGCAAATCGCGCGGCACCAGCAGCGTCCGTATACGCTGGACTATGTCAATTATCTTTTCACCGACTTCGTGGAGCTGCATGGCGATCGCGGCTTCGCCGACGATAAGGCCATTGTTGCTGGGCTTGCGAAATACCATGGTCGGCCCGTGGCGGTGGTCGGCCATCAAAAAGGACGCGACACCAAGCAGCGGCTCGCGCGCAACTTTGGCCAGCCGAAGCCGGAGGGTTATCGCAAAGCCTTGCGCGTAATGCAACTCGCGGCGAAGTTCGCGCGGCCGATTCTCAGCTTCGTCGACACACAAGGCGCGTACCCGGGGATCGATGCGGAAGAACGCGGGCAGGGCGAAGCGATCGCCAGGAATCTGCGCGAAATGGCGCGGCTGCCCGTGCCGATCATCGTGACCGTAACGGGCGAAGGCGGCTCGGGTGGCGCGCTGGCGATTGCCGTCGGCGACAAAGTGAACATCCTCGAAAACAGCTTCTACTCGGTGATTTCGCCGGAAGGTTGCGCCTCGATTATTTGGCGCGATGCGACGAAGGCGGAAACCGCCGCGGCGGCCATGAAAATTACCGCGAAGGATTTGAAAGACCTGGGAATCGTGGACGAAATTATTCCGGAGCCCGACGGCGGGGCGCACACCGATCACGAAGGGGCGGCTCGCTTGCTCGATGACGTCCTGGACCGGCAGCTCGTCGCGTTAACGAATGAGCCCGTCCGCGAGTTGCTCGCCGCACGGTACGAGAAATTCCGCAAAATGGGTCAATTCTTCGACTTGTCGAACGGTTAGCGCCGGCGGTTACTTTGTCTTTTTTCTCGACCGAGAGAACGTGCGGGACGGTTGAGCGGCGGGTTCTTCCTGCGGTCAGTCTCCTGACCATCGGAAGTGGCGTAAAGCCGTTAACCCAACGCTTCGCTTTTTGACCCCGTGGCACATTGGAAACGCGAACGTGGAGTGTCATTGTGCCCTCCGGTGCTGCGTTCTACTCTGTGGGGTGCTCACCCAGGCGAGGCGCAGCGAGCAAGAGCTAGTGGCCCTGCCAGGTCGATCGGGAGAACCTTGCAGGTTCGTTTTTGCCGAACCTTGCGGTTCAACTTGACGACCCGGCCGAGTCCACGGAGAACAGGAACCGTCATGTCGGAACCCTTCCGTCCTTACGAAAAGCTGGTTGACATCGTTATCTTTGGAAAGAAGTTTCAGGTGCCGGAGCGCAATTCGTTGCTGCGCTGCTTCCAATTCCTCAGCCCGGAAACCATTCCCTATGGGCGTTTCTGCTGGAATCAGGATTGTCAGTATTGCCGCGTGACCTGCCAGTTGCCCGATGACGACGAGCCGCGTGAAATGCTCAGTTGCAAATTCATCGTCATGCCCGGCATGGAAATCCTCGAGATGAGCCAGGAATTGAAGTGGTGCCTGCGCGCGAAGCTGCCGACCGACGCGGCGGTTTCGTCTTAAGCAGGAAATTGACGGTGGTAAGTCTCTCCCTGGATCGCTCTAGGCCTAGGGAACCGACACCTTCGCAATATAGTCCTCCGCACCAAAATCTTTGCTATCCATGCTCGTTCGTCGCTCCTCCGAGGACGTGGTTCTGCCTTGAATCTGACCATCCCCTTTTTCGAGCGAGCCGTTTCCGGTCCCTGAGACGAGAAAAGACCCCAGACGGGGTCTTTTCATCGCCATCGCCACCAGATGTCGCTCGCCGGCGAAGGGCAAGCGGAAGTTAGTCGGTGCGCAGGGCCTGCATGACGTCGACGCGCGCCGCTCGGGCCGCTGGCAATGCGGACGCGATGACCGCAGCGGACAGAAGCACAAGAATCGAGCCTGCGACAGGCCAAGCGCTCGGCATGCGCAGGTCCGGGAAATAGTGCCCTGCAAATCGGGCCAGCCAGAATCCTCCAAGCGATCCGGCAACCACTCCGAAAACGGCCATGACGGCGCCTTCGCCGACGACGCCGGCGAGCAGGCGCATCGGCGGCGACCCAAGGGCAAGGCGGATACCGAATTCGCGCGTGCGCGCACTGACGGAGAAGGCGAGTACGCCCGCAACGCCAACCAGCGCAATGGTAAGCGCGACGGCCGCGAAGATGCCGAAGACCACGGTGTTCAGGCGATCCGGCGTCAGGACTTCGGCTCGGATGTCTTCGAGGGTGGCGGCGCGCTCCACGGGCTGCTCAGCCGACATGCCGCGAAGGATTCTCGTGACCGGCGTAACCAGCGAATAGGGATTCGAGCTGGTGTGGATGAAGAGTCGCCCGCCAAACAGGGGACCACTGTTGAAGGTGCTGTAGATCGTAAGGGTCGGCTGCGGAACGACGTGTTCATCGTCAATACCAATAATGCGCTGTTGCTCGGCTTTAAACCCGGGGATAAATTGCAACACGGGATCGGTCCAATAAACATGTCGCCCGACGGCATCCTGACCCGGGAACATGCGCTTGGCGAGAGTCTCGCTCACGATGACGACGGACTCCTTGGTTTGCGTATCGAGGTCGTTGAAATCGCGGCCGGAGAGGATGGGAACGCCTAGCGCTGCAAAGAACATAGGAGAGATCACGCGGAACTGCGAGCGCAGATCATTTTCGCTGTGGACATGACCATCCGCGGAGAATTGGAGGCCGGGGCCGAAGATGCCGGGTTCGCGCCATGGAGCAACCATTCCGTAAGCGGTCTTGATCACTCCAGGCAGCTCATCAATGTGGCGTATGGAATCCTTGTAAAAATCCACGACCTGCTGCGGCGTTTTATCGTACTTCATGACGGGAACGTTGATGGCCAGCACATGTTGCATGTCCAGGCCGGTCTGCGCGGTTTGCAGAGAGATGAGCGTCTTGAGAAGCATGCTGGCGCCGGCGAGGAGCATGAAGGAGGCGGCAATCTGAACCACGGCGAAAACGCGGAGACGGCGGTTGGTGCTGCCGGTGATGCGGATGCTGCCGCTCGCGAGGTTGGGAGCTTGCGAACGGTTGGCGGTGGGCAGATGAGGAACGTAGGCGAGGAGCACGGCGGCGATGATGGCGAGCAGCGCGCCTACCCAGAGCATGCTTGAGTCAACCGTGAGATCCAAAGCGCGCACGGAAAAGCGCGAGGCGTACCGGGCGAGAACGTTGAGCAGCGGGCGCGCGATGATTACGCCCAGGGCGGCGCCCGCGGTACAGAGAACGAGGCCTTCTGCCAGTAGGGTCCGCCGCAAGGCGCTGGTCCCTGCGCCGAGTGCGGCGCGGATGGTCAATTCCCCCTCGCGGCGAACCGTGCGTGCGAGGATAAGGTTGGCCGCGTTCGAGCAGGCAATGATGAACACGAGGGCGGACGCGGCGAGAAGCACGAGAAGAATGGTGCGAGCCCCGGAAGTAATCTGGTCGCGCAGCAGCCTCGTGTGAATGCGGAAGTCGTCACGTACAGGATAGTCGGCGGCATGGTCTTTCTTCATCGCGGCGTGGACAGAACGCAGCTCGGCACGGGCTTGCTCGAGAGTAACGCCGGGAGCGAGGCGGCCAAACAGCTCAGTCATGCGATGGACGCGGCCGGTGACCATCGTGGCTGAGAGATGATGCTGGCTGGTGACGACGTTGGCGATGATTTCTGTATCCGCGGGATAGGGGATCGAAGGTTCAAGGACGCCGATGACCGTGGCAGGGCGCGCGTCAAAGCTCTCGAGGCGAACGGTTTTGCCCAGTACGGAAGGATCTTTCTTCAGCGCCGTGGACCAGAAACGGTACGTGAGAACCACGACGCCGGCGGCCTTAGGACCATCGTCTTGCGGCCCAATGAGCCGGCCGAGGACGGGGTGGAGGCCCATGACTTCGAAGTACGTGCCGCCGACGACGGCGGCCTGAATTTCCCTGGGCTCACCCAGGCCGACCATGGTGAAGCCGATGACCGAGAAATCGCCAAACTCCGAGATGGAGCGCACGCTGGCTTTGAGGTCCTGGATTTCGGGGACAGAGAAAAAGGCGTCATCCATGCCCATGCCGGTGGCGCTCTGCTGAATGTAGATGAGCCGGTTTTCGTCGGCATTCACGAGCGGGCGGAGGAGAACGCCGCGCACGAGGCTAAAGATGGCGGCATTGGCGCCGATCCCCAGGGCAAGCGTGACGATGACAGTAAGCGAGAGACCTTTGGCCCGCGAAAGGGAGCGAAAAGCAAGCCGCAAGTCCTGAACAAACAGCGTGAGTGCATGCATCGGTCACCCCTTGCCAGATGTGCGGATTTCGAAATATCCCCAGAACCTGCCGGGAAAAGAGATTTTCACCATATGGCCGGAAGAATACAAGGCCGTCGATCGAAGCACGCGGGGAGCGGCTTCCCGTGCCATTGCCATGTTGCCTCACCTGGCTCCTCGGTCCATGTCGTCCCTTACATCCGCCTAAGGCTATAACGTGGCAGGTGGCGTTCTGTTTCACAACGAGTAGACAAGGCACGGGCAATGTGGAAGACCTACCGCCAGTGGTTGTAAAGTGGGCTCTGCCGGTGACTTGGGTTGAAGCATGATGGTGTCGAACTCCACGGATCTGCCGTGCGACGGGTGCGGGCAAGCGGCGTCGGCCGAACATATCGCGCGAAGGTTGCGGCGGCTCGAATGGGCGACGCGCTTTCGCCCCGTGCACATCCATACGCTTTTGCTGGGCGGCGTCGCTCCTCGTGAGGACGCGGAGTTTCTCTACGCGCCGGGCGACGAATTCCGCGGAGAAGCGGCCGATCTGTTGAGAGCTGTGGGGATATCCACTCGAGGAAAGGCGCCGGCGGACATTCACCGAGAATTTCAAGCAGCCGGATTCTTCCTGACGCATCTTTTGGAGTGCCCGGTCGAGCAGCACGTCGCGTCGGAAGGGCGGACGGGGTCCGCGGCACGCGATCCCGCGATTTTGCTCACTGAACATCTCCCTTCGGTCGCCTCACGAATCCGGCGTTCCCTCAAGCCGCGACGCGTGATCTTGGTCACAGAAGTGCCTCCGGGCGTTGTGCAGGATATCCTTTCGATGAATTTGGGCTGTCCGGTTGTTTTGGACGACGGGAGGCCGTTTCGATTTAGCCCGTCAACTGAAGGAATGGGTATTTCCCGGTTCCAGGAGGTCCTCTCGGAGGCGGAGAGACGGCCTGAACGATAGTACAGCGCGAGGACCATACGCCCGATCCTGTACTTCATGGCCGCACATAAGGAGATACACCACGGTTTTGGCTGTGGTAGAATCGAACGAGAAGAGATGACATGAAAAAACAAGCAAAGTTTGGCGTCGGTATCGGAATCATCGTGGTAGCCCTGGGGTTTCTCGCTTGGCTCGGGTACGGCGAGAGCAAAACCTATTACCACACGATTGCCGAGCTCGAGACCTTGAGCGGATCGGCGAGAACGCAGCGCATGCGCGTCGCCGGTACCGTGGAGGAGGGAAGTATCCGTCACCTTTCCGGGCGCATTGATTTCGTGCTGGATGGGGAAGGAAAGGCCCTTCCGGTTACTTACATTGGCAGCGATCCTTTGCCGGACACGTTTGTGGGCAAGGCGCAAGCCCTTGTGGAAGGCCGTCCCGGCCCGGACGGCCGATTTGTCGCGGAGCACGTACAGGCGAAATGCGCCTCCAAGTATGAAGCGGCCCCTGGGGGAGACAAGAAGGGCGCCGCAGCCAGTTCTACCCAGAGAAGTAGTATGTAAGAGACCCGGGACGTCCGGGGGAGAGGCGGGGTCGCTGTGGATGTATTTGGTTCCTTTGCGCTCCTTGTAGCTTTTGTGTGCGCCGTGTACGCCGTTGTGGGGGGCATCGCGGCGATCATCACGCGCCATCCGCTCTTGGTGAAAAGCGCACGCCAAGCAGGAATGGCCACCTGCGGCCTGATTTTCCTTGCAACCTTAAGCCTCGAATATCTGTTTTTCACCGACAATTTTTCCAGTGCCTACGTGGTCTCCCACAGTAACCGGGACCTTCCCGCGTTTTATAAAATTGCAGCGCTGTGGTCGGGGATGGAGGGCTCGCTGCTGTTTTGGAGCTTCCTCTTGGCCGTCTACGTTCTCACCGTATTGATCGCTTACCGCAATAAGAATGGCGAGTTGATGCCGTATGTCGGCGTGGTCATGGCCGGTGTGCAACTCTTCTTTCTTACGCTGAACAATTTCGTGGAGAGCCCGTTCAAGGCTCTGGCTTCTCCCGGGGCAGGTGGCGTGATGAGCTTCATCACGCGAGCCGACGGCAACGGATTGAATCCGCTGCTGCAATACCCGGAGATGGTCATTCATCCGCCGAATCTGTATTCCGGTTATACGGGTTTTACGATTCCGTTTGCGTTTGCTCTCGGAGCGTTGCTGGCGCGCTACCCAGGGGAGAAGTGATGTTCCAGTCGATGGGAATCCTTCTTGGCGCGCACTGGGCGTACGCGGTGCTCGGCTGGGGCGGATACTGGGGCTGGGATCCCGTGGAAAATGCCTCGCTCCTGCCCTGGCTGACGGGCACGGCCTTTCTGCATTCGGTGATGATGCAGGAGAAGCGCGGGATGATGAAAGTGTGGAACGTGTGGCTGGTTTTTTGCACTTTCCTGCTGTGCATGCTCGGAACCTTCCTCACCCGCAGCGGCGTCGTCAGCTCGGTACACGCGTTCGCGCAGTCGAACATCGGGCCCTGGTTCGTCGCGTTCATGGGCATCACGCTGGCAGTTTGTTTGGGCGCATATTTGAAGAACCGCGATTACCTGGCAAGCGAAAACCAACTGGATTCGGTAATCTCGCGCGAGTCGAGCTTCCTGTTTAACAATCTGCTTTTCCTGGTGGCATGCGTCGCAGTGCTTTCCGGCACGCTGTTTCCCGTCTTCTCGGAGTGGTTCACCGGTAACCGCATCAGCGTCGGTGCGCCGTACTTCAATCGAGTGAATATTCCCGTCGGGTTGTTGATCCTGTTCCTCACCGGGGTCGGGCCGCTTCTGGCGTGGAGAAAAACTTCCCGGGAAAGCCTGAAACGGAACTTCGGCTGGCCCCTGCTGACCGGCTTGCTAGCCGGCGGGGTGGGTTTCATTTTGGGATTCCGCGGATTCTATCCGCTGGCAAGCTTGATCCTGTGTTTCTTCGTGGCCGCCACCATTTTGCTCGAATTCTACCGGGGCTCGAAAGTCATCCGCGCGCGCTCGGGGGCTTCGTTTGCCGCCTGTGCGATTGACTTGACCATGCGCAACACGCGGCGGTATGGCGGCTACGTCATTCATATGGGCATGGTGTTCGTATTTATAGGGCTGGCCGGGACGGCGTTCGACCGCGACGTGCAAAAGAGCATGCAGGTGGGCGACTCGATGCACATTGGCCCGTACACGCTGGTTTTGCAAGCGACGGACAGCAAACCGGAGAAGAATTACACGGCGCAACGCATGATGGTGGAAGTGCTGCGCGGCAACAAACCGATGATGATGCTGTTTCCGGAAAAGCGGAATTTTATCACCAACAAAGAGAACGGGACGATGGTGGCCATCTATTCCACGCTGAAGGAAGATTTGTACGTGGTATTCGCCGGAATCGATCCGGATACGCAGGTGCCGGTGATCCATGCGTATCTCAATCCGCTCGTGAAATGGATTTGGTTTGGCGGCGTCACGGTGGTCTTTGGTACGCTGATCGCGCTCTCGCCAAATCGCCGCTCGGTGCTCGTGTTGGCACCCGCGCAACAACCTGCCACCGCGGAACCGCTGCCGCAAGGCGTCGTCGCGTCCCCCCTTCTGCGAGAGGGCCATGACTAAAAACCGCGCGCTCAGTCGAACGCTCGTTCTGTTGGGGCTGGCCACGCTACCCTTGATTGTTCCCGTCGGGGCACAGCAGTTCTCTGAGCGTGCCAAGAAAATCGGCTTTCAACTTAAATGCATGTGCGGTTCGTGCAGCATGACGGCGGCGGGCTGTTCGCATCCCGGTGGCGATTTCTCCGGTCCGTGTCCCACGGCGAAGGGGATGTTGCAGGAAGCCGAGCAGCACATCGCCAAGGGCGAAACCGACGAACGGGTCATGCAGGCGTTCGTACAGGAATTTGGAACCACTGTGTATGCGGAGCCGCCGAAATCGGGATTTAGTCTGGTGGCCTGGGTCATGCCGACGGTTTACCTTGTACTCGGCGCGCTAGTGGTGATTTTCGTCATTTCACGCTGGGTGAAAAAGAACCCGTCGGAAACCACTGCCAGTACCGTTCCGGCAAGGCCCATCGCACCGGAACTTTTGGAACGCGCCAAGAAGCTGGCTGAGCGCGCGACGGAGGATTGAGCCGTGGCGGCGACTCCTCTTTTTGCAGCCATGCTGGGCGACTCGGGAGACTGGGCGGTTCTCGGAGCCTGCCTGATGCTCGCTGCCGCCGTCGCGCTTTTCATTTTCTACATTCAGCCGGATGCTTCCGATCTTGCGCCGCACCGCACGAAGTTGGATCAGCTGCTCGAACGGCGCGACACGATTTACGACAATCTGCGGGATTTGCGCTTTGAATACCGCTCCGGAAAATATTCCGACGACGACTTTGAGGCTATGAAAGCGGCTTTGGAAAATGATGCGGCGCTGGTCCTCTCGGAAATCGATCAAGTCACGGAAGCACAAGTGCGGCGCCCGCGGGGCGCCCATCCCGCGGACCGGAGTGCGCAATGATACGCTCGAACGCCCGTCTTCGTGCAGCGGCCGCGCTGGCCTTCGCGTGGGGCTTGGCGTCACTGGGAACCGCGCAAGCGGGCACGGTGCGCGGAACGGTCAGGAACGGCACTACGGGCCAGCTTGCTCCGGGCGTGGAGCTTACCCTGGTGCAGCCGATGGGCGGCATGCAGGAACTGGCACACATGAAGAGCGGTCCGCAAGGCGAATTCAGCTTTGACAGCCCGAATGTCGGCACCCAGCCGCTGTTGGTGCAGGCGATGTATCGCGGCGTCCGTTTCAATGCCGCGGTGCCGCCGGGCAACAGCAACGCCACCGTGCAATTGGACATCTACGAACCCTCCAAGGATCCCAAGACGATTGACGTTCCGTCGCACTTCGTGATCTTCCAGCCCAACGGCGCGAGCCTGAAGGTCGCGGAAGAATATCAGGTCGAGAACAAGTCGCAACCGCCACAAACGTATTTCCGGACGGATGGAACGTTTGACTTTGCCCTGCCGGAACAAGGAGAACTGGAAAGAGTGGACGCGGTCGGGCCGGCAGGAATGCCCTTACAACAACTTCCCATCGACAAGAAGAAGAATCACTATTCGATCGCATTCGCGTTTCGCCCGGGCAACAATTCGGTGCGTTACTCCTACGATGTCCCGTATCCGAGCAACACCGCGGCGCTGAAGATTCCGACGATTTATCCGGGAGGAAGGCTTCTGCTCGTAGCTCCACCGAGCATGCAGGTCAGTGGTGACGGGTTTTCGGCGCAAGGACAAGAGCAGGGGATGAATCTGTACCTGCGGCAGGACGTTCCGGCCGGAACTCTAGTGGCCGTGAATGTTTCGGGCACGGCACCAGCCGGTAGCGCAGCGGTGGGGACGGATCAGGGCCAACAGGGCCGAGACGCCCAGGAAGGCGGCGGCGCGGAGTCCGCGGGCGCAGAGATTCAGGCGGTGCCGGGCAGGCTGGACGCGATGAAATGGCCGTTGCTCGGCGGATTTGTGGTTGTCTTTGGAGCGTTTGCCTACCTGCTTTCTCGCAAGATGGTTGTGCCGGTTGAAGGGGTAGAAGTGGCCGCTGCGGTCGGGGCAACCGCAACAGGAAAGGCCAAGAAGTCGAAAGCGCAGCCCGCCTCCGCGCCTGCGCCGGTATCACCAGCTGCGCCTGCAGCGAAAGCACCGTCCAATGGGCCGGCCAGTTTGTCGGATGTGGATGCAGTCATTGGCACCAGCCTGGATGCGCTGAAAGAGAGGCTCTTCCGGCTGGAATTGCGACATCAAGCGGGAACCATCACCGAAGAGGATTATGCGCAGGAGCGCGCGAAGGCAGAGAAAGTCTTGCGCGACTTGCTACGAGGCTGAACGCTCCCCGACGAATGCCGGACCTGAAGTCAGCCTCTGCAAATTCCGGAGCGCCGAGGGCCTGTCAAGCGTCGAAGTTCAAGTCGAAACAGGAATAGCAGCCTCGAGGGACCATTTCTCGACGCTGTCTTCGGTGACACGGGATACCCCGTAATTTTGTATGAATATCAAAACAAAAATCTTACCATTAGGCAGTCCGTAAGTATATGAAAACAAGGGGCGGCGTTAACAAGCGTCAGGGTAGGCTGAGGCACATGCTCACCCTTGAGGTTGCCCGGTGACGGCGCCGCCATTTACCCCTACAGGAATCCGCTTTGCAAACATCGAAAAACGCTTCGGAAGCCTTTACGCCCTGCGGCGGGTGAGTTTGGAGGTTCGCCCCGGCGAGCTCGTGGCGTTTGCGGGAAGAAATGGTTCTGGCAAGACGACCCTCCTGCGCATTGCCGCGCGGCTGGTGCGCGCTTCTTCAGGATCGCTGAGTTTTCCCGGCCCCAGCGGCGAGACGACGGATTCCGCTTCGCGAACCGGCTTTGTGGCGCATGCCACGATGGTTTACGACGAGCTGACCGCGGAAGAGAACCTGCTGCTCTTCGCGCGGTTGCAGGGAATCGGCGATCCGGGAGCACGAGCCGGTGCGCTGCTCGGAGAAGTTGAGCTTTCCGAGCGTCGCAAGTCGCTGGTACGGACGTTTTCCCGCGGGATGCGCCAGCGCGTGGCCATTGCGCGGGCGCTGCTGAATGAGCCGGCCGTATTGCTGCTCGACGAACCGGCCACGGGGCTCGATCCGCAAGGCATCACCTGGCTGGCGCATACGCTCAGCCGGATGCGCGTCGAAGGGCGTACCGTGCTCATGAGCGTGCACGGGGAGTCGGCGATTTCGGCGCTGGCAACACGCGCGGTTCGGCTGGATGCCGGTTCGGTTGTCGCCGACACCATGGCGGGGTCGGATATGCGTGCGATTCTTTCCTTTGCGAACGCCTAGATGGCAGTACTGGCCGACACCACGGTGTTGCTGGGCAAGGAGCTCCGCACGGAATTCCGCTCGCGGGAACTGCTGACGACCACGGTGGTCTTCATCCTGGTAGTCGTCGTGCTTTTCAGCTTCACCTTTGACCCCAGCGCGGGCGAGTCACGGCGTTTCGGCCCTGGTCTCCTATGGCTTTCGTTTCTGTTCGCCGCGTCGCTGATGCTGCAGCCGTGCTTTTTGCGGGAGCAGAATAACGACACGCTGAGCGCGCTGCGGCTGTCGGTGCGTGATCCGTTTTCCATCTTTCTCGCTAAGCTAAGCGCGAACACGCTTTTTTTGTTGCTGACGGAAGTCTTGATGCTGCCGGTTTTTGCGATTCTCTATAACGTGCATATCCTGGGGGTCTTCCTGCAATTGGTGCTGGTTTTGTTTTTGGGCAGCCTGGGCGTGGCCATTCCCGGAACCGCATTCTCCGCGATCTCGGCGCAGGCGCGTATGCGCGAACTGATGTTGCCTCTGCTGCTTCTGCCTCTGCTGACGCCGGTGCTGATTGCAAGCACCGAGGCCACCCGCGCGCTACTTGACGCGAACCCGGTGCTGCGGGCGGACTGGCTGGGATTTTTGGCCGGCTTCGACGTAGTTTTTTTGACGGCGCTGTGGCTTTTCGGCGAATATTTATTGGAGGAATGAGAGAGAATGTATCTAGCGTGCCGTGCCGATGGTTTGTCAGGTAGATGGGGACGCGCGATGGCTCGCCCATATGCCTGTCTACGGCCGCTTTAAGGGAGGCGCGATTGGTGAAAAGTTCTTTCAAGGCGGCCATCCTTTTCGTTTTGATTGCCGTCACCGGGTACCTCGCTTTCTATTACGCGCCCATCGAAAGGTCCATGGGTGTAATCCAAAAGATTTTTTATCTCCACATTTCCTGCGCGTTCAGCGCGTTTGTGGCCTTTGGAACTTGCTTCTATGCGAATCTTCGATACGTCTTCACACGAGAGGCGAAATCGGACTGGTTGGGCGTATCGGCTGCGGAAGTCGGGCTGGCCTTTATCACCGTGGTGCTGGTCACCGGGCCGATTTGGGCGCATCCGGTGTGGGGAATCTGGTGGACCTGGGATGCCCGGCTGACGCTGACGTTTGTGCTCGGCCTGCTTTACCTTTCCTATTTGCTGTTGCGCTCGATGATTGAAGAGCCGGACAAGCGGGCGCTGTTTAGCGCGCTGTTCGGCATTTTTGCGTTTCTGGATGTACCGCTGGTGTATTTCTCGATTCGCTGGTGGCGCACGCAGCATCCGCAGCCGGTGATTCTGGGCGGGCCGGGCTCGGGACTGGAGCCGCGTATGCGCGTTTCCTATTTGCTAATGTGGGGCGCGCTGACCGGGGTGCTGATTCTCCTGGTGAGCGCCCGGTACCGGCTGGAAGCGTTGCGCGCCAGCGTGGAAGATTTGCGAAGGGAGGCGGAGGTTCGATGAAAAACCTGGACAGCGTGCTCGCAGCCTATCTTGCAGGCTGGGCCATTTTTTTTGTGTATTACATCTCTGTTGCGCAGCGCCTGAGCACACTGCGAGAAGAGGTCGAACGGCTGAAGGCTTTGCTGACCAAGGGGAGATAGCTTGCAGGGGAAGAAGCGCGTCGGGATCGTATTGTTCCAGCTTGGCGGGCCGGATTCGCTGGAGGCGGTCGAGCCGTTTCTGCTGAATTTGTTCCTCGATCCGGACATCATTCCGCTCGGGCCGCTCGGATGGCTGCGCGGTCCCGTCGCAAAATGGATTTCCTCGCGGCGCTCGATTCCCGTGGCGAAAAAATACGCGGAGATCGGCGGGCGCTCGCCCATCGGAGCGCTCACGGAGCGGCAGCGAGCGGCGCTCGTCGAGGCGCTCGCGCCGCATGTCGATCCTGTGGCCGTGACCGCGATGCGTTACTGGCATCCTTTGACAAGTGAAGCCGTCGAGTCTCTGCGCAAAGCGGGACCGCTCGATGAGATCGTGCTTCTGCCTCTTTATCCGCACTACTCGTTCGCGACGACTCTCAGCAGCTTGAAAGAATGGCGCCGCGTGTATGGAGAGCCGGACGGCGGGCCGCCGGAACGTACGATTGACCATTTCTACGATCATCCGCTCTACGTTCAGGCACTGGTCGAACGGATTGGCTCCGTGCTGCGCCAGTTCGAAGACGGCGCGAGCATTCATCTGGTTTTCAGCGCGCATGGACTGCCGATGAGCCTGGTCGAGAAAGGCGATCCGTATCCCAAGCAGATCGAGGGCACCGTGCGCGCGGTTTGCGAATCGGGGGCCAAGCAATACGATTCGTGGCCGAGGACGCATCTGCTTTGCTACCAGAGCCGCGTGGGTCCGGCAAAATGGCTCTCGCCGGCGCTGACGGAAACCATTGAGAAGCTCGGCCACCAAGGTGTCAAGGAAATGCTGGTGGTTCCCATTTCCTTCGTGACGGAACACATCGAGACGCTTCACGAAATCAACATCGAAGCACGGGAAGAAGCAGAAAAGTTCGGGATCAAGACGTTCCGCATGATGCCGGCGGTGGGAGATTCGCCGCTGTTTATCGCAGCGCTCAAGGACCTGGTCTTGCGCACCCTGGGAATTGCAGCGCCGGCGGAACCGTTGACTTCGAAACCCATGCCTGGCCCGACCGCTTGAAAGCCTCGCGTTAAGTGGCAGCTTTCTGCGGTGGCTGAAGCACCTGGCGCGAGGTCGCGACGTCTTCCTCGCGCACCAGTAGTCGAAACGTGGAGCCGCTCCGAGTCAGGTCTTCGATCTCGGCCCGAACGCCAGCGGATGCAAGCGTATCTCTGGCCGTCTCCGCCTGATCCAGGGTTCCAAAGGATTGCACGGCAACAAGTTTAGCTGCAGACACTCCCTCGGGAGGCTCGAGCACACCGCGCGCCTCGGCCACATCCTCTTCGCGAACCAGAACCCGAAAACCTAGGCCGCTCCAGGCAATATGCGGCCGCATGCCGCCCGCTGTGTCGGCCTGGACCATGGCGTCAATGCCCGCCGATTCGAGCATGCTCTTGGCAAGGTCCGCCTCACTCTGTGAGCCAAAGGCCTGAGCCAAAACGAGTTTGCTGTGGTCCATACGGCCATTATACGCCACCCTGCGGTCGCGAAACCGGGCGCAACGGCTCGGTCAGGGCGCCATTCTCAAAGGCGCCTCGATTGAGCAAAATCGTTCCCACTCAAGGTATAATTCGCGCCTAGGCCTTCGGACAATGACATCTACATATCACTCCGGAATTCACCGATTTGCCGTTTTCACCGTTTGCTGGACGATCCTGCTGTTTGTCGCCGGCGCGCTGGTGACGTCCAAGGACGCGGCGCTTTCCGTAAGTGACTGGCCGAAATCCCACGGGTCGTGGGTGCCTCCGTTGCGCTCTCTTCAAGGAGGCGATTTTTTTGAGTTTTCGCACCGCTTCGTTGCCGGTGTTTTAGGGATACTCACGCTGCTTCTCGCGGTGTTGCTGGTGGCGGGGGAGCGCCGGGTGTGGTTGCGCTGGCTTGGTGCGACTGCCGTGCTCGGTGTGGTAGTGCAGGCCATCCTTGGAGGCCAGGTGGTGATTCAGTTGCTGCACTACTGGCTCCCGGTGATTCACGCATGCTTTGCCCAGATCGTTTTTGCCGCGGTCCTGGCGATCGCCGTGTTCACCAGCAAATGGTGGGTCTCGGAGAGGCCACAACTCGAAGATAAAGGCTCGCCGTCTATTCATTTTGTGGCCATGCTGAATGCGGTCGTGATTTATTTGCAGGTGATCCTTGGCGCGGGATTCCGCCACAAGGATATTCCGATCTGGCCGCATGCCGCAGGCGCGTTGGTGGTGCTTGCCACGGTCACGTGGACGGCGGTGACGCTGCGAAGGCGGTTTGCGACATCGCGAGAATTTGGCGTTGCGCGGATGCTGCTCCACGCCATTTTCGGGATGCAATTTCTGCTGGGGCTCCTGGCCTACTGGTCGCGCCTGACAACAGCGGAAGCGCCGCAACCGATACCGTTGATGGTTTGGTTGACGGTGGCTCACACAGTGGTGGGCGCAATCCTGTTTGCGTTCTCGGTGCTGGTGGTCTTAATGTGCTACCGCTTGGTGCCGCGCGGCCGGGAAGTGGGCGCGACAGCGGCATCCGAGGTTTCAACGGGATGAGCACGGTTCGCACCGCTGATCTGACCCTGGCTTCGCGCGCCAATGCCTATGTCGCGTTGACCAAGCCGGACGTGTCGTTTTTGGTGTTGATCACTACCGCTGCCGGTTATTACATGGGCGTACGCGGCCCGGTTAGCTGGCTGCGCATGAGCCATGTGATTTTCGGAACACTGCTGATCGCCGCCGGAACGGCAGCGCTCAATCATTACCTGGAGCGCGAGTCGGACCGATACATGCGGCGGACGGCTTCCCGGCCCTTGCCGAGCGGCGTGCTGCAGCCGGGCAGGGCGCTGGCGTTCGGGGTGGCGCTCGCAATGGCAGGCGCGGTGGACCTTTACCTCGCTGCGGGACTTCTCGCTTCCGGCCTCGGCGTTCTCACCTGCCTCAGCTACTTGCTGGCGTATACGCCCTTGAAGAAACGCACGGTGTGGGCGACTTTTGTCGGAGCGTTTCCCGGCGCGGTCCCGCCGTTGATTGGCTGGGCCGCAGCCACAGGCTCCCTGGACCGGGGGGCCTGGCTGTTGTTCGGGATTTTATTTTTGTGGCAATTTCCGCACTTCTACGCCATTTCCTGGATGTACCGCGAAGATTACGCGCGCGCGGGAATCCTGATGCTTCCGGTGGTCGACCGGGAGGGCACCCGCACCTTTCGGCAGATCATTCTTTACGCCACGGCACTCGTGGGTGTCAGCCTGCTTCCTGCCGTGCTGGGCCTGGCCGGAGTAGTTTATTTCTTCGGGGCGCTGGTGGTGTGCACCGCTCTGGTCCAGGTCTGCCTCTGGGCCGCGAGCAACAAAACCAACGTGCGGGCGAAGTGGCTTATGCACGCGACGGTTCTGCACATTCCCCTGCTGCTCGGGTTGATGATCTACGATAAACTCCCGCGATGATTCAACAGATCGAGATGGCTTGAAGCTGCTGTGGCGGGCTTCCGGCGCGGGTCGGGAGCGTTGTGTGATAGAAAACTCGTGACTGGTGACTCGTGGAAGATGAACGCATGAGGAATCGAGCAAGACCATGATTTCCAATGCAGCGCTGAATGCCTGCCTGAACGGGCTGAGCGGAGTCCTGCTGGCCTGCGGCTACGCAGCAATACGCGCAGGGAAAAAAGGCCTACACAAAGCCTTCATGTTGTCCGCGGTAAGCGTATCTTCGCTTTTCCTGATTTCGTATCTGACTTATCACATTCGCGTGGGAAAAGCAGTCTTGTTTCAGGGGCAAGGCTGGATAAGGCCGGCGTACTTTACGCTGCTGACTTCACATACGATCCTGGCGGCAACCATCGTGCCCTTGATTATCGTGACGCTGCGCCGCGCTTGGCTCGGGCGATTCGATAAGCATCGTCTAATTGCGCGCTGGACGCTGCCGCTGTGGTTCTACGTGTCGGTCACCGGGGTGATCATCTATTTCATGGTCTATCAAATTTTTGTCCCAAAAATTCCGTAGAAACTCAAGTTTCCGCGGATTCGTTCTACCCGGGTTCTCCGTCCTTGGAAGATAAGGGTAAGGGCCATGCACTCCCCCGCACGGGGCTGCTAGGCCCGTTTCCGCCCCGCCGCGGACCATCCCACAAACGGCTCCCATCGCAAACGATACCCGGGTCACCGCCAGACGTGACAGACCGCACAGACTCCTAGCGTCCTGGACGTTAGACGGAAGTAGAAGGCAGGTGAGCAATGAGCAAAAAGAACCTAACAAGAGAGCAGGCCTTCGTTGCGGGGCACAATCGTGGCACAGTGTATGCGCCTTATCCGAGTGGAAGCAGAGCGCCTGAAGATTCCAGGGACGTCCCTCGCGGCAGAGGTCGCGAGGGCGCTTCCGAGGATGTACGCGACGTCCATGAAACTCCAAAAGATGCTGCGTCGTTCGAAGCCATCATTTCTTCCACGAACTTCCGTACGCTGACAACAAAGGAAAGCTTAAAAGGTGATGTGCGACGTCGTCAGTGGGTGCGGGTAGCACAGCTGTCGAAGGTAGCGAATCGCCGCAACCGTGAAAATCAGAACCTAAAACTGGTTGTTGTCGTCCTGGCGGAAGCCGGGGGGAACGAGCGCTCCGGTTTGCGGCGAGCGGACGGCCTGGCGCGTGCCGGATTTGGGAAAAACGATGTGCCAGAAGTCGGTGTTTGGCGAGCTGAAGGTGATGCCAACAAAGCGGCGCTCCCGCTTCTCGCGCAGGGAAGTGACATGACACTCGGCCGATTCGGCCGTCATCTCATTGAAAATACGGATGTTCTGCCCGGGAATGAGGGGCGTATCCATAAGCAGGAGGGCTCCGTGGGCGCTCACCACGTAAGTGGCAGCCTGCAAATCAATGGTTTCGCCTTCGGGGAGGCGGCAACGTACTTTCACTGGGATCTGGAGCGGCAGCCGAACCGTGCGCCGACGTTCCGGGTATCGAGTTCTCTGCATAAGAGACGCCTTTGCAATGGGACAGCGGGACAGGTTCCGAAATGCTGCCATGAAAAGCCAAGAAAGGCAAGGAAAATAAAGATTTGGGACGGCCAGTACTTTTACCCTGTACGGGCGCAAAGCCCCGTCCTGGAGGGCGGGGATAGGAGCCCCTTATAGTGTCTTTTGTTGTTGAATGTAGTCCTTCAGGAGGTCGCTGAGGGCACCACCGCAACGAGGCCGCGAAGTAAGACGGCGACCAGAGCACGCCTTTCCAATAGCGTGCTGCCAAGTCAGGTCTCCACAGTGGAGGGAGGAGGTCAACGCCTTGGCGGCGATCTCACTTGGCGGTCGTGGCGGCGAGCTCATCGAGGACGGCGTTCGTGAATTGTTCGGTGTTGGCCTTCCCGCCGACGTCCCTCGTGGTATAGATACCATCGCGGTAGGTCTTTAGCAGGGCGGCTTCAATCCTCTCGGCGGCAGCCCGTTCGCCTAGGTGATCGAGCATCAACAGGGCACTCATCAAAAGAGCGGTGGGATTGGCCAGGCCTTTGCCGGCAATGTCGGGGGCGGTGCCGTGGACGGCCTCAAACATGGCGCAATGGTCGCCAATATTGGCGCTCGGGACCACGCCCAGGCCGCCTACCAACCCTGCAGCCAAGTCGCTCATCACGTCACCATAGAGATTGGGCAGCAAGAGCACGTCAAACTGCAGAGGATCCATCACGATCTGCATGCAGGCATTGTCGACGATCAGCTCCTTATACTGAATTTCGGGAAATTGGGCGGCTACGGTCCGGGCCGAGCGCAGGAACAAGCCATCGGAAAGCTTCATGATGTTGGCTTTGTGGATGGCGTGAATCTTCTTGCGACCGCGGCGGCGGGCGTAATCAAAGGCGAAGCGCGCGATGCGCGTGGAGGCCTTTTCCGTGATGATTTTCAGGCTTTCCACGACTCCGGGAACCACTTCGTGTTCGAGGCCGGAGTACAAATCTTCAGTGTTTTCCCGGACGATGATCAAGTCTACGTCTTCAAAATGGGATTTCACCCCCGGAATGTTTTTGACGGGCCGCAGATTGGCGTAAAGATCCAGCGATTTTCGGAGCGCCACGTTCACGCTTGGCGCGCCTCCGGCGATCGCCGTGGCCATGGGCCCTTTCAGGGCCACGCGGTTGCGGCGCACCGAATCGATGGCCGCTTGGTTGACACGCTGGCCTTGATCGGCAGATTCACCGGCGCGTCCAGAGATTTCTTCCCACGCAATCTCGACGCCTGAGGCTTCCAGGATGCGCCTGGTGGCGGTCGAGACTTCCGGGCCGATGCCTTCGCCGGGAATGAGCGTAACGTGGTGCTTCATGGCTGCATCTTATTGTATGCGAAGCGTTTGCGGATGTCGAAAAGGCGCTCGAAAATCGATGTTTGGAACCGGAGGACGAGCGGTGCGGCGGTCCCGACGTTTTGCTATAATAAAGTAGTTGTGTTTAGCGCCGTGGCACGACCCGCGGTGCGGAGGCCAAAGGAATTATGCTTAACTTGACGCCCAATGCCAGTTCCAAGGTGAAAGAAATCATGAATATGCAGAGCCCGATACCTACTGCCTTGCGCGTGGCGGTGGTGGGCGGCGGCTGCTCGGGTTTCCAGTATCACATGGCGTTCGAAAACAATACCACCGAGGCGGACCAAATCTTCGACTTTGATGGCTTGAAGGTAGCCGTGGATCAAATGAGCTCGATGTACCTGGACGGAGTGGAGATCGATTACATCGAGACGCTGGAAGGCGCTGGATTCAAGTTCAACAATCCCAACGTGAAGAGCACCTGCGGCTGCGGGAGTTCGTTCAGCGTTTAATTTGGGCGAGGAAAGCGCCAAGGCAATTTTTGCAAATTTCTAGGCTCCTGGACGACAATGTTCAGGAGTCTTTTTTATGTCCTCGAGCGAAGCCCAATGGGACGCCAAGCACAGCCTGGCGGCGAAGGATGCTGCTGAGGCTCCAACGGGGATTCTGACCGAGTTGTGGCCGCTGCTGCCCGCGGGCGCCGCGCTGGACTTGGCCTGCGGCAGCGGAAGAAACGCGATTTTCCTGGCCGAGCACGGCCGGCCGGTTACGGCGGTGGACTGGTCGTCAGCGGCGCTGGGCATCCTAGAAGAGCGCGCCCTCGGTCTGAAAATTCCAGTGCGCCGAATTCGCGCGATGGGTGAAGTGAAGCAGGCGACGCGCCTAGGAATCGACGTGGTGCAGGCGGATCTGGAAAGCACGGAGCTCGAGGTGAACGGCTATTTCCTGATTTTGTGCGTGCGATATTTGCAGCGATCGCTGTTTCCGCAGATCTGCCGCGCTTTGCGTCCTGGAGGGATGCTGTTGTTTGAGACCTTCACTAAAGCGCAGTTGGATTTTCCGAGTGGACCGCGGGATCCGGCACACCTCTTAGATAGGGGTGAGCTCAGGAGGGCCTTCCCGGAATTGGAGACGGTTTTTTATCGCGAGTTGCGCGCGGAGCAGGGAATTGCCAGCCTTGCGGCGCGCAAGCCTCAGGGCTCGAGCCGCCGTCAATAAGGAGACTGGCGAGCCTTTTGTGGCATGGTTTGCAATCTCGCGCGGCAGTTCGTATGCTTTAGTTCAAGCATGAAAATAGCCCTCGCTCAGTTCAATCCCACTGTCGGCGATTTTGCAGGGAATTCGTCTCGCATACTGAGTCTTTCGTCGCAAGCACATGAGCGCGGAGCAGGGCTTGTGGTCTTTTCTGAACTCTGCTTGTGCGGATACTTTCCACTGGACCTTCTCGAGCGCCCGGCCTTCATCGACCGAAATCACCGACAACTGAAAGAGCTCGCGGCCAAGATCCCGGTGCCGTCGATTGTCGGGTACGCGGGACGCGTGAAAAACGGTACAGGGAAGTCCATTGCTAATAAAGCCGCGCTGATATGCGCGGGTCGCGTCGTTTTCGAGCAAAGCAAAATGCTGCTGCCGACCTATGACGTGTTCGACGAAACTCGCTACTTCCAGCCCGCGGACCGCCAGTACGTTTTTGGGTTGGACGGAGAGCAGCTTGGCATCACCATTTGTGAAGACGTTTGGAACGACAAGAATTTTTGGGCCAAGCAACTGTACGAGCGCGATCCGGTCAGCGAGATTGTCCGGCAGGGAAGTACGGTGTTGCTGAACCTCTCGGGTTCGCCTTACGCGCTCGACAAGCGTGCGCTGCGTTTCGAGATGCTGCGCTCCATCGCGTTGACACACAAACGGCCAGTCATTTACGTGAATCAGGTGGGAGGCGACGACAGCCTGATTTTCGACGGCGCGAGCATCGCCTTGACGGCGGAGGGCAAGGTGGCCGCGCAAGCCAAAGCTTTTGAGGAGGACCTGGTTATTTTCGATACGGCAACCGGAAAAGGCGACATCCATGAACAGCCGCACGAGGAGATTGCTTATGCCTATCGCGCCCTGGTGACAGGGACGCGCGATTATGTGCGCAAATGCGGCTTCAAGAAGGTTTTGGTAGGTCTAAGCGGCGGCATCGATTCGGCCGTGGTTGCGGCCATCGCCGTGGATGCCCTGGGATCGGAAAATGTGCTGGGCGTTTCCATGCCGGGACCATTTTCGTCGCCAGGGAGCAAGACGGACGCGCAGACTCTGGCAAAAAATCTCGGCATACAGTTCCTCACCTTGCCGATTACGGAAGTATTTCAAGCTTACAAAGGCGCGCTCGAGCCCGCTTTTGGCGATCGGCCCGCGGACGTCACGGAAGAAAACATTCAGGCGCGGATTCGCGGGAACTATTTGATGGCGCTCTCCAACAAATTCGGCTCCATGGTTCTGAGCACGGGGAATAAGTCGGAGAACGCCGTTGGTTACTGCACGCTCTACGGCGACATGGCCGGAGGGTTGGCGGTGATTTCGGACGTGCCGAAATTGATGGTGTATGAACTGGCGCGGTGGATCAACCGCGAAAGGGAAGTGATTCCCCGCTCGACCCTCGAAAAGCCGCCCTCGGCCGAACTGCGGCCCAACCAGAAAGATGAGGACAGCCTGCCTCCCTACGAGGTGTTAGACCGAGTCCTGAAGGCTTATATCGAGGATTTGCGCAGCCCGCATGAGATTGCCGACCACTACGGGTTTGACTTAAAGCTGGTGCAAGACATTGCGCTCCGCGTCGATCACAATGAGTACAAGCGCAAGCAAGCGGCACCAGGACTGAAAATTACTTCGCGGGCGTTCGGATTTGGGCGGCCGTTCCCGATTGCGCAGAAGTTTATTCCGTAAGGCTTTAAAAACGCGGACAGGCATCGATGCCTGTCCTACATCAATTATATGAAGAGGTCTTTTGTGAAAAAGCTCCTGAAATTGATGGCCATGGCCTCCGCGGCACTGCTTCCGTTGCATGCGCAGGCGCAACAGCAAACGCCTGCCGCAACGGGGACGGCGCCCACAGCCTTAGCCTCCCCCTCTCAGACGCAAAAGCATATAGAAGCTTATCTCCGGAACCTTTATGCGTTCGGGCCGGACGTCACGCTGACTGTCGGGCCGCTAAAGGAGTCGCAGGTCGAGGGAGTTTTAGAGACAGACGTTAGCGTGACCCTCGGCGAGAACAGGCAAAACGCGAAGCTTTATGTGAGCAAAGACGGCCGGTATCTTTTTCGCGGCGAACTGTCGGACCTGACCAAGGACCCGCTGGCGGAGAACCTGGCGCTGATGCGGATCAGTGATGCGCCGGCGCTTGGAGACCCCAAGGCGCCTGTGACCATCGTGGAATACTCCGATTTCCAGTGCCCCGTCTGCCGCAGCCTGCATGACACCCTCCGCGGCATCCTGCCCAACTACCCGGGCAAACTGCGGGTCATCTTTAAGGACTTTCCGCTCGAACAGCTCCATCCCTGGGCCAGAACCGCAGCCATCGCCGGGCGCTGCGCCTACCAGCAAAAGCCGCAGGCTTTCTGGAAAATGTACGATCTGATCTACGACAACCAGGAGATCATCTCGGCGGAAAACGCCTGGGGCAAAATGACCGACTACGCCACCGAGGCCGGCTTGGACGCGGCCTCCTTCAAGAGCTGTATGGCCGGCCCGGAAGCGGCGGCAACCGTCAATGCGAGCCACGCCAACGGCGAAAAGCTCGAGGTGAACAGTACGCCGACCGTTTTCGTAAACGGCAGACGCATGGTCGGGGCCGACACACATCTGCTCGAGCAGTACATCAACTACGAACTCGCCAAGCTGAACACCAGCAAGTCTACTGAGAAAAGATAAATGCGTCACGCGCGCGCGGTGGGGAGTAGGAACAAAAGGACCGAGCGATCCGGCTTTTGCTCCTAGGCCTGCACGGCAAAGTCGCCCGGGGGGCCGGCCTTGCCTATTTATTAGTTAACATAATATAACTTATAGGACGCGATGCGCTGCGGGCTTTTCTTCGCCTTTTCGACAGGTTCGGTCTGTTCGTGGGCTCAAAATTGGCCGACGAGGCGTTTTGGTAGCGAGGAATGCACCTTTCCAATGTACCAAGTGCAAGGGACGCCTTTGGTTAGGGGGGCTGGCGCACCCGGCGCCAGCCCGAGACATGCCCAAGCCGCAGGTGTGACAGACGCCAGAAGGAATTTCAGATGAATCAGCAATTCAGGACGACTCTCCATCTGCCACGCCGCTGACCCCGGTGAAATTGGCAACCGAACCGGGATTCCCGAAAAGCCACTTCCCTGCCGAACCGGCAGCAGCTGCGAGAGGCTGCTCCTCGGGACCGCAGCGCATCGCGGAGGGGGAGCGACAACTGGCGACAAATGCGCCGATCCCCCAACCCGTCGCTCCTTGTCGCTTGCGGGGCGTCGCCGGACATCGGATTCTGCAGGTACCTCCGGGGGGTCCGACCCGCTCGGATGGCCGGAGCGGGATGGTGCTCGCAAGGTATTGGCGGAGGCGGCCAGACCGGTCGCCGGTTGCGGCAGGCTAGCGAAACCGGAACGTTCAGCCAAGAAAAAGGAGCACGTTGATGGAAGGCCAAGCGAAATCATCATGGTTCGGAACGGCTACGGAGACCGGGTTTAGGAGGGCGATCCTGCAATCGGTCCTGATTACCCTGATTACCTGGTTTGGCGGCCCCACGCCGTCTGCGGCGCAGGAACCTGACGACGGCAAGGATCAGCAGGTCAGCACAGCCGATGATTTCCTGCGACTGACTCTAGGGCCGATTGCCATTGGACATCACGGCGTCGGCCCGTACAATCCGGCCACGAACCCCGGCTTGCCCATCGAGAACACGGTCGACTCGGTGAAGCTGGCTTATAGCCTGGGCGCGCGGGTGGTTGAGGTCGATGTACAGCTTACGCAGGACGGGAAGCTGGCCGTTTTCCATGATGATTTTCTGAGCGACTTCACTTGCATTCATTCGCTGACGCTCGATCAGCTTCAAACCAGACTGCCGCTCGTGCCGGAGCTGCACCAGGTGCTGGACGTCGCGCGTCATGTTAATCGAGAGGCGGGTGACGACCTGGGTGGCATCTTGATTGTGGAATTAAAGGCGTTTTCGCCGCATTGCGACCCTGCGGACGAATTCGAGCAGCCGCTGGTAACCGCGGCGGTGAACGAACTGCGTCAGGCAAAGATGACCAATCAAGTGATGTTCGATTCCTTCTCGCCGGCCTTGCTGTATCTGGCTTCGCAGGCGGCGCCGGAGATCCCGCGCGAGCTGGATCTGGACGGCCTGCAATTGCTGACGCCGGCACAGGTCACAGCCGTAACGGGATTGCCGGTGACCATCTTCAACAAGAAAATCTCGCTGGGGTTGACCTGGGCGGAGATCGGGCCGGTGTTTCGCCTGCCGGGCTATGCATCGCCGGAACAATTCCTGATCGCAGGAATCGTCACAGGCGTGCGCGTGGTTGGCGCAGAGATGGACTTTCTCGGGCCGGCGGAGCAGCAACAGCCAGGCAGCGGCGCCGCGTTCGTAGGAGCGGCGCACTCGCTTCGCATGCGCGCATTTGCCGATCCTGCGAACACCGAGGCGGACTGGAAGTTCTTCGCCTCGCTGGGCGTGGACGCCATCTACAGCACCATTCCCATGGGCGCAAATTTGCAGCCGCCGATTCCCGGCATTTAAGCGCTGGCGCCGGTGGCTTGATTTGCCCGAGTTGGAAGAGGCGCCTTAGCGGAATTGCGGAGGGAATTACTTCCCTGCCCCTCCGCGGCTCCGCGAAGGGCCTCGTCCCTGCTGGAGTGCCGCTGCTACGGGATGCCGATTTTGTGGAGGAGTTGGGTGAAGCGAGGCTCGGAGCGCAGCGGGTCGGCGATGGGATCCACACCAAGGTACACGAGGCGGTCGTTGTGTTCCTGGTAGGCGCGGTCAAGCCAATCGAGCGCAGTGCTCTTTTCGCCGAGGCCCAAATAGATGGCGGCGAAATAGAGCGAGGAAACATAGCGCGACTGAGCGACGTGCTGGAGATCTGCGAGAGCTTTGCGTGCGCCCGCAGGATCGCCGGAGACAGCGAGCGCATGTCCGTACAGAGCGATCAGAGCCGGACGGTCGCCAGAGAACTGGCGCCCTTTGGAAAACTGCTCCAAGGCCTCGGCGTACATCTTCTTTTCGCGATACGCCGAGCCAAGCCAAATATAGGCCAACGGGTAGGTCGGGTATTGCTCGATGGTGCGGCGGGCCTGGTCAATGGCCGCGTCGAAGTTCCGCGCGTGGTAATGAATCTCGGCGCGGACGGTGTTAAACAGCGGCGAAACCGGATCGAGATCCAACGCACGGGAGTTTTCTTCCAGCGCCTGCGACAAGCGATTGCCCATAATGCAATAGTGACCATACCAGATGTGCGGGATGGGATTATTCGGGCCGAGCGCCAAGGCCTGCTGGAACTCACGCTCCGCCGTATCGAAGTTCCAATCGTAGCTGAACGCCACGTTGGCGAGAACGGCGTGGGCTTCGGTGAGCTGAGGATCGAGCTGCAACGCGCGCTCCGCGGCCTCGCGAGCCTTGGGCTTGGCCTCGCTCGGCGGCAGGTCGTCGTAGGGAACTTGTGCGAGCAGAGCGTACACGCTGGCGACCCCGGCGTATGCGAGGGCGTATTGTGGATCTTTTTGGATGGCCTGCTGATACGCTTCGAGGCTTTTGTGCAAATCTGCGCGATTCGTCCAATAAAAACGCCCGCGGAGATAGGCATCATACGCGTCTGGGTTCACCGTGCGCTTTGTAACCGTTGCGCCGCCTTTGCCCGGATTCAGCGCCACGCGAATCTGGCTGGCAACAGCGGCTCCGACGTCGTCCTGGACGCGCAGGATGTCGTTCAGGTCGCGATCATAGGAATCGGCCCAGAGGTTTGTTTGGTCGCTGACCTGAATGAGCTGGACGTCGATGCGCACACGGTTGCCGTCACGGAGGACGCTTCCTTCCAGGGCGTACTGGACTTCGAGAGCGTGGCCAATCTCAGCGATGGGCTTCCCGGCAAGCGCGGTCGAAGAAGCAGGCGCAATCACGCCGAGGTGCTGTGGGTCGAGGTTGCCGAGCCGAGTAATCATTTCGTCGGTCAGACCGGCACTGAAGTAGTCTTGCTTGGGGTCGCCGCTGAGATTCGTGAAGGGAATGACCACGAGACGAACTTTTCTCTTTAGGAAGGCACTGGGTTGGATCCACCTAAAGACTGCGTATGTCATGATGAAAATCGCGGCGACGGCTGCCAATGCCTTAACAAGCCGTTTCCGTTTTGAACCCACCGCGACTTGGGCGCGAGCGCCAGCCAAATCGTCGTCGGTGGCAGAAGATGGTTGAGCAGGTTGCGCCAAAAGGCTTTGGTTGCCGTTGTCCGACTCCGTAGAAACATCAGCGACATCGAGTTCAGGCTCGAAAGCCGCATCGGCTTCGGGATCGTCCGCCGGCTGGCGCTTCTTAAACCACTCGTCGAGCTCGCTCGCGTAAGCGTAGACCGTGGATCTCTTTTGGTGCTCGTGCCGACGGACCGGAAGGCCTTCGCTCTTCTCCCAGCGCTGCACGGTGCGAATCTCCCGGCCGAGGTGGACAGCAATCTCCTTCCAGGAAACGAGCTTCTTGTCGTGGAGGCGCGACCCGGCGGACCCGTTCGGATCGACAGGTGCTCCGTTAGCAGCCATGAGGGGAGAGTGGCCTCGGCATTTCGGTAGCCGAATTATAACTCAAATGTATACACAATCGGCAAGATGAAACCCCACGAGCAGTCTAGCGGGCTTTCGCGACGACGCCGCCGGCGGGGCCGAGGAGGGAGGATTGGGCCACGCGTCGGCAGTACGCCGCCCGCCAGCCGGCCTGCCCCGCCGGAGCTCCACAACAGCTACTGACCATGGCGTGAATTGCCGTTTGACATTTTCTGATTTGTATAATAGAGTACAACTCTTAGGTATTGGACGTTTTCATACATAAATACAGATTTGTGTTTTTTCGTACAAATCAGGGAATGCCCGAGTTGGAATGATTCTATGCCTTCCGCAATCTACGGCGTGGTGATCGCCGACGTCTTGGCCTCCAGCGCCCGCAAGGATGTGCGCGCCCTGCTGGGCAAAAAGCTCACGGCTGCTTCGGAAAAACATCTGCGCGAGAAGCGTATTCGCCTGCCGTACAGCGTAACCGCCGGCGATGAATTTCAGACCCTTACCGAACAGCTGCCGTCACTCCCCGCCCTGCTTCTCGACCTGCGCGCCGGGCTGCAGCCGCTGTCGCTCCGCGTAGGGATCGGCATAGGCGAAGTCTCGGACCGCATCCAGCCGCCGGTCAACCACCTCACCGGCGAAGCCTTCCAACTCGCGCGTGTGGCCCTCGAAAACGTCAAAAGCAGAGGCCTCTATAAATTCGAGGTTCTGACTGCCTTTGGCTCGCACAACGAACCTTTCAACCAAACCATCAATCTGGTTTACGGCTTGCACGATACTCTGGTGTCTCGGATCACGGCGAAACAGTGGGAGGCCATCGGCCGCTTCCTGGACGAGCCAGCGCTCGAGCCAACCGCCAAGAGGCTCAAGGTTGATGTTTCGACGGTTTCCCGAAACCTGAAACGGGGATACTATTGGCAGCTCTCTGAAACTGTTAAAGTGGCCGAGGCGTTCATCGAGCGCACCTTCGGCTGATGCCGTCCGAACTCCCCGGGCGGGTTGCAGCAAAACTGCTGCGGCACCGAGCCGGAACGGCGGCTTTTTGCACACTAACGTACAAACTAGAGACTTTGTACAAAGTTATGCAAATCCTCTTTCGGGCGTTCCTGGCGATTTATCTGGCTCATCTGTTGACGGATTTTGTTTTTCAGACCCATCGCCTCGTCGAGCAAAAACGGCGCGGCAAGCTCTTAGCCTATTTCTTTCATGGCCTCACGCATTACCTTTCTGCGGTCATCCTGGTTAGCTTCTTCCTCGCGGGATCCGGTTTGTGGTTGCGCACATATTTCGATCTTCTGGCGCTCACCCTCGTGCATTTGCTCATCGACTTCGCCAAAACCCATTTCAAAGCCTTCCTCAACGGCGACGCCCTCGCTTTTGTTGTCGATCAATTTCTTCACTTTCTGAGCGTGGCAGCCGCCGCCTGGCTGCTCGCGCCGGGCTTGCCTTTTGCTGGCGTGATCGTGTTGCTCGGCATGGGGCGGGCGGTCCCGAGTAAGTTGCTTTTCATACCGGTCATCTACATCGGCGTGATTTTTGGCGGCGGCTATCTGATTCGCGCTTTAACTCGCCCCCTGGCGGAAAGCGTTAAGCTCTACCCGCCGGAGAAGCACGGCGAGCCCATGCAAAACGCCGGACTTTACATCGGCTGGCTCGAGCGCTTCCTTCTCCTCACCGCCCTGTTGCTTCAGTCTCCCGGCACTACCGGCCTCATCCTCGCCGCGAAGGCTATTGCCCGTTATCCCGAATTCAAATCCGAGCACTTTGCCGAATATTTTCTGATCGGCACGCTGCTGAGCTTCTCGATCGCCGTGCTGGGCGGCGCCGTTCTTGCGCGTGTGGTCCTGGGCCAGTTTCACGTCTCGGGTTAAATTTCCACAGAGACGCTTCCGCCGGCCCCTCTTGACCGCTCAGTTTTGCTAGAATTTGTCCGTGGAAACCTCGACGGTGTCGCCGCGGCTTGCCATCATTCAGCTGCACCCGATCAAGGCGCTTGACCCCGTGCAGGTCAAGGAAGCGCGTATCGGGCCGGGCGGCGGGTTGGAATTCGACCGCGCCTGGGCCCTGTATTCGGCGGACGGCCAGTGGGTGAACGGGAAGCGCACCGCTGCCGTTCACTTGATTCGGGCGGCTTACGCACCGGACCTCAGCTCCGTTACCCTTTCCGTACCCGACCGCCGCGGCACTCCCACGAAAACTTTCGAGTTCCCCGGCGGCTCGATGGACGCAGCGCAATGGTTTAGCGCTTTTTTCGACCAGCCTATCACCGTGCGCTATGCTCCCGAAGGCTTCCCCGATGACACCGTCGCCAACGGTCCTACGATCGTTTCGACCGCTTCGCTCGAGGCAATTGCACCCCTGTTCCCCGGACTTACCTTGAGCGACATGCGGCTGCGTTTTCGCAACACGCTGGAAATCGACGGCGTCCCGCCCTTTTGGGAAGATCAGCTTTTCACCGCGGATAAGAACGTTTTCGTGCCGTTTCGCATCGGCGAAGTGCAGTTCGAGGGCAGCAATCCCTGCGTGCGCTGTCCCGTCCCTCCGCGCAATCCGCAGACTGGAGCGATCATTCCTACCTTTCAGCGGCTTTTCTCCGACTATCGCCGCAGCCACATTCCGAGCTGGACTCCCGAGGCGCGCTTCGATCACTACTACCACTTAGCCACCAACACCCGGGTCGCGAACACGGAATCTGGTAAGCTCTTGCGCATCAACGATCCCGTCGTGCTCCTTTAGCGTATTGCTCACGAAGCAGCTGAACTTGCCGGCCATCCGGCTCCTCGACTTAGGTCCTGGCCACTTCTTGTGAATTAGCGGACCCTGCGGCCTGCCGACCACGAGTGCGATCAGGGACACCTGAATCCCTCCGACAACGCGGAGACAAATCCGCGCTCGGACAAATCCAACCAGACGGACTCAAGAGGTGATTTACCGCGCTGTCGCCGCCGCAACGGCGGTCTTCTCAAGAAGCTGCTCTTTGCGGTAAACGAGGGAATTGATATCGTACGTTGCCAGTTCAAACCCGTGACCGTGTGTGATGGCATCGGTGGGACAAGCTTCTACGCAATAGCCGCAGAAAATGCACCGCGAGTAATCAATGTTGTACACCGCGGCATAGCGCTCGCCCGCAGAAATGCGGTTCGCATCCGTGTTTTCGGCGGCCTCAATATAAATGCAATTCGCAGGGCAAGCGGCGGCGCACAAAAAGCACCCGACGCATTTCTCCAGCCCGTTCTCGTCGCGATGCAACACATGAATTCCGCGGTAGCGGGGCTGAAAATGCACAGGCTCGTGCGGGTAATTTTCCGTAACCGTCTTCCGGAAAATGTTCCGGAAAGTCACACCAAAGCCCTTCACCAGCGCTTCGAACGTTTCACCCACTTCACGCAGTACCGATGGCATACGATAGCAGTCTAACAAAGCATCAGGACCCGGGCAAACCAGCGTGACACTCAATCATTGCTTCAGCGCCTGGACAATCTGCTTCCCATGAAACCGCCCATTTTCGATGAAAATCTCTCCGGTGTGCCTCCCGCCGATGACGACTCCCGCCAGGTGAATTCCCGGCACGTTGCTTTCGAGAGTACTCGGGTCCAGCGACGGCCTCTTGCTTTCTGGATCGAGCGTTACCCCCATTCGTTCCATAAATAAGAAATCCGGGTGATAACCAGTCAACGCGAACACCTGCTTCGCGGGAATTCGCTTTGTCTGCGCGTGATTCTCGACAACGACTACGTCTTTGGTGATTTCTTCGACACGCGTATTCAGAAGGGCGGTAATCTGCCCGGCCTTGATGCGATTCTCGATGTCCGGGCGCACCCAATACTTGATGGTCGAGCCCAATTCCTTGCCTCGATGTACCAGCGTCACCCGCGCCCCGTTTCGGTACAAGTCTAGCGCCGCTTCTGCCGCCGAGTTTTTCCCTCCGATCACCACTACGTCCTGCTTCCACAGCGCGTGCGGCTCGGTGTAGTAATGCGAAACGTGCGGCAAGTCCTCCCCGGGCACCCCGAGCATATTGGGCAAGTCATAGTACCCCGTCGCGACCGCCATCTTTTTGCCGCGGTATCGTTCCTGTGTTCCCTCCTCGGTCTCTGTCACTACCGTGAAGTTTCCGTCGTTTCCGTCCACGTAGATCACGCGCTCGAACAATCGCAACTCCAATTCATAATGTTCGGCCGCTTTCCGGTAGTACTTCAGCGCCTCCACGCGTGTGGGCTTTTCCGCTGCGCTCACGAGCGGAAGGTTTCCGATCTCCAGCAACTCCGGCGTGGTGAAAAACACCATGTTCACGGGATAGTGATAAAGTGAATTGCACAGGCAAGCCTTTTCAATCACCAGCGGCTGCATGCCCGCGCGTTTCGCTTCGATGGCCGTCGCAAGACCGGTCGGCCCTGCCCCGATACAGATAATGTCGTAGTTTTTCATGAGAATTTGAGTTTGCCGCGAGCCGCGAAGAATTGCAATTCGGTGGAATTATTGCTTTGACGGTAACTCCAGGATTTCCTGGAGTTCCTTTCTGAAAGACTCCAACTCCCGCACCCTCTCCGCCGTGGCTTCGATTTCCTTTTTCTTCCAAACAAACACTTCAGCAGATCCTCGCTTCAACTTCACGCTGAAGTTCCCGTACACGAGATAGGTAGGAGGAGCGAGCAGTTTCAGTCCGCCGTTTGGAACCGGCGCCAAGGCGGCGACGCAATCGCCCTTTATCATGCACAGCGCGTTCTCGTACGGGGGAATGGCCATCGGGCGAAAGCCAGCTTCGATAAGCCGTTCCATCACCTGCACCTGGCGCGGAGAGAGTTCTGGCATTTTCAACCTTCCGTGTGGCAGGGGTCGAACGCGTCACAGCAGCTTTCTAGATGACTGGCGGCTAGGCAGCGGTATCTGCCTCGGAGGAACTCCCTTCGAGCTGCGCCAGGATTTCGCGCAGCGTCGAGATCAGCTCGTCCCGGGAAACGTGGCTTTTCTTGAACTGAATCCGGAACCTAAACGTTTCGCTCGGCGGCTCAAATTGAAAGATGAACGGCCGCGGCCTCTGCGGCCCGGCTTGCTGCTGGCGGCGCTCACGGCGGGCTTCATCCCGCGTCAGTCCGCCCTGCAGGATGCGGTGAAACATCTCGACCATTTTCTTTTCCGCCGGTTGCCGCGCGATTTGCAGTAACAGCGACTTCGAGTTGATTCCGTGGTCGACACACTTCCGGCGCAGCGAATCCGGAATGTTCCGCAGCGAAAGCGTTTCCGTCACGGAAGAGCGTGCCCGGCCGATTTTCTTGGCGATGTCCTCGTGCGTGTACTCAAACTGCGTGCTCAGCCGGTGCAAGCCGTCCGCTTCCTCAAACGGCGTGAGGTCTTTGCGCTGTATGTTTTCAATCAGGCCAAGCTCCAGCGTCTCCGCGTCGTCGGCCATTTTCTCGATGCACGGTACTTCGCGCAAACCCGCCGTGCGCGCCGCGTGGTACCGGCGTTCGCCGGAGATAATGTAGTAGCAGTCCTCGCGCGGCACGTAGCGAACCAGAAGCGGTTCAAGAACGCCTTTTTCCCGGACCGACTCCGCCAGTTCGCGCAAATCCCCGAGCGCCTTGCGCGGCTGATCCGGGTTCGGGCGAATTTGATCCAGACGGATCATCCGTCCGACTGCCGCCCCGCTGTAGCTTGTCAGCGATTCTACATAGTGCGCGTCATGCCGCATCTTCAGCGTGACTGGCAACCCGATCCTCTTCGACACGTTGGATAACCTCCCCCGCGAGCTTCTTGTACTCGGCGGCCCCGGGCGATTTCGGTGCAAATGTAAGAATCGTTTCCTTGTACGCCGGGCTCTCTTCCAGGCGCACGTTCTTGGTGATCTTCGTTTTGAACAGCACTTCACCGAACACGCTGCGAATCTGGCCGTGCGTGTCTTTGGAAATATTCGTGCGCTTGTCGTACAGCGTGATGACCACACCCAAAACTTTCAGCCCGGGATTCGGCCGCGCGCGAATGCGCTCGTACGTCTCTAGGAGATCGTCGGTTCCCTCGATGGCAAAATAGGCCGCTTGAATGGGCACCAGCAAATGCGTTGCCGCCACCAGCGCATTCACGGTCAGGATGCCCAAGGACGGCGGAGTATCCACAATCACGTAGTCATAATCTTTCATCACCGGCGCCAGCGCATCTTTCAACCGGAAAGGCGCGTCAAATTGTCCGGCAAGGACCTGCTCCAGTTTTGCGAGCGACAGCCGCCCCGGGCAAAGGAACAGCAGCGGGTCCTTTGTCGCTCTGATGACGGTCGCGATGCCCACGCGGTTGTCGCTGAGCACTTCGAACGTGGACGTGGAAATTTCCCCGGAATCGTAAAAGGCAATGGTGGAATTCGCTTGTGGATCGAGATCGACGAGGAGGGTTTTCTTGCCGCGATCTGACAGCGCTGCTGACAGGTTAATTGCCGTTGTGGTCTTGCCTACGCCACCCTTCTGATTCGCAATCGTGATGATGGCAGTCATCTTCTTCTGCCTCCGCCCGCCTGCCCCCGCCAATGGTGAAGGGCGCGTGCACAAGCAACCCACCAGCTGGCAACTGGGTTCCTATATATGGGTGCCGCCTCCTAAGTACCCCCAAGACCTAGGCTAACTCTACGTTTGCGACCCCTTCTTTGCAAGGGAAAAAGTGCAGTTCTCGCCGAATTTCCGAAGCCGTGTGGAAATTCCAGGTTCTTCTCGGCCGGCGGCTTTAGCTGGAGGAGGGCAACCCCGGGCAAATCGGCAAGTCCGGCGGTTTCTGTGCAGGAACCGCGCCTACCGGCTTCCTGGCTAGAAATCCAGCCCCCAGAAGTCCGCCGTCGGTTCGTGAAGCTCGATTCCCAGCTCCCATCCTGCCGGACCCTCGTGCCCCCGCCAGATCAAATATGCGTCGCTGGCATTCTGGTTGACTAGCTATAGCTAGGTTGGTTACCCGCACCTTCTGCCCGACCGCAAAGGGGTGTGGCATTACCGCCAGGCAGCCTTTTCGGCTGACGTCCTTCGTGTACCCTTCCGCCCGCACCACCTTTCCCTCCTCGGTGCACTCGATCGCCACACGTACGCGGGAATTGAGCCGCCAAGCATAAGGGCACGTCTGCCGCGGGTCAATGGCGGTTCACTTACGGTTCACTCCCAGTACACCAGCCAGTTAACCCCAGCCGCGCGTCCTTGTCTTTTCTTCTCCTCACTGTCCCGGCCAATTTGGAACTCTGAAGCACTTCGGTTTGCTCCTTTGCGATGCCCCGCTTACACTCTTTTAGCCCTTCGCGCGCACATGATCAGCGTCCAGGCACTTCGCCACGAACTTCGTCCCACCATCCGCCTTGCATTGCCGTTGGTCCTTGCCGAAATCGGCTGGATGAGCATGGGCATCGTGGACACCGTCATGGTCGGCCACCTTCCCGACAGCGCCCGCGCCATCGGCTCGGTAAGCATCAGCTCGAACCTTTTTAATGTTCTGGCTTTCTTCGGCGGCGGTTTGCTTATCGGCCTCGACACACTCGTCGCCCAAGCCTTCGGGGCGGGCCGGCGCGAAGACTGTCACCGCTCCTTAGTCAACAGCATTTACGTCAGCATGGTCATGACGCCTTTCCTGATGACTGCGGTTTGGTTCTTCAATCCGCTTCTTCGGCGGTTGCACATCGACCCGCAAGTCGCGGCCCTTGCCGTCCCGTACATGGAGGCGCTCGCCTTTGGACTCTTCCCCCTCCTCCTGTACTTCGCCGTTCGCCGTTGCCTGCAGGCCATGAACATGGCCCAGCCCATCGCTTTCGCTCTCGTCAGCGCCAATATCGTCAACGCCCTCTTCAACTGGGTTCTCATCTACGGCAAATGGGGTGCCCCCGCGATGGGTGTCGTGGGCTCCGGCTGGTCCACCGCGATTTCTCGCGTGTATTTGGCGGCTGTGCTCGTCAGCTATCTTCTTTGGTACGACCGGCGGCATCGCACCGAACTATTGAAGACACCGGTCAACATCGACTTTCTTCGCATCCGCCGACTCATCTCGCTGGGACTCCCTGCGGCCGTACAAATCACGCTGGAAATCAGTGTTTTTGCTTTGGCCACCGCGCTCATCGGCCGCCTGGGGGCAATCGCTCTCGCCAGCCATCAAATCGCGTTGAATACCGTCGCGTTCACCTACATGGTCCCGCTAGGGATTTCCTCCGCGGCTGCCGTTCGCGTCGGCCATGCCATCGGACGAGGACGGCCCGATTCTGCCGGCGATGCCGGATACACTGCCATCCTTCTTGGCGCCGGCTTCATGACCCTTGCTGCCGTTGCCCTGTTGGTCTTTCCCCGCTGGATCGCGCGCATGTACACCCCGGATGAAACGGTCATTCGCAGCACTTCCCTGCTCCTGATCGCTGGAGCTGCTTTCCAATTATTTGATGGGATTCAGACGGTGGCCACCGGTGCATTGCGGGGTGCCGGGGAAACGCGCACGCCAATGATCTGTCACTTTACGGCTTACTGGGTCATTGGCTTGCCGCTCGGAGCATGGCTTTGCTTCGGCCGAGACTGGGGCGCTTTGGGCATCTGGTCGGGGCTCAGTCTCGCGCTCATCCTGATTGGTATCGTCTTGTTGTTTGCCTGGCGCCACACGGTTCAGCGCATGAGTCAGGCTCCCCCGACTCTTCCGACCTAGAAAGACTGTCTGCCGTGGCAACCAACGAAAAAGACTCCTCCTTCACCTTCCCCGGGGGTTCCGGAACGCAAACTCCAAAGCCGAAGTCGAGGACGCGAGCCGGCAAGCCTCAGACGGCATGAAAGAAGCGCAAAGCAATTCGTATTCTTAAAGCTTCTGTAAGGTGACCGAGCAATCGCTTCGCCACGTTTTTTGTTTGGTGCCCCGGACTCGCCTTAAAAGCGGCTAGGAACGCCGAACAGACTCGGGTTCCACAACTAACTTTGCTTGCCAGTTGGTAGGCCGCAGGGGGCACAAGTGACGATTCGCGGCCATCACCATTTACATCTTGTAGCGACCCAGATCCTCGTCGGAGAGTCCTTCGAGCCAATTGCGGAGTTGCTCGTTGGTATTGCGTTCAGAAAAAGCACTGGAAACTTTGGAGTTCTTAAGCACCAATTCATCCACGTATATGGGACAGTCCATGCGCAGTGCCAGGGCCAGAGCATCGCTTGGGCGCGAGTCGATGGTCATCATCTGGCCGTCCCTCTCCACCCAAATCAATGCGTAAAACGTATCGTCTTTCAAGTCGTTCACAACAATCTTCTGAACACGCACTTCGAGGCCCAGCAGCACGTTCTTCAACAGGTCATGCGTCATCGGCCGCGGCGTTTGCACTTTCTCGATTTCCAACGCGATGGCGTTGGCCTCGTAAACGCCCACCCAGATCGGGAGGATGGCCTGGCCTTGCACGTCTTTCAGCACGACAATGGGCATGTTGGTTACGGGGTCCATCATCAGGCCACGGATTTTCATTTCCACTTCCATGGAGGCCTCCCTTGGTCAAACTACGTGCTCGCCCACCAGGCTGTTGGGCGTCGCCCCGGTCACGCGGACTTGAACGTAGGTTCCCAGAAGTTCTGTCGCATGTGAAGTGAAATTTGCTAGGCGATACGAACTGGTATATCCCGACCACTGGTTCTCGCGACGGGATTTCCCGCTCACCAGGACTTCAAATGTCTCGCCGGTCAGCCGTTTGTTGCGGGCGGACTGGATTTCCCGCTGCTTGTCTTGAAGAACCGCAAGGCGGCGGCTCTTCTCTTCCTCGGGAATCACGTCGTTCAATTTCAGGGAAGGCGTGTTGGGCCGCGGCGAGTATTTGAAGGAGAACAAACTGTCGTATCCCACTTCATCGAGCAAACTCAGCGTCTGTTCAAAATTGGCTTCGGATTCGCCGGGAAAACCAACGATGATATCCGTTGTGATCGCGATGGGCCGCCTCGCGCTGCGAATCATGGCGATTTTCCCGAGATATTCGTCGCGCGTGTAGGTCCGCTGCATCGCCCGCAGCACCTTTGTCGAGCCCGACTGCACCGGCAGATGCACATGCTCGCAAAGCTTCGGCTGCGCTTCCATGGCTTCGACAATGTCACGCGTAAAGTCGCTCGGGTGCGAGGTCGTAAACCGCACGCGGCGAATCCCGGGAACCTCCGCGACCGCCAGCAACAATTCCGCAAAGCGCATTTTCCGCGGCGTCGGGTCCGCATAGGAATTCACCGTCTGCCCCAGCAGTTGCACTTCTGAGTAGCCCAGCTCGGCGAGTTGCCGGACTTCGCGCAAGATCGAATCGCTCGCGCGGCTCCGCTCCGGCCCGCGGGTGTACGGCACGACGCAATACGAGCAAGCCTTATCGCAGCCTTCAATGATGGTCAGATAAGCGCGAAAGGGATTGTCGCGCCGCGTTATTTCCGTCTCAAACGTTTCGTCGGTGTCCAGCTCCAGACCGGTCACGCGGTGGTTCCCCGACTCCAATTGTGCGATCAACTCCGGCAGCTTCCGGTAACTTGCCGAGCCGCACACGAGGCTTACCCACGGGGCGCGTTCAAAGATGCCCTCGCCTTCCTGCTGCGCCACGCAGCCGAGCACGCCGATAATTTTCCCTTCACTTTGCTTGGCGCGGTATTCTCCCAGTCGTGAGAAGACTTTTTGCGCTGCCTTTTCCCGAATGCTGCACGTGTTGTAGAGAATCAGCCCCGCTGCATCGGGCGTCCCCACCTGCCGGTAGCCGCGCGCAAGCAGCACCCCGGCCACTTTTTCCGAATCGTGGTCGTTCATCTGGCAGCCGAACGTTTCCAGAAAAAACGTCCCGCGTTCTGGCGCCTGCGCCAGCCCTAACAGCGGCCGGATGGACTCGGAACCCGGCGCCGTCAGTCTCTCTATCTCGACGTCAAACGGTTTATTCATGCTCAATCCGCAGTTTACCACACCTGCATTTCCGCCGAGGAAATCCGTCGATCCCGTGCGTCGCGCTTTTCTCGTTTGTGAAGAAAATGATTCTTCTAGCACTGTGCGATCTCGAAAAGTCATCGGAGACCTTGCCTTTTCCAGAGGAGGCGATGTGGTGAAATACGATCTCTGTGATCGAGATGGACGCGCAAGCCACTTTCGGAAACTCGCTGGCGTCCCGGCACAGAAAAAGCTCGACCGCCAGGCGATCGACTTGGAAACGCGCCGCTTCGAGGCTCCGCGTCAGGAACAAGACGGTGTTGCGGCTTCGCGCCTGGTGGTCTACGAGGCTGTTTGAGCGGGGCCCTCCGCCACGCTGCGGGCATGGGCCGGGGCTCCGCATGTCGCCCGTCACGAATCAGGAATCCCTGCTCTAGGCCCGTTCCGCAATCCCTAACCCCTGTTTCCCAATAAGCAGCAAATTGAAAAACTTCCGCATCCTATCGGTTGCACCGTCTTTGGTGCCTATGCTACGGTTCTTACGCCCAGAAAAATTTGGCCTTTCACTGAGGGGTTCGTCATTTTTCTTTTCAATACGATTTTAGCAACCGATCTTACTGACATTCTTCAGCAGACAGGATTGGTCGCGCGCGTAGTTCTTACGATTCTTCTTCTCTTTTCCCTCATTTCGTGGGCCATGATCTTCCAGAAATGGGGTATGTTTGGCCGCATCCGTCGCCAGAGCAATCAATTTCTGCACGTTTTCCGCGCCACACGCGGCATCGCCAATCCTCAGGCGCTGTCGTCTTCCAGTTCGCCTTTCGCTTCCGTTTACGCCGCCGGCTACCGCGAATTGCAGGCCCAAGTCGGCGGCATTGCCCCGAATCCACATCCGCCCAAACTGAAGAGCCTGTCGGCCGTTACGGTCAGCATGCAGCTTGCCTCCGCCGAAGAGGTGCGTCGCGTCGAAAAGGGGATGTCCTGGCTGGCAACTACCGGTTCCGTCACGCCGTTCATCGGTCTTTTCGGCACCGTGTGGGGCATCATTGACGCGTTTGCGGGTCTCGGCAGCGCGGGCGCCGCGAGCCTTCGCGCCGTCGCGCCCGGTATTGCGGAAGCGCTGATTACTACGGCCGCTGGTCTGGCCACCGCCATTCCCGCGGTGATCTTCTATAATCAATTCTTGCAGAACATTCGCGACCTGGCGCAACGCCTGGACAACTTCGCCATGGAAGTCACTGCGCAAGTCGAGAAGGCTTTTGACTGAATTTTTCGCGGCCGCCAGCCTGGCCGCTGCAACTGAGCTACGAGATCATGCAGCTTTCCAAGTCCACGCAATCTTCGCTCTCCGAAATCAATATGGTCCCGTTTGTGGATGTGGTCCTGGTTTTGCTCATCATCTTCATGATCACAGCGCCCATCCTGCAGTCCGGCATCGAGATCGACGTCCCCAAGACCAAAACCATCAAAGACATTAGCCAGGACCGCATCGTGGTTAGCATCGACAAAGGCCAGCACGTCTACCTTGGCAACGATCCGGTCAACATTCATCAGCTCGGCGCAAAGGTTCACGCGCAACTGAAGAACACAAAGGAGGGCGTTTTCTTGCGTTGCGACGAAACGGTCCCGTTTGGGATCTTTGCCTCCGTCGTCGACACGCTGCGCATTTCCGGGATCAACAATATAAGTATTGTGACTGAGCCACTCACCGAGCGCGCTCGGACGAAGTAAAATAACCGTATGGCCACGGCTCTTGCCATTCCGAATGATCTTTCGCTCAAGAAATACTTCTTCCGCTCTATGGTTTGCCATGCCTTGCTAACTGTCGCGCTCTTGGCCGGCTCTTATTTTGAGCGCCAAGGTGCCTTGTGGGGCGGCGTAGGCGGTCAGCCGGGCGGCACAAAAGTGAATCTCGTCAGCTCCGCCGGCATTCCCATGCCCAAAGAAGAAATGGTCACCGATAGCAAAACCGTAGACCCCACCAAGAGCCTTCACAAGGAGGAGCCAAAGCCTAAGCCGCCCGAGCCCAAGACCGACTCGACCAAGATTCCCAAATTTGAAAAGGAAAAGCCGCTACCGCCCTCCCGCCCGTCTCGAACGCTCGAAAGAAAAGCTCCGGAGCCGGATAACGCCATTCCCGGGAAGGGCGGCAGCCCCAACCTTCCGACGGGATACTCTCAGACGCCGGGAGCTTCTTCTGCAGGCATGTCCGCGATTGGCCAAGGAGGCGCGGATTTTGCCGGTCGGTATCCGTGGTATGTGGATGCGGTCCGCAACCGGGTTCAGCAATCTTGGGATCAGACCACCATTGACCCGGCTACCCGCGCAGCTCACCGGGCCCACACGGCAATGACTTTTAGGATCAATTCCAATGGCACCATTTCCCATATTCGCTTGCTGCAAAGCAGCGGCAACTCATCCATGGACTATTCCGCCATGCGCGCGCTGCAAAGCATTGACGCGTTCCGGCCTCTTCCCAACGATTACATGGGAACCTATGTCGAAGTTACGTTTGACTTCGATCTCTCGATGACGCAATGAGCCGCTCTCGCTGCTCGAAAGGACTGGATTTTTCAGTAACCAAAGGGGGGAACTTGTTGAAATCCGTGAGATGTTTGGGACCGTTGTTTTTCGTTGCGGTCATTGTTTTGAGCTGCCGTTCTGCCTGGGCGCAAGACCGGATTCGCACCGGCACGGGGCTTGGCCAAACCAAGATCCGCGTGGCCCTCGCCGACTTTGGTCCGCGCTCGGCCACCGCAAAACCTCATGCTTCCCTATTCACCCAAGTCGTCCGTGATGACCTGCAATTCAGCGGCGTCGTCGAGCTCGCCAGCCCCAGCTTCTACCCTTCTCAACCGACCACGGTCCCAGCGGAGCTGAAAGCTCCGGCTTGGATCGAGCAGCCCACCAACGCCAGCTACATCGGCTTTGGCAATTTGACCGAGTCCACGTCCGAGGTCACCATCCAGGCCTGGCTTTTTGACCTGCGCAATCCCTCTTCTCCGCCGGTCATCGGCAAGGTCTATCGCGGCGCTCCCACCGACTTGCAGGTCCGCAAGTACGCCCACGACTTTGCTGACGAAATTATCAGCAAACTTACCGGCGGCTCGCCGAGCGTCGGTTCCACACAGATCGCTTTCGTTCGCGCCACCGGCAACGGGAACAAGGAAATCTGGGTCATGGATTATGACGGCGCTAATCAGCACCAGCTCACCAGTCTTCATTCGATTGCCCTCACGCCTCGCTGGTCGCCCGACGGTTCGCGCATCGCCTTCACCTGCTATGCGCCCTACAAAGGCGTCGTCAGCGCGCAAATCTGCATGTACTCCATGGACAGCGGTAAGGTCATCGCCTTCCCGCGCTTCGTGGGGACCAACATCACGCCGACCTGGTCTGCGGATGGCACGCAGATTCTTTTCTCCTCTTCCATGCAAGGGAACCCCGAGCTCTACGTCTGTGACGTCAACTGCCTCCACCCCAAACGTCTGACACATTCCAGCGGCGCCAACATGTCGCCTGCTTGGAATCCCAAGACCGGCCAAACAGTCGCCTTTGTCAGCGACCGCGGCGGCACTCCCCAGCTCTATCTCATGAACGCCGATGGCACCGGTGTCAGCAAACTCGACCTTCCCGACAAAGGTTACGTCATCGACCCGGCCTGGTCGCCCAACGGCCAGTTGCTAGGGTTCAGTTGGCGACGCCCGAACGATAACTACGACCTTTACATCGTCGAGCCCACCTCCCAGCAGCTCCTCGAATTGACGCGCGATCAGGGCCGCAACGAGCGTCCCAGCTGGGCGCCCGATGGCCGCCACCTTGTCTTGGAATCGACACGCTCGGGCGAGCGCCAGATTTGGACCATGCTCGCCGACGGTTCCCAGGCGCATCAATTAACCACCAGCGGCCACAACGAGTCGCCCAACTGGTCTACCCACTGAGCTTCGCACCGAGCCGCCCAATTGGACCCCGGGGCAGCCGCATGCGCACCTTATGAGTGGGCCGCAAGTTCCGGAGATGTTGCTCTCCTGGAAATTCTGTTTCTTGTTGTTGATTCGCTTGTGTTTCCCGGCTGTCTATAATATATCGTGCTACGATACATTGGCCGGACCTAGCCTGCTGATGATAGGATAGCGGGTCTGTTGGGGGACTCTAATCGTTTCAGGAGGATTGGAATGACTTTGGCTTCACGCTTACTCCATCGTGCTCGACTGCTCGCCCTGTTCGGCTCTGCCGTGCTTGTTTCCGGTTGCAGCAAGAAAGTGACACCACCGCCTCCGCCGCCGGCGCCTGCTCCTGCGCCCGCTCGTCCCACCGTGACGTTGCAGGCCAACCCCACGACCATCAACAAGGGCGAATCCTCGACCCTTACGTGGAACTCCACCGACGCCACGCAACTCTCGATTGATCCGGGAGTCGGTACCGTGACCGCCGAAGGTTCCACGAAGGTCACACCTTCGGATTCCACCACCTACACGATCACCGCTAGCGGCCCCGGTGGCTCCGCTACCGCCAGCGCCGCGGTTTCCGTGAACGCTCCTCCGCCGCCACGCGCCCCGGCTCCCGCTCCGACTCCCTTCGAGCAAGGAGTCCACGATGCCTATTTTGATTTCGACAAAGCGGACATTCGCCCCGACGTCCGCGAGGCGCTCTCGCAGACCGCGGAATACCTCAAAGCCAATTCGTCGATAAGAGTAACCATCGAGGGTCATTGTGACGAGCGCGGCTCGACCGAATACAACCTCGGCCTCGGCGACCGTCGCGCCGCCGCCGTGAAAGAATATCTCGTATCGCTCGGCATCTCCGCCGATCGCATGAATACCGTCAGCTTCGGCAAGGAGAAACCTTTCTGCATGGAACACAACGAGACTTGCTGGCAGCAGAACCGCCGCGGCCATTTTGTCAGAGCCAACTGAGCCGCTTCACCTCTGCCTGCTTTGGTGATTACTGATTCGTGACCAGAAAGGCCGCAACGGCCGGGCAAACTCTTGCCTGCTTGCGGCCTTCTTAATTAGAGTGGAGAGTACTTCCCAGGCCTGTTTTACAAGCGGGTCCTTGGACCCCTAGGAGGATGTCATGCGTATACGCAACATCGCCGTTTTCAGCGCAGCCATTTTTGTTGGCGCCGTCTGCGGAAGCCTCATCGGGCCCCGCCCCGTCGCAGCTGTCGCCCGGGAAATTATTGACCTCCAGCGCGACGTCACTTCCCTGCTGCAAGGACAAAAAGATCTCTCCACGCAGATGACGCAGGATCATACCGTCATAAAGACCATCGTCGGCGGTTTCAATGACAACATCAGCCGCCTCAGCGGCAGCATGGGCTCGCTGCAAAAATCCGTTCAGGACATCCAGGCCAACTCCGGCACGCGTCTCGACACGATGTCCACGCAAGTTCAAGGTCTCTCGGACAATCTCGAGGAAATCAAGTCTCGCCTCGGCAAGCTCAACCAGCAGCTCGTGGACCTGCAAAACGCGGTGCAAAACGTCGATGCCAAGATTTCTTCCGGCGGGGCAGCCCCTCCTGCCACGGGAACCGGCACGGCCACGCCTACTGCGAGCGCCCTCCCGCCAGCAGCCTCCTCAGGTTCTCTTCCCGGAATGCCGCCTCCTTCGGCCGATACTCTTTACTCCAATGGCCTGCGCGACATTCAGGGCGGCAAATATGAGCTGGCGCGCGCCGAGTTTCAGGACTATCTGAAGTATTACGGCAAAACCGATCTCGCTTCGAACGCCCAGTTCTATGTCGGCGAGATTGCCTACAAGCAGAGAAACTACCAGCAGGCCATCGCCGAATACGACAAGGTTCTCAGCAACTATCCCAAAAGCTTCAAGATGGCCCCCGCGCTCCTGCACCGCGGAATGGCGCTCGTGGAGTTGGGACAAAAAAGCTCTGGCATCCGCGACCTTCGCGAAGTCGTTCGGCGCTTTCCCGGAAGCGAAGAAGATCGTTACGCTCGTGCCAAGCTCAAGGAGCTAGGGGTCGCCATCTCGGCCTCGCGCTAGCTCCCCCATTTCCTCCCAGCGCCCGCCCGGCCCCGCAGTCGTCAGTTCTCGTTTCTAAGTTTGCCGCCCGGGAAAAGATTTCCTCTTGCTGCCGTGGCACGCCGCCGTTTGCGCGCACTCCTTGTCAAGCAATGTCCACTTTGCCGTTTACCGCATTCTTTAACGAAGCAGGTGCTGCGCACAATGATGCGGGGAGCTGCCAGACCCACGGAAATCGGCGCAGGGGAACTCTACGACCGCGGTAGCTACCCCTCGAGAAAACAGCGAATCTCCGACTGTTCGCAAGCCATGCCCGCGGGGATTTGTGCCTGGGGTCCGAGCCCTAATGGCAGAGGAGCCAGCGAAGCGTCGGCCAGCCAGGCTGAGAATCAAATATGCGTCGCCGAACCCCAACGAACACTGCGCGTGAGGATCTCGTGCTGCACAATTCTTGTGCAACATCCGTCTCCCATCCGGGACCAAGACCTAAGACGCGCCACTGCCACAGTCGGGCGCCCGAGATCCTCGTTTGCTCTCACGGATCACGAACCCTGAACTCATGGCCACGCGAGTCATGGCTTTGGCACCAAGTGATAGCTGACGAACGCCACCTGGCTCCCATCAGGCGACCACGAAGGCACATTGATGGTGCCCTGCCCGCCGAACAGTTTCGCGAGCACTGTGATCTTCGCATCTTTGATGCTTGCGCTTCGAGCCTTTGTGTCGTCTGTTTCCTTTGGGGGGTTTTGGCTGAGAGGGTTTTGCTTAAGAGACATCAGCCGCAGCATCACATCCTTGTTTTCCGGATGGCCGCTCACGCTCTTGTCGTAGGTGAGAAACACCATCCACTTGCCGTTCGGCGAAATGTGCGGGAACCAGTCATGCTCTTCATCAAACGTGACCTGTTCCTGCTCGCTTCCGTCCGCGCGCATCCGCCAGATTTGCATGTGGCCCGTGCGCTCGGAGTTGAAATAAATGTATTTCCCATCCCGCGTGTATTCCGGGCCGTCATCCAACCCCTTGGCGGTCGTCAGCCGAATCTCTTCCCCGCCCGCTGCGGGAATGGTGTAGATGTCAAAGTCGCCGTTCCGCTGGCCGACGAACGCCAGCGTCTTTCCGTCGGGCGACCACCCATGCAGATAGGACGGAGATTTCTGGGTGATGCGCCGCGGCGTTCCGCCGCCAATCGGCACAATGTAGACGAGCGACTCATGGTTCTGCTGTGAATTGTCGCTGATGCCGAGTTGCGTGCCATCGGGCGAAATCAAATGATCGTTGTTGCAGCCCGTCGCCATGCCGGTATCGAGAACCTGTGGTGTGCCGCCGGCCACCGGGATTTTCTCGAGGCGTCCGTTTCGGTTGAACAAAAGCGTTTTTCCGTCCGGCATCCAGTTAGGCGCCTCGAAGCGCTGCGGTGCAGTGTAGACCACGCGGCGGTCGGCTGAGGCTACCGTAACGACTTCGAGCGCGCTGTAGAGCGTAGTTGCCGCGCCCTCGCCCGACGCGGGCGGCACCTCGGACTTCTCCTCCACATTCGAAAATACCGCTTTTTCGAGCAGGTCCGCGTCGTGGCTGCACACGCCGATGCCCACATAGAACGGTTCTTCGAGCGCGATGCGCGTCGAGCCGCTCGCCAGCTGGAACTCGCCGCTGCCATCGGCCCGCCACATCGAGAAGTATGCGCCGTGCTTAACGATGCGCAGCCGTTTCGGCGCGGACACGTTTGCTTGAATCTCGTGCGTGGCCGCGCCCTTTTCTTCGCGATACTGCAGCGAGGTTAATCCGTTCGCGTGCAGCGCCACGTCGGCATACGCAGAATCCGCATCCAGGGTCTGCCGCACCATTAGCACGGCTTTGCGGTGTTCTTGCTGGCCCTTGCCAAGGAAGGCAATGTCCGCCGTCAACGTCACGTCGCCGGATGCCTGCTTCCACGCAAAGTGGAAGGCGTCTTTGCCGAACCACATGTTTTCGCCGCTGCCGGCGATCGTGTAGGTTTGCTTCGAAGCGTCGTAGTCGACCGAGCCTGCGTGCAGGACGCTGCCGATGTCGCCATGCCCTTCAAAGATTCCCGGGGAGATTGCCGCTTGGCGCGCTGCTTCCTGCGCTCCAATGACTCTCCCCACCGTAAAGGCCGTGGCGAGAACACCGCCTACGGCGAGGACATCCGCCACCGCGGTTGCCCACGGAACCAGTTTCTTACAATTCACGGCGCATCCCCCATCCCCGAATCGAGAAACGTGAAGTTAATCCGCCTTTCCGTGCTTGTCAATTGGTCCGGAAACATGGCCCTGGTACAGCTTTTACGCTGTACCAGTGGCACCCGCATCTGCGGGGCAGGGGTCCCGGACCACGGATCACCTTCCTGGGATTTCCCTTTTCCTTCTCCGCGTGTTATCTTCGCCGTCTTAAGGGGGTTCCATGTCCGTCAACCGAGTCATCCTGGTCGGCCGCTTGGGCCGCGATCCCGAAACGCGTTACACCGGCAGCGGTCAGGCCGTCGCCAATTTCTCCGTGGCCACCGACGAATCCTACAAAGACCGCAACGGCGAACGGCAGAAGCGCACCGAATGGCACAAAATAGTCGTCTGGGGCAAGCAGGCGGAAATCGCGCAACAGTATTTGAAGAAGGGTTCCCTGGTCTTCATCGAAGGGCGCATTCAATCCCGCGAGTGGCAGGACAAGGAAGGTCAGAAGCGCACCAGTTTCGAGATTGTCGCCAACAATTTCCGCATGCTGGGAGGCCGCGCCGATGCCGCCGCTGCCGCTGCCGGAGCTGGCGCGATGGGCGGAGGCGCGCCACGCGCGAGCGACGACTTCGAGCAATCCGCTCCGCCCGAAGAAAGTTACGGTGGCGGCTCGGCTGGCGCCCCTGAAATCTCCGACGAAGATATCCCCTTCTAGCCCGCCCCTTGGATCATTCCGAGCGGACGGAGGAATCCGCTTTTTTGGACAACTTGGACGACGAACAAGATTCGCCATGACCGCCGTCAATCGCCAACTCGTTCTGAACTCGCGGCCGAAAGGCATGCTTGCGCCTGGCGATCTGCAACTGAAGGAAACGGCGGTTCCCGGTTTGCAAGACGGCCAGGCGCTCGCCCGCGTGAAATATCTCTCCATCGATCCGACGATGCGCATCTGGATGGCTGCCGACAGTTATCTTCCCGCTGTCGCCATCGGCGAAGTCATGCGTTCCTTCGGCTTCGCGGAAATCGTCGAGTCCCGTCATCCGGATTACCGAAAGGGAGACCGCGTTACGGGCTTCACCGGCTTGCAGGACTATGTTGCTGTCGAATTGGCGAGCCAAGCTTTCCAAAAAGTCCCGAAAATCCCCTTCGTCTCGGACACGGTGTTTCTCGGGCTGCTAGGTATCAACGGACTTACGGCTTTCTTCGGCATGGAAATGGCCGCGCCCAAGAAGGGCGAGACCATGGTTGTCTCCGCAGCGGCAGGCGCAACCGGCAGCATTGTCGGTCAGATTGGAAAGATCCGCGGCTGCCGCGTCGTGGGCATCGCCGGAACGGACGACAAATGCAACTGGCTTAGTAAAGACCTCGGCTTTGACGCCGCCATCAACTACAAGCATCGCGATTGGAAAGGTAAACTCGCTGCCGCCGTTCCCGATGGCATCGACATCGACTTCGAGAACGTAGGCGGAGAAATCATGCAGACCGTTCTTGGGCTGATGAACCTCCACGGCCGAGTGGTTGTCTGCGGACTCATCTCCGGCTACAACAAACAAGACCCCGGCATGATGAGCTTGGGCACCGTTATTTTGAAGCGGCTTCGCGTCGAGGGCTTCCTTCTTCTGGACTACGTCTCGCGATTCATGGAAGCCGCCACGCAGCTCGGCCAGTGGAAAATGTTCGGCAAGATCAAGGACCGCGAGACCATCGTGGAAGGCCTCGAGAAAACGCCCGACGCCATCAACATGCTCTTCACCGGCGCCAACACCGGCAAGCTCATCGTCAAAATCTGATCGAATGCTCTCGCGGCTTCTCCGGAAATCGATGAAGTGTCATTCCGACGAGCGCGGCGGCGCGGAATCTCTCCTGTCCCTTGGATTTTGCCGGAAAGAGGCTTCTCGGTGCGCTCGGGAGACGAAAAATACGAACCGCTATGTGGCCGAGGAGGCTACTTCACGTTGTTGCGTTTTCTTGCTTCGTCCAACTTTCTGAGGAACTCTTCGAATTTCGGCTTTTGCTCCGGCGTCAGAGTCGCCCGGATCTCGTCGCGGCCCTTCTGGCGCAACTCTGCGATCTGCACCTCGGCCTGCTCGTGAATCGCTTTTAACCTGCCGTGCCATTCGATCAGAATCGCATCCAGTTGCTTCGCCTGGTCAGGGGTCAGGCCCAGGTCCTTGGTGAGTTGCTCGACCCGCTTCGCGCGGCGTTCCGGCTCAGGCATCGGCGCACTGGCTGCCGCCACGGACCGGTGAGCATATCCATAGCCAAACATTCCACCGGCAATGGCTCCCAACAGGAACAGGACGACCACCCAAATGGCCGCCTTCCGCGAGGCAGGCGTCTCGCTCATGGCTGATCACCTGCTTGGCTGATCAAAATGTCGTCCGGCGTGGTCTGCTGCGGCGCCTCAAATATGGATTCTTGCGATCCGCTCACCGGATGACTTGGGGCCCGCAACACGCTCTCATAAAACCAGGTCGTGCTCGCTAGCAAAACGACGGCCGCAACCCATGTGAGCCGCGATGCAAAACGCGGAAACTCCGTCCACGCCGTCACGCGCTCGGCAAGTTCTTTTTCGCGCGCCGCGATAGCCGCCATCACGCGCGCCGCAAACCACGGCCTTTCTTCCTGGCGCAAGCTGGCGGCGCCCTGAAAGAGCTGCTTCGCCCGAAAAACCTCCAGGACCGCGCGCGCGCAGTCCTGGCAGGTTGCCATGTGCGTCCGCTCGTCCGGCGTCAGCGCTTCGGTCAAGTTTTTGACACTCACGGCATCGGCTTGCTTCGCCGCTGCCTCCTCGACCGCGCCACCGAGCCTTCGACATTCCTCTTTACTTCTCTTCAGCAGGTTCCACATATCGGCCTCCTTGCCTGGCCGCTTTCTATTTTCTCAGTTTCCTTGCGCTCTTGCCTGGCCCACTACGCGCCGCCGTGCCCGAAAGAGCCTGACCTTCACAGTATTGGCATTCAAATTCAGGACGTCCGCAATCTCCTCAATCGAAAACCCCTCCACTTCCTTCAAGATCAGCATCAGCCGGTCCCGCTCATCCAACCCATCTAGCAACCGCTCTACGCGCTGCCTCGCTTCCAGTCTCTCGCTGATGTCCGGCTGGTCTTTGCCCTGCTCCGCCGAGCTGAGGACTTGCCTGGCCTGCTCTTCGCTCAGGTCCGCTTCGTACACGAGCGGCCGGACCTTCCGTTTTCTCAGCATATCCCAGCATTCATTCACCGTGATCTTGTATAGCCAGGTGCTGAATGCCGCCCGCTGGTCAAACCGCTTCAGCGAAAAGTACGCTTTGACGAACACCTGCTGCGCGACGTCTTCCACGTCCTCGCGCCGCCTTACAATCCCTCCGGCTACGGCAAATACGCGATGCTGGTGCCGCCGGACGAGCTCCTCAAACGCCTCCTTGTCCTCCCGCTGCGCCCGCCGCACCAATTCGCGGTCGTCGGAAGCCTCGACCGGCGCAACACGGCCTCTCGCCCTCTTGGCCTGGGGAGCACCCAAGGGCTCTGGTTTTGGGACGTGTGCCATGGTTTTTTGGTTACGCCCAATATCTCCGGGTTGACCTCTCCTGCATCATCTGTTTCGTTTGGCTCTTAGAGATTTTTCCCCTTGCTTCTCTGCTTACCGTAATGCAATAATACCTTCATGATTATCGGTGACCGACTTCGCGCGCTCCGCGAAGAAAAGAAACTCTCCCAAGGCGACATCGAGAAGCGAACCGGCCTGCTTCGGTGCTACATTTCACGCGTGGAAAATGGCCATACCGTCCCCGCGATCGAAACACTGGAAAAGCTCGCCCGGGCTCTCGAGGTACCTCTTTATCAACTTTTTTATGACGGTGAAGAACCGCCGCAATTGCCGAACCTACCCAAGCGCAAGTCATCCGACGATATCGCCTGGGGCAGCGTCGGAAAGGAAGCGCGCTTTCTCAATAAGCTTCGACGCTTGCTGAGCAAGGCCGAGGAAGGCGATCGCAAGCTGATTCTGTACATGGCCCAGAAGATGGCTAATCGTTAGATCCACGACCCTCAATCAATTCCCGAGCTAAAATCGCTAATAGCACAACAACGGAAGGAAAGCAGAGCTTTTCTGCGCCTTAACCCCTCGCGTTCGGCACTATCCCCGCACGATGGTTGCCTTGGAAATTCCCGGTCCTCATTTCCCTTGTTCGTTCCCTATTCCCACTCGATCGTACTCGGCGGTTTTGAACTCACGTCATAAACAACCCGTGAAACACCGGGCACCTCGTTGACGATTCTGGTCGAAATCCGTTCCAGCACTTCTCCGGGCAGCTTCACCCAGTCGGCGGTCATGGCGTCGTCGGATTCCACCACCCGGACGACCACAGTTAATCCGTAGGTCCGAAAGTCCCCCATTACTCCGACGCTTCGCACCGGCAAAAGGACAGCAAAGGCCTGCCAAACCTTTTCGTAAAGCCCTGCTTTGCGAATCTCCTCGACGACAATGGCATCGGCCTCTTGCAGGGTAATCAGTTGGGTACGGGTGACCTCGCCGAGCAGCCGTACCGCGAGTCCCGGCCCCGGAAACGGATGTTTCACTAAAACCTCTGCGGGCAACCCCAGGGCTCTCCCGATTTGACGCACCTCGTCCTTGAACAGGTCGCGAAGCGGCTCAATCAAAGCAAAAGGCATCTTTTCCGGGAGGCCGCCAACGTTGTGATGCGTCTTGATGGTTGCCGACGGACCTTTGACGGAAACGGACTCAATCACATCGGGATACAGCGTTCCTTGCACCAGGTAGCCGATTTCCCCGTGAGCCTCACCCGCTTGCAGTTTTTGCGCTTCTTCAGCAAAGACGGCGATGAATTCCCTGCCGATGCGGCGTCGTTTTTCTTCCGGGTCGCTAACGCCCTTCAATTGAGCGAGAAACCGTTCGGAAGCGTCCACGCCTAGGACGTGTAACTTCAGCCGGTCGCGCAGCATCTCGAGTGTGTTTTCAAACTCGTTCCTCCGCAGCAGGCCGGTGTTCACGAAGATGTTCGTCAACCGGTTTCCCACGGCCCGATGCACGAGCACCGCCGCCACGGTTGAGTCCACGCCCCCGCTTAGCGCGCAAATGGCGCACTTGTTTCCGACTTTCTCGCGGATCGCCGCCGTCGTTTCATCAATAAACGCCGCCCCACTCCATTTTGGTTCCGCCTTGCACACGCGGAAAAGAAAGTTTCTCAGCAGTTCCGTTCCCCGCTCGGTGTGCTTCACTTCCGGGTGGAATTCCACTGCGTAGATCTTCCGCTCGGCGTCTTCGACGGCAGCGACGGCATTCTCGGTCCTGCCCACGGTCCGAAAACCTGCGGGCAACGCCCGCACGTGATCTCCGTGGCTATTCCATACGCGCAGCCCTGTTGGTACACCGGCAAACAACGCCGAGTTCTCCGGCCCGCCCTGGCAAACCACCTGAAGTTGCGCACGCCCATATTCGCGGCGCTCCGCCTTCTCGACTTTGCCGCCGAGCGTGTGCGTGATCCATTGCATTCCGTAGCAAATTCCAAGGACGGGGATGCCCAGCGCCAACACTTTCGGATCGCACTTCGGCGCATCTCGGTCGTAAACGGAACTCGGCCCGCCGGACAAGACGATTCCCGCCGGCTCGAGCTTTTGGATTTCTTCGGTCGGCGCCGTACAAGGCAGGATCGCCGAGAAAACCTGCTGCTCGCGGATGCGGCGCGCAATCAACTGTGTGTATTGTCCGCCGAAGTCCAGCACCACCACTCCGCCGAGTTCCGCTTTCATCCTGCCTCCCTGCTCTTGCGCCCCGGTGAGCTCTGCCGCCAGCTTAGCCGCACTCTCCGTCATGCGCCCTCCCTTCACCCCAAGACAAGATTGAGCAATTTGTCCGGCACATAAATCTGCTTCACGATGCGCTTTCCGTTCACATGCTGCGCGACAGCAGGGAGCTCCAGCGCCAGGCGAACCACATCGGCCTCGGCGGACCCGACCGCAACCTTCATCCTGGCCCGCAGGCGCCCATTCACCTGGACAGGAATTTCGACTTGCTCCTCGCGCGCGAGTTCCTGATTGAACGCAGGCCAGCTTACTTTCCAGAGTCCTTCGCCGTGGCCCAGCATCTCCCAAAGTTCTTCGGCGAGGTGCGGCGTCATGGGCGCCAGCATCAGCGTCAGCAGCTCCAGCACTTCCTTCCGCACTTCCGGGCGCACGCCTTGTTCGAGCGGCTCTTGCTCGTAAATGTCGTTGGTCAACTTCATAACGAGCGCGATGGCTGAATTGAAGTGCCACCTGGTTTCGAAGTCGCTCGTCACGCGCCGCAGCGTCTGGTGCGCTTTGCGCAGCAGCGTTTTTTCTTTGTCCGAAGCCGACACGGCGTCCGCTTTCCCGCCCTTCACCGCTCGCACGCTCCCGGCATGCCGCTTGATGAGCCGGTAGACGCGGTTCAGGAAACGCCAGGAACCTTCGATGCTCTCCTCGCTCCACTCCAAGTCCTTTTCCGGCGGCGCCGCGAACAGCGTGTACAGCCGCCCCGTGTCTGCCCCATACTTCTGTGCCATCTCCTCGGCGCCGACCACGTTGCCGAGTGACTTGGACATCGCCACGCCGCCTTTTTGCACCATTCCCTGCGTGAACAGCCGCGCCACCGGCTCGCTGTGCTTGATCAAACCGAGATCTCGCATCACCTTGCACCAAAACCTCGAGTACAGCAGGTGCAGAATGGCGTGAGTGATTCCTCCAATGTACTGGTCAATCGGAAACCAGTAGCCGACTTTTTCAGAATCGTAAGGCGCCTTGTCGTTGTGGGGATCGCAGTAACGATAGAAATACCAGGACGAATCGACGAACGTGTCCATGGTGTCGGTCTCGCGGCGCGCCGGCCCGCCACATTTCGGGCAGGTGGTGTTTACAAATTCCGGCGTCGACGCCAGCGGCGATTCGCCTTCGCCGGTGAGCTTGGGATTTGGCGGCAGCAGCACCGGCAAATCCTTGTCGGGGACGGCTACCATGCCGTCTTTGGCGCAGTAAACGACCGGGATAGGTGTCCCCCAATAGCGCTGGCGGGAGATGCCCCAATCCCTTAGCCGGTAAATGGTCTCGCCGCGCCCGAATCCCTTTTGCTCGGCTAACACGGTCATTTTTGCGATTGCTTCTTCCGGCGAGAGCCCGTTGAACGGCCCGGAGTTCACCAGCTTGCCTTCGGTATGCTCGTCGAAGGCCGTTCCTAGCTTTTCTGCCGAGAGTTCTTCGCCCTCGAGCGGCTGGACGACGACGCGCACGGGCAGATTGTATTTCCGGCAGAATTCCAGATCGCGCTGATCGTGCGCGGGCACGGCCATAATCGCGCCCGTACCGTACTCCATCAGCACAAAGTTCCCGACCCAGATCGGAATCTTTTCCTCGTTAAAGGGGTTCAGCGCGTAGCGCCCGGTAAAGAAGCCTTCCTTTTCCATCGTCGCCAGGTCTTCCGTTTTTACAGAGGTCTGACGCATTTTGGCCAGCTTGGGTGCGGCCTCGGAGCGCGTTGGCGAGCCTTCCAGCAGCTTGGTCGCCAGCGGATGCGTCGGCGCAAGAATGATGGCGCTCGCGCCGTAAATCGTGTCGATGCGCGTGGTGAAGATTTCAACGGGCCCGGCGCCCGCCGCGCCAGCCACGGCAAATTTCACTTTGGCGCCCGGCGATTTGCCGATCCAGTTTTTTTGCATCAGGGTGACGCGCTCCGGCCATCCGCCTTCGAGTTGCTTCAAATCGTCCAACAATTGATCGGCATATGCGGTCGTCTTCAGAAACCACTGTTCGATCTCGCGCATTTCCACGCGCGTATCTTCATGCCGCCAGCAGTAGCCGCCGTTCACAACCTGCTCGTTGGCCAGCACGGTGCAGCACTTCGGGCACCAGTTCACCAGGCTCTTCTTGCGGTAGGCCAGCCGGCGCTCCAGCATGCGCAAGAAAAACCACTGGTTCCAGCGATAATACTCCGGCTCGCAGGTGGAAATCTCGCGCCGCCAGTCGTAGCTGAAGCCAAAGCGCCGCAGCACTTTCTCGAACTGCGTAATGTTGTTGTTGGTCCAGATGCGCGGGTGCGTCTTATTCTTGATGGCAGCATTTTCCGCGGGCAGGCCGAAGGCGTCCCAGCCCATCGGGTGGAGCACGTTGAATCCGCGCATGCGCTTCACCCGAGCCACGACGTCGCCAATCGCGTAGTTGCGCATGTGGCCCATGTGCATCGTCCCGCTCGGGTACGGCAGCATCTCCAGCACGTAGTATTTGGGTTTGGAAGGATCGGCTTCCGATTCGAACACGCGCGCTTCCGCCCAGCGACGCTGCCACTTGGCCTCTATTTTTTGCGGGTCGTAGCCGCCGGCCGTGGCCCCGCCCGCGCCTGTTGTGCCCTGCTCCGCCACTTCGCTTACCCTCTCCTCCGCGCCATCTTGGCCGTCCGCAATCTCTTTGACGTTCCCGCTTTCTTGCTTCTTGCGGCTAACCTCTTCGTTGCCCGCCGCTTTGTTGATCTCCGTGTTGCAATCTTTCTCGCGAGCGCCGGCGTCAGCATGGAAAACCCTTTTTCCGCCTCCGGTGCCTGCTCTTTTAGCCCCGCCAGCTCCCACAGCATCGCTACGTTTCGCCGGTCGTCACCGGGATGGTCGATCGGTGTTTCCGCCAGAAACGCCCGACCCGCCTGCCCTTCGCCCGCTGCAGGGTTCAATTGCGGATGCTGCAAAACCCTTCGAAAGGCCTCTCTTCCGATTTTCCCTTTTCCAATGTGCTGGTGGCGATCGACCCGACCGCCTAACGCAACCTTGGAGTCATTCGCGTGGAAAACCGGAACATTGTCCAGCCCGACGGTCCTCTCCACTTGCTCGATGGTTGAAGCTAGCCCGCTCTCGCTCTTGACGTCGTAGCCTGCCGCAAACAGATGCGCCGTATCCAGGCAGGCCCCCGCGGGCAGATCGCGCAGCAGCCTGGCAACAATCTCGCCTACTTCTTCCAGCCGCGAGCCGATCGCCGTTCCCATTCCCGCGGTATTCTCAATGAGAATCTTCAGCGTGCCCACCGGCACGCGTTTGCTGGCTTGCTTCACGGATTCGACAATGGTCGAGATCGCCTGTGTTGCGCTCCCCTCGCCGCGCGCGCCGGGGTGCACCACAAGGAAATCCGCTCCCAGCGCCACGGCGCGTACCATCTCGTCGTGGAAAGCCTGAATCGAGCGCGTCCGAAGCATGGGCTGCGCCGCGGCCAAATTGACCAGGTAATTCGCATGAATCACCAGCGGGCCCAGCCGAAGCCCTTCCCTTCTCGCGCGAAATGCCGCCGCATCTTGCTCGGGTATCCGCGCCGGCCCACCCTGCCACATGCGCGGGCTCGCGGAAAAAATCTGCAACGCGTTGCAACCGAGTTTTCGCGCGGACTCCAAAGCATTCAGATAGCTCCAGGCTATGGAGGTATGTATACCGATGCGAATTTTCCCGTCCATCCAGGCGGGCGGCAGGGGTTCGGGCTCAGGTTCCGGGCGGTATTCGTCTTCGGGGTCGAAGTCGGTGGGTACAGCGATGCGTTGTTCTTCGGGCATGCCTGTCGGGATTTCTGCTCCGCTTAAACTCCTTATTCTAGCACACGCCCCGAGCGCCCGGACGTTAGGCACCGCGGCGCTCGAATCGACACCCGCAGCGTGCGAGGGTTATGACTTCTCGCGAAGAAGTTGGCTAGCGCCATACCGAGAGGATCTCTGCGCGGGCGTGAGCAAGTTAGACGGGAAGGACAGGCTCGCGACCGATGCATTTCTGCAACTCAAGGCAGCTGCAAAGCAGAGTCGGGGCCGTAGAAGCTGCTTTCAGCGTTCCCTGCCGAACATGGAAAACGGCATGGTACGGGGTTCGTCCTCTTTGAAGCTGCCAGTCGGCGCGGCCATGGTCTGGTCCATCGGACGGCTCGCGAGACGATCCAAGGCGTCCGCGATTCGCGATAACTCGTATACCATCTGGTCGCTCACTGCCGACCGATGCAAGACAACCGCCCGGCGGCGCCAGGATTGCAAGATCACCCAGGTCGTCACCGCAACGGCCGCAAAGACCAGCGCCAAAAACTGCGCATGCTCGGTAATGGTGATGCTACGGCCAAAGAAATGAAACGGATAATCCGAGAGCACCTGATCCTCCCGGCTGGGCTTCTCTTATATCGTAGGACCCCATTCTGGCTTGTCAAGCCCGGGAACCCAATCGAGCAAGCTCCTTCTTGCGCCTGCCCGATTTGCGGGTTTCCTCCGCGTTGCCGTAGACTTGAGCCCTACCGGGGCCGCTGGAGGAACCGCTTCATGCTGGTCGTCATGCAATCTCACGCCACCGAGCAGCAAGTTCGCGCCGTCTGCCAGCGCATCGAAAGCCTCGGCCTCAAAGCCCACCCCATCCCCGGCTCCCTGCGAACCGCCATTGGTATTACCGGAAACAAAGGCGAGATCGATCTGGGCGTTCTCGAATCGCTGCCCGGCGTTGTGGAGTGCATCCCCGTCAGCAAGCCGTACAAGCTGGTCAGCCGCGACGCGAAGGAAGAAGACACCATCCTGCGCATTCCCACGCCCTCGGGCGACGTCATCGTTGGCGGACGGCATGTGGCCCTGGTTGCGGGGCCGTGCGCCGTGGAAACCGAGGAGCAGTGTCTTGCGATTGCCGAGCGCGTCAAAAAGTCGGGCGCGCGGCTGTTTCGCGGCGGCGCTTACAAACCTCGTACTTCCCCGTACAGCTTTCAGGGACTCGGCGAAAGCGGCCTCAAGATTCTCTCGAAAGTGCGCGCCAAGCATGGTTTCGGCATCGTCACCGAAGCTATCGACAACGAATCGCTCGAGCTCGTCGAAGAATACTCCGACGTCATCCAGATTGGCGCGCGCAACATGCAGAATTTCTCGCTCCTCAAGCGCGCCGGCCGCGCCAAGAAGCCCGTTCTTCTCAAGCGCGGCATGTCCGCCACCCTCGATGAATTTCTCATGGCCGCGGAGTACCTCCTCTCCGAGGGCAACTACAACGTGATGCTGTGCGAGCGCGGCGTTCGGACCTTTTCGGACTTTTCTCGCAACACTTTGGACCTCGCGGTCGTCCCTGCGGTCAAAAAGCGCAGCCACCTGCCCATTTTCGTCGACCCCAGCCATGGCACCGGGAAGCGTCACAAGGTTTTGCCGCTCTCCCGTGCGGCCGTCGCCGTTGGCGCCGACGGATTGCTCATCGAAGTTCATCACGAACCGGAAAAAGCTCTCTCCGACGGCATCCAATCGATTCTCCCGGAAGAGTTTGCCGACCTCGCGGACGAAATGCGACAAATCGCCGCCGTCCTCCACCGCACCATAAACTGACCATGCCGAGCGAGAAAGCCAAACCACGGGACCTGATGGAGGCCGCCCTCGACGGCTATTACTCTGTTTGCGCCCATATCGTCGAAACGCATGCGGCAAAACCCAAAGATCCGCGGTTGCGACTGGTCTACCCTTGACCTCTAGTAAGGGTACTCACCTGCGAGGTGATGGACCTCGGAAATACTACCGAAACGCAGGTGACGGTGGAATCGGTGGGTTCGAATGGCGTGAAACGCGTAGTCGAAGCGCTGGTCCGCCTGACGACAACCGACCGAGCGGTCGAACGCATCCTTACGATTCACACCAGGCTATTTGCTCGGTACCAACACAGGATTCCGGCGTTTAAGTTTTTGCAGACGTTCATCATAGACGAGATCCGAGGCATTGCCGAAGCGGGCTGCCGCAAAGGCGAACTCTTTATGACCATCGTGGACGAAACGGGCGTCTACCGTTCTCCGTTGGCTGAGGTCAAAACCTTCCTATGACGCTGCTTGGTCCGAAAAGGAACGCCTGTAGGCAATTCACAGGAGGATCTTTCCGGGTTTCTCTTCGATTGGCACCCCATCCCGGTCATGCTAACGCTGAGGGGCAAGTTCCCGTTCGAGCGCGCTCGGGTTAAGCCCACGCGCCCTGTAGCCAAAGGCTCCAGCAGAAACGGGCGTATTCCTGAAGTCCTCGACCACCTTGGCAACGAAATGGAAAAACGGCTGCCGATCGCAATGATTGTGAACTTGGCCCGGGCGCAAAACCGTAACGGAACCGAGTTGACCTACACGGATAATGTGAGCCCTCACGGCGCATGTATCGTCTGCAATCATCCCTGGCAACCGGGGGAACTCGCGGAAATCACTTCGATGTTCGATCAGATCGCCATGCGGGGAAAGGTGGTGCACTGCCGGAAACGGGGCGACGATCAGTACACCATCGGATTGAGCTTCCCGTTCGAGGTGGTGTGGTCGATTTACCTGCGAACTGAGGGCCGCCTGCAATAGGCCACGCCCTTGCGGCAAAAGGTCGGCCGATAGGACTCCGGGCATCGTTTTCAGGTTTCGGAGGTGACGAGCCTTTACCAGATGCGCCGTAAGGCTGCGTTTTTGAGAACGGGGATATAAGGCGCAGGTTTTGGTGTATCGTTCTTTTGTCGCAAGACCTAGGGCCGGGCAGGCCCGATGTGTGAAGCCTCCGGAGATGCGGCGCAGTAAGGCCGATCGCTGAAACAGGAACCCGCCGAAAGTCCTCTGGTTGAAACCAAACAGGCTTCGTAGCAATCCTCGCCCATTTTTGAGGGCGGGGAGCATGCCAAGTTCCCCGGCGTTTTTCGCTAGGGGCTAGGGGCGGAGTTGCTCCCGAGAGGCAAGCCACGCTTCCAGTTGCTCATTTCCTTTTCCGCGCACTGTCTGCAGTATAATCCCCGCCATTCCCTCGGAGTTCACCCAGGCCACCTGGCCTCTCGCGCTGATGCGCGCGCCGAGCGACAATTCGAAGGTAAAGTCGAGGACCGCACCTTGTTTGAGCGGCTTCACCGTGCGCACGGCCATGCCGCCTCCGCTCAAATTCGTCATGCGGGCCTGCTGCTCCGCTTCTCCTGCCTTCAGGGTCACCGGAAGATTCACGGGATGCCGGAAGTACCGGCGCTGCTCGCGCAAAAGCAATTCTTTCGAGATGGTGATGTGCATGGCGACACCGTCTTCGGTCACCGGCTTACGCAGCAGGAAATTCGCCCCCAGGGCCAAGATTTGTGTGGATTCCTTGGCATTCACCAAGCACGCAAAAATCACCGCTTTGTTGTTGGATGCTCCCTTGCGCGTGGATTCAATCAGGCCCAGCGCCCCCGGCACTTCCATGTCCACAAACACGCCGTCGATCTTGCGCCGATTCAGACATTCACGAGCCTCGTGCGCACTTGGAACCAGCACAAACTTGGCGCCGAATTTTTTCACGGCTTTGGAAACCGCCTGCATGGTGGCGTAGTCGCCGGACACGAGTACAAATTCGAGGGCTAACGGCTGGCTCATGGCAGCGGGGATTCTCCGTGTTGTGCGAAGGTGTGTACGCTAGGTTCGCCAGTGTGGCTTCGTTCTATCGGTCATTATAATGAAAATTGTTCTTCTGTCGAGATGGTTGTGCCTGCGCTAGGTTGCTGCGATTAAACTGAAGTTTTGCAGCTCACACGACGGCCATGCTTGCGCACTCTACCGCAAGCGTTGGGACGGAAGGCTTGGCTCTCCCGTCCTTGGCTCTTCCTCGCGAATCCTTCTTCCCGGGGCGGGCTACTTTCCGGCCGTTTTTCGCAATTGGAAGCGATCTCGAGCGTCGTGGCCAATGAGGCGCAACGCCTGTTCTGCGGCAATGAGGCGTGCGCCTCGTGACTCGAGTTCGCCCAGGATTTCCCTGCCTTTTTTCTCGTCGAGCGATTGAATAGCGTCTCGAATGATGCTGACACCGTAGCCGCGGCGAAGCAGGCCATCGGCGGCGAGGTGCACGCAATATTCAGTGACGACGCCGAACACCAGAAAATCGGGGTTGGAGCCCCCGCTGGATTTCTGCGAGGCAGCTAGCCGTGAAAGAAGCGGGTCCGTATTGGAATTGTCAAAGACGTCGAGCGTGTTTTTTTTTCAGGAGAACCTGCTGATACGAGGGGAGATCGTCGGGAAAAACAAAATTCTCCCGATTGGGGATGACGAGCTGGCGGGCGGCGGGTGCTTCGGGAACCAACTCTGCTCCCGCTGTGCCCTTCACGCAATGAACAGGCCACTCACGAAACTCGGGATCATCCGGCTGGTGAGCATCGGCAGAGGAGATCAGGAGAACTCGGGACTGGCGCACCTGTTCGACAAGTCGGTTGAGGTTTGCCATGATTTTTTCGGCGCCAGGGACGTAAAGCTTGCCGCCCGGCAGCATGAAGTCCGCTTGCGCGTCCACTTCCCACAAAACGAGTCCCATTTAAACCGGGCTAAATCAAGACCAGTCTGGTTTAGACTAGCCTCAACTAGACTACCTCCTTCTTCATGCGATGCGCGCGGTCTTGGCCACGGTTTGCCGCACCTGATCGTGCAGCTCCTCGAGCTGTTTGCTGTAGCGAACGGGAAACGGTGGCTCCGCCGCGCGAAGCGCCAAGACCGGCTCCGGCAGGCCGGAGCGATCAGCCAGGAAGCGCTTGCGTGCTCTCTCGATTCCGGCCAGAGGATCTTTTTCCGGAGCCTCGAGCCGCCTGCCGCCGCGCATCACGAGGACCAGCAGCGGCGCGCCCCCCTGGAAAGACTCTCCATCAAGGCCAATGACATCCCTCGAAAATTTTCCTTCTCCCTCTACAAACCGGAAAACTTGCTTCCGTCCCGGGTAGGTTATCTTTTCCTGGCTGAACTTGGCGGCGTTTCGAACGGTGTCGCCGAGGTCGACTTCGACCAATTTGTAAATTACGCCGAGGTTCGGCGAGTCCGCCGAAGTAGATAGCGCCGTACCCACGCCAAAGGCGTCGATACTCGCGCCGCTTTGCACCAGCGTTTCAATGCGGTCTTCGTCGAGCTCTCCCGACGCGAAAATCTGCGCGTCGTGCCACCCGGCCTGATCGAGCCGCCTGCGAACCCACAAGCTGTCCGTCAGCACGTCGCCGCTGTCAAGGCGTACGCCGCCGGGCTTGCGGCCCAGGGCGATGATTTTCTCGACGGCGGCGCGCACGTCGTAGGTATCGACCAGGAGCGTGGAGTTCTCTGGAAAGACACTCAGGAAATCCCGGAAGGCTTCGGCCTCGTCCTCATGCGCCATGATCCAGGAATGCGCCTGCGTGCCATAAACAGGAATCCCGAAGCGGCGGCCCGCGTACGTGTTCGAGGTGCCTTCGCAACCGCCAACGAAGGCAGCGCGGGCGGCGAGGACTCCGGCTTCCACGCCGTGCGCGCGACGCGAGCCGAATTCCACGACAGGGCGTCCGGAGGCAGCGTTGGTGACGCGGGCTGCTTTGCTGGCGATAAGCGTTTGAAAATGAAGAATGCTGAGGAGGCTGGTTTCGACAAGCTGCGCCTCTGCGATGGGGGCGGTCACGCGCAAAAGCGGTTCACCGGGGAAAAAGATGGTTCCCTCGGGAAGGGCGCAAACCTCGCCGGTAAATTCAAATCGGGAGAGATAGTCAAAAAAATCCGACTGGACGTGGCGGAAAAAAGGCAGACCGCGAAGATAGGAAATATCCTCAGAGGAAAAGCGAACGTTTTCCAGAAAGTCGAGGGCTTGCTCCAGCCCCGCGGCCACCAGGTAATTGCGGCGTCGCGGAAGCGTGCGCACGAAAAGTTCGAAGGTGGCGCGGGCGTTGAAGCGGTTCTGAACGTAGCCCGCCGCCATGGTGAGCTCGTAGAGGTCGGTGAGCAGCCCCGAAAATGGTCCGCGAGGAAGCATGTCCCAGAAACAGATTATGCCAGTAGGTTTGAAACGGCAAAGGGAGACGGCAGTCACGCTACGGTCGATTCATTGAAACCAAAAGGCGACGTTTTGATGACTATGTCGTGCCTAGAGAGCGGTTAGTGACACATGATCGAAGGCGGCAATGGCCGGAGCCGTGCGTGCTCATTCCTGGCGCCAAGTTCGCGTCACGTCCTTTATGCGGGCCAGATTTGCGGCCTTCATCCATACGACGAACAAGAAAGGCGGAACGGGACAATCGAGAGAATGCAAGTTTTCGGAGGCCCAGGGAAGGCGTCGATCCGGAGTCGCGTGAAAGTTTGCGTGGGGACTCCCGTACCCATCCCTAGCCAGGGGGACAGTCCGCGTGGGAGAATTTCGAGTCCAACATGAGCCGACCGAGAAACCTTCGTGTTTATTTCCTGTCCGTCGTAGTAGCCATCGGCGCACTGATTGTGCTGCTGCGCGAGCATCGGCCGTCCTTTCTGCGCCCGGACCTGCATTTGTGTGCCTATGTCACGACTCGGGACGGCGCGGTGACGGTTGTGGACCTGGTCAAGCTCAAAGCGGTGGCGCACATTCCTGTGGGGCCGGGTCTGTCGGGAATGCGCGAGCATCCCACGCGGCCTGAAATCCTGGGCATTAGCGCTCTGGGGGGCTTCGCATGGATTTTCGATGCGCGCGCATATCAGGTGAGCGCCCGCATTCCGGTAGGACCGCTTCCCTACGCTCTGGATCTTTCGCCCGACGGAAATCGCATTTACACGACCACGTCCGGGAACGACACGGTGTTGGCTATCGACATCCGCTCGCGGACGATGGTGGCGCGCGGACGCACGGGAAGAGAGCCCGTGCTGGCGCGCGTCTCGCCGGACGGAAAGACCGTGGTGGTGGTGAACCGGCGAGACGGTACCCTGGGCGTTCATGACGCAGCCACGCTAGCGTTGCGCAGCACAGTTTCCGTGCTGCCGCAACCGGACGAGGTGGCCATTCTGCCGGACAATTCGCTCGCGTTTGCGATGAGCCGCTCCGAGGCGCGACTCTCCGTTGTGGATTTGCGGCGCAGCGTGCTGGTGGCAAATCTCGAGCTGGCAGGTAAGCCGACCGAGATGCTGCTCAAGCCCGATGGAGGAGAGCTCTATGTCATTTCACCGGAAGCTCACGGCCTGCAGGCCATCAATACCTGGACGCACGAAGTGGGCGACACCATGATACTTGGCTCAGCACCGACACGAGGAGCGCTTAGCGCCGACGGCAGCTTGCTCTACGTTTCGGACACGGCGGCGGATCGGGTCATTCCGGTGGATATCGCGAATCGGCGGATCATCCGCGATCCCGAAAAGGTACTCCCCATTCCCACAGGAGATGAGCCGGGAGCGTTGCGATTTGACCCCAATGAAACTTTGCTGCTGGTGGTGAGCCAAGGCTCTGGCGACCTGGCGGTGATTCGCGTGCGCACGAACTTCCTTGTGACCATGGTCCCGGTGGGAGCTAGGCCGCAAGACTTGGCCGTCAAGTTGTACGGCAACAAGTAGCTAAAGAAACGGAACAGCTACTCCGGCGGCCAGGCGAAATTGTCCTCGCCGAGCTGGATATCCAACAGGCCTTCGGCGGGAAGAACGTCCACCGGCAGCCCCCCGTGCCAGAGGGCCACTCCCAGCCTCAGTTTGCTTTGGCCCTTGAGGTCAAGTTGGTCGCGGTGGATGGCCGCTTCGAGAATGCGATCAAACGCAGCAACCGCGACGGACTCTAACCTCAGCAAGCACAGGCGCGCTTTTTCCACGGCGAACTCCTGAATACGGCCACGCTGGAGTTTCACCACGATGACGAGTTCTTCTGCTCCGCCAACGGTGATGCGAAATTCCGGGTCCTCGAGTTCGCTCATGGCCTCCGCGAAATGGTCGATGCGGATACAGAAACGGTCCTCTTCAAAGCCGTAGCGCATTTCATGCAGATAAAAAACGCGGCCATGCATCGAGCCACCACGACGCTCGGGAGAATACAGACCGGCGCCGAGCCATTCAAAATAGGAGCTTTCACGGCCGTCCACCTTGACGCGCAGAAAGCCAGTGGGCGCAAGCTGAAACGCGTGTTCCGGGCGGCGCTTGATGGGTTTGGCCAGCTCTTCGGGCGCGACCTGGCCAAGCGCGAGGTAAATTTCGGTGAGGTGCTTGCGGTAGAGGGCATCAAATTCGGCGTCGTTTGCGGTGCTGTGTTCGGGACCGAACCACCAGCACCAGTCGCTGCCTTCCGCCGCCAGGAGCGATTCGTGCGCCTGTTTGAGCGCAGTTTCGGTCGGCGCGCCCGGTCTCCCCGTTTTGTACGCTTCGACTCCACGGGCGTAAACCTCGCGGGTGTCCCACAGCAGCTCCCAGGCCGTGACGTCCTCGCTATGACCGATCCAAACGTCAAAATTGGCGTTAATCCAGGAAGCGGGGAAAATTCCGGTGCTGCTGGGAATTTCCGCGGCTGCGGCGACGGCCTCGCCAGCCGTAAGCGCGCGGAAATCGGGATCAGATTCGATTCGCCGATAGAACTCGCGAAGGAATTCGCGGCCATTGCCCGGGTAGTACTCCCAGGCATTCTCCCCATCGAGAAATAGACACACGGTGAGCGGCTGGTTGCCTGACACTTTCTCACCGAGCAGGCGCAGACGCGAATGGAGATCGGCGGCAGCGGCTTTCGCTTCCATGCGGCTGTAAACGAAGCCGATCAGGTCGGAAAGATGGTGGTCGCGGAACAGCCCGGTGATGGATTTATCGCCCAGATGGATGCGCCAGGGCTTGAAAAGGCGATCCGCATTTGCGGGGATGCCGCCGGAGTCGCGGAAAAAGCCGACGTTCAGAGTACGGCCAAGCACGCCTTCATCGGTGCCGAACCATTGGAATCCTTCTTCGGCGGCGATCGAGAGGGCTTGATCGGAAACGGAGCCCTCGGACGGCCAGAGGCCCGGCGGCTTCAGGCCGAAGGTTTTCTCATGATATTGGCGCGCGAGCTGCAATTGTTCGCGAGCATCCTCGGGCCGGCGGAAAGCGCGGCGCGGCAGCGGCGTGGAAGGGTTGGCAACACGCGCGATGTCCGAGTCACACAGGAGCGGCAGAATGGGGTGGTAGAAAGGCGTCGTGCTGATCTCGATCTGGCCGCGCGAGGCTGCGTCGCGATACGCCGGCAAAATCAAACGCAGGAGTTCCAGCTGTTTTCCCCGCAAGGCGGACTTGTCATTCTCGGTGTAGTCTTTGCCCTTCGCTGCGAGGCGGCTGACGACTTCGTTCTTCTGAAACCAGGATTCTTCCATCCAAACGAGCTGCGAGAGAAGCTGGAGGTCCCGCCAGTCGCGAGCGGTGAAAGCGATAAGAGCCTGAGCGCCCCCGGCGGGGCGCGACCATTCATAAAGTTCGACAAGGCGCGGCCAACGTGACATCAGGTGCTCGTGGTTGACCTGGAAGGCGCGCGAAAGGATCTCCGACTTGTCCTCGCGGGTCAGCTCATCGGCGCTTTTGAAAGCCAGGGAAAACCACGGCTCGTTGAACTTGCCGCTGGCGTACTCTTCGAGCTGCGCGCCGAGAGCAGGAACGATGTTAAACGTGGCATGGAAGTTGGTGAACTCGCGAAGCAGTTCGACCATGCCGTAGTAGTCCTTGAGGGCGTGCAGGCGCGTCCACGGGAGAACATAGCGGCCAGTTTCTGGGTCGCGGTATTGCGGCTGATGCATGTGCCACAGCACAACCAAATGGATGCGATTCATTCGGCGGGTGTCCCGAAGAGAGGCTCACGCAGATGGTTTGTAGCCACAGGCATACACAGAATCAAAGTATACAGGCAAGAAGAGCCTATCGCAGCGCCGCTCCTCAAAACTCGCAACACGGCAAGTCCCCCGGTTCGTGCGCCGTAGAACGATCCGCGGCTGACGGCGTGGTACACTCTAGCGTTCGCGTCATGCGCATTCTGGATCGTTATATCGTCCGCGAGGTTTCCCGCCACGCATTCCTCGGACTGGTCGTCTTCACGTTTGTATTTCTCGTGCCCCGTCTGGTGCGGCTGATGGAGATTTATGTGCGCCACGTGGGTTCGGGCGCGCAGATCCTGGAACTGTTTCTGTGCATTTTCCCAGGCGTTTTCGTCTTTACCGTGCCAATGGCGACGCTGATTGGCGTGTTGCTGGGGCTGGGGCGGATGTCGGCCGACAGCGAAATCATTGCGCTGACCTCCCTCGGCATCGGGAGGCGGCGTATCCTTTTTCCGGTGGGAGTGCTCGCCCTGGTCGGGGCGTTACTCACGCTGGTCATGACTACGTGGGTGGGCCCTGGGGCGTTGCGGACGCTGCACACCGCCGAAGCGCAACTGATCAGCTCGCAAATCTCTTTTCAACTGCAGCCGCGCGTGTTTGACGAGCGGTTTCCGAAAAAGGTCTTGTATGTGAACGACGTGTCGGCAAGCGGAACGCAATGGCACGGAGTATTCGTCGCGGACACCGGAGGAGAGGGCGGCTCGCAAGTAACCCTGGCCGATAGCGCGATTGTGATTGCCGAGCCAAAGCAGGGCAAGCTGGAGTTGCACCTCAAGGGCGGCACGACGCATGAGTTCTCGCGCGAGGATCCCAATCATTACGCGGTGACGTCGTTTGGTCAGAGCGACTGGCCCATTCAGGTGAGCGGACTCGGTTCGGTACAACCCCGACATCGCAGCATCCCCGAACAATCGATGAAGGAACTGATGACCGAAAGGCGTTCGGGATCGCGGGAAGCCAGTGTGGAGCTCGAGACGCGGCTGGCGTTTCCCGTCGCCTGCCTGGTGTTTGCGCTAGTGGCGGTGCCACTGGGAGCGCAGCCGCGACGCGGCGGCCGAGCCGCGGGATCGCTGCTGGCCGTTGTGCTCATCGCCGCGTATTACCTGCTGCTGATCCTGGGTGCGGGATTGGCACGGGAGGGAAAGATTTCGCCGGCAGCGGGGATTTGGATGGCCAACGGAATCCTAACGGCCTTAGGGATAGCCCTGCTGCCGCGGATGGAACAGTTTCGCGGGGAGAGCCGCTGGTTGCGCCCGCTTGGATATCTCAGCCGGCGGATCCGCCTGGCGCGCCGGCGAAAGGCGCAGGCTCGGGCACGCGCCGCGGCAGCGCAAGCGGCCAATGGAGAGCGCGGCGCGCAGGAAATGCCCGCGCGATCGAGCGGAAGCTTTCCCCGGTTGATGGACCTCTACACCCTGCGAAAGTTCTTTTTTTATTTTGGGCTGTTGCTCGCGATATTCGTGTTTCTGTTCGAAGCGTTTACCTTTTTTGAGCTGCTAGACGACATCGGGCGGCGGCGCATCGCGTTCGTGACCGTCGCCGAGTACTTTGGCTATCTCACACCGTACCTGGTGTACAACCTGGCGCCGCTGGCGGGGCTGGTTGCGGTGCTCGTGACGCTCGGAATCATGAGCAAGAACAACGAGATTGTGGCGATCAAAGCCAGCGGAATAAGTCTGTTTCGTGTGGCCGTGCCGCTGCTGCTGGCGGGCCTCGCGGTGGCGGGCACGTTGTTAGTGCTCGACGATACCTATCTGCCCTACGCCAACCAGCGCCAGGACGCTCTGCACAACCAGATTAAAGGGCGGCCGCCACAGACCTACGCGCATCCACAACGGTGGATGTTCGGGGAGGACTCGAAGATCTACAACTACGACCTGTTCGATCCGGAGCAAAACATGTTTGGCGGGTTGAGCGTGCTCGAGCTCGATCCCGCAGATTTCCATGTGCGACGGCGGATTTTTGCCACGCGTGCCCGCTGGTCGGAAGCCCGGCAGGTCTGGGCGCTCGAAAGCGGGTGGATCCGGGATTTTCGAGACGGCTCGGTTACCAAATTCGAGCCTTTCGCGGCGGCGGCGCCGCCGGAATTGTCCGAACCGCCAAGCTACTTCAACCGCGAGGTGCGGCAGGCGTTTCAAATGCGCGTGGGCGAGTTAGGGAGCTATATCGATGGATTGCACCGGGCGGGCTTTGACGTGGCAACCCTGATGGTACAGTGGCACAAAAAAATCGCCTATCCCCTGATGGCGCCTGTGAGCATATTGCTGGCGATTCCCTTTGCGTTTCTGGTAGGCACACGTGGAGCTATCGGCGGAGTCGCGCTCGGGGTTGCCATCGGCGTGGCTTATTGGGCGATTGCGGCGCTGCTCGAAGCGATGGGCGGAGTAGGGCAACTGCCGCCGTTTTTGGCGGGATGGTCGCCGGATATTATTTTCTTTTTCTTGGGAATGTATTTTTTCTTCAAAATGCCAACGTGAAGTCGGCCTTCCCGGCTCCCTTTCTTGCCGCTGTTTCACCTCAAAAACGAGAGGTCGAAGAACCGAGAGCGCGCCTGGACCCTTCGGAAATCAGCAGTTCAAGTGTTACTTGACGTAGCACTTTTCGCTTGTTTGGTCCTTTTTTGCTTCGCCTGCTTGAGTTCAACCATAACTTGAGCTGCGGCCAAACGCGCTATCGGCACGCGAAAAGGCGAAGCGCTGACATAGTCCATGCCCAGGGTGTGGCAGAATTTGACGCTCTCCGCGTCGCCGCCGTGCTCGCCGCAGATGCCTACTTTCAACTTGGGCCTGGTTTTTCTGCCCGCGTCAATGCCCCAGCGCATCAGCATGCCGACGCCTTTGGTGTCGAGCGATTGGAAGGGATCCGTGCTGAATACCCCTGCTTTTTTCTCGTCCACATAATCGGGCAGGAAACGGCCGGCGTCGTCGCGCGACAGCCCCATGGTGGTTTGCGTGAGGTCGTTGGTGCCGAAGGAGAAGAACTCCGCAATTTCGGCGATTTCTCCCGCCAGCAGTGCCGCGCGCGGAAGCTCGATCATCGTACCAACCAGGTAGTTGAGCTTCATGCCCGACTTCAGGATGAGGTCGTCAGCGACCCGGCGCGTGGCTTGGTCAAGAATGGACAGCTCTTTCTTGTCCAAAGTAAGCGGGTGCATGATTTCAGGTAAAACTTTAACTCCGCTCTTTTGGCATTCGAGGGCGGCTTCGATGATGGCGCGCACTTGCATTTCGAGGATTTCGGGATAGGTAATCGCAAGACGGCAGCCGCGGTGGCCCAACATGGGGTTGGCTTCATGGAGTTGTTCGACGCGCCGGGCCACCACATCGACGCTGATGCCGAGTTCCTTCGCCAGCTCCTCCTGCTTGGCGCGATCGTGGGGCACAAATTCGTGAAGCGGCGGGTCGATCAGGCGAATGGTGACGGGAAGGCCGTCCATGGCTTTGAAGATGCCGATGAAATCACGGCGTTGGAAAGGCAAGAGCCGGTCGAGCGCTCTCACGCGGGCTTCCTTGTTGTCCGCGAGAATCATCTCCTGAATGGCACGCTGGCGCTCGTGGCTCTTCTCCGGGAACTCAAAATCGGTGAAGAACATGTGTTCGGTGCGGCAAAGCCCAATCCCCTCGGCACCGAATTCGCGCGCCTTGCGGGCGTCCTGGGGCGTATCGGCATTGGTGCGCACGCGGAGATGGCGCGCTTCGTCGGCCCACTTCATTAAGATCTCGTAGGATTTCGGGAGTTGCGGCACGACGAGCGGAAGCGCTTCCGTGTAAACAATGCCCTCGCTCCCGTCAAGCGTGATCCAATCGCCCTCCCGGACCACCTGGCCGTTGGTTGACATGGAAAGAGATTGGTAGTCGATCTCCAGCTTTTCCGCACCGACAACGCAACATTTGCCCCAGCCCCGCGCCACGACCGCCGCGTGGCTGGTTTTGCCGCCCGTGGCGGTCAGAATGCCCGCGGCGACCGCCATGCCGCCGACGTCTTCCGGGCTGGTTTCGCGCCGGACGAGAATGACCTTCTCGCCGCGCTCGGCCCACTCTTCGGCTTTCGGAGCCGAGAAAACGACGCGCCCGGCGGCGGCTCCGGGGACGGCGTTGATGCCGGTGGCGAGAACTTTGGCGCAAAGCGTGTTCCTGTCGATCTTGCTATCGATGACCGGATAAAAAAGACGCTCGATGTCCTCCGGCTTGATGCGCAGGAGAGCTTCCTCGCGAGTGATCAGTTTCTCGTTGGCCATGTCCACGCCCATTCGGAAAGCCGCCGCCGGGGTGCGTTTGCCCGTGCGTGTCTGAAGCATGTACAGCTGGCCCTCTTCGACGGTGAACTCCATGTCTTGCATGTCACGGTAGTGCTTTTCCAGTTTCACTCGCACCTGCTCAAGCTGCGCGTACACCTTGGGCATGGTCTTGGCCATTTGGTCGAGATGCATGGGAGTGCGGATGCCGGCGACGACATCTTCACCCTGCGCGTTCACGAGATAGTCGCCGTAGAAGATCTTTTCTCCAGAGCTGGGGTCACGCGTAAAGCACACGCCCGTTCCGGAGTTTTCACCCGTGTTGCCAAACACCATTTGCACGACGTTAACGGCCGTGCCCAGCAGCCCGGTGATTTTTTCCACGCGGCGGTAGGTGACGGCCTTCTCCGCCATCCAGGAACCAAACACCGCGGCGATGGCTCCCCAGAGCTGCTCCATGGGGTCGTGCGGGAAGTCCTTGCCCGATTTTTCGCGGAAGTAGGTTTGGTATTCGGCGACCAGCTCTTTCCAACCGCTCGCCGGAACCGCGGTGTCTTCTTTGATTCCGAGGCGCTGCTTCATCGCGCGAAGAGGGTGCTCCAGGTCTTCCTTGGACAAGCCCATGACCACGGTCGAGTACATCTGCACGAAGCGGCGATAGGCGTCATAAGCAAAGCGTTCGTTCTTGGTGACCGCGGCAAGGCCCGCGACCGAGCGGTCATTCAAGCCGAGGTTCAAAATGGTTTCCATCATGCCGGGCATGGAGCGGGCAGAGCCGGAGCGGACGCTGACGAGCAACGGATTCGTCGCGTCGCCGAGTTTCTTCTGGGTGACGCGTTCGAGCGTCGCCACGTTGTCGGCGACTTCTTTTTTTAGCCCCGCGGGAAATTGCTTGTCCTGCTTGTAGTAATAGTCGCAGGCTTCGGTCGAAATGGTGAAGCCCGCTGGCACGGGCAGGCTGATCTTGGTCATCTCGGCCAGTCCCGCGCCTTTTCCTCCCAGCACCTCGCGCCAGCTGCCGTCACCTTCTGCTTTACCTGCACCAAAAAAATACACCCACTTTTTCACGGTCATCCTCGCTTCCTATTGATGGACTGGGGCATGGATTGCCATAGCCGAGACTGGTTTGTGTGGCGCAACAAAACCGGGATGTCGGCGCGCCGACGGCTTCAGTTAAAGTAACACTTTAAGTCACCCGCGCTCTTCTCCGCCAACCTCCGAGAAATCTGCAATCGTCGTGAATTCGCCAAGTAACTGTGCAAGCAGCGCGAGTCGGTTCCTTCGCACTTCCTCCTTCTCCGCCATCACCATGACGCCTTCAAAGAATTTGTCCACCACCGGGCGTAGTCCGGCGATCACCTCGAGCGCCTCCTGGTACTTCCCTCCCCGTTTGAGGGACGCGACTTTCGACGCCGCAGCCGTGGCGCCGGAGTGGAGTTCGCGCTCGGCCGCGCTCTCAAAAAGGGCGGGGTTGACCTGGCCGTCCTGCCCCGGGGCAACCCCGGCTTTCTCAAGGATCTTGCGAATGCGTTTGAAGGAGACCGCCAGGGGCTCGAAGTTCCTGGATTTGCGAATCGCCCGCAGAGCCAGTAGCCGCTTCTCGGTGTCCACGAGATCGTCGGCCCCGGCACGAAACACGGCGGAGACTTCGTCGTAGGCGAATTGCTCCTTTTCCCGGAAGACAAACCGCGCGCGGTCCAAAACGAAATCGAGGATCTTCGATTCTTGATCCGGGCTGACTCCGCGCTTTGGCTTGTGGCTCAAAAGAGCCTTCCCTGCTGCGCCGATGCTGAGCGACAGCGACACAGGCAGTTTCCTCTCCAAGATGATCTTGACGATGCCAAGCGCGGCGCGACGCAACGCGTAAGGATCACTCGATCCTGTGGGAACCACGCCTACGGCCAGGCAGCCGACCACGGAATCGAATTTGTCGGCGAGCGCCACCGCGCAGCCGGTTAGATTTCTCGGGATTGGATCGTCCAAGCCAACCGGGCGGTAATGGTCATAGACGGCATCGGCGACCTCGTCAGGCTCGCCCTGCGCACGCGCGTAAAGGCCGCCGACGACGCCCTGGAGTTCCGGGAATTCGCGAACCATTTCGGTCGCGAGATCGCACTTCGCCAACTCGGCGGAACGGTCGGCTTCCGCGACATGCGCCTGGTGCATCCCGAGGTTGAACCACTGCTCGGTAAGCCAGCGCGCGATATCCCGGACGCGCTCCACTTTGTCCCGGTAGCTGCCCAAGCGGGATTCGTACGTAACGCGCTCGAGCTTCGGGAGATAGTCGGCGAGCCGACATTTCTGGTCGGCCTCCCAAAAGAACCGGGCGTCGGCAAAGCGCGCCCGGAGGACGCGCTCGTGTCCTTCACGGATGATGCCCGTCGTATCCTTGCCGGAGTTGATGACGGCCAGGAATTGCGGCGCGAGTTCTCCGTTCTTCTTTTCGACAGCAAAATACTTTTGATGATCGCGCATCACGCTGATGAGGATTTCATCAGGTAAGTTCAGGAAAGCGGGATCAAAGTCGCCCTGAATGACCGTCGGATACTCGTTAAGATAAGCGACCAGCCTCTCGAGGTCCCGATCTTCGTGCATGCGATAGGTTGCCGCGCTTGACAAAAGCCTCGAGCTCCCTCGCGATTTTTTCCCTGCGCCGCGCCGGGCGAATGATCACGCCGTTGGCGTGCAGCTTCTTTTCGTAATCGAGGAAATGGCGCACGCGGATGGCGGACGACCCAAGGAAGCGGTGGCCACGCGTGGCATTACCAGCGGCGACGCCCGCTACCTCGAGGCGCAAGGGTTTGCCGTCCAGGACCGCCACGACCCACCGAATCGGGCGAATGAACCGCGGGCCTTCCAGGCCGGTCCAGGTCATGGAGCGCGGCCACGTCAAGTCGTGAACCGCTCGCGGAAGTACGGCGGTGAGCATCTGCTCGGTGGTACGGCCAACCTTGACCTGCTTGGTGGCCAAGTATTCGCCCTTCGCCGTTTGCACCAGATAGAGGGAGCTCACCTCGACCCGCTGCTTGTCCGCAAAGCTCAGCGCTGCCCGTGTCGGCGCGCCGACCGCATCGTAGGCCACGGACTTCGGAGGGCCGGTCACTTCGAGCTCGACGTCGGCCTGCTTCACCGGAAGTCCCCGGACCCAAGCGGTCAGGCGCCGCGGAGCGCTGAAGGTCTCGACGGTGGTATCCGCGGAAAGGTTCTCGGCGGCCAGCAGCTTCTCCAAATTGAGGCGAAGATCCTCCTCGGCCTTCGGCAACATTCCCGCCGGGATCTCCTCGCACCCAATCTCAAACAGGAGTTCGATGGCACGGAGCTTCGCGGGAGACTTCATGCGTGTACCTCGTCGGCCCGCTCAGAACCCTTCCGTTGTTCGAGGTAGGACGCGGCCGTGCGGCAGGCCAGTGTACGGACGCGCGCCATCAGGGCAGCGCGCTCGGTCGTCGAGATCACCCCTCGCGCATCCATCAGGTTGAACAGGTGCGAACACTTGAGACAGTGATCATAGGCGGCAAGCAGCGGATAGCGCGATCGGCTCTGCCCTTCCGCCGCCTTGAACCCGTCGAGCAGCTCCCTGGCTTCCTTTTCATGCAGCTCGAATTCGGCGCGGATGGCTGCTGCATCACTTTTGTCAAAGCTGTACTCGGAGAGTTGCTGCTCTTCCAGGAGCCGAATATCGCCATACGTTTTGTCCCGAGACCAGCGCAAGGCATACACGCTCTCCACGTTTTGCAAGAACGCGCAGATGCGCTCGAGGCCGTAAGTGAGCTCCACCGAAATAGGATCGAGGTCCATCCCTCCACTTTGCTGAAAGTAAGTGAACTGCGTGATTTCCAAACCGTCGAGGAGCACCTGCCAGCCAATGCCCCACGCGCCGAGCGTGGGCGATTCCCAATTGTCTTCCTCGAAGCGGATGTCGTGTTTCTTGAGCGCGATGCCCAGGGCCGCGAGGCTCTTTAAGTACACCTCCTGCACATCGGCGGGCGAAGGTTTGAGGATGACCTGAAATTGCGTGTGCTTGTAGAGGCGATTGGGATTTTCCCCATAGCGACCGTCGGCGGGCCGACGGCTGGGTTGCACGAACCCGACGCGGTACGGTTGCGGGCCCAAGACCCGCAGAAACGTTTCCGGGTGCATCGTGCCCGCCCCGACTTCCACATCGTAGGGCTGCTGCAGCACGCAGCCCTGCTTCACCCAGAATTTCGAGAGTTCGAGGATTAAGTCCTGAAACGTGAGCCCTTGCCCCTTGTCTTCAAGCTTTACTTTAACTTTCAAGTGGTCTCCAGCAACTCCGGCGTCATCAAGCGACGTTCTGCATTCAACTCGATCCACGCCAAGGCCGCCGCGCGCAATTCCCCGACGCGCGAACCGACCGCCGTGTCGTAGGCAATGCGGTCGAGTCGCTCACCGGCAAACCTTTCTGCCACCGCCCTGGTCTCCGGATGCAACGGCTTCATGCCCGTGCGCCGGCACTTCCCGCAGAACAAGCCGGCATGATGCGCGTCATAGAAGGCCGCTGATCCACCAAAAACAGCCCGGCAGGCAGTACAACGGTCAAACCGCGGCAGCCAACCGCCCAGGCGCACTGTCCAGAACGCGAAATAGCTGAGCGGCAACTCCCAGTGCCCTGTTCGCTCGATTTCGCGCGAGGCCAGGACCGCCAACCGGAACATGGCTTCGGAGACTTCGTGTTCGGGCAAAACCATTTCCGCAATTTCGCTGATCACCGCCAGGCCGGTGCTCAAGCCGTAGTCACTTTGCGCCTTGTGCAGCGACTCCACCAGTTCCGCCTGCTGGATGCGTACCAACTCCCGGGTTTCCCGCTCGACGTACCAAATCCGGACGTGCGAGAGCATTTCGAGGGTCGAGCCAAAGCGGTTGTTCAGACGGCGCGCTCCCGCGGCTACACCACGAAGCCGGCCCGAGGTGCGGCCGAGAAAGCTCACCACGCGGTCCGCCTCGCCCAGCGGAAATGTTTTCAGGATGATGGCTTCCGTTTCCCGGGCAGGCATGGGCAGTCGGCGCGCCGACGCTGCGCCGGACAAGTGTGACACGTCCGAAGCACGCACACGCAGAACTCTTTACTTACCACACGCTCTTCGAAGACGCAATGCTTGCTTCATCCAAAAACCCGCCGCGCTTTCGCGGGACAACCGCCCATGCGACGCGAACTCGAAACCCTCTTCTCCCTCTCTTGTCGTTGGCAAGACGGGCTCTCGCGGGCAGGCAACTCCCGCTGACCCCGGAAAAGAACCGCTTGCCCAACGGCCTGCATCCTCGCAGGCTCGCAAATGGCTCCCACCTCGCCTCACCCTGGCACCTAAAGCACGCAGATGGAACCCGTTCGGCGGGGGGAGAATATTCTGTTAACCAAGCCCCTTCCACTACAAATATTATCGGACGCGAGGAGCACCCTTTTCATTTACTTCGCGGTTCGCTACTCTGCTCCGGGCCAATTTCATGTTTATCCCGCTCAAGGACATCAATCCGTCGCGGACCTACCCGATCGTCAACATCTCCCTGATCATTGCGAACATCGCCCTTTTCTTCTACCAACTGAGCCTGCAATTCACGCTCACGCCCCGGGCGTACGCGGAGTTCTTATCGAGCTATTCGACCGTGCCCGCCCGACTGCCTGCCTATTTGGCAGGGCATGGCACTTTCGAGATGGCGTTCTTGCCCATTCTGACGAGCATGTTCCTTCATTCCGGATTCCTGCACATTGCCGGGAACATGCTTTTCTTGTGGATCTTCGGGGATAACGTGGAGGACTTTTTGGGGCACATCCCGTATTTGTTCTTCTACCTGTTTTGCGGGATCGGTGCGGCCCTGGCCCACGCTTTTTTTAATCTTTATTCACGTGTCCCGGCGCTCGGAGCCAGCGGTGCAATCTCCGGCGTGATGGGCGCCTACATTCTGCTCTATCCGCGGGCGCGCATCCTCACCCTGGTGTTTGTCTTTCTTCTGCCGATCCCGGCAGTGATAGTTCTCGGCGAATGGTTCCTCGTGCAGTTTCTCGCGGGGATCAACACGCTCGGCGGAGGACCTTCCGGGGGTGTTGCCGTGATGGCGCACGTTGGAGGGTTTCTCCTCGGGATGTTGATAACTGCCATGGTGCGATGGCGCTAGATGAGGCGCAGGAGGAAGCGGTTCGAGGCCACCTTCGAGCACTACTTTAGCTGTTTCGCCAGATTGTTTTTCTCGACGAAATTCGCAAGCCAATCCCCCACGCCCGTAGTGGTTTTGTCTCCCCCGAGGTCGGCGGTGACGTAGTTCTCCCGAAGCGCTGCCTGGACCGCAACGCGCATCGCCGCCGCTTGCAGCCTAAAGCCAAGGAATTCCAGCATCATCGCCGAGCTAAGCACCGCCCCCAGTGGGTTGGCGATGCCCTGGCCCGCGATATTCGGCGCGGAGCCATGGACCGGCTCAAACAGAGAGGTCCTGCCCGGATGGATGTTCCCCGAAGGTGCCAGGCCCAGCCCGCCAGCAAGCTGTGCTCCCAGGTCGCTGAGGATGTCGCCAAAGAGGTTGCAAGTGACAATGACGTCGAACTGCCGCGGATCCCGCACCATTTCCATCGCCAGCGTGTCGATAAAGAGATGGCGCGACTCGATGTCCGCATATTCCTGGCGGACTTCCTTGAAGACGCGTTGCCATAGACCATGCGCGAAGGTCATGGCGTTGGACTTGTCGCTCATGCACAGGCGTTGCCGACGGTTTTGCCGGGCGTACTCGAACGCGTAGCGAATGATGCGCTCCACGCCCTTTCGGGAGTTGATGTCCTCCTGAACGGCAACTTCGTCGGGGGTGTCTTGCTTGAAGACCCCGCCAACACCGACATACAGGCCTTCGGTGTTCTCCCGGAAAACGATCAAGCGGATGTCTTTCTCGGTGCGGCCGCGAAGCGGCGTGAGTCGCTCGTGAAGCAGCTCCACGGGCCGCGCGTTGACGTAGAGGTCCAGCTTGAATCGCAGGCCAAGCAGAATATCGGCTGCGTGCTGATTGGAGGGGACGCGCGGGTCGCCCAAGGCCCCAAAAAGAATGGCGTCAAATTCGTCGCGCAATAATTCCACCGCACCGCTTGGCAGCGTGACGCCCTCGCGCAAGTACTTTTCGGCACCCCAGTCAAATTCCACGAACTCGAGCTCGCGGTCGGCGGACCTCGAGACCGCCTGCAAAACTTTCACTGCCTGTGGCGTGACCTCGGCCCCTATGCCATCGCCGGGGATGACCGCGATGCGGGCTTTCTGGCCGCCACTTCGCATCGGGATGCCGGGCAAGGTCCTGCCTCCTCGACGGCTGCCGCGAGCCGTCTTAGGAAATCCTGGTAATGCCGCACGCGCTATTGTTCCACTAAAGCGCCAAGCCCGCCAGCTTAGCGAACTCCTCGCATCTAATGCCGGCAGCCACAACTTTCGGTCTCACCGTCAGGGTGTTTAGACGGCGGATGAGCCGGATCTGACGATGGCCGTGTTCCACGCGTCCTTGCAGCGGTGCTTCGCAAGGGTCGAGAACAGGAATCGATGGCTGCGGCTCATTCCTACAAAGGCCCCTGGCGGCGTCAGCCTCGCTCCTCGCGGTTTTTCTCTCGGGCGCGCCACCGGCCAACGCAAAGCGAGAAACCGACTCGGACGAACATTTCGGGCTTGGGCTGATGCGCTTCGCCGGCGGGGCTCCTCGGTGAGTCATCGGGAGGGAATGATTCCGACCGGGAGGGCCACAGCCCCGGGAGCATGGACGGCGCTTGATTCGAGCGCTTTGCCCTTCCTGCGGCAAGCGGAAACACGTTTCTAGCGCTTGACTCCCAATCGGTTGCGTTACTGCCTTCAGCTTGGCAAATTCCGCTCGCGCAAGCTTGAGGATGGGGAGGTCTGGGTCCGCCGTCTTCCAGAGGTCGAAGAAGCGCTGGTAGGAGTTGCGCGCGGCATTTGCCGAACCTGCGATGGCCTGAGCACGGGCCTGCCCCAACCAAGCCAAGGCCCCGGACCAGCAATTCCCGACGACTCCCCGGTTGTCAGCGAGCTTGTGAAATTCCGCCAGGGCAAGCTCGCCCCGTTTCATCGTCAAGTAAGCTTCACCCCGCAGATACACCGGAACCATGCAGGAAGAACTCAAATTGCCGATGAGTTGTCCGCGCTCATAAGGCCTGGCGGCTTCCAGCAAGTCCACCGCTTGAGCGGGTTTTTGGTTGAGCAAACTAGCTTGTGCGCGGATGGTGGGCAGCCAAGCCGATTGCACCAGGGTGTTCGACACATGCGCCGCCGCCAGATCATCAACCAAGGATTGTGCCCTGCGCAAATCACCGGTGCGAGCAAAAACAAGACTGGCGAGAGTCTGAGCATCGCGGCTGTTCGGGGCGATGTCCAGCACCTTGTCCGCCTCGGCTCGGGCCTCTTCGATCTTGCCGTAAATCGCTTCGCGAAAGGCGGAGATTCCCTGCCAGATGGCCGCAGGCTCGGCCAGATTCGCAGCTTGGGCCGCTTGGACCGCGTGCCGGGAGAGTTCTCGCGCCTTTTGCAGATGGCCAGCGTAGGCTTCCGTGTCTGCTTGCAAGGCAAGCATCGCGTCCTCGGCGCCGGCTTTGCCAACCGACCATTCCACTTCCTGTCGCATGGCGTTCGAGTCGCCTCGCAGAAAAGCAAGTGCATAAAGGCTGGTGTGCATCGCGGGATCATCCAGCTTTCGAGAAAATCCGAGGTTGATGATGTAGCGGGCTTCCTCGAGATGTAGCAGCGCAATGTCAGCCGTAGCAACGTTTTCATACCATGCCACGCTGCTCGGATCGAGCAGGAGCGCTTGCCGGGCATAACTCGCGGCCTGCTCGTAATCGCCAAGCAGGAAGTATTCCGAGGCGAGGTTGCCTTTGGCGATGTCGTCCCGCGGATAGAGCTGCACCCATTGCTTGTAGCCTTGAATGGCCTTCTGCACATCTCCGGTGCCCAGATCGTAATAAAGCGTGGTGATGTGTAGGCGGTCGCGCACCGTTTGGCGGTCTGCGAGCTCGAACGCCTGGCGAATGCTATCTGCGGCTAGCGCGTTTTGGTTCAGGTTGTAATAGCTAACAGCAAGTTGGGAGCGGGCCAGAGCAAACCTGGGATCGAGTTCAATGGCTTTTTTGAAAGCAGGAACGGCCAGGAGAGCACCCTGCTCTCGGCTTATCCGGCGGCCTGCGGCAAAGAATTGAATGGCTTCCAGCGAGGAGCTGGCGGCGCGCTCGAGGGGCAAATTGAACCTTTTCAGCGAATCCGCATTTTCGCCGAGTTCCCCTCGAAGTTCGGCCGCCGCTTCGCCGAGCGCGTGCACCACTTCCTGTTTTCCCTTTGCCGCCGTCTTTACCGTGGCCATCTCTTTGGAAGGTGTGCATTGAAAGGTGCTTAGCCTCAGAACGTAGGTTTGGCCATCTTTGGCGATGGTCCCGGTCAGGAAGGCGCTAGCGTCTAGGTGTGCGCAGAGTCTGGGTGCAAGGTCGCGGGTGATGGGAGTGCTCGCCTCGACCGATTGGGAACGCAGTGTTTCGGCTATTTTCTCGGCCGAGATCAGATTCAACAGGGGCGACTGGGCCAAACTGATCGACAAGGCCTCTCGGAGAGCGCCGTCGAACGCCGCCTCGCCGGTGGAATTCGCAAAGTCACCAATGAGCAGCGTGTCCTTATCGGTCAGCTTGACGCTCTCGCCGGGATACCAAAGAGCTCCGGCCACAGCCAAGAGGAGAAGTAGTCCGGCCAGGAAAAGCTTGGTCTTCATGAAAGCCTTTCGGAGTGGCGATCTACTGGCACCGGAACGGGCTCGTGTCCGGAGTCGGATCCTCAGAGCAAAGGCGCAGGAAATGCCAGGAGGCCCACGCCGACATGGAGAGATGGTAGGGGGTCTGATGGATAAGCGTCAACGACACTGCGAGCGGAAGTTTACGGAACGGTATTAGCATTCACGACAGGCGCGCGGCTGGACTCAATCCAATAAACGCCGCCAAGCGCCATCAACCCGCCTAGCAGCTGGCTCCACGAGCCCCTTTCTCCGAGCCACAAAATGCCGAGGATCGTTGCCAGGACCGGCAGCAGGTAGGTGAACGCAGCCAGTTGCGACGCTTCGAGATAACGAAGCAGCCAGAAATAAAACACATAGGCCAGCGCCGAACTGAAGACGGCCATGTACGCCACGGCGGCCCAAGCGCGCCAGGGTTGGTGCCAAAGCCGGGCCGAGGAAAGCGCCCAAATCTCGTGAATCGCCGCCGGGAGCACTATGAGCGCGCCGGCAAAGTGATTGAAGGTCGTCATGGTCAGGGTGTCGTATTTCTCCGCGACGCGCTTCCCGAGCACCACATAAATGGCAAAGCCGAGCGAGCCCGCCATGGTGATGGCATCGCCCTCGATCGACAGAGAGTGCACGGATATCCCATTCTCGGAGGCGAGCACGGCAACGCCCGCGAGCGCGATCAGCATGCCGACAACCTTGTGTGCCCTGGCGCGTTCGAGGCGCAAAAGGACCGCCAAGAGGAGGATGTAGATAGGCCCGAGACCCACAATCACGGCGGAGTGGCTGACTGGCGTAAAATACAGGCCAATCGTGAAGCACATCTGGTTGATCGTCACGCCAAAGAAGCCAAGGTAAAGGAAAGTCCAGAAGTCGCCGAGGGCGAACCCTCGGCGGCGAAGATCGGCTGCTTCGGCAAAGGCACTTAACCGCAGGCAACAGAAATAAACCGGAACCATGACCGCGCCCGCCAGGACGACGCGGAAGGAAGCCATCGCCAGCGGCGGCAGATGGCGAAGCCCGATTTTGGCAGCGATGAAATTGACCGCCCAAACCACCACCAGAATAGCAATGGCGGCAGCGATCGCCGGGCGCCCGGGCGCGCGCCCCGCGGAGGAAGCGATCTTCACGGAGTCAAACCAGTCGTTCTTTCCGTACGGTCAGTTTTTCGATCAGATCGAGCCGCGGCTCGAATCCGATGCCGGGTCTCGTGGGAACGCGAATGGTCCCTTGCGGTGAGACCGTGACTTCCGGGGCGATGATGTCTTCCGCCCAGTAACGCTTGCTGGCGGTCACGTCGCCGGGAAGGGAAAAATTCGGCAGCGTAGCGAGCGCCACATTGTGCGCGCGCCCGATGCCGGATTCGAGCATGCCTCCGCACCACACCGGGATGCCATGCCGCTGGCAGAGGTCATGAATGTGACGCGCCATGGTGAAGCCCCCGACACGGCCGAGCTTGATGTTAATGATTTTGCAGGCGCCAAGTTCCACTGCCGCACGGGCTTGCTCTTCGGTGTGGACGCATTCATCAAGGCAAATCGGCGTTTCCAATCTCCTCTGAAGTTCGATGTGGCTGTAGAGATCATCCCACCCGAGCGGTTGCTCCAACATCATCAGGTAAAAACCATCGAGCTGCTTCAAGAGCGGGAGGTCGTCGAGCGTGTACGCGGAATTGGCATCCACCATCAGCTTGATTCGTGGAAATTCCTGTCGCAGTCGTGCGACGGGCTCCAGATCTTTTCCCGGCCTGATCTTGATCTTGATGCGCTGGTAGCCGGCCGCGAGTTCCTTCTTCACGGTCGCGACCAATTCCTCGACCGAATCCTTGATGCCGATCGAAACGCCGGATGCGATCTCCTCGCGCGTACCGCCTATGAGCTTCGCCAGCGGAACGCCCTTCTGCTTTGCCTCCGCATCCCACGCGGCGGCTTCCAGGCACGCCTTGGCCATGTTGTGCCCGCGCACGCGTGTCAGGAGATTCCATACTTCGCAGGCCGAGTCGAACTTCCTGCCCTTGACCATCGGCCAGAGGAAATCCCGCAAGACCGGCCAAGCCGTGTCCGCGTATTCCGGGCTGTAGAACGGCGCCTCGGCCGCCACGCATTCGCCCCAGCCGGTCACGCCATCCACGTGCGCTTCCAGCAGCACAATGCGGCGAACCACGAGGCGGTCCATACTGGTTTCAAACGGGACCACTAGTTTCATGGATATTTCGCGAAGCGTGATTCCTTGAATTTGCATCATTGGTGCCGGTGGAACCTTTCTTAGAAGTCGCTCCAGGGAGCCAGACAATACGCACGATGGCCGGGTGCAGTTCTCAACGCCACCGCTGCATAACCTTTCGCAAACCATCTGGTGAATTCTTCCCGCACTCTTGCCTGCACTTTCTTGACTTCCGGCGCATTTTCCTGTTGCCAGTGTTCCAGTTCGGGCGGCAAGGCAATCACCGCAGGCGCTTCGACGGGCTCTTTGGCTAGGTTTTGAATGGCGGCGACCGCGCGCGAGGAATCCAGGCGCCACTCGACGAGCAACCGGTCGGTCGCGAGTCCGCGATGCAGCGGGCTGGTGGTTGTCCCATAAAGGTTCGCCAGGTATCGCCTGGAAATCGCTCCCAACCGGTTCAAATTGAAGTGGGCATTGCGAAGTTCCAGGGGATCAAAGGTCCATTGAACGAGCCGGATTCCCCGGCCGAGAGCTTCTTCACGCTGGAAGAGCTTCAGCAGGCGGCCCACGCCGCGATCGCGATAATCGCTTGCCACGCCGGTCATGTGGGAATGGAGATACGGCACGCCCTCCCGCAAGCCGGCGATCGCCAGCGTGTAGCCGACCATGCGGCCGTTTGCAAATGCACCCAGCACTTGCCCGCCCGTATGTGCGGCCACCACGAACATGGTGACCGGCTCCACCTCCAGATCCGCCTCGCCCCAGATCTGGCGTTGGAGTTCCACGCAACCGTGGAATTCCTCGAGCGTCTCGCATTTGCGCACCAGGATGTCCCCGCTCATTTGCGCGCCTGGGCCTTAGCCAATTCGCGCCTCCACGCCTTCCCTTCCGCATCTTTCGTCGCGTCCCACAGGGTTTCCATCTCTTCCCGGGAAAGGTTCTTGAACTCCCGGCCGGACTCGCGGGCACGTGCCTCCATCGCGCGAACCCGCCGCGAGAACTTCCGATTGGCCTTCTTGAGCGCAATCTCCGGATCGACGTCGAGGAATCGCGCCAGGTTTACCGCCGCGAACAGCAGGTCGCCCATTTCTTCTTCGATTTGCCGCTGGCCCCCACCTTTTAACGCTGTCTCGAGCTCGGCCGTTTCTTCCTGCATTTTGGCGACGACCCCGGCGGAGTCCTCCCAGTCAAAACCGATTCGCGAAGCCTTGCGCGTAAGCTGAAATCCCTCAAGCGTTGCCGGCAGCGCCCGGGAAACTCCGTCAAGCAAGGACGCTGGCTCTCCCTGGCTATCCTTCTTACCAGGCTCTTTGCTGGTTCGCCGCTCTTCCGCTTTGATCTGCTCCCAGTTTCGCAATACTTCAGCCGAGTTTCGCGCGCGGGCCTCGCCGAAAACATGCGGGTGGCGGCGAATCATCTTGTTATGAATCGCGCGTATCACGTCGGCCACCGTGAAGCGGCCCTGTTCCTGCGCAATTTGCGAATGAAAGACGATCTGCAAGAGCAGGTCACCCATCTCCTCGGCAAACTTGGCGTCGTTTCCCTTGTCGAGTGCTTCCAGCACCTCGTAAGCCTCTTCGAGCAGGTAGGTTCGCAAGCTTTGGTGCGTTTGCTCGCGGTCCCAGGGACAGCCCTCCGGGGCGCGCAGGCGCGCTTGCACGGCGACGAGTTTTTCAAACCATTCGCCGGGAGTCAATTGTTTCATCTTTGTGCAACGCGTCTTCGGCGCGCCCTTCTTGGCGCTTTTGCTCTTTTGTTTCCGGGGTGCTGGCATCGGTTTCTTGGCTTCCCGCAAAGTGAATCAAATGTTCCACTTTAAGGGGCAACGCAGAGTTTTACAAGGCGTTCCGGCGACTTGTGCCGGTCACCCATGTTAAACTGATAAGCGAATTTCTCACTGAGGAAAACACTTGTCTGACCACAAGCAGGATGATACGTTCCGCGTCATTGACCGACGTCCCTTCACCTCAGAGGGCGAGCTGCGCAAGGATGTCGTTGAGGAGCAAGAACGGGAGGCCAAGGTAGCACGCGCGCCCGCCGAACAGGCAAAAGCACCGGCCAATGCGCCTCCCGCCGAAGCGCCCAAGCCCGTGGCCGCATTCGAAAACCTGGTGCGCATGCTCGGCCAGAACGCGGCGATGGTCCTGGGCGCGTACAGCGACCCGCGAACCGGGCAGCCGGTGATCGACCCTGATGCAGCTCGCGAGCTGATCGACATGCTCGACGCCTTGCACGAAAAGACCAAGGGGAATCTCGCGCCGGAGGAAGACAGTCTACTTCTGGACCTGCTCGGCAAGCTCAAGATGACGTACGTGGAGATCAACCAGGCGGTGGCGGCTCAGGCGGCGACACAGGCCAAAGCCAAAACGCGCTGAGCACGCACCAGGCGGCTCCGCCTCGTGCGGCGGTTTCTCCAGCTCTTTCAAGATGGCAAGCGCTCCGCTGAAAATAACCGTGCTCGGCTCCGGCACTTCCATGGGCGTGCCTACGCTTGGCTGCCCCTGTCGTGTTTGCAGCTCGGCCGATCTGCACGACAAGCGGCTCCGCCCCTCCCTTTTGCTGTCGCGGAACGGTCACAATGTGGTCATCGACACCACCCCCGACTTTCGCCAGCAGGCTATGCGCGCCGGGCTCGAGCGCCTCGACGCCATCCTGCTCACCCACGGCCATGCCGACCATGTTCTCGGCTTCGACGACATTCGTCCCTACAACATTCGCCAGCGCGCGTCCCTGCCGGTATACAGCAACGAAGACACGTTTCAAATCATCCGGCGCATTTTCGCTTATGTTTTCGACGACAAGCCGACGTTGAGTACCGTGCCGAGCGTCACCCTGAATGTCATCGGCAACCGTCCATTCGAATTACTCGGTATTCCCTTTACGCCTGTCCCCCTGTTGCACGGCGATATGAAAGTGCTTGGTTTTCGCTTTGCAGGCGCCGCTTATCTGACCGACTTCAGCACCATTCCGGATTCTTCGATGCCCCTGCTTGAAGGTCTCGACGAACTGGTTCTCGACGCATTGCGTGACGTCCCCCACCCCATGCACCAGACCGTCGAACAAGCCCTGGCGCTGATCCAGAAACTGAAACCCCGGCGCGCGTGGTTCACACATATCGCGCACGACCTGCCTCACGAGGAAACCAACGAACGCCTGGTGAAACTCGGCTTCCCTCATGTGCAATTGGCTTACGACGGCCTGCAATTCGAAGTGCGCGTGGATCGCACGGACGACTCCTTCGACGAACCCAAAGACTCTTTTGAACGGCCCGCAACGGTTGAAGGAGGAGGAACGGCTCGCTTCTCCACGTTCACTTCCGCGGAAGCGTGGGCGACCAGGTTTCGAAAGTCTGGTGACAGCAGCGTGCTGGCGATTGGCAGTTTCGACGGCATTCATCTTGGACATCAAGCCATCCTGCGGTCTGTGGCGGCGAGCGCTTGCGCACTGGGCGCTGTACCCACGGCGTTGACCTTCGATCCTTCTCCGCGAAAAGTTCTTCGCCCAGAGACGGCTTCGCCGCAAATCTCGACCATCGCGCAGCGCCTGGCGGGGTTCAACGCGCTCGGACTGGAGGCCGCCGTCGTGCTTCCGTTCACCCTGGAATTGTCGCGCCTCGCTCCGGATGAGTTCGTCGAGCGAATCCTCCTGCGCAACTTGCGTATCAAGGCACTTTTTGTGGGGGAAAACTTTCGCTTCGGGCACAAGCAGGCAGGCGATGTGGATTTGCTCAGGAGGCTGGCCGCGGAGAACGCATTCGAGGTCGTGGTCCTTCCCTCGGTGATTTGCCGCGGGGAGGTAGTCTCGAGCACGCTCATTCGCAAGGAAATTGCCGGGGGCGATGTGGCGCGCGCCGCTCGGCTGCTCGGACGCCAATTCGTCCTCGCCGGAGAGGTGGTTTCCGGCACGGGAGCCGGCCATCGCTTCACCTTTCCGACCTTGAACCTTGCCGCCGAACAGGAATTGCTCCCCCGGCGCGGTGTTTATATTACGCGGACCTGCTTGGACGGCGAGCAGCGCAGCCGCCGCTCGGTCACCAACATCGGGATGCGCCCCACGTTTAATGCAACCTCGCTCAGCGTCGAGACGCACCTTCTGGATGCGCAACTCTTTTCTCCACCAAAGCGAATCGAAGTGAGGTTTTGGGAACGCCTTCGCGACGAGAAGAAGTTCAATGGACCGGAAGAACTGCGCGCGCAAATCGCCCGCGACATCGCCCGCGCCAACAAATTCTTTTCGCGCCTCCGCCGCTTCCGCTCCATTCGCCAGCCGGTCTGAATTTACCTTTGGAGCTCGCGCAGGCACTCCGCGCAGTAGCCGCCAACTTCGGTGCGCGAAACCGTTACCTTCATGTTGAAGTCCCGCGCGATTTGGTTTTTCAGTTGTTCGTAGAGGCGGCTTTCGAATTCGCGGACCTTGCCGCACCGCAGGCAGGCCACGTGAATGTGGTCCCGCGGACCGTGCGTCTCGTAATAGTGGCGGTCTCCGCGCAGGTGCAGCAGATCCAACTCATCGATCAAGCCTTCTTTTTTCAACAAGTCGATGGTTCGGTAGACGGTGACGATGTGCACGCCCGCGTCAATTTTCTGCGCCCTCTCGAGAATCTGGTCTACGTCGAGATGTTGCTCGGCGTCGTCCATCACTTGCAGGATTACGCGGCGCTGCCGGGTCATGCGAATGCGGCGCGCCGCTACCGCTTGCTGAAGTTTTCCGGTGGTCTCTGCGGTATTGAGGCGCTCACCGGTGGAAACCCGGTGGGCCGGCGAAGCTGGCATGATTCATCCCCAGTGACGCGGAAGCTTCAGACTAGGAATGAAAGGGAAGCAACCGCATCACGTCATTGTACATAACGTAAGCGAACAGCACCAAGAGGAACACCAAGCCCACTTGCACGAAGCGTTCCTTGAAGCTCATGCTGAAGTCGCGGCGGCGAATCCCTTCCATCGCGAGCAGCAGGATGTTACCCCCGTCAAGGATGGGAATCGGGAGCAGGTTGAGGATACCAAGGTTCAGGCTTAGCGCAGCCATCAGTGTGACGACGGCAAATGTGCCCTCCTGCACGGCCTGTCCCGCTTCGCTAGCAATCCCGATAACGCTCTGGAGCTGCTTCGCCGCCACTTTGCCGGTAATGAGCTTCCCCACGATGTCTACGACCTGCCAGGTCCCGCCGACGGTGAAATTCGTCGCGGTAGTCACTGCTTGTGGGAACCCAACCTTGCGGAAAGAGTATTCCTGTCCCGGCCGGATGCCGATAATCCACGCCGGTTCCCCTTTGTCATTCTTGTCGGAAACCGGGGTCACCGTGAAAGACAGCGTCTGATTCTTGCGCCGCACGGTCGTCTCGATGGGCTTGCCAGCCGGCTCCTGGATGGCCGTCACCATTTCCTGCCAGTTGTGGATAGGTTTGCCGTTGATGGACAAAATGACGTCATCCCGCCGAAGGCCGGCGCGGTACGCAGGCCTGTCTCGATCGGCCATACCGACAATGGGCCGATTCGGGGGATAGCCAAAAAGCATCTCCGGCACCTGCATGCCGGAGTCGGTCACCTCAACCGAGCGGATTTCGCCTTTGTGCTCAAAGCGGATTTGAAACTTCTGTCCGGCAAGGCCCTTGCCAAATTTGGAGTCACGGATATTCCACCAAGTCGGAGAGGACACGCCGTTCAGCCAGACGATGCGGTCGCCGGGCTCGACACCCGCCTTGGTTAGCGGCGAATCTTTCGGCAAGCTGAGAATCACCAGCGGCTGGTCCATGTACTTCGGATAAGGATTACCCTTGATGACGAAATAGCCCGTCAGCAAGAACAGCGGAAAAATCAGATTGACCACCGGCCCGGCCAAGGAGATCAACGCGCGCTGCCAGCGCTTCTTGCTCATCAATTCATCGGGAGCGCCGGTAGGCTTTTGCTCCCCAGCATCAACGTCGCTCAGATCTTGACCCGCCATCCGGACGTAGCCGCCGAGTGGAATCGCGCTTACACGATAGTCCGTAGCGCCACGCTTCCAGCCAAAAAGCCGCGGCCCAAACCCGATGGAAAACACGTCCACGCGCACTCCAAACAAGCGCGCCACGATAAAATGTCCCCATTCGTGCACCAGGATCAGGATGCCCAGAACGAGGACGAAACCAATTGCGATGTTCATGCTTTGGACGAAGCCTCTTCTTTCACTTTCACACGGGAGTTCGCCATTACGCGCTGCGGACTTGCGCGGCAACGCCTCCCGCTACTTTGGCAATTTCTTCCTGGGCCATTCGACGGGCCTCGGCGTCCGCCGTAAGCACATCTTCCATCCTCTCCAGACGCCCGCCTGCGGTGCGCGACAGCACGCGCTCGATCACTTCAGGAATGCCCAGGAACGGGAGCCTTTGCTCGAGAAATGCGGAAACCGCGATTTCGTCGGCGGCATTCAATGCACATGGATACGCCCCGCCTTTTCTCATGGCTTCCCCCGCTAGCCGCAGGCAGGGGAACCTCCGCATCGACGCCTTCCTGAAATCCAAGCGCTTTAACTTGGTCCAATCGAGGGCCACCTGGTTGGATGCGACCCTCTCTGGATAGGTTAACGCATACTGGATGGGCATGCGCATGTCCGTCGGTCCGAGTTGCGCCAAAACGGAACCATCCACGAACTCCACCATGGAATGGATCGTCGATTGTGGATGAATCAGGACTTCAATGTGCTCCCCGCGAACGCCAAATAGCCAGTGCGCCTCGATGACCTCGAACCCCTTGTTCATCATCGTTGCCGAATCGATGGTGATGCGGTTCCCCATCCGCCAGTTGGGATGCGCCAGGGCCTGCTGCAGGGTGACGCTCTCGAGTTGCGCGAGGGGCGTCTCTCGGAACGGCCCTCCGGAAGCCGTCAGCACCAGGCGCCGCACTTCTCCGCGCGATCCGCCGCGCAAACACTGATGCAACGCGTTGTGCTCGCTATCCACCGGAAGAAGTTCGCGCCCCGCTTTCTTGGCTGCGGCCATCACCAGCTCGCCCGCCGCAACCAGCACTTCCTTGTTGGAGAGCGCAACCGTCTTTCCCAGCTTCACCGCCTCGTAGGTCGCTTCCAACCCCACCACGCCCACTGCCGCAGAGACCACCACATCCGCTTTCGAATGCGTGGCGACGGCCAGCATACCCTCCCGGCCATGGTGAATCTCAGGCTTGCGCGCGAGGCCTTTTTCTCCGAGCCTTTGCGCAAGATCGTCGGCGCGCCGTGCGTCGGCCACGGACACCACTTCCGGCTGAAGCCGTGCAATCTGCCCCGTCAATTCTTCGAGGTTCGCCCCGGCAGCCAGCGCGACCACGCCGAATCTTCCCGGCAGCGACTCCACCACCGCAAGGCATTGCCGCCCAATCGAACCCGTCGAGCCCAGGATAGCAAGCTGCTTCACGAGGTTTCCGCTTCCCTTTGGCGCGAATTGAAGAGTTTTGCCGTCGGTTAAGATCGCGGCGAGTAGATCAGGATCCAATAATACCAGACAACCGGAATCGCCAGGATAAGGGCATCGACCCGGTCGAGCACACCGCCATGACCGGGAAGCAGGCTTCCCGAGTCCTTCATTCCCGCACTGCGCTTGTAGCCAGACTCCAACAGGTCTCCCACTTGTCCCGCAATGTTTCCTAGAGCGGCCATTCCCATCAGGTGAAAGGGAGGCACGCTTACCCAGGGCATAAACGCCAGCGCTGCAACGAGCGAGCCGAGAAACCCCGAAACGGTTCCTTCCCAGGTTTTCTTGGGACTCAGCTGAGGCGCCAGGGGATGCTTGCCGACCGCCCTTCCCACAAAATAGGCCACCGTATCGCTCGCCCAAACGATTGCCAAGGCAAACAACAGCAACAGGGGTCCCTGCGCCCCGGCGCCGTGTAGACGAATGGCAAACGAGAGTGGGAAGGCGACCAAGAGGAGTCCGCTCGCGCTGATACCCGCTGCCGGCAGCACCTCGACGAGAGGGCGTCGAGTTCCGACAGTGAGTACGGCAACCCCGAGAACAAACAGAAAAAACACCGCATCCAGGGTCGCTGCCCCGCCTGCAAACCAGCCGCCGCTTTCCTGCGCGATAAGGCCTCCCGCCAGGTTATACGACGGCGCCGACGACGCTCGCCACTGCGCATAGACAAGAACCAGCGCGCAGGTCCCCGTCCAGAAGCGGTAGGCGCGGTGTCCGATGGCCTCCCCGAGCGCAAAGTATTCAAATAGTCCAAGCAGCGTGACCAGGGCGATCGACAGCGCCACGATTGCGGTAGAGCCCCAAAGCACGAGTCCCACCACGAGCGGAACCAACACCACCGTGGTCGCCACGCGTTTCCAAGTCATGAAAGAGGATTCCCCTCGAGAATGCGCAGGCCCCATCTCATCACAATGACTGAAAAAAATCACGTTGCCGAGGCGTGCGGAGTGCGGGAAAAAATGCAGGATAGCAAAAATCAGTTGCCCGCTACCCGGGCGGGTTTCTCGTTTGCGGGCTGGCCTTCTCGAATTCCTCCGTAGCGGCGCTCGCGCTTTTGAAACTCGACCAGCGCTTCCAGCAGCCGCGCGCGGTTGAAATCCGGCCACAGCGTGTCGGTTACGAAAATCTCCGCATAGGCGATTTGCCAGAGCAGAAAATTGCTCACGCGCAACTCCCCGCTCGTTCGAATCAACAGGTCGGGGTCTGGCAGGCCCTCCGTGTACAAATGCTGCGCGATCTGTTCCGCCGTAATTCGCGATGACGCGCCATGCCCGTTGTGTTCGCGGAGAATGGCGTTCATTGCGTCCACGATTTCCGCGCGCCCGCCATAATTCAGCGCCACGCAAAGCACCATGCCCTTGTTCCCTGCTGTCTTCTCCATCGCCTCGCGCGCGTCGTTTTGCACCGCAGCCGGCAACTCCTCGATGCGGCCGAGGAAACGCATGCGAATTTCGTTCCTTTGGAGCAGGGGCATCTCTTTTTTCAGGTATTCCCGCAAGAGCTGCATCAGGAAGTCAATTTCCGTTTGCGGCCGCCGCCAATTCTCCACCGAAAACGCATACAGTGTCAGCGCTTCAATCTTCAATCGCGCGCAGGTTTCGATGGTCGTGCGCGCCGACTGCGTTCCCGAACGATGCCCGGCGATTCTGGGCAGGTGCCGCTTCTGGGCCCAGCGGCCGTTGCCGTCCATGATCACGGCTACGTGCCTCGGCATACGCGACAAGTCCAGCCTTTCGAGAAGCTGGGCTTCTTCCGCAGTTACCGGCCCCAGCGACTCGAGCGTCGGTCTGGCGAGCGTTGGATGGATTTTGGTTTGCGACACAAGCCTGCCTGCAGACGGTTTTTCTCAAAAATCCCTTTACGCCGCAAAGTTAACACACGCCGTTGGTGTGGCGCAACGGCTGCGTGTCCTAGGTAACATCTGGACTGGTATCAGGTGGTTGGCGGCCGCGGCTAAAACAGCCCCGTATAGGTGAGAATCAGGGTCAGCACGATCATCCCAATCGCGGTCACCCACGCCACGATGTTGTAGGTCATCGTGTTGACGTACTCGCCCATCAAGTCCCGCCGGTTCACCAGCAATAAGATAAAAATGACCACCACCGGCAGCCAAATTCCGTTGCCCACCTGTGAAAAAATCAGAATCTTCCACAGCGGGGCACGCGGCAAAAGCACGACCCCAGCCCCCACCACGATCAACACCGTGTACAACCAGTAGAAGATCGGCGCTTCGGCAAATTTGTGGTCAAGCCCGGCCTCGAATCCGAGTCCTTCACAAATGACGTGAGCTGTGGAAAGCGGCAGAATCGACGCCGCAAACAACGAAGCATTCAACAGGCCAAACGCAAACAGCGTGCCCGCCCATTTTCCCGCCAGGGGAATCAGCGCCTGAGCCGCCATCGCCGCGTCGTTGATGTTGCGGTGGCCGGAGGCATACAGAGTAGCCGCCGTACAAACGATAATGAAGAATACGATCACCATGCAGCTGACGCTGCCGAAAATGACATCCGCGCGTGCCTGCGGGTACTGCCTCGGCCCAACCTTCTTCTCCACAAAACCCGCCTGAAGATAGAAAAACTGCCACGGCGCAATCGTCGTCCCGATCAGCCCCGTCAACATAACCAGATACCCCGAATCCAAGTGCACGTTTGGAATCACCGTGTGCTTTGCGGCAATCAGCCAATCGGGCTTGGCCAGAACGGCGGAAAATACATAGGACAAATACAATACGCAGGCAAAAAGAAAGATGACTTCCACCTGCCGGTACGTTCCCTGAATGACCAGAATCCAAACGAGTATCGCCGCGAGCGGAACCGCGACGTATTTGCTCACATGAAAAATTTGCATGGCCGCCGCGACGCCGGCGAATTCCGCAACCACGTTGGCCAAATCCACAAAAAAACCCGTGATCATCACGAAGAACGTCGGGCGGAATCCGAATTCTTCGCGAATAAGGTCGGAGAGGCCCTTTCCTGTCACCACCCCCATGCGCGCGCACATCTCTTCGGTAACGTACAGCGCGATGGTCATCGGAATGAGCGCCCACAGGAGGGCATAGCCGTACTGGGCGCCGGCTTGGGTGTAAACGGTGATCCCTCCGGCATCGTTGTCCACATTGGAGGTGATCAGTCCCGGCCCGATCACCGCCAGCAACAGTAACAGCCGCCGCCGCAGGCTGCGCAATCGCTTCTGCAGGCTGGCGCCGTGATTCTGCAGATTTTCTACGCCCGATCTCAACAATACCGCCCAGTTCACTTCGCCTCGCTGCCCTTCCTCTAGCGCTTCAGCAGATGGGAGACCACGTCGTCCACGGCAATCGCCCCGATCGGTCGGTTGTCCTTATCCACTACCGTCAGCGTCCGTAAATTGTACTTGTCAAAGAGCTGGAACACCTCCTTCGCATCGGCTTCCGGCGCCAGGCTGACCAGAGGCTCCATCTTCAGCCCCGCCAAGGGCTCGTCTGGCGCTGCCAGAAGGATCCGCACCACGGGAACCACACCGGAATACTGGGCCTTGTGATCCAGCAAGACCACAGCGTCCAATTGGTCGAAGCTCTGGTCCTGCTTGCGCATCCATTCGAGCACCTCTTCCCGTGTCGCGGACTCGCTTACAAACACAAACTTCGTGTTCATCATGCCGCCCGCGGTTGCCCGGTCGAACTCCAACAATTCGCGAACCTCCTTCGCCTCGTGCCCGGGCATCTCCTCGAGCAATTCCTCCGAAGTTTCCTTGGACAAGTCCGCAAGCACGTCGGCGGCGGCGTCGGGTGCCATTTCCTCCAGTATGTCCGCGGCCTTTTCCGGATCGAGATCCTCGACGATCTGCGTGGTCAGCCGTGCGTCCAATTCGCCCAAGACCGCTGCGGCAGTCTGTTCGTCCAGGGAGGCAATGATGCTCTGGCGTTCCGAAGCCGAAAGTTCTTCCATGATGTCCGCCAGATCAGCGGGATGCAGGTCTTCGAGTTTTTCGTGGGTGATGCGCAGCTTCACGCGCCGCAGGGGATCCGGTTCAATTAGGTTGACAAACTCCCAGCGGATGGAGCGCTGGGGCAACTGGCTTTGCAGCTTGCGCACCACCTTGGAGGGAACCACGCCTTGCAGCAGCCGCCGGATCGCCCCCGGAAGCCCCACGTCTACCTGCGTCAGGCGTAACTCCACATTGCCGTTCGAACGTTGTTCCGCCAGGTCGAGGTCGTTCACGCGCACAACTTTTCGTCCGCGCGTGTCGATGATTTGCTGGTCCAGCAGGTCTTTCTGCACCGCCAGCCACGACTCGTTCGGCTGATAAATCTCGAGTGCCTTTTCTCCTACGTTCAGCCTTATCTTTCCATCGGACACCGAAGCCACTTGATTGTGCTTGGCCACCAAAGGCTGAAAGTGGCCGCGCGACAGCAAAAAGTGCGAGATGCGATTGGGGGCCTCCGCAGGCTCGATGAAGAATTCGCGGACGCGCCCCACATAGTTCCCTTGGACGTCATAAGTCTTGACGCCCATCAATTCCGTGGCGTAAAGCTCCATGGATTTTCACCTCCTGCCTTCGCTCCGGGCCAGGCGGCGGGTTGGCCTCGGGAAGCCCCGGCCGGCAACAAAAAACCCGCTCACCGAAGAACCTCGGCGGCGGGCAAGTGTCTGACAGGATTGGACTTACCTTTAGCCGCCGCTGAACCCTCCCCAACCCACCGGTTGTGCCTTTGCCTGGGCCGTGCGCGACTCAATCGGGATTGGCAACCCTTGAATCCGTTCTCGGGCACACAGCTTCCAGAAGCTTTTAGGGCCAGGCTCGAGTTCGTTGCTCGTGCTCATCGAAAGGGTCCACGTAATCGTTCGTGACCGCTTTGGCGGTCTCCCATTGCATTGATAAGCTGCGCTTATCGCAATGTCAAGCGCAGAATGAAGTTTCATCAAATTTTTTTCCAATCCAGCTACTCCGGCAGGCGAGAACCAGACTAGGTAAAAAGCATGTGCACGGGCTCGACACCCTTGCGGCGGCACTCTTCCAGGTACAAAGTGAGGTAGCTCTTCAAGACATAGTCGCCTTTCGAATAGCCCAGCTCCGTGGCGGCTCGGTCAATCGCGCCGCCCGGCCCTTCCAGTTCCACATAGGTCCCGATCGGCGTCTCATCCAGCTCAATCAGCAGCCCCCGCGCCCAGGCCTTCGAAGCCGGAAGTCGGAAGGTGGTTCGGTACTTCTCATAGCGGAACCAACCGGCCAGCCCCAGCCCTTCAAAAATCGTCGCGAGCGTTGCGGCATCTGCGACTTCCATCTCGATCTCATCCCGCAGTTTGTGAGGGCCATCCGCAAACCCCTTTCCGTCCGAAGCTGCCGGCTTCGCGACGGGCCTCTTGAAGGTCAGCAGCACGCGCGGCCGCTGCTTTCTTGGCTTTCCGCCGCCTTCGAGTGTCTCGGTGCGAATCCGGAGCAATTGGGCATGTTTCGCCAACCCTCCCTGCGGGGTGTCGAAAATGACGTTTTCCTCATGTACTCTGCCTGCTCCCGAGAGGGCGGGCTGCGCCCCGAGCTTCTTCAAAAGCCTCCGGAAGGCCTTTCGATCCTCGATCTTTAGCTTGATTTCTCTCTCGTGCGCCACGCTATTTTCCAGGCAACGACTCGCCCGTTACTTTCGTAGGTTGTCGACATCGGCTAGTATAACGAAGGAATCGAATCCTTCTGCCGGGAGCATCGCAACCCCGATATTCCACGACCGCCTTACGACGTGGATGGGCAAAAGAGCCCTGTGAACCCAGACCCCAAGAAAACCTCGGAAGTGATTTCAGAAGATCGCGCCCCGGGTGCGGCTCCCACGCCGCCCCTGGCACGGCGTGAACCCGTCGAGCACATCCTTCACGGCGACCGCCGCGTCGACCCTTATGACTGGCTCCGGGCCAAAGGCTCACCGGAAGTCCTTGCTTTTCTCGAGGCCGAGAACGCCTACAGCGACGCCGTTCTGAAGCCCACTCAGGAATTCCAGGAAAAGCTCTATCAAGAGATGCGCGGGCGCATCCTCGAGACCGACCTTTCCGTCCCCTATCGCTTGCGCGGGTATCTCTACTTCACCAAAACGGTCGAAGGCAAGCAGTATCCTTACCATTACCGGCGCCGCGACCCTCTACACGCAACGGTACCCGGCGGAGTCCGCGAAGGCGAACCCGTTCGCGAAGAACTTCTCCTCGACTTGAATCAGCTCGCCGAGGGACACTCCTTTCTCGGACTCGATGCCTTCGAGATCAGCGATGACAGCCATTGGCTGGCGTTTTCAACCGATACGACCGGATTCCGCCAATATACGCTTTACTTGAAGGACCTTCGGACAGGCGAAACGCTTCCCGGGCGCTTCGAGCGAGTCACTACTGTCGCCTGGGCTGCCGATAATCAGACCCTGTTCTATACCGTCGAAGACGAACTCACCAAGCGCTCATATCGCCTGTATCGACATATCCTCGGCTCAAGCGATCCCGATACGCTCCTCTACGAGGAAAGCGACGAGAGCTTCCACGTTAAAATCGCACGAACACGGAGCGGCGGCTACCTTTTGGCGACCTCGGCCAGTCACACCGCCAGCGAAGTCCGCTTCCTCCGCGCTGCCGATCCGCTCGCGCAATTCCAATTCATCGCGCCTCGCGAGGACAATCACGAGTACTACGCCGACCACCATCCCGGGCCTCTACCCGGCTTTGGCGAAGGGCTTTTCTTCCTTCGCACAAATTCGGGCGGCCGCACGTTTCGCCTCGTCGCTGCCCCTGTCAGGCAATCGGCTCCCGAATACTGGCGCGAGTTGATTCCCTGCCGTCCCGAGGTGATGCTGGCCTCCGCCGAAGCCTTCCAAGATCACCTTGTTTTACTCGAGCGCGAAGGGGGCCTTCCCCGCCTGCGCATCGTGGATTTACGCGCGGATAACGAAAACGCTTTGGCCTCCTCGCACCGGATCGAATTCACGGAACCCGCCTACAATGCTTCGCTCGGGGACAATCCTGAATTCGACGTTTCCCACGTGCGCTTCCACTACGATTCCTTTGTCACGCCTCGTTCCGTATTCGACTACGACGTCCGCACCCGCGAGCGGGTCCTTCGCAAGCAGCAACCCGTCCTCGGCGGCTACGACGCTTCGCAGTACCTCAGCGGGCGCCTCGACGCCACCGCCTTAGACGGCACGCGCATCCCGATCTCCCTCGTCTACCGCCGCGACACGCCTCTCGATGGCGCGGCGCCGCTGCTCCTTTACGGGTATGGCAGCTACGGCATTTCCGTGCCCGTGAACTTTAATGCGAATCGCCTAAGCCTCCTGGATCGTGGTGTGATCTATGCCGTTGCACACGTTCGGGGCGGCGGCGAACTCGGCAAGCCCTGGCATGACGCCGGCCGCATGAAGCAAAAACAAAACACCTTTACCGACTTCATCGCCGCTGCTGAGCATCTCATCGCCGAGCGCTACACTTCCTCGCAAAAACTCGCCATCCAGGGCGGCAGCGCCGGGGGCCTGCTCATGGGCGCGGTTACGAATCAGCGCCCCGACCTGTTCCGTGTGGTGCTCAGCCAGGTGCCCTTCGTCGATGTCTTGAACACCATGCTAGACGCGGGGCTGCCCCTTACCGTCGGCGAATACGAAGAATGGGGCAATCCGCAAATCTCAGAAGAGTACTTCCGCATCAAACAATACTGTCCGTACACGAATCTCGAACGCAAGGCCTACCCCGCGATGCTTCTAAAAACCGCGCTCAATGACAGCCAAGTGATGTACTGGGAGCCCGCGAAATACGTGGCCAAGCTTCGTTCGTTGAAAACCGACTCGCATCCTTTGCTGTTCAAAATCAACATGGGCGCGGGCCACGGCGGAGCTTCCGGCCGCTACGACTACCTGCGCGAAATCGCTTTGGATTACGCATTTCTGCTCACGCAGTTGGGCATTCGCGACTGAATTCTCGGCAGGCCTTGCTTGAAAACGAGGAAATCTTTTCCGCACTCTCTGTCACAGTTGAGCACTTGCGTTTTTATGCCGATACGCCATCATTAGGGACTCTGTACGGAAGCCTGAGAACTGACACCTGACAACTCCCGAATGACCGAGCCGGCCACACCCCTGATGCAGCAGTATCACTCCATCAAGGCGCGCTACCCCCATGCGCTGCTGCTGTTCCGCCTGGGCGATTTCTATGAGCTATTTTACGAAGACGCCATGATCGCTTCGCGCGAACTCCAAATCACCCTCACCTCCCGCAATCGGGAAAAAGGCCAGCCCATCCCCATGTGCGGCGTTCCCTATCACGCCGCAGAAGGCTATCTCGCCCGATTGATTCGCGCCGGCTTCAAGATCGCCATTTGCGACCAGATGGAACAGCCGGGCCCCGGCAAAAAACTCGTGCGCCGCGAGGTCGTGCGCGTCATCACCCCAGGCACTGCAACCGATCTTGGCGTCCTCGATATTCGCGAAAACAATTTCCTTGCCGCCGTTGCGCCTCACCCGTCTGGCTCACCGCTGGGCCTCGCGTTCGTGGATCTCTCCACCGGCGAATTTCAAGCCACGGAATTTTCCGGGCCGCGCGCGGAGGAAGCTCTGCGCGACGAACTCCAGCTTTTGCGCCCGCGCGAAACCCTGCTCCCGCGTCCCCCGCAGCTGTTCGAAACCGCGAAAACCTCGCTCCTCGAAGGCACCGGCGGCATCGAGTCCCGCCTCGAAGACTGGACCTTCCAGCGCGACTACGGCGAACGCATTCTTCGCGAACAGTTCGGGGTGGCCGAACTCACCGGCTTCGGCCTCGACGCTCATCCGCAGGCCCTTTCCGCTGCCGGAGCCGTCATTCATTACCTGCGCGAAAACGCCGCCCGCGGCGACCGCTCCGGCGAAGCCTGCGAAAGAGCAGACGCTCCTGGCGTGGGGGCCCTCGGCCATCTCGATCGCGTCCGTTATTACGAACACCACGACACGCTTGTTCTCGATCCCGTCTCCGTGCGCAATCTCGAACTGCTCACGCCAATTTTTTCGGAGGAAACCGGTCGGTCCTCAGGACCAGCCACGCTCATCGCCGCGTTGGACGTTACCGTCACCGGCATGGGGGCGCGCCTGCTGCGCACCTGGCTTCTCCGGCCGCTTCTCGATCGCGATGCGATCGAAGCCCGCCTCGCCGCCGTCACTCAGCTCGTGCAGCAAACCGTCGTTCGCGGTGAAATCCGCAAGGAGCTCCGGGGAATTCTGGATCTCGAACGGCTCACAAGCCGCATCACATTGGGTCTTGCGACCCCGCGCGAACTCGTCGCCCTTCGCAAATCTCTTGGTCAGCTCCCGGTGTTGAAGAATTTTGTCACGCCTCCGCCTGTCGGCGGCAGCGAACTCCTCCGCCGCCTCCACGAAGAAATCGACGAGCTCTCTGACGTCCGCGAACGCCTCGAACGCGCCATCTCGGACGAGCCTCCCGCCCTCGCCACCGAACCAGGCATCATTCGCGGCTGCTATCACGCCGAACTCGACGAGTTGCGCGACCTCAGCCAGCACAGCAAGCAAATCATCGCCGCCATGGAAGAGCGCGAGCGCAAACGCACGGGCATCGCGTCGCTCAAAATCCGCTTCAACCAGGTTTTCGGCTACTACATCGAAATTTCGAAGCCCAATCTGCATCTCGCTCCCGCGGACTACGAGCGCAAGCAAACACTCGTCAACGCCGAGCGCTTCACTTCCCCCGAACTCAAGGAATACGAGCGCAAAATCCTCGCTGCCGACGAGCGCATTCTGGAAATCGAGCGCCAGCTCTTTATCGATATTCGCTCCTTCGTCGCCGCCACCGCCGCGCGCCTGCGGCACACGGCTTCCGCCGTCGCTCAGCTCGACGTTCTCGCGGCCTTCGCCAAGCTTGCTGCCGACCGCGGCTACACCTGCCCGGAATTCAATTCCATCGGCGAACTGCTCATCGTCGGCGGCCGCCATCCCGTGATCGAAGAACTTCTCCACCAGCGCGGCGAACGCTTTGTTCCGAACGATCTCTGCCTGGAGCCCGGCCGCCAGCAACTCCTTCTCATCACCGGCCCGAACATGGGCGGCAAATCGACGTATCTGCGCCAGGCTGCCCTGATTATTCTCATGGCCCAGGTGGGTTGCTTTGTTCCCGCGCGCCAGGCCAAACTTCCCATCACCGACCGCATCTTCACGCGCATCGGCGCAAGTGACAGTCTTGCGCGCGGCCGCTCCACTTTCCTTGTCGAGATGAGCGAAGTCGCCGCCATCCTCAATTACGCCACCCCCTCGAGCCTCGTCCTGCTCGACGAAGTCGGCCGGGGCACGGCGACCTTCGACGGCCTTTCCATCGCCTGGGCCGTCGTCGAGCACCTCCAGAAACACACTCGCGCGCGCACGCTGTTCGCCACGCACTATCACGAACTCACCGAACTCGCCGATCTTCTTCCGGGCGTGAAAAACGTCCACGTATCGGTAAAAGAAACGCCCAGCGAAATCATTTTTCTCCGCCGCGTCGAGCCCGGAAGCGCCGACAAAAGCTACGGCATCGAAGTCGCTCGCCTCGCCGGCCTCCCACGCTCGGTCATCGAGCGCGCTCGCGAAGTCCTGAAGCGCCACGAGCAAAGCGAGCGCGAGCTCAGCGAAACGCTCTCTCCAGGCGCCGCCGGCGAAGCCCCCGGCAGCAACGGCCACCAACAAATCCTTTTCACCGCGCTTGACCGGGCCGTGCTCGACAAGCTGCGCGACGCCGACCTCGACCAGTTGAAACCTCTCGAGGCCCTCAACCTCCTCGCCGAGCTCAAGAAGCAAATTTCATGAGCAAACCGCGGCAGCACGAACAAGTTTCGATCAGAGGTCGTTCCGAACCGGAAGAGTGGGTGGGGCTATTTCGAAGATGAGGACCAACACTGGATTTTGCAGCGAACGGGGAAGCGCTAATCTCTGATAATGCTGACATGCTCGTCCTCGGCCTCATGTCCGGCACCTCCGCTGACGGAATCGATGTCGCCCTCGCTCGCATCTCCGGCGCGCCTCCGAACCTAAACGCGAAGTTGCTCGGTCAGACTTCGTTCACCTTTCCTCGCCCGCTGCGCAAAGAAATCCTTCGCGTCGCCGAGCAGCAACCGATAGGTGCTGGAGACCTGAGTCGGCTCAACTTTCGCCTGGGAAGAATTTTTGCCGAAGCCGCTCTCGCCGCCTGCGGCCGCTTAGGCGTCCCACCGCAGCGCGTCTCCCTCATCGGCTCTCACGGCCAAACGATCTTTCACCAGGGGGTCGCCTCCAGGTATTTCGGGGCATGGACCGCCTCCACTCTCCAGATTGGCGACGGCTCGGTCATCGCCGCACGCACCGGCATCACCACTGTTTCCGATTTTCGCCCCGCTGACATGGCCCTCGGCGGCCAGGGTGCCCCGCTAGTTCCCTACGTCGACTATCTTCTTTATCGCCATCCAGAACTTGGTCGCGTCTCGCTCAATCTCGGCGGCATCGCCAACATCACGGTAATCCCCGCCAATGCGAAACCTTCGCAGGTTTTTGCCTTCGACACCGGCCCCGCCAACATGCTGATCGACGCCCTGGTCCAACATTTCACCCATGGCCGCGAGCGTTTCGACAGAGACGCTCGCCTCGCGCGAAGGGGCCGAATCAACCCGCCCCTGCTAAAGGTTCTTCTCCAGGATCCCTACCTTAAACGCAAACCGCCCAAATCCACGGGGCGGGAATACTTCGGTGCGGCCTATGTCAAGAAGCTTCTCGTTCTCGGGCGACGTTACCGGGCTAGACCGAACGACCTCATTCACACCGCCACTGCGTTCACGGCGGCTTCCGTCGGCGACGCTCTCCATCGTTTCGTCCTGCCCAATCACCGGATCCACGAGCTCATCGTCTCCGGCGGCGGCGCGCATAACCCCCTGCTCTTCGAACAGCTTTCGGCCTTTACCGTCGTTCCACCGCGTGCCGTAAATTTCACGGCACTTCCGAAGAAAGCTTTTGCCGAAATGACGCTCGCCACACCTGCCCAGGGTTTCCCACATCAAAAAAAGCAAGCTTCATTTATGTCCGTCCTTGCTTCCTCGCGCTTCGGCGTGCCCGAGGACGCGAAAGAAGCCTTCGCCTTCGCTCTCCTCGCTTATGAAACCTTTAACCAGCGCCCGGCAAATCTGCCTTCTGCCACCGGCGCGAGCGGTCCGGCCATCCTCGGCAAAATCTCCTATGCCCCTCCCCGCTGAAGGGTCACCATTCTCGGAGCTGGACTGTCAAAAGCCAGTCTCCTTTTCATCCGCAATCCCACGAACAAATCGCCCAAGCGCGGCGCGTTCCGTCTGCTCACGTCCAGCGAGACTCCCGACGCCTCCACCGTCGTCTTCCACCTCAGCGAGCGCTTCCCGCCCGACGGAGCCAATCGCGGACACTACCACAATCCGCGCATCGACGCGCTCACCGATCAGATTCGCGTGGAAATGGACCAGGAAAAACGGAAAGCCTTGTCGAGCGAAGTCCAAAAAATCCTTGCCGAGGATCTCCCCTACCTGCCGCTATGGTTCAACGACGTTGTCTCTGTCCACCGACGTTCTCTCGGCCCCTTCGATCCTTCCTCCCGCGGTGACTATGCATTCCTTACGGCATTGCATCCCAACATAGCCGGCTTCCATCGCGCAACGCGTTGAAAAGATACCGCCCTTGGTCATCCCAAGCCGAACGAGGGATGCGCTTCTGTGTTCTCACCGGCTGACTCCGCGCCCTCCGGGTCTCTGCGTCATCTGTTCTAGAATCGCCATCCCCGATCACCATCTCTATCCCCTCTCCTTCATCGCCCTCTCGATCTCCTCGACCGCAATCGCGCCTTCCCTTCCAATCCTCCACGCGTCTCCATTCAACTCCACGATCGTCGACGGCAGCGTCGCGCCGGTCTCGCCGGCATCCAATACCAGCGGCACGCGCGAACCCAGCTGCTTCATCACCTGCGCCGCGCTGGCGCACGAAGAAAATCCCGAAATGTTCGCGCTCGTTCCTGTCACCGGCCCCTCGAACTCTTCAATCAGGCACCGCACCACCTCGCTCCGTGGCCAGCGCAAAGCCACCCGCCCCGTTCCTGCCGTCACTTTCAACGGAATCTTGTGCGCGGCATTCACCACCAGCGTCAGCGCGCCCGGCCAGAACTTGTGCGCCAGCCGCATGAAGCTTCCCGGGGTTCCGCGCGACAGCGCCACCGCCTGCTCGATCGAATTCACCAGAATCGGCAGGGCTCGCGCTTCGGGCCGCCCTTTCACGTGGTAAATCTCATCCACCGCCGCCAAATTGAACGGGTCCGTTGCCAGTCCGTAAAAAGTGTCCGTGGGTATCGCGATCACACTTCCGCGCGAGAGAAAACCCGCCGCGTATCGCAGCACTTCCCTTTCCGGGTTAATGGGATTGACGCGCAGCAGTTCAGCCGGCAATTTTTTGGCCTTTGGCGAAGTCGTACCGCCACCCGTAGCGCCGCCCGCTTTCCCTCGGCGACAACGAAGCTTCAGGGCGGCGTGTTCGCAGCGCTCCTTACGCGCTGCCCGTATTGGGCCGACGCTACCATACCCCCTCCGGCCCGCGCAACACCGCGGCCCTCCTTGGCGGCCATTTCGCAAAGCCGGGTGTGGCGGCCGATGAGTTGGCTGATCTGATTGGATTTTGGCATGCTTTCGCTGGTTGTCTTTGTTCTAGACCTCCTTTGGCTTTTCAGCTAAAGGAATCTCGGAGCTAATTCGCGGTGGATTCTTGCCGGTCTTGTGAGGCAACCGGCGAACGGACCTTGTGCCTGTGTGCCGCAGGAAGCGTCCGACATTCGAGTAAGGCCAGCAACAACACTCTTCAAGGAGGCCACACCATGCAGTCCCGTTCCGTTTGGACTCTCGCTGTTCTGATTTCCCTTTCTCTTTTTCCGGCTGTCGCGGCTCCGGACGCGTCCAATGCCGCTGGAGAATACGCCAAGCACTTTGCCGCTCTTAGTGGTCTTTCGGTCGCCGTGGCCAAGGCCATGCCGGCGGACCAGTACGGCTTCCGCCCCCATCCCGAATCCATGGACTTCGGCCAACTGATGTCCCACATCGCGACCACCAACTATCAATTCTGCGCTGGTCTGAAGGATTCCGTTCCTCCCGCCTTGCCTTCGCCGACCGACAAAGACGCCGTGGTCAAATTCCTCAGCGACTCTTTCGAGTACTGTTCCTCGGTGATCTCGAATCTCACCGGCGCCCAACTCGACGCCGTGCACGACTCCCCGGACGGTCGTCTTCCCGGCCGCGAAGTCCTCCTCGCCATGTACGTCCATGTCGCACATCATCGCGGCCAAGCCGAAATCTACCTCCGCGACAAAGGCATTCGGCCCCCCTCCTATCGCATCTGACTTATCACTCCCGCGGTATCGACCCACGACGAGGCGACCCGTTCCTGACTTGAGTCGCCAACCGGCTTCCCCTGAGATGCGATAGTGTGCAAGACTTGCTAATTGTTTTCATTCAGAGCTGCATGCGATTGCATCGCTATGAAGCCAGACGCAATGCCCAGCAGACCCCGGCATAACGTTCGTGCCGCTGGGGAGTCCGCGCCCCTCACCAGCCGCGACAATCGCTGGCTGAAGGAGTTTCGCATGGCCCTCAGCGGCGGCCTGCCCACGGAAAACGGCTTTGTCGGTGTCGAAGGCGTCCGTCTCGTCGAAGAGGCGCTGCGCTCCGGCTGTCCCATCCAAGCCGTGCTCTTCAGCGAAGCCGGCCAGCGGCATCACGAACGCCTCGCGCCCCTCATCGATCGCCCTGAGATGGCCTTCCCCATCCTGCGCACCACCGACCGCCTCTTCGAGGGCCTTGCCGACACCGAGCACCCGCAAGGCGTCGCAGCGCTGGTGAAACCACGCGAGACTTCCTTCGACGATCTCGTCCGCACTCCTGAATCTGCTTGCGCGCCACTTCTTGTCGTTCTGGCCGGCGTACAAGACCCCGGCAATGTCGGCACCATCCTCCGAACGGCCGCCGCTTTCGGCGTGACTGGCGGTGCCACTGCCGCCTCCGGCGTCAGCGGCACCGCCAGCCCCTATTCGCCGAAGGCGCTCCGCGCCTCTGCCGGTGCGGCCCTCCATCTCCCCATCCTCGCCGGAATGTCTCTCGCCATTCTTCTGACGCAATGCAAAGTGGCTGGCATCCACACCCTCGCCTCGAGCGTGCACGACAAGCCCGGAGCTTTTCCCCCCATGAGCGGCGTTTCTCCGGGTTTTGACCATGCCAAGACGAACGAGCCATCTGCTACCAACGCCCCTTTTCTCGCCCCCTGGGAAGTCGACTGGTGCCAGCCCATCGCTCTTCTTGTTGGCAACGAAGGCGCCGGCCTCCCCGAAGAAGTCGAGCGCTCCGCCGACGTCCGCATCCACATTCCGATGGCCAGCGGCGTTGAGTCCCTCAACGCCGCTGCTGCCGCTGCGGTCGTCTTCTACGAAGCCGCCCGCCAGCGCAACTCCACCTTGCGGCAGTTGTAGGGGCGCAGCACGCTGCGCCCGCGCGTCTCGAAAGCCGCACTTGAAACCATCTTTCTTTTCTTTACCAACAGGGAGCTGCCAGCCCCCGCCGCACAATTGTCCCCTTTCACCTTTCCCACCAAACGATTTAGACTCAAAGAGTCCATGAGCCTGTTCTCCAAACTCCCCGCCTCTCCCGCGGATTCCGACGTCCCGGCTGCCAACCAGCCGCTCGCCGAGCGCATGCGCCCGCGCACCCTCGACGAATTCATCGGCCAGGAAAAACTTCTCGGCCCTGGAAAGCCGCTGCGCACGCAGATCGAAAGCGACAACATCGGCTCGATGCTGTTCTGGGGACCTCCCGGCTGCGGCAAAACCACGCTTGCGCGCCTCATTGCTCGCGTCACGCACGCCGAGTTCGTCTCCTTCAGCGCCGTCCTCGCCGGCATCAAGGAAATCAAGGAGGTCATGGCCGCCGCCGAATACAAATCGCCCTCCGGCCACCGCACCATTGTCTTCGTCGACGAAGTTCACCGCTTCAACAAAGCTCAGCAGGACGCCTTCCTTCCTCACGTCGAAGCCGGCCATATCACTTTCATTGGCGCTACCACCGAAAATCCCTCCTTTGAAGTCATCTCGCCTCTTCTGTCCCGCACCAAGGTGTACATCCTCGAACCTCTCACCACTCCTCAAATCGTCGAGCTGCTTCGCCGCGCCCTCGCCGACAAAGCGCGCGGCCTGCTGGCCGTGCCAGGCCGCGGCAACGAACCTACCGAAGTGTCTGACGACATTCTTTTTCGCATCGCCTCCTTCGCAAACGGCGACGCTCGCGCCGCCTACAACACACTGGAGCTCGCCGCCAAGAGCGCTCAGGCCAAGAAAGGCTCCGCTCGGGTCATCACCCGCGAACTCCTCGAAGACGTTCTCCAGCGCAAACTCCTCCGCTACGACAAAGCCGGGGAAGAGCATTTCAATCTCATCTCCGCGCTCCACAAATCCGTGCGCAACTCCGATCCTGACGCCGCCCTCTATTGGCTCGCGCGCATGATCGAATCCGGCGAAGATCCGCTCTACCTCGCGCGCCGCATGGTGCGCATGGCCAGCGAAGACATCGGGCTTGCCGACACCAACGCCCTGGCCATGACGCTCGCGGCCAAAGACGCCTTCGATTTCCTCGGTGCGCCCGAAGGCCACCTCGCCCTCGCCGAAGCCGCCGTCTACCTTTCGCTCGCACCCAAATCCAACGCCGTCTACGCCGCCTACGGCGAAGTCCTCGACGACGTCCACAAAACCGAGGCCGATCCCGTGCCGCTCCATATGCGCAATGCCCCCACTGGCCTTATGAAAAATCTCGGCTACGGCGACGGCTACAAATACGCCCACGACTTCGCGGAAAAAGTCACCGACATGCTCTGCCTCCCGGACAATCTCGCGAGCCGCACCTACTACCATCCCACCGACCAGGGCTTCGAGCAGCGTCTCCGCCTTCGCCTGGACGAAATCCGTAAGCTAAAATCCAAGCCGGTACCTAAATCCTGAGGTGATCCGATGCGCCGCGCTCCGATAATCCTGATTTTGTCTCTGGTTGCTTTGCACTACTCCGCGTCCCTGTGCGGCCAGGATCAGCCTGTCCGGCCAGCTATCACCGGTATCACTCACGTCCGCCTCTGGTCCGCCGACCCGCGCGCGGCGGTCGATTTCTATAGCAAAGTTCTTGGCCTCACCTCTCGCGACGCCGGTTGCGCGGGCATGGTGCGCCCGTGTTACATCCTGAGCGAGCACCAACAAATTGCGTTGGAAAAAGGGGCCTCCGGCTCTCAGGCAAATCTTCTCGCTGAAGTCGCCTTTGCGACTGCTGACGCGATGGGAATGCACCGTTATCTCCAGGCTCACAGCATCCGGGCCGAGCCGGTTACCAGAGATTTCAACGGCACCGTTCACTTTTCTTTTCAGGATCCCGAAGGTCTTCCGATCACCTTCGTGCAACCTCCCGCTCACCGCCAGTTCACGACTTCCGCCAGTCAAATTAGCGCTCGCCTGATTCACGCTGGCTTCGTCGTTCGCGATCGCGCCGCCGAAGACAAATTCTACAAAGACATCCTCGGCTTCCATGTCTACTGGCACGGTGGCATGAAGGACGAGGAAAGCAACTGGGTCGACATGCAAGTCCCTGACGGCACCGACTGGCTTGAATACATGCTCAACGTCCCCGCCAACGCCGACAAGCACACTCTTGGGGTGATGAACCACATCGCTCTCGGGGTTCCCGACGTTCACGCCGCCGAGCGGCAGCTCCGGACAAACGGCTGGAACGGCACCGAACAACCAAAGATCGGCCGTGACGGCAAATGGCAGCTCAATCTCTACGATCCCGACGGAACCCGCGTCGAACTCATGGAATTCACTCCCTCCCAAAAACCCTGCTGCTCCGACTACAGCGGCCCCCATCCCAAACCATGATCTTCTCTCTCTTGTTTTGCGAATGTCGCCGCTGGTTTACCCCGAGCGCTTTTCGCGAGCCGTCGCTGGTTTACGCCGGGCGCTTTCTAAGAGGGTCCACCCGTTTACCCTGTTCTTTTTCCGCGACGGGCCACCTCTGTCTCCGCGTACTCTCATCTCTCTGCGTCCTTTGTGTGAATTCTTTTTTCTTTCTTTCCTCTTCCCGGGCCCAAACCCTCGACAATCCTCTTCATTCCATCGACGACGAAATCACCGCCTTCTCCTTCGGTCCCAACGACGCCATCGCTTTTTCCGCCTATCACAAGCTCAAAACCAAGCTTTACGACCTCGAGCACGACGACATCTGGATTGACGAGCCACACGGCAAGCGACGCCATCTTCTCGAAGGCCAAAAATATACGCGCGACAATCAGCTGTTCAGCTACCTCGTGGACGCCATTCGCTGGTCGCCTAACGGCCGCTATCTCCTTGTCCAGCTCATGACCACCACCGTGCAAGACGAGAGCGGCAACGCCACCAACTCCGTCCAAACGCTTCTCTTCGACGACTCCGGCCACGGACTTCGCATCGACAAAGGCGACAACTTCATCCTCGCTTCCTCCAATGCCACCTTTCTCCCCGACAACAACACCATCGCCTATCTCTCCCAAGCCGTGCCGGCTCTCTCGCTCTTCTCCATCAAAACCACGCGCCTCTCCTCCGGCACAGTTCCTTCTCCCTACGAAGGACGCACCTTTCGCGACGCCGCCTGGATTCCCGGGATGAATTTCGCTGTCGCCGTCGAGCAGGACCACGCCATGTCCGGCCCGCCCCGTTTGCAATATCTCGACATCCTCAACGACTCCGCCAAGGAGCTCGCCACGCTCGAAGGCTACGAAGGCGGCCTCACTGTTTCTCCCGACCGCACCAAAACCGCCTATTTCATCGACCGCGAAGTCCTCGAGATCCGCAGCCTTTCGAATCCCCACCAACTCGCGCGCGTGCGCGTCGGCCTTGGCGTCTATCGTTGGACTTCCGACGATTCGCGCATTTTCCTCAAGCGGGCCCCCGAGAAAAAATCCGGCGACCTCGTCTGGTTCCCCGTTCCCCCGCTCGCCGCCGTCTCGCCCAACAAAGATATCCCGGTCTCGCAGCCAACGCCCGTTCCCGTTCTTCACGGCCTCAGCTTCCGCGAATTCTCCATCTCTCCCGACGGCCGGCTCCTCGGCGTTGTCGTCCCCGGCAAGCGCAACCTGCTGGTTTTTCCTCTCCCACACTGAAGGCCCCGCCAATCCGCCTCGCACCATTGCCTTATTCTGGGCGCAGCCTGCTTCGATTCGTGCGACTCCGGCAACTTTTTCTCTTCTGCGTCTCGGTGGCCCCCTGCGATAGCCTTTTTTCTCCGCCAATGATCATGGCCCACAAACAAAACGCCCGCGCATCTGTTCCGCGCGGGACGGTCTTTGTAGGGGCGCGCTCCAGCCTGTCCCCTCTTCCGGTTTTTCCCTGCTCTTAATCCCTATCCCCTCATCCCGCGCCTCCTATGCTCAATCAAAATGCAGGCATCCTCGACCACCGCCAATCCCGCCGCTCTGGCCCTCTCTGCCGCCTCTTCGTTCTCGATTCCCAACTGCATCCACACCACCTTCGCTCCCACGCGAATCGCGCTCTCTACCACCGGCGGCACCTCTTCCGCTCGCCGGAAAACATTCACGACATCTACGTCCTCCGGCACGTCCTCCAGCCGCGCATAACTTTTCTCCCCCAGCACTTCCGTCTCATGGGGATTAACCGGAATAATTCGATACCCCGCGCGTTGCATGTACTCCGACACTTCGTGGCTCGGCCGCATCGGGTTCGACGACAATCCAACCACCGCAATCGTCTTGTACTTGCGCAAAATGCCCGCAATAGGATCGCCGCCGCTCTGCGCCCCAAACTCCGACCCTTCCGGAACCAGCACTCTCATCGCGTCGTTGCTTCCCTCTCTCCTGTCCTCTGTGCTCTAACGTTTCCGCGGTCGGCGTTAATTCCTTTTCCACAAAAAACGACTCCGCCCCCTAAATGAAACGCCCGCGCCAGTCCTTCGCGCAGGCTGATGTTCCCCGGGTTTTTCACCAGTCACGAATCACCCGGTCCGTTTAACGCGTTTTTCCTTCCTTCATCGCGCCGTCAACTCAGGCTTCCCTTTGTGCTTCGCCAGCACTCGGCCAAGCGCCGCAAACAACTTGCCATTTTCTTCCGCAGTCCCCACGGAAATGCGCATGGCCTCCGGAAAGCCCATCCACGCCAGCGGCCGAACGATCACGCCTTCCCGCAACAATTCGTCGCTGATGGCCTTCGCCTCCGGTCCCGTTTCCACAAACACGAAATTTGTCTCACTCTTCACCGGCTTCAATCCGAGCTTCGCCACTTCCTCGGTGATCCTCTTCCTCTCCACGCGATTGGCCTCGATACATCGCTTCACGTGCTCATGATCATCGAGCGCCGCGAGCGCCGCCGCTTGCGCCACTCCCGACACGTTGAACGGCGTGCGCAGCTTGTTCATCGCCGACACGAGCGCCGCCGCACCGATCCCGTATCCAACTCTGATCCCGGCCATGCCGTAAACTTTCGAAAAGGTCCGCAAGATCAGCAAATTCTTGCGCAGCCGGAAAAGCTCCACCGATTGCGGCATGCCCGCTCTTTCCGCGTAGTGGATATACGCCTCATCCAGCACTACCAGCGTGTCGCTTCCCACATGACTCAAAAACCGCTCGAACTCCTCCGCCCCAAACGCCGTTCCCGTCGGATTGTTCGGGTTGGCCAGATAAACGATACGCGTCGAATCCGTAATCGCACGCGCCATTTCCGGCAGATCGTAGGCGAACGCGCACATGGGCACGTGCTCAAGCGACCCGCCATTTGCCCGAATCGCCGTGGAAAACGGCGGGTAGGTTCCTTTCGAAGTTAGCCCGATCGCCCCCGGGCCGAGCAACACACGTGCCGCCACGTCAATCAGTTCGCTCGATCCCAGCCCGATAAAAACTTCATCCGGCGAAACTTCGTGCATCGCCGCAATTTTTTCCCGCAGCCGCAGCGTCCCGCCATCCGGATAACGGTTCGAATCAGCCAGCACTTTGCGAGCTGCTTCCATCGCCATCGGCGACGGCCCGAGCGGATTTTCGTTCGAAGCGAGTTTGATTGCGTGAATGTTCAGTTCGCGTTCGACTTCCTCGATGGGTTTGCCGGGAACGTAAACGGGCAGCCCGCGCAGATACTCCGGTATCAGCTCTTCAATCGTTTTGCTCATCTCGCCCCTGGGTATCCCTCGTCGCTTCCGGCATCCGGCTCATCGCTGTTCGGCGGCCTTACGTGCCGAGGCGGCTTTCGCCCGCCTCAACCATTCTCGCACTTTCTGCGCAGCACCTGCGAGTCAGGAACGACTCGCTGTGCTTGTGCATTATCCTCTCCTGGTTTCGCCACCTCCCGGTCTATGCGTCCGCGGCCGAGCCTTCAACATGGTCATCCCGAGCCAAGGGAACTGCTTTCCCCTGGTGGTTCCCAGGCGAGTCTCTGCGTTTCGTTTTCTTATTCTTCACCGGCTGCTTTCTTCAACTCCTCCACTTCCCTCTTCGTCAACTCCCGAAACTTCCCCGGCTCCACGTCCAACACCAACGGCCCCAATTGCACTCGCTTGATTTTCTCCACGTGATGCCCCACTTGCTCGAACATCCTTCGAATCTGCCGGTTTCTTCCTTCCATCAGAGTCACCTCATACCAGGGGTTGGCTCGCACGCCGCCCGCCACTCGCCACTCGCCTCTTCCTTTGGCGCCGTCTTCCACCAACCGTATTTTTGCCGGCGACGTTTTCACCCGTCTCCCGTCCTCCAGCTCAATCGTGACACCCGCTAGCAGCCGTGCAATCGCCTTCTCCCCCGGCTTTCCACTGACCTTTACGCGATACATCTTCGGCACATGCGATCCGGCGTTCATCAGCTTCTGCGCCAGCGCACCGTCGTTCGTCATTAGGAGCAATCCCTCGCTCGCATAATCCAGTCGCCCCACCGGATACACGCGCTCCGTGCCCCCCGGCAACAAATCCATCACCGTCGGCCGGCCCTCGGGATCGCTCACCGTCGTCACATATCCTTTGGGCTTGTTCAACAGGAAATACCGCAGCCGCTCCGGCCTCTTCAACGGCTTCCCATCCACGCAAATCTCGTCCCGCTCCGGATCCGCCTTCGTTCCCTGCTCGGTCACCACCTTGCCGTTCAGCGTCACGCGTCCTGCCGCGATGATCTGTTCCGCCTTGCGCCGCGACGCAATCCCGCTTGCCGCCATAATCTTCTGCAATCTTTCCGAAGCCATGATTTGAATCGACTCTTTGGAGTGCGGCTGCCGCTTTTATTAATGGCTCGCGACTATTTATCGTGCGAGGCTCAAGCACCTACGCCTGGATCTGATGCCATTCCCCGAGGCTCCCGCTCCGGCAAAGCTCGCATGAACGCTCATTCCGAGCCCGCGGATTTTGCCGCCGAGGAATCCTGGCGCGAGGGAACCCACCCCGATGGGATGTGCTGCATCTTTCTCGCCTCTCTTGCTCATTTGTTTCCCTTGCTTCCTTTCCCTCCGCGCAGCGCCTTCTGCAATTTCTCCACTTCGCTCTCCCGCAACATCTCGTACCTTCCCTCCTGCACTCCTTCCACTGTCAGCGGCCCCAATCCTACCCGCTTCATCTTCTCCACCGGATGCTGCTCCCGAAACAACGCGTTCCGCATTTCGTCTTTCTTCGTATCCCGCATGCGCACTTCATACCAGTAATTCGCGGCCCTCCTCCGCGCCGCATCCGGCTGCCGTACCGTCTTCATCCTCACGCCAATCTCCTTCCCTAGTCGCTCCAATTCCTCGAGCGTCAGCATCCCTTTCACTTTCACCAAATACACTTGCTCCAGCTCGCCCCAGCGCTTCAGCATCTCCGCGGCCAGGTCACCGTCGTTGGTCAAAAACACCAGTCCCGACGCCGTGTACTCCAAGTTCCCGACCGGGTACACGCGCGCCGGAAACCCCCGCAAACAGTTTTTCAGGGTCTTCCGCCGTTCCGGGTCGGCCATCGCTGACACAATCCCGGGCGGTTTGTTCAGCACCAGGTACACGCGCCGCTCTGCTCCTTTCACCACGCGCCCCGCGGCTTCAATCCGGTCCGTGGCCGCGTCCGCCTTCGTTCCGAGCTCGGTCACGACGCGACCGTTTACGCGCACTTGGCCGCTCAGGATCAATTGCTCCGCGTGCCTTCGCGAAGCAATCCCCGCCCGCGCAATGATTTTCTGCAACCTCTCCTGCATCGCTTATCGTCTCTTCTGTACCCCTGGACCGAGGTTTGGTTTATTAAGGACCCCTATTTGCGGGTCCCGCTTGCCGCATCCATGGTAATGCGGGCCATTCATTCCATAGCTTCGATAGCGGAATGATTTGATGCTACGCGGCAGGAATCACACACAGTAGCGTTCTACCGTGGGCTGGTTCGCTCCTTCTGCGGGTCGTCAGTCCGGGGCGCTCGCCCGTTCCAATATCCCGGGAACGGATCCAGAGAAAGGGCCAGCAGCGCCAATGACCGACCGGGCCGGCGAACACACGCTTCCGCTCGCCCGAGCTTTGCTCGTACTCGTCCGTTCTTTTTTCTCCCGCTGCGCCGCTTTCTCTTCAAGAACTGAAATCAAAAACTGGTCATTCGGTGCGGGGAACCGCCGTGTTTACGGCGCGTCGCTGCGGGATCTCGCTTCGATTGCCTCTTGCTGGCGACGCTGCCGTGCCCTCTGTTTTCCCTGCTGCGTGCTCTTTGACTCCATTTTGACGTTCGATCGCGTATTTCGCGTTCCGCATTTTCCAGCTCTTCACTCTGTCGCCGCGGCGGCCTTCTTCGAACTCTCGCTCTCCCCTTCCGGCATTCCCTCATTGCTCGCCACCGCTTCGTCCTGGCCTTCCTTGCCGGCCGCTTCTTTCCCCGCGCCAATGCTCGCCTCGTTTGTCAGGCTTTCATCCACGGGCACCAACCCTTCATCGCTTCCCAGCGCCTCCCGTGCCAGCGCCTCAAACTCTTTCAGGCTCGGCAACTCTTCCAAATCGCTCAACCCAAACCGCATCAAGAACTCTTTCGACGTCTTATACAGGATTGGCCGCCCAATCACTTCCTTGCGCCCCGCCGTGGAGATCAAATGCTTGTCGAGCAGCGTGCTGATCACCCCCGCTGTATTCACTCCGCGAATCTCCGAAATTTCCGGCGCCGTCACCGGCTGCTTGTACGCGATCACCGCCAGCGTCTCGAGCGCCGGCATCGACAACCTTAGCGGTGGCCGCAAGCTCTTGATAAACCGCCGCACCGCATCATGCTGCTGCGGCTTTGTGTACATCTTGTACCCGCCCGCCACCGCGCGGACTTCGACGCCCCGCTCTTCCGCCGCGTAACTCGCCACCAACTCGTCCAGCGAGGCCTCGACCGCCAATTTTTGTTCCCCCAGCGCTTTTGTCAATTGTTCGACGGTTGCAGGCTCATCCGCCGCATAAATAATCGCTTCCAGGGCCGCTTTTCGTTCTTCATTCGTCATTCACGCCTCACGCTGCTCCCAGCAATGTAGGGGGGCGCTTTGGCGCGTCCCTCCTTTTGGTCCTCGACCCAAAATCGTCTACTCGTTTCTGATTTCCCCGCCTCTTCCTGCCTTTGCCCCCAGCCCCGCTGCCGCTTCCTCCCTGCTCTCCAGCGGAACCCCGCGTCTTCCTTTCCTGCGTTATCCTCTGCTTTTTCTTTCCGGACCCGCGCCACTCGTTTAGCCCGAGCGAACCGCTCGCGGGTTCCTAACTGTATTCCTCATCCACCATGCGAATCGCTCCGTTCTCATCAAACACCACGTCGAAGGCCCTGCCCTTCCTTACCACAATCTCTCCAAACATCCTCTCTTGCACCAGGGCCACCGCCTGCAGCTTCACCATTTCCAACACCGCCAGAAACGCCACGATCATCGCGTGCCGCGATGGGCACGCCTCAAAAAATTGAATCAGGTTCACGCTGTTTTCCACACTGGCAATAATCCGCCCACGCAATTGCGCGATCATCTGCGCCACCGTGAACTGCTCGTGCTGCAGCTCGATTCGAACGACTTCCTTGCGACGCTCCAGCACTTGCTGAAAAACCTTCACCAAATCCACCAGCGAAACCACCAACTCGCCTTCCGTCCTTGGGTCCTGGTACAGCGACTTGTCCGGCTTTGACCACACGTTCTCTTCAATCTGCTGTTTCTGGTACAACAGTTGCGCGGCGTTTTTGAATTTTTCGTGTTCCACGAGCCGTTGCACCAACTCCGTGCGCGGGTCCGCGGCTTGCTCTTCCGGAGTCGCCAGCGGGTCCGACGGCAGCAGCATTTTGCTCTTGATATAAATCAGCGTCGCCGCCATGTAAATAAATTCCGCAGAAACATCCACGTCCAATTCTTCCAATTTGTGTAAATAATCCAAATATTGCGCGGTGATTTCCGAGATGCGAATGTCGTGAATGCTCATTTTTTGCTGCTTGATCAAATCCAGCAGCAAATCGAGCGGGCCCTCGTACATCGGGATGTGAATCTTGTAGCCGCCAGCGGTTGACGTGGATTGCTCACCGGTGCTTGTGGCGTCGCCTGCGCCCTGCCCGCGCGCCACTCGCCACTCCTCACTCGCCGCTTCTTTTCCCTCCGCGGGCTCTGCCGCCTTCTTCTCCGCGGAATTCTGCACTCCCTCTCCCGCGCTTTTTCCCGTCAACTTATGCTCGGGCGTCGCCATTGTTCAGCTCTCAGTCGTCAGGATTCCGTCAAAACCGAAGGGGGATTGCGAGATTACCCTCTTTCGCTGCGTCCGCGGTTGCTTTGACCTGTGCGTCATCCGGTTCTTTTGTCTCGCCACGCGTCATTTGCCACTCTGATGACGCGCCAAAGCGCTCTCCTCGAACTCAGGCCTTCGCGCTTTCGACTGCCCCGGCAATTATCCTTGCTTTTTTTTCCCCGAGCCAAAGATGGCCTCGCGGACACGCCCCATCGTAGCTTGCGCTACTTTTCGCGCCCGCTTGGAACCTTCGTCGATCACCTCGAGCACGCGCGCAGGATGCCGCTCGAGCTCCACGCGACGCTCCCGCACCGGCCTGATCCATTCAATCAAATGGTCCGCCATTTTTGCTTTGCACTCGATGCAGCCGATTCCCGCCGAGCGGCAACCATCCGCGGCCCACTCCAGCGTCTCTGGGGTCGAGAACAGTTTATGCCAGTCGTACACCGGACAGACATCCGGGTTTCCAGGATCGCTACGCCTCTTCCTGGCCGGGTCCGTCATCATCACTTTCGTTTTCGCGCGGATGTCCGCATCGCTCTCGCTCAGCGTGATGGCGTTCCCATAACTCTTCGACATCTTGCGACCGTCGAGCCCGGGAATCCTCGGCGTTTTCGTCAGCATCACGCCTGGCTCTTCCAACACAGCCACGGAACGAAAGAATCTTCCGTCTTGGGCGACTTTTTCCCGAAAATTCCTAAAACCAACCTCGGCGATGTATCTTTTAAGCAGAACCTTGTAGGTCAACACCAGCTGGTTGGTCTCCACCGGATCTGGGATTTCAAGCGCCTTTAGTTGCGGGGACAACTCACGAAGTCTCTTCAATACTTTCGCGTTTTCGACCCTTCGGAATAAATCTTCGTCAACCTCGAGCCCGTAGTAAGAATTAAAGCTGCGCACGATCTTCCGGCTGATCTCCACGTGTGAAACCTGGTCTTCTCCCACGGGAACCCACAAAGGGACTCCTGGCTCGCCATACATCACAATGTCCCCGCATTGCAGCACCGGATATCCAAGGAATCCGTAATTGTGCAGGTCCTTGTCCTTGATGTTTTCCAGGGCCTCTTTGTACGTCGGCACGCGCTCGAGCCAACCGAGCGGCGTCACCATGGACAGCAACAGATGCAGCTCGGCGTGTTCGGGCACGAGGGACTGCTGAAAGATGGTGCAGTTCGGATGCTTTTCGGGATCAAGGCCGCCTGCCAGGTAATCGGTCGCAATCTCAATCACATTTTGCGCAATTCCGGACGTCTCCGCGTAGTCGCTCGTCAGCGAATGCCAATCCGCAATAAAGTAGAAGCATTCGTAGGTGGGTTCTTGGCCGGCGCCCGGCATCCGCTCATTTTGCAACCGCACCCAGTTCGCCAGCGCGCCAAAGTAATTGCCGATGTGCATCCTTCCGGTCGGCCGCATGCCGCTCAAGACGCGCGCCTTTTGCAGCTTGACGCCGCCATCTCTCGTCCCTTCCGTCTCCTGTTGCACTCTATGCTCCCAACACCCGGTTTTTCCGATACCCAAGCCAAAAAGCCCGATCCCTCGCTCGGCTCGGGATGAGCGAAACGAGACTGCACGCGGCGGGGTAAACCTGCCGCTACACTGCCTGCAAACTAGTTCGCGGCGACCTCTTGCCTCTCCGGCGCGCCGAGCAGTTCGCGCGCGATGATCATGCGCTGCACCTCGCTGGTCCCTTCGTAGATGGTCAGCACGCGCGCGTCGCGATACATGCGCTCGACCTCCGTCTCACGCGAATATCCAACGCTGCCGTGCACCTGCACCGCCTTGTACACCACGCGGTTCACCATCTCGCTCGAATACAGTTTGGCTTTCGAAGCGCTCGCGCCCAGCTTCGTTGGGTGCGTGTCTTTCACCCATGCCGCATAATGTGTGAGCCCGCGCGCCGCTGCAATTTCCGTCTGCATGTCCGCGATCATCCACTGAATCGCCTGGAATTCCGCGAGGTTTTTCCCAAACGCCCTGCGCTGTTTCGCGTATTTAAGGGTCTGTTCGAGCGCGCCCTGCGCCAGCCCCACGCCTTGCGCGGCAATGCCAATGCGTCCTCCGTCCAACGCACCGAGCGCAATGCGCAGCCCCTGCCCTTCTTCGCCCAGCCGGTTCTCCACCGGCACCAGGCAATCATTCAGCAAAATTTCAACCGACGGGGAGGAATGCTGCCCCATCTTTTCTTCGTGGCGCCCCCGGCGAAACCCGGGAAGATCTGGCTCGACCAAAAATGCGCTGACGCCTTTCCCGCCCGCCGCGGGATCGGTCTTCGCGAAGACCACGTAAACTCCCGCAACGTTGCCATTCGTGACCCAGGTTTTTGTTCCGTTGAGCTTGTAAACATTTCCGTCGCGCACCGCACGCGCTTGAATGCCCGCCGCGTCGGAGCCCGCCGCCGGCTCCGTCAGGCAAAAGGCGCCGAGCGTTTCGCCCGTGGCCATGCGGCGCAGATATTTTCTTTTCTGCGCCTCGTTGCCGAACATCACGAGCGGCGCTTGCACCGCCGAATTCGTCACGCCAATCGCCGTGGACATTGCCGTATGCACGCGCGCCACCTCTTCCAGCATCAGCACGTAAGAGACCGTGTCCAGCCCCGGCCCGCCCCACTCTTCCGGGGTCAGCATGCCGCAGCAGCCCATCTCGCCGAGTTTCTGGATCGCTTCGGCGGGAAATTTCTCCTGCTTTTCCCAGTCCTTGACGAACGGGCGCACCTCCGTCTCCATGAATTGGCGGACGGTGTCGCGGATCAGTCTTTGGTGGTCGTTCAGCGAGAAGTCCATTAGTTCATTGTAACGCGCGGTACGCACGATGCTAACACAGGCAGATGAAGGAGCAGAAGGTTAGCCATCGACGGTAAAAAAAAAACGCAAAAGAATCAGCAGGAGAGATCACACCCGAGCAGCCGTCGTTGCCGACGCGAGTTCGGCTGACGGCTTTCCTGGGGCGAGGACGAGCAGGGTTACGCCGGTGATAGCAAGCAGTAGGACGCCGACCGCCTCACTGCGGGGGATCAGGTTATAGAATAGCTGTACGGCCATAACGGCAGCGTGAGCAAAACTCGACCACGCCGTGAAAGCGATCAGGCTGCGATTTGCGGAGGGGTCGCGAGATGCAAGCAGCAGGAAAATCCCCAGCGTGGCGTACACGCTGAGCATCATCCGCAAGGCCTCTTGCAGATGCATGGCGAGCAGCGGGTAAGCCGCAGCAGAAAAAAGCAACCCCACCAGCACCAGAACAACCTTCAACGCCCGCTCTCGAGTCATGGGGACCTCCGGCCAAAAACTAAACGACAAAGGAACTCCAGGGCGAGCTCCGCCGGCATATCCCTCCAGCGAAATTCGAAAGGTTTCCATAGACCCGCCGCATACCGCACTTCAACCAAATGCCACTCTCGCCTTCGCCACTCTCTTCCACCGGTCACAAACCGCCGAGTCGCGCGCCTTATAGCTTAAACAGTTCCCGCATGCGTTTGATTTGCGCGCGGCTGACGGGAATTTCGGTTTGCTTTTTGTCGCTCATTTTGAGCATGTAGCTGGACTTGAACCAGGGCACGACTTCCTTGATGTGGTGAATGTTCACCAGGAACGAGCGATGCGGACGCCAGAAGGAATCGGAATCGAGCGCGGCGCTTAATTCTTCGAGCGTGCGGTAGTTCGAAGTGCCTTCCACGTCCTTGGCCATGACGGTGATGTCGCCGTCCTGGATGGAAGCCCAAATCAAGTCTTCGGCGTCCACGAGCAGAAGGCGCTGCTGCGATTTCACGAGCAATCGCACCGGATGGGCAGAGCTTTGTTTCGAATTGCCCAACTGGCTGACGAGCTGCTCGAGCCGCTCGGTGGGACTGGTTTGCGCCTCGATTTCCTTGCGGGCGCGCTGGATGGCTTTCGAAATGCGCGCCTTATCGAAAGGCTTCAGAACATAATCGACGGCATTCACGTCAAAAGCCTGGACGGCGTAGTGATCGAATGCCGTCGCAAACACGACATGCGGAACCTTCATTTTGCGTTCGACGAGTTTCTTCAAGACACCAAAGCCGTCCAGACCGGGCATCTGGACGTCGAGGAATACGAGGTCGGGGGAATGCTCCTTGATGAGATTGACGGCGTCGACCCCGTTGCGGCCTTGGCCGATGACGTTGATTTCGGGAAAACCCTTGAGCAGGTAGGCCAGTTCTTCGCGGGCGGGCTTTTCGTCGTCGACGATAATGGTGTTGATTTGCATGGGCAAGATGTTAGCAGATAAAGAAGAAAGGATGACGAGTGATGGCGGTGAATGGCCCCTCGCATCTGCCCGGCGGAGACGAGAGGTCGTTCGCAAAAGACGCTCGGGAAAAACGAGTGGCGAGCACGCCCGGGAAGACCGCGGTATGGGGCGTCGACCACACAGAAGAATCGAAGATTTCACGGTATGATGTTCGGCGGAGGCTCGCGCGAGGAAAAATGAAGAACTCTTCAGCGGCGCCTTCCCGGAGGGAAAACCCGGGGACACGCGCTAACGCTCGCTCCTACCCGAGCGCTTTGAATAAGAAGCCCCAGGTGCTGAGCAGCCAGACCGTGTACGCCGGAAAAGTGTTCGGGATTCGGCGGGACGAAGTGATCGAGCCGAGCGGCGTTCGAACGACGCGGGAAATGATTACACATCCGGGTTCGACGGTGGTGCTTCCGGTGCTGCCGGACAGGCGGATTCTGCTGATCCGACAGTATCGCCACGCCGCGCGGCAATACCTGTGGGAGTTGGTGGCCGGGCGGATCGATAAAGGAGAAACACCACGCGAGGCGGCGAAGCGCGAATTGCGGGAAGAAACGGGTTACCGGGCGAAGCGACTCAAGATCTTTATGGAGTTTTTCCCCACGCCGGGCTTCCTCGAAGAGAAGATGTACCTGCTGCTCGCCGAAGGCTTGACACCGGGCAAAGCGGAGCCCGAGGACGACGAAAAAATCATCGCGCGGCCCTACACGCGTAAACAAGTGGAGCAGATGATTCGAAAGGGGAAGTTGCAGGACGCGAAAACCATCGCGGGAGTCCTCTACTATCTGCGGTTTCTTGCCCGTTAACTGGCAGAGTACGGGTTGCAAGTTACTGTTATATCAGGTGATATACGAAAGGACAGGACCGCTTTTGAAGAGGCCACCGCTTAGAAGGAGGCCTAAGCCATTGGTAAGAAAGCCTCTAGTCGAATGGAAACGGTTTTGCGGTGCGAAAGTGTGCGTGTTTTTCGGGGCCAGCGGGCGACCGTTCTATTGACTCCGCATGCTCTCGTGGTTAGACTCCGGCCAAAATGTGGTTTGGCGGCGCTCGAGCGTAGCATCTCCGGCGCCCGGCGGATGGGGACTAGCCCAAAGTATAGTTAGGAGGCTAAGATAAGTGAAAGGAAACGTAAAGTGGTTCAATAACTCCAAGGGCTATGGATTCATCGGTCGCGACGACGGCCCGGATGTGTTTGTGCACTATTCGGCGATTGTGGGCGATGGGTACCGAACCTTGCAGGAGGGAGATGCAGTCGATTTTGAGATCGTTCAAGGCCCCAAGGGTCCCCAGGCGGCTAACGTAGCGAAAAACGGGGGTTGAGGATCTCCACAGAATTATGAAAGTGGCCGGCAGTTTGTGCCCTCTGCCGGCCATCTTTATTCTGGAAGGCGAAGAAAGCCAAATATCCGGAAATTGCTCGTTTTCCAAGCAGCGCGTCACGCGCCCAGGCGGCGTCAAGCCTTGCTTGTTTGGTTAGCGCCTCTTTTGCGATTCATTCCGATCGGATGACCCGCGATGGCTGAGGCTCCACACGTATGCTGCGACCGCAGATGCTTGGTCGGGTGTAAGTTGCGCGCCGCCCATCGCCGGCATTGGGCTGCGATATTGCTTTGGCTGCGACACACCCTCAATTATGGTTTTCTTGATTCCGGCATAGCTGCCATCGCTCCACAGCCAGTTCTTTCCGGTTAGGGCGGGGCCCAAGGGCGTGGCCTGACCGCTGTCGCCATGACACCCTGTGCACGCCGCGCCGCCGACTTGACCACGATAAATGCGTTCACCAAGCTCCACCATTTCACGCGTCGCGCCTTGCGGAACGGGAAGAGCGCCGGTTGCGACCTTACCGGCGTCCGGATGCGTGCCCTCCGGGGGTTGGGCGGGCTGCTCGACAATATCCCCGGCAAGTGCCGCCGCACTGGGACAAGCAGTGACACTCGGGGTACCGGCGTCGGGGCTCCCACGATAGACAATCCGGTAGATGCGCCCGCGTATGTCGTCAGAGACATAGAGCGATCCATCCGCTCCCACCGCCAGGCCGGAGGGACGATGCACGGCTTTGGCCGGCGACTTCACTGCTCCCGCGAAGCCATCGGCAAAGATCTCGCACTGGCCAGATGCGTGATCGCCATCGAGCGGCTGAAAAACCACGTTGTAACCACCTTGCGCATAGGGCGCACGATTCCATGAGCCGTGGAAGCCGATGAAGACGCCGCCTCGGTAGCGCTCCGGAAATTGTGTCTTGTCGTACAGCACCATGGCATTCGGCGCCCAATGCGCGGGAAAAACCGCAACCGGGCCGATTTTGTTTGCGCATACGCCGGTCGTTTTGCCGCCGTCGCCGCCATATTCCGGAGCCAGAACCAGCTTTTGCACGAATGCGTCGTAGTAGCACTCGGGCCAGCCATAGTCTCCGTTGTGCTGCAAGAGCAACAACACTTCTGCCGGAAGCGTCGCTTCCTGGTCCGGTTTGTACACCTCGGGCCAATTCGTGTGCAGTTGGTCCCGTCCGTGCTGGGTCACGAACACGCGCCCGCTTGCGTCGATGGCAAAACCTTCGGCGTTGCGGATTCCCGTGGCAAAGCGCTCCGCCGGTGAAAAGCTTTGGTTTGTCTTATTCGCGTCAAACAACCAGACGCCCCCACGGGTCTCAAGTTCCGTGCAGGGGTTCAGCCCGGGCGACTTGAGCGTGCGATTTTTCAGTTGGCAGGAATTGGTTGCGCTGGCGACATCGACATACATCGCCCCTTCAGCGTTGATGGCGAATGGATGCATCGGATGGTCGCCGCCCAGCGGTAAGCCGGAAACGATGGTGTCGGCAGGGCCACTCGGCACGATGGCGCCTGCAGGCAGTCGATAGCGTACGATGCGATCATTGATCTCGGCGAAGATCGATCCTTTATACATGCCGATGCCCGTGCCGCCTTTGCCGCCACTTTGGACCGTTTCGCCAAAGCGCTCCGTCATGTCGGCTTTGCCTGAGCCGCTCTTGTCTTGCAGGGCTACGAGGAAACCGCCAGGATGCGGCGTGTCGTTCCCGTAGTACCTGCCCGACCAGGTGTTGACGTAAAGAGCTCCGCTTGGCGAAACAACCATGTGGCGGGCGTGACCAATACCGTCCGCAAACACCGTTGCACAAAAACCGGCGGGCAGAGTCAGTCCGCTGCCATCGTTCGGGCACGCTTGGCTCTTGGCTTCTGTAGCGGGATTGGATGGCTTGTGAGCCGGGCCCAGCGAACGAACCATGCACGTTGCGGCGAGCGCGACGAGGGCAAACAAGAAAGCTTTGAACGGGATGGATAATGGCATGGAGCCCTCCTCAGGTCACGATCTACCGTGAACGCCCGAAAATATACCCATGCTATGGCGATTGCAACCCGCGCAGCAGCCGGCAGCCATCTTGGGGATCGGAATTTTCGATCGACAGTTGGCAGTTGGAGGAAATCCCGAGTGGCGGGAGAAAAAAGCAAAATGAAAGCGGCAATACGGCGAGCACAAGGCCAGAGTTCAATGAGAGGAGAAAGGATAAGGAACAGGGCAAGATGCCACGCGCGTCTTTATTCCGTGCGGAGGGCGAATGGGGTCGATAGAAGAGGCTATGCGCGCGGGCAGATAACCCGCGAAGAAGGCTACGGCAAGAAGAAGAAGGCATGCCGTCATGATGATGGACAAATCGCTCGGGGAGAGGCCGAAGAGCATGCTGGCGATGACCCGGCTCGCCGCCAGGCTCGAAGGAATGCCAATCGCGATCCCGAACAGTGTCAGGGCCAGCGTCTCGCGCAAAATCAGCCAACGAACGCTGCGCTGCTGCGCCCCGAGCGCGACGCGAACACCGATTCCGCGCGTGCGGCGGGTGACGCCGTAGGACATCGGCCCATAAAGGCCAATCGAAGCAAGCAGCAGCGCGAGGGCGGCGAGAGAAGAGTCTCGAAGCTGACGTGGAGTTTCGAGGATACCCGTGCGCACATTTGCGATCATTAGTAATTTCGACCGAGTGGTTGAGATAAAGACGTTCGCGCTGCCGGACCGAAGCGTCCCGCCCTTAACAGTAAAAAACCATCGGTCGCGAGACCGGCTGCTCCTTCCAGGTTTATAATTGGGCGCTATGGACAACAAGCAAATCGCACGGATTCTGCGGGACACAGCGCGGCTTCTGGAAATTGATGGCGCGATTATTGGGCGCTATCGGAGCTACGAAAAGGCCGCCGAACTGATCGATAGCTTGCCGGAATCGGTCGAGCAACTGGTCAAAGAACCGGAAAAGCTCGAGGAACTACCGGGAATCGGCGAACGGATGGTCGAGCATCTGCAGGAGATCGTGAAGACCGGAGACTATTCGCTGCGGAAGAAGCTGCTGAAAAAATACCCGGTGACGATTCTGGACGTGCTGCAACTGCAGTCGCTGGGTCCGAAGAAAGTGGCGTTCCTGTGGTCGAACTTTAAAGCAGCTACCGTGGCGGACGTCGAGAGGCTTGCCAGAGAGCAAAAACTGCGCGACCTGCCGGGCTTTGGCGAAAAAAGTGAACAAAATATTTTGAAGGCGGTGGAGGTTTTCAAGAAGTCCACGGGCCGTTTTCTGATTCACACGGCGGAAGCCGCGGCGCTGGAGCTTGCGGAGCATATTAAGAGAGCGGGAAAGGCAGTGGATTCGGTGACGCCCGCCGGCTCGCTGCGGAGAGGGAAAGAAACGGTAGGCGATTTGGACCTGCTGGTCACGCTGGCGGACGAATCTACGTCGCAGAAACATGTTGATGCGCTTGCCGAACACATCCTGAAATTTCCGGACATCGATCAGAAGCTGGCGCATGGCGAGAACAAAGTCAGCTTCACACTCACAAATGGATTGCAGGTAGACGTGCGCTTGCTTGAAAAAGAAAACTTCGGCGCGGCGCTGATGTATTTCACGGGCTCGAAAGAGCACAACGTAGCGCTGCGCGGCCGCGCGAACGACATGGGATTGACGCTCAATGAGTATGCGCTGGCGACGCTGAAGGGCGAAAAGCCCGTTGCCGGGCGGACGGAAGAAGAGATTTACGCAAAGCTCAAGCTGGATTACATCCCACCGGAACTGCGTGAAAATACGGGCGAAATCGCGGCGGCGGAACAGCACAAATTGCCACACCTCGTGACGCTGAAAGATATCAAGGGCGATTTGCAGATGCACTCGACGGCAAGCGACGGAAAAAATTCGATTGAAGAAATGGCCGAAGCGGCGCGCAAGCTGGGACACGAATACATCGCGATTACGGATCATTCGAAGGCCGTGACGGTGGCGAACGGATTGGACGAGAAACGGGCGGCGGCGCACATCAAAAAGATTCACTCGCTGAGCGAGAAAGAGCTGGGGATTCGCGTGCTTGCGGGCGCGGAGGTGGACATCCTCAAAGACGGGGAGCTGGATTACTCCGACGAAACTCTCGCGCAGCTTGACGTTATTGTCTGCTCGGTTCATTCGTACATGAATCTGGACCGTGCGGCCATGACCGACCGCTTGCTCGCGGCCATCGAAAACCCCTATACGCAAATTATCGCGCATCCCACCGGACGGCTGCTGCTGCGCCGCGATCCTTTCGACTATGACATGGAGAAAGTGCTGGACGCCTGCGCGAAACACGGCGTGGCCATGGAATGCAACTCGTATCCCGACCGGCTGGACTTGAAGGATGTGTACTTGCGGATGTGCAAGGAGCGCGGGGTGAAAGTGGTCATCTCGACCGACGCTCACACAACTACAAATCTATCGTTTGTCCGCTACGGCGTGACTATGGCGCGGCGGGGTTGGCTGGAAAAGAAGAACGTCATTAATACCCTCCCCGCCGACGAATTACTGGCCGCCCTGCGGCCCAAGCCCGGCGCGGCCAGCAAAAAGCATTCCGCGAGAGCGAACCGATAGCGCGTTTCGTGCCCCCTTGGACCAGGTAGAACGCAACTATCCCCCCGACGATAGCGGCAATGGCCGACATCGAGACCAGGGTTTTGGGGCGATGCCGCGGAGGAGTCTGCGAGCAGTCTCCAGAGAGGTTCGAATCTTGAGCCTAACGCCCCGGCACATTCTCCTCTTCGGTGCCCGATAAGACTAAGAGGCACCAAGCGGAGCAGAGACGTGCTCGTGGACGACAATCCAGCCCCCGGCGCGCTTTTCGAGGATCATGGTCCAGCGCCCGTCGAGATGCGAAGTCGCGCCTTGCTTGTTGGTGATGTCGGCACCGAAGGTGAACGTGGCCCATGCCGGCGAGCCGCGCGAATGCACGCGCAGGTCGTCGTTCATCTTGAGCTTGAGGCTGCTGTTGGGCTCGAACAGAACTTTGCGCACGGTGGCGCGATACTCGGCCCAATTGTTGTATTTCAGGGGCGCAAGATCGAAGTAGGTCAGGTCCGGGTCTGCAGCGTAGTAAGGCTCAATCTTCGAAAGATCAAAAGTCTCCCATGAAGCCACGATCCTGGGAACGAGCGCACGCAGTGCCTGCTCGCTTTGCTGCGCGTGGGATTCGATGACTAGGAAAATAATGGCGGTGCCCGTCAAAAGCGACAAAGCCCAAAGCTTTCTCATGGTCGCCTCCCTTTTTGAGAGATTCATTTTGGATCCCGGGGGCCCCGGATTTTGCCGGTATGATAGGCTGCACAAGCGACTTAGGCAACCTGAGTTCTCCCGGTAACAAGGCGTTTGCACAGGGGAACATTTCCGGCGGATCAGACGTATCTTCTGGCAGAACGCCAGACTATGAGTCGCGGAGGATAGGACAAATGAAATCTCTCCTACGCCCGCCGAGCGGCTATCGCTTGGGATGGGCCTGCGGGGCCGTTCTGGCTGTTTCCCTTTGCGCGCCCCAAGTTGTGCGGGGCGAGGAAGTGACCAAGTCTTTTGGCGTGACGGGACGGCCGAACGTGCGCGTGGAAACCAATGACGGCAGCGTGCGCGTGACGTCCGGAGATGCGAAGCAGGTTGAGTTTCGCGTCGAGTATCAGGGCTATGAATTGGCTAAGAACTTGCGCGTGGACGCGCGGCAAGATGGCAACAAGGTTGAACTTATCGCGCGCGCGACGGGGCACTGGGGCATGAATTTTGGCTGGGGCCACAATCGGCGGCTGCACATTGAAGTGCGCATGCCACAACAGGGCGATTTGCAGGTGGAAACGGGCGATGGCTCGGTCGAAACCAGCGGACTCAGCGGGACGCTGAACGTGCATACGGGCGACGGGGCGGTGAAGGCTAATTCGCTCGAAGGCACCATTGATCTGCACACTAACGACGGAGGCATCACCGTCGACACGCTGAAAGGCGATATCCGGCTGCGCACGGGCGACGGCTCGATCGAAGGCCGCGATTTGGATGGCAAGGTGGAAGCAGACTCCGGGGACGGGCATGTGCGGCTGACGGGACGGTTTGCGGCACTCAACGTGAAGACCGGCGATGGCAGCGTCGATACAAAAGTGCTCTCCGGCTCCAAGATGGCGGCTGACTGGACCTTGCGCACCGGCGACGGGAGCGTGGATATTTCGCTGCCCGCGGACTTCCAGGCCAACATCGACGCCACGACCGGGGACGGACACATCAGCATGGGCGGGATTCCCATGACTGTAGAAGGGACATTTAGCAGATCCGCGGTGCACGGCAAGATGAACGGCGGAGGCCAGACGCTGACCATCCACACCGGGGACGGCTCCATCCGGCTCAGCAAGAGCTAGCCGCAAGCCAAGTTGAGCGTGCGACGGGACCATCTGCCCAGTACCAGTACAAAAGGTGCAGGAAATTTGTGTCAGCTTGTGTGCTGCTGCGGTCACACTCGAACGAGGCGGCCAAATCGCAATCCACTGAAAACTCGACCTGTTACGGTGTGGCAACGGACTTGCCTTTCTTTGAGCAAGACCAGGAGAGCTCCCTTGATCGTCTTCGTCTTGCTTGTCGCCATTCTGATGCTTGTGGGTATTACTGCCGTCAGCGCGATTGATTTCACGAACGGGAAACGCCGCTGAACGTCGGCCGGGCGAGTCAACGCAAAATCACAAGGTTGAAGAATTCCTCCGCCCCGGCGAAGCGCGCGGGGCACAAAACCGGCTGCGGCGTTTCTAGCCGAAGCAGGAGTTCGATGAAATCGTTCGCGGCGAATCGCGAACCTAGTACGTACAATTCCCTCGCGGCGGAGGGTTAGCACATCGCATGCCTGAAGGAAAACTACATGGCCAGGGGCTGCGGATCATCGCCGCGTTCAAACTGCTGAAGGCGTGCTCGTTGATCGCGCTGGGGGTCGGCGCACTCAAACTGCTTCATCGGGATGTGGCAGCAGTGGTGGAACACTGGATCAACATGTTCCAGGTGGATCCGCGGAACCATTTCATCAATCTTTTGCTCACAAAGCTCTCGAATTTCGACGACCGCCGACTAAAGGCATTGAGCGTCGGCACGTTTATCTATGCGGGAATTTTTCTTCTGGAAGGTGTGGGACTTGCGCTGCAAAAGCGCTGGGCGGAATACTTCACGATTTTCACGACCTCTTCGTTGTTGCCGATTGAAATCTATGAACTGTTGAAGCGCGCGAGCATCGGGCGAGGCCTCGCGCTGGTCGTCAATCTTGCGGTCGTCGCGTATTTGATTGTCGAGCTGCGGCGGCTTCCCAAGCAACATTGAAGCGCGATCAAGAATGATTGCGGTGCAGAGACGGCCGATCTCTGCGTCGGCAGACCGCCACGGTGCCGTTTGCCAGATCCGTCGGGAGCTGCTGCAAGGGGGCGTATTGCACCCGGAGCGGATTGGCTGCCGATGTATCGTTGCCGCCGTTGGTGTCCGTGAAGAACACTGGGAGAGAAAGAGGCGGCGAAGGGTCTCCGCCGCCCCAGGTTGAGAAGCGCAGTCTCCTGCGGGAACGAAAATGTCGTGATCGATAGGGCGCAGCATGCTGCGTCCTTCGAAAAGAAAGCTTACGGCAGCGTGAGAGTATAGCCTTCCCGTACGATTGCGGCTTTTTCCGTCCCTTGGTAGCTGTAGATGACCACGAGGACTTTATCCGCGCCGACGGCCGGGTCACCGCCCATGGCGCTATTCCTCACCACAAAACTGATCTGGCCGTCGCGCATTCTTCCGCGCAGCAGTTCGGTCACGTTAACGGTGCTTCCCTGCCAGCCGTAATAAGCCCGGACAATGCGGAGATCCTGCTCGCCATCGCGGTCCCGGTCGCCATAATTGTCTGGGCGGTCATTCCAATCGCCGCGATCGCGGCGCACCGCAAAGGTGGCTACCTCGACAAACCCACCTTCCCGGTAGTCAAATTCACGCTCCCCGTACTTGCGGTTTCTGGCCCGGATGCGCAGGTGTTTCTCCGCGCCGACGGCGGGATCGCCGCCCATGGTTTGATTGTTGACGGCCACGCGGCCGTTCACGCCTCCGCGGCCAACCAGGTCCCTAACGATATCGGTGACGTCGTTGTGCTGGGTCCGGGTGCCGTACTCGGCGCGAACGATCTGCCAGCCGTCGTCCTGGGCGCTCGTTGGGGCGCTCGAGAAGGTAACCGCTGCGGCGACGCAAGTCGCCGCAAAGACAAAAATTGCATAGCGAGTGGATAACTTCATTCGAGACTCCTCCGTGGCGGACGAGCTCCGCCTCATTTCCTTCAATGTAAGCTAGAACGGGCGAAGGCATAACGAGAAAAGAAAAGGCGATTGTCCTAATCGTCCATACCCTCGAGCGAAGGCCGCGTGCCTGCAAGGCAGACATAGCCGTTGTCCGGCATTGCAAACGTGATTGGTCGAGTACGGGGGAGAATCCGTTCCTGCTTCTCATTCATAACCGCCGCGAAGATTAGCCCAGCTCCGGAAGCAGGCGATGCATTTGCAAATCCCGCGCGGTCCCCTCATTATTAATGGTTTGTTTCGAGCCGCAACGCGCTTCTGGTGCGGCAATCTTTGAATTGTCTTCAAATTACAATTTTTATCGGATCGAATTTTGGGAATTTTGACCGTGCAGGAACGGGTTGCGGAAAAGAGCTAGGCTTGTCATCGGAGGGCGGTTTGCGTCTTAGGAATCTGTTTTTCCTTCGCCCGGGGAAAAGCAGATCCCTCGCCACGTTCGGGATGACGACCAGAACTCCCGGCAGCCTACTAAAGGAGCGGCATGGAAAAGCCAGCTAAGATCGCGCCCGCAAAGGGAAAGCTGGGCATCTTGCTACCCGGAATGGGCGCTGTCAGCACCACCTTCATGGCGGGTGTCGAACTGATCCGCAGAAACAAAGCGTGCCCGATAGGGTCGCTGACGCAGATGGGCACGATCCGCCTGGGCAAACGCACCGAAGGGCGTTCGCCACTGATCAAGAAATTCGTTCCGTTGGCGGACCCGAAAGATCTTGTTTTTGGCGGATGGGACATTTTCAAGGACAACGCCTACCAGGCGGCGGCGAAAGCGGGCGTGCTCAGTTCCGAGCATCTCGCGAAGGTCAAGACGTTTCTCTCCGGCATTCGGCCAATGAAAGCTGCATTCGACCGTGAGTACGTGAAAAGGTTGGACGGGTCGTATGTCAAAAAAGCAAAAAACAAATATGAGCTGGCGCTGCAAATCACGGAAGACATCGCCAACTTCAAGAAAACGCACCGATTGTCGCGGCTGGTGACCTGCTGGTGCGGGTCCACGGAAGTGTTCATCAAGCCGGAAGAGATACACGCGACACCGGAAAAATTTGTCGAAGCGATGAAGAACAATCACTCGGCGATTCCGCCGTCGATGCTGTATGCGTGGGCTTCGGTGACCAGCGGAGTTCCCTTTGCCAACGGCGCGCCCAACCTGACCGTGGACATCCCGGCGATTCAACAACTGGCTCATGAAAACAACGTGGCGATTTGCGGAAAGGATTTCAAGACCGGGCAGACGTTGATGAAGACGATTCTTGCGCCAGGATTCAAGGCGCGGATGCTGGGCCTACAGGGTTGGTATTCGACGAACATTCTGGGAAACCGCGACGGCGAAGTGCTGGATGATCCGGGCTCGTTCAAAACCAAGGAAGAATCGAAGCTGGGCGCGCTCGAGTACATTTTGCAGCCGCAGCTTTATCCAACGCTGTACGGGAAGATTCATCACAAGGTGCGCATCAATTACTATCCGCCGCGCGGCGACAACAAAGAAGGATGGGACAACATTGATATTTTTGGCTGGCTTGGCTACCCGATGCAGATCAAGGTGGACTTTCTGTGCCGCGACTCGATTCTTGCCGCGCCCATTGTGCTCGACCTGGTTTTGTTTCTGGACCTGGCGCAGCGCGCGGGGATGCGCGGGATCCAGGAATGGCTGAGTTTCTATTTCAAATCGCCGATGACGGCACCGGGGCTTTATCCGGAGCATGATTTGTTCATCCAATCGATGAAATTGAAGAACACGTTGCGGTGGATGATCGGCGAGGATTTGATTACGCACTTGGGGCAGGAGTATTACGACTGAGGGCAGTTGCCGGTCGTCAGCGGGGAAAGTCTTCAGGCTTTCCTTGTGTCATTCCGAGCAACCCAAGCGACGAGGAATCGTGGCTGCATCAGGAGCCGACAAGACGGCAACGTGGGCCTCGCGAGACCGTCCTTCCTTTCATCGGATGCGGCAAACCCGAAGTCAACCCAGGTTCCTGGGGCAAACTCCGGCCCGGAAATGACACCCAGCGTAAGTCTTTGCCGCTAAGCGTGGGCGGCGGATTTGGCTTCGACGGCGTCGAGGACACGGGCGGAATAAATGAGCGCGGCACCGGCGTTCATGCTGACGGCCACGCCGAGCGCTTCGGCGATTTCTTCCCGAGTCGCGCCCGCCTGGAGGGCGGCCTCCGTGTGAAACACGATGCAGCCATCGCAGCGCGTGGTGACCGCGACGGCCAGCGAGATAAGCTGGCGCGTCTTTTCGCCGAGCTTGCTGGTTTTCGAGTTGGCAGCGCTGAGAGTCTGATACCCCTTGACCGTGTCGGGCGACAGCTTCGCGAGATCGCCGACACGGGCGCCGATTTCCTTGTGGTAGTGATTCCAATCCATGACCATGGGTTTTCTCCTGTAGGGGGGATCTCCATCCGCTGAGACAGTTTTTCGTTTACTGGCAGCGCACTGAAGCGCCCCTAAAATAATTTCCATTTCGATTCCAGAGAACAGCCCGCAGATACCGGACCGTATAATGGGATGGCATTATACTCGGTGGGCGCGCGAATGTGATATCTTCTCGAGTTCGCCCTGGCCAGCCTGAGATCAGGGTTAGTTGCAGTAGCGGCCTAGCCCTTTCCTTTCATGCTCGTAAGAAGTCGACCTAGGGATAAGGAGCGGTTTCCATGAAAAGTTCGTACAACGGCAAACCCATACCAGGCGACGGAAAAGCCATTGGCTACAGCGGGGGCGAATTGCAAGTGCCGGACGCGCCGATCATTCCGTTCATCGAAGGCGACGGCACCGGACGCGACATTTGGAAGGCGTCACGACGCGTGTTTGACGCGGCGGTGGAACAGGCTTATGGCGGGAAGCGGCGCGTGGCGTGGTTTGAAGTCTTCGCTGGAGAGAAAGCGTTCAACACGTTCAAGGAATGGCTGCCGAATGACACCGTCGATGCCATCCGCGACTTTCGTGTCGCGATTAAAGGACCGCTGACGACTCCGGTGGGAGGCGGGATTCGTTCGTTGAACGTGACACTGCGGCAGGTGCTTGAGCTTTATTCCTGCGAACGGCCAGTCAAGTATTTTCCGGGAGTTCCCTCCCCTGTGCGGGCGCCGGAGAAAATGGATGTCATGATCTTCCGGGAAAACACGGAGGACGTGTACATCGGAATTGAGTGGAAATCCGGGACGCCGGAAGTAAAGAAGCTGCTGGAATTTTTGAACAACGAAATGCTGAAAGATGGGAAGAAGCAGATCCGCTGGGATTCCGGTGTGGGTATCAAGCCGATTTCGCCGACGGGGACCAAGCGCCTGGTGCGGCGCGCCATCAGGTACGCGCTGGCGAATGGGCGGAAGAGCGTCACGCTGGTGCACAAAGGAAACATCCAGAAATTCACGGAAGGCGCTTTCCGGGACTGGGGCTACGAGCTGGCGCGCGAAGAGTTCCGCGCGCAGACGGTGACGGAGCGCGAGAGCTGGATTCTCGACAATCAGGACAAGGATCCGGGCCTGGCCGTCGAGCAAAACGCCGCGATGATCGAGCCGGGACTCGAACAAGCCACGGAAGCGTTCAAGAAAACGGTGTATGACGAGGTAAAGAAGACGCTCGATGCCATTTACTCAACGCATGGCCAAGGCCAGTGGAAACAGAAGCTGATGATTAACGACCGCATCGCGGATTCCGTGTTTCAGCAGGTGCTGATGCGTGCGGACGAGTACAGCGTGCTGGCGACTTCCAACTTGAACGGCGATTACCTTTCCGATGCATGTGCCGCGCAGGTAGGCGGGTTGGGCATGGCTCCCGGGTCGAACATTGGCGACGGCTACGGCGTTTTTGAGGCGACGCACGGGACCGCGCCGAAGTACGCGGACAAAGACGTCATCAATCCGGGTTCGGTGATGCTTTCGGGCGCGATGATGTTCGAGTTCTTAGGATGGAAAGACGCTGCGAAGCTGATCGGGGACGGCATTGCGCGCACGATTCAGCAGAAGCGCGTGACGTACGACCTCGAGCGGTTGATGCCGGGCGCGACCAAGCTGGGCACTTCGGCGTTTGCGTCGGCCATTATTGAGAACATGCAGGGAGCCGCGGCAGCGCGGCGATAAAAAGGAGGGTGAGGAAGCCAAGGAAGTAAAGGAGGGAAAAGATCAAAAGCTGCCAGTCACTGGCGCGGGAATTTGCAGACGGGGATTCCCGTTCCCCCTCATCGTTTACTTCTTTGAATTTCCTTTGCCTCATTCGGTTCCAAACGATTCGGTTACGAAAGGACCAGTACACGCGATGAGTCGGAAAAAAGTGACGGTGGTGGGGGGCGGTTTTGTAGGATCGACCACGGCGCAGCGGCTTGTCGACAAGGAGCTGGCGGACGTGGTGCTGACGGATATTCTGGATGGGCCTCCGGCGGGCAAAGGTCTGGACATGCTGGAGTCCGGGCCGATTACGCGAACCGATTCGCACGCGTTGGGAATCTGCACGGCGAATGGAGATTATTCCGCGACGGCGAACAGCGACGTGGTGGTGATCACCGCTGGATTTCCGCGCAAGCCAGGGATGAGCCGCGACGATTTGCTGAAGGCGAACTATGACGTTGTGAAGGGCGTGGTCGAGCAGATCGTCAAGCATTCCCCGAACTGCATCCTCCTCATGGTGACGAATCCGCTGGACGCCATGGCGCAGGCGGCGCTGAAGGTCAGCAAGTTTCCGAAAAGCCGCGTGATGGGCATGGCGGGAGTGCTGGATTCGGCGCGCATGAGCGCCTTTGTCGCGATGGAATGCAAAGTAAGCGTGGAGAACGTGCATTCGTTCGTGCTGGGAGGGCATGGTGACGACATGGTGCCATTGCCGCGGTATTCGACAGTGGCGGGAATTCCTCTCCCCGACTTGCTGCCGAAAGAACGCATTGATGCGATTGTGGAGCGTACCCGCAAAGGCGGAGCGGAGATTGTGAATCTGCTGAAGACGGGTTCGGCGTACTACGCGCCGTCGGCGGCAGCGGTGGAAATGGTGGAAGCCATCTTGAAGGACAAGAAAAAGATTTTGCCCTGCTGCGTGTACCTTGAGGGCGAGTATGGAATCAAAGGCCTGTTCGTCGGCGTGCCGGTGAAGCTGGGCGCGAAGGGCGTGGAAGAAATTGTCCAGATTAAATTGACGCCGGAGGAAAGCGCGACGCTGCAAAAGTCGGCTCATTCGGTGAAAGAACTCGTTACGGTTTTGGGACTGTGAAGTGGTCGCTTATCTTCGCCGATCTGCCGCGCGGAGGAGAGCCAGGTGAAGGCCGCAAAGTTTCTGATTCATTATAATTTGTTGGCTCTTTCCCTGCTTCGGTGGGCAGGCGACGGACCGTGAAGTGCAGCCGGTGCTGAATCGCAACCTCGATTCCGGGGCGGGATCGCAGGACTTCTTGCCTGTGCTGCCATCGCGATTCTGCAGCCGAAGGCTTCGAGCGCTGGAAAAATTGCTGGCCGCGAAAAATCAGCAGCCGTGAAAATGATGAGGACAGCGATGAGACCTTGGAAAGACTTGTTCTTTGCGGGGCTATTGGGGTTTGTAGCGATAACGTTGGCCAACAGTGGCGCGGGCGAGACGAAGCCGGTGCGCGTAGCGTTGGTGAAGATGCCCTACGTGGGGGAGCGGAATGTTCCGGACACTTCGCGTGGGCCGGACTATCTGGAAGAAGGCGGCATTCGACAGCTGCTGGAACAGCAAGGCGTTCAAGTGCAGCCAACGGTTACGGTGGCGCTGACGGCGGACGAAGAAAGGGCTTACGGTTCGTGGAACCACTTGGCGCTAGCGAGCGGCGATATGACAAAGCTGGTTGCCGAAGAACGGCGAAAAGGCAATCTTCCGATTGGGCTGTTGGCGAATTGCAACGGACTTTTGGGAATGCTGAGCGGGCTGCAACATTCCGGGCCGTCTGCGAAACCCCTGCGCGTGGGCATGGTGTTCGTTGACGCGCACGGCGATTTCAATACACCGGAGACGACGCTCAGCGGGATGCTTGGCGGCATGCCGGTGGCGATCGCGGCCGGGCAGTGCCTGACGCGGATGCGCATGAAGGCGGGACTGGAGCCGGCCATCCCCACGCGGCATATTGTCGAAGTGTGCGTGCGGGATACCGACCCGCTCGAGCAGGAATTGTTGGACCGCTCGGAGATTCAGCAGCTCACGCTGGACGACGTGCGCACGCGCTCGGCGAACTTGCATAAGGAGATGAAGCGGCTCTCCGAACTGACCGACGTGATTTATGTGCACGTGGACATGGACGGGCTCGATCCGCGCGACGTGCCGGGAGTGGCGCTTCCCGTTCCCAACGGACCGACAAGCGCGGAGCTCGCGGCGGCTCTCACGGAAATGTTAAAGTACGAGAAGGTTGGAGCGTTTGGCGTGGCGGCGATGCCTTATGACGATCACGACAAAACCGGCATTGCGCGGCATTCGGCGTACAACCTCATTCTTGGCGCCGTTAAGGGCGTGCAGGAGCGGAAGGGCGAGTAGACCTTTGTGGGCTCACCTGCAGAACCGGTTCGCTTCGACCGGGACGACGGCGAAGCACATCCTCCGACAAGCTTCTAGGTTCTAGGCGGCGCACTCGCCCCGGCCGAGTTTGAGAGAGAAGGTTTCCGTATCGCCCCAATCTAGGAAAATATCCTCGGTCGAGTTTGTGACCGTTGCGAGCGGACGGAGCCGTTCAACAACTGCACTGTCCGGAGTGCGGCCAACCCAATCGGAGAAGGACTCGCCGGGCTGGCGATCCTGCCGATAAAAAGTGAGGAGTTCGCGGATGATTGCCGGGATCGGGCGGGCAGGGACAGCCATGATTTGACGCGCAAAGCGCACGCCACCGGCATTGACTTTGCCGCCGAGCAGCAATTGATAGTAAGGAGCTTGCTGGTCTCCGATTTTTCGCACGTTCCCGTAAAAGCCGATGTCGGCGATGTGGTGCTGCCCGCAGGAATTCGGGCAGCCGCTGATTTTGATGCGAAGCTTCTTGATTTCGGGGTCGTCGTAGCCCTCGAGAGCGCGCGAAAGTTCGTCGGCCAGCGTCAGCGAACGCGTGATGCCGAGATTGCAAGTCGTGGCACCAGGGCAGGCGGTAACGTCAGAGATGGTGAGCGCTCCCGGAATCGCCAGGTCGAGCGCGCGGAGGTCATTGTAAGTGGCGCGGGCGCGGTCGAGAGGCACCCAGGGAACCACCAGGTCCTGATTGATGGCAATGCGCACGCCGGTGAGATCGTGCTTTTCGAGAAGATCGGCGAGGCCACGCATCTGCCGGCTGTGCAACGTTCCCGCAGGAAGCTTGATCCAAATGGCTCCGTAGCCGGTCTGACGTTGCGCCATTAGATTGTGCTGGGCCCAGCGATCGTATTCAGAATCGCTTGTGGCATCGTCCAAACTGAGCGTCAGAGGCGCGGGAGAGATATTGACGAGCACCGGAAGGATCGGAGAAGCGACGGTGAAGACTTCCGCGGGCGCCTGCGAAGTTTTACGCTTTTCAAAGATCAGGCGGCGAAGCTCTTCAATCCCCTTTTCGCGCAGCACGAATTTCAAGCGCGCCTTGAGTTTGTTCTTGCGGTTGCCGGTTTCGCTGAAGACTCGCAGAACGGCTTCGATAGTAGGCAGCAACTCTTCTTCCGGCAGAAAATCCGCGAGGACCGCGGACTCGGTTGGGAGGCTGCCCAACCCCCCGCCGACAAGAACTTTGAAGCCGCGATGCGCGGTGCCATTCGACCCGCGCACCTGCGCGATCAACCCAACGTCATGAATGCCCGCAACGGCGCAGCCACCGTCATCCGCGCAGCCGGAGAAAGCAATTTTGAACTTGCGCGGCAAATCGTGAAAATCAGGATGCCGCAACAGGTAGCGCGAGACACCGAGCGCATAGGGCGTAACGTCAAAGGCTTCGCCCGGGCAGATGCCTGCGACCGGGCAAGCTGTGATGTTGCGCACCGTGTTGCCGCAAGCTTCGCGAGTAGTCAGCCCGCAATCGGCCAGCAAACGCATGGCCACAGGCACATTTTCAAGTTTGACAAAATGGAACTGGACGTTTTCGCGCGTCGTGAGATGACCTCGGCCGGTTGAATACTCGTCAGCAATCCGAGCCAGGACGCGAAGTTGCGACGGCTTCAGCACGCCGGCGGCAACCTTTACGCGCAACATCTGGAAGCCGGGCTGCCGCTGGCCGTAGGTGCCGTGCTTCAAGCGAAACGGCCGGAATTGCTGCTCGGTGATTTCGCCGCGGCGGAGTTGGTGAACGCGCTCGTCAAACCGTGCGATCTCCGCCTCAATCGCTTCGCGGCTGTGCCTTTCCTCGACTTCGGTGGTTGTAGCGACGGTCATAAAGCATAGCTCCCAAATCTGATCCTTGACGAAATCTCCCGCCGAAAATGAAAAAGCCCACTCACCAGCTTTTCTGGCAAGTGGGCTTCGGAACTCTTGTGATGCGCTAGGCTAAGTCCGGAAACTCCTCTGGCCAGAGATGCTCGAGCTTTGACACGCAGCACTACACGCGCACCGACAACACATCATCTGGCAGCAGTTCCTCATCGATAGACAGAATACTTTCCGGGGTCGCCAATGTCAAAGGCAACCCCCTGCCAAAAATTGGATGCATGGAATCTGAAAAAGTAATCCACGACCTTCGTGTTCCGATCCCCGTAGTTTCTGATGCCAGCGAGCGCACTAAACCGTTGCTCTACAACGGGTTGCGAGCGCACGAGCAGGCCCGGAGCATTACTGGGGCTTGCTGGCAGCGGGAGCACCCGCTTTGCTCGCCGCAGGCTTAGCTGGGGCGGCTGACGCGGCGGCGCCAACCACGGTGGCGTGCTTGATGACATCCAACTTCGGATACTTCTTGTCGAGATAGGCTTTTCCGAGTTTCGTGATCTGGTCCTGCTCGCCGGTGGGCTGATCGGCGTATTGGTCGTAGAGCATCTCGACGACTTTCATCCCCTCGGCATCGACCACGCCAAAAGGGGCAAATCCTTGCGAATCGAGGAATGAATTGTCCTTAAAGCTGATGAAAATCTGCGTGGAGCGCGAGTTGGGCTGCCCGGTTTTCGCGTAAGTGACGTGGCCGCGTTGGTTGCTCTGGGTCACCGGATCGTCCTTGATGTTGGCATCGTTCCAGGCCGCGGACACCGCCGGGTAGGAACTGATGCCGAATTGCACGACGAAACCGGAAACGGCACGAAACACCACCATATTGTCGTAGAAATGGTGCTTGATGAGATTGTAGAAGCGATCCACGCCGATGGGCGCCCAGGCGCGCGTGACACTCATGGTGAAATCGCCGCGCGTGGTCTCGAATTTGACCTGGAAGGTTTCCGGGGCTTTCTCCTTGAGCTGTGCCGGATGCAGCAATGCCCGGTCGTAGCTCTCTGCCGCGGGTTTTTTGGCGGCGGGTGCCGCAGCCTGGGGTTTCGCTGGAGCCTGTGCCGGCGTTTGCGCTTGTGCCTGCATCGCGACCGCGAAAAACACAATAGAAATTCCCGTTACCGACTTTCTCATTGCCATTCTCTCCTCTCCAGATCAACCTGCAAAAAGCAAAACTCTATTTTTGAGGCTGCTTTGACCGCTCCCTGCTGACACGCTCCACCTCGGCCATAACGCGCAGCGTATTTTCGCCTAAAATCTTTTTCACGTCATCTTCGGAGTAACCCTTTGTCAAGAGCGCGTCGGTGATTTTCGGAAGCTTCGAAGCGTCCTCCATGCCGTAGGGCATGTTGGCGCCGTCGAAGTCGGAACCCAGGCCCACGTGATTTATGCCAGCGACTTTCACAGCGTGGTCAACATGCTCCACGATTTTCTTCCAGTCGACGCGCGGGAGTTCCCCGCGCTCGACGTATTCGCGGGTGAGCCGGTCGCCTTCGAGAAGCTGGCAGGCTTCATCGCCGCCGCAACGCTTCTGCACTTCTTGGCCAATGGCTTTGTTGATTTCGGGATTGGCCTTCTCGGCGTTGCGAAATTCCTGGCTGAGGAACCCCACGTGGTAGTTGATCTGGATGACGCCCCCCTTTGCGGCCAAGTCCTTCATCATTTGATCGGTCAGGTTGCGAGGAGCATCACAAAGAACGCGGCAGGAAGAGTGTGAGGCCATCATCGGCGCGTTGCTGACTTCCAGGGCGTCATTAAAGGTCTTGTCGCTGACGTGCGAAATGTCCACGATGATGCCGAGGCGGTTCATTTCCCGGACGACTTGCTTGCCGAAATCGGTGAGACCATGGTGCGCGGGAGTGTCGGTCGAGGAATCCGCCCATTCGTCGTTGCCGCTGTGCGTTAGGGTCATGTAACGAACGCCGAGGCTCGCAAAATGGCGCAGCACGTCGAGGTCGGAGTTGATCATGTGGCCGCCCTCGACGCCCATCAATGCGGCAATCCTGCCTTGCTTGTGCGCGGCGCGAACCTCGGCGGCGGTGGTGGCCAGAACCAGGTCCTGGGGATGGGCGCGTACCTGTTCGCGAACGGCCGCAATCTGCGCGAGCGCGCGATTCACCGCTTCTTGCCCGGTGATTTTGCTGGGAATCCAAATCGAAAAAAAGATGGCGTGCAGGCCCCCTTCGCGCATGCGGGGAATGTCGATGCTGCCGTCGGTGTGGCGCGCACCCAGATCGAATTTTCCATCGAGGAAGCGCTGTGTCGTGTCGTCGTGCGTGTCGACAACAATCGAGGAGAAATGAAGTTTCTTGGCGCGTGCCGATATGGCGTCGGGCTTCACGGCCACCGCCAGGAAACAACAAGCGGAAACACCCAGCGCGGTTGTGCGTAAGATCCGCGACATCTCAAGTCACGCTTCTCCATCATGCATAAAACAGATGTTTACTGCGCCTGTAGTTCCCTGCTGACTTTCTCGTTTTGCTCCATGACGCGCAGCAAATTTCCGCCGAGGATTTTGCGGATATCTTCGTCCTTGTAACCTTTGCGCATCAGAGCCTCGGTGATTTTTGGGAGCTTGGAACAATCTTCCATTCCGTCGGGCATCGTTGCGCCGTCGAAATCGGAGCCCAGACCGACGTAGTCCGGACCGACGAGTTTCACAACATGGTCGATGTGCTCGATGATTGTTTCCCAACTCACGCGCGGCAAAGCTCCGGAAGCGTCCATCTGCGTCTCGAGGTCTTTCAATTTGCGGCTGACGCAGTCTTCATCCCCAGAGCATTCCTGGGTAATCTTCTCCGTGGCAGCCACGACGCCGCCGGCAACTCTGTCGTAGGCCTCTTTGTAGGCTTGGTCGATAAAGCTGCGCTCGTAGTTGATCTGAATCACGCCACCTTTGGCAGCCAGCGCCTTGATCATGTCGTCGGACATGTCCCGCGGATGATTGCAGAGGGCGCGGCAGGAAGAGTGAGAAGCAATCAGCGGAGCTTTGCTGACTTCCAGGGCGTCAAAGAATGTTTTGTCACTGACATGCGAAATGTCCACCATGATTCCCTGACGGTTCATTTCGCGAACGACGTCCTTGCCGAAATCGGTGAGGCCGTTGTGCGCGGGCTTGTCGGTGGAGGAGTCGGCCCACTCGTCGTTGTAGAAATGCGTGAGGGTCATGTAGCGCGCGCCCAGGTCGCCGAACACGCGTAGCATGCGGATGTCGTTACCGATCATGTGGCCGCCTTCGACGCCGATGAGCGCGGCGATTTTTCCCTGGGCATGCGCGCGACGCACCGCTTCGGCGGTGCGGCAGAAGACCAAATCTTTTGAATACTTGAGGACGTTCTGGTGGACGGCATCAATCTGGTCGAGGGCTTTCTCGACCGCGGGCGGACCCATGATGCGGCCATCGATCCAGATGGAAAAGAAAATCGCATTCATGCCGCCTTCGCGCATGCGCGGAATATCCACGTGACCGTCGGGATTGCGCTTGCCGAGATCGAAGTCCTTGGAGAAAAAGCGCTGCGTGGTGTCGTCGTGCGTATCGAGCACGATCGAGGAAAAGTGCAGCTTCTTGGCGCGCGCGGCGATCTCGTCGGCAGAAACGGTGCGCGACAAGAAAAATCCCGCGGTTAGGCAGGCGCTGACACAGAGAGTTACCAGAATGCGGCGCATCGAATCCCTCAGAATGCGGACAGAGTTTACCTTAAAAACGTTCGAAGGCGCACGGACCCCATCAAAAAGTGTTCAGCCCAAAAGCCAGCCAAGCAAGGCTTGTTTCCATGCGTCACGATTCACTTCGGCGATGGATTCGGTGAGCGGAATGTTTTTAGGGCAGGCCTTTACGCAATTTTGCGCGTTGGCGCATTCCTGCACGCCGCCAGGACCCATCAGCGCTTCCAGGCGTTCGCGCTTGTTCATTGCGCCGGTGGGGTGGATGTTGAAGAGGCGCACCTGGCTGATGATGGCCGCGCCGACGAATTGGTTGTGCTCGTTCACTTGCGGGCAAACTTCGAGGCAGTTGCCGCAGGTGATGCAGCTCGAAAGCGGGTAGCCTTTCGCTTGAACCTGAGGCGAAACCCGCGGGCCTTCGCCGAGATCGTAACTTCCGTCGATGGGAATCCAGGCTTTCACGCGTTTGAGGCTATCAAACATGAACTGGCGGTCGACGGAGAGATCGCGGACCAGCGGAAATTTCGTGAGCGGTTCGATGCGAATGGGCTGATCGAGATGGTCGACAAGGGCGGAGCAGGCCATGCGCGCTTTGTCGTTGATAAGCATGGCGCAGGAGCCGCAAATTTCCTCCAAGCAGTTCGAATCGTAGGTGATGGGCGTGGTTTTCTTGCCGGAGCTCGTGACGGGGTTCTCCGCGATGTCCCGCAGGCAAATGATGACATTCATGGAAGGACGCCAGTTCAGGGAGAATTCCTCCCAGCGCGACGGCTCCTGCGGTCCCGCCTGCCGCTTTATCTTGATGAGGACTTTTTTCGTTTCGGCCATACGCCTTTACAAACCGCCCTTTTCAACCGCAGAGACATTCCTCGTCACTACGCACCTCGAGATGACCATCCTTATCGGCGGTCATCTCGCCGCGTCGTATCTGCGCGCCCGCGGTTTGATCAAAGAAATGTCCACCGGCTCGTACGCAAGCTGAACGTCGCAATTGACCCATTTGGCGCGCGTGGTCTTGAGCCAATTGGCATCGTCGCGGTCGGGGAACTCCGGCTTGTAATGCGCGCCACGCGATTCGTTGCGTGCCAAGGCCCCAAGGGTGATCACCCGGGACAGCACCAGCATGTTTTCTAGCTCGCGCGCGAAGTTCAGCGTCTGGTTGGACCACCTGGTGCGGTCGCTCAAGTTGATTTTCTTGTAGCGATCCTCAAGCGTTTGAATCTTCGCATGTGCGGCTTGCAAGTTCTTGTTGATGCGCGTCACGGTGACGTGCTCGGTCATCAAGTCTCCCAGTTCGCGCCAAATGGTAACAGGGTTTTCGGAGCCCTCCTGGCTGATCAGCTTCTGATTCTTTTCTTCCTGACGCTTGCGTTCCGATTCGTATACCGCCTGCGCGGTAGCCTCGGCGCCCTTTTCAAGATTCTTCACGTACTTGACGGCCGAAGCTCCGGCAAGGCCACCGCCAAAAATGCAAGAGACCAGCGAGTTGGCACCGAGACGGTTCGCACCGTGATATTGATACTCGCATTCGCCGGCGGCAAAAATTCCGGGCACATTGGTGGTCTGGTCTTCGCCATTCACCCAGATGCCGCCCATGGTGTAGTGCATCCCCGGAAAAACCTTCATCGGCTCTTCGCGCGGATCAACACCGAGGAATTTCTCGTAGATTTCAAGGATGCCTTCGAGTCTGCGGTGCAGGGTTTCGCGCGGGATGTGCGAGACGTCCAGGTACACCGCCGCCTGGCCGTCGAGGCCCAGTTTCTCTTGATAAACGATGCGGTGAATCGCGCGGGTGGCGATATCACGCGGCACCAAGTTGCCGTACTTCGGATACCACTCCTCCAAGAAGTAGAATCGGTCGGATTCAGGAATGTCTTTAGGACCGCGCTTTTCGGCAGGATTCCGCGGAACCCACACGCGGCCGCCTTCGCCGCGCGCGGATTCGCTCATCAAGCGGAGCTTGTCTTCTCCGGGAATGGCCGTCGGGTGCACTTGGATGAATTCGCCGTTGGCGTAATCCACGCCCTGCTGAAACAGCGCGGACTGCGCCGAGCCGGTGCAAACCACGGAATTCGTCGAGCGGCCGAAGATGGCGCCGATCCCGCCGGTTGCAAAAATTGCCGCGTCGGCGGGAAACGTTCTTACCTCCATGGACCGTAAGTCCATCCCGCAGATGCCGCGGCACACTCTTCCCTCGTCGATGACTGCGGCGAGAAAGTTCCAGCCCTCAAATTTCTTGACTCGGCCTTCGGCTTCGTGGCGGCGCACCTGTTCATCGAGCGCGTACAAAAGTTGTTGGCCCGTGGTCGCGCCGGCGAACGCGGTGCGATGATACAGCGTGCCCCCGAACCGCCGGTAATCCAGCAATCCTTCGGGCGTGCGGTTGAACATGACGCCCATGCGATCGAGCAAGTCGATGATGCTGGGCGCAGCTTCGCACATGCGCTTGACGAGCGGCTGGTTGGCCAGAAAATCGCCGCCATAAATGGTGTCGTCGAAGTGCTTGTCGGTAGTGTCGCCTTCGCCCTTCTGATTTTTCGCCGCGTTGATGCCGCCCTGCGCGCAAACCGAATGCGAGCGTTTGACCGGCACGATGGAAAAAAGGTCGACCGGGATTCCGGATTCGGCAGCGCGAATGGTGGCCATGAGTCCGGCCAGACCTCCACCCACGATAATGATCTTCGGCTGTCTCATTTGGGTATGTAATAGGAAGCAAAGGGGTGCCAATTCAGGCGGAAGCTGAGCACGATAAGAATCCCTGCGACGCCGAACGCAACCCCAATCACGATTCCAAGCCGGCCCGCGGCCTGCTGCGCTTTGGCGGTGGCCGCCAATCCCCACTTGCAGAGAAAATTCCAGATGCCCACGCCCAGATGAAATGAGGAGGCGAGAATCCCGATCACGAAGAACGCCAGGTACCAGGGATTCTGCAAATCGCTGGCTACGGTCGCATAGGTTGACCGGCCGTGGGTCAGCCAGCGCTCGGTGTACAAATGCCAGCCGATGTAGGCAAACGCGATCAGACCGGTATAGCGCTGCGCCACGTACAGCCAGTTCCCCACCCACGGATAGGAGGAAATGTTGGATTTCCCGCGCAGCCAGATGTACACGCCATAAACCGCGTGGTACAGCATCGGCAGGAAAATGATGGCCCATTCGACAATGGGCCGGAACGGAATGGTTTGCAGATCTCGCGAAACTTCGTCGTATTTCGGGGCGTTTACGAGAGCGGCACTGTTCGACCAGAAGTGTTCCGCCAAAAACGCTCCAACGGGGAGTACGCCGGTAAGGGAATGAAGCTTTCTGAGAAGGTAACTCGAATCAGACTGGCTCGCGGTGGCAGACATGCCCTCTCCGCCGCGGGGTTCCTTGCCCGTTCACGCTCAACGAACCGGAAGAGAGAGAAACAATCGCGGCTAACTTCAGTATAGGCAGATGCATCGGTCGATGCAAGGAAGCCTGTCCGACGGGGTCCGATGGGATGGTTTTTTCGCGGACAATGGCGCGCCGGAATTTCGCGACAACCGGCCGGCCATTGACAATAAACTTCAGCGCAACGCGGCATCCGATTCTCTGCGAAGGCATAAACATCCGCGGGAGACACGCCGGAGTCGATCCGGAAGATCCTGGAGCGCGCCGATTCTTCTAACCGGCAAAGTCATCGGGGTCATCGAAGTCAGCCACAAAGGCGAAACAGCGGAGAGCGCGAGCCCGGATTTTACTCCGGAGCATCTCGCCAACCTTGCTGACGCTCCTGCAAGCCACTCCGGGAAGCTCGTTGCGGCGCTCCGAGTAGCGCGACGGAAGTCACGCTGCAACCGGCGTTCGCAACCCCGCAAGCCGCACAGACGAAGGCATCGAAATGGATTGACACTCGAAAACCTTCTTGTTACTTTTGCCTTGCCCTAAAATTTTTTCTTGCTCTCAATCCTGTCAGGGAGGCCCGAAAAACCGGCACCATGGCGTTCGTCGCGAAGAAGATCTTCCTCACGAAAGGTGTCGGGAAACATAGAGAAAGGCTCTCCAGCTTCGAGCTGGCCCTGCGCAACGCGGGCATTGCGGCGTGTAACATTGTCCGCGTCTCTTCCATCTTTCCGCCAAATTGCAAACTCATTTCGCGAAGCGAAGGCTTGAAGCACCTGAAGCCCGGCCAGGTGGCGTTTACGGTCATCAGCGAGAATTCCACCAAGGAACCTCATCGCCTCATCGCTGCAAGCATCGGACTGGCGCTGCCGAGCGACAAAAGCATGTACGGGTATCTCTCGGAGCACCACTCGTTCGGAGAGACCGAAGAAGTAGCCGGCGAATACGCGGAAGAGCTCGCTGCCGAAATGCTCGCCACCACGCTGAACGTGGAATTCGATCCCGATTTGTCGTTCGACGAAAAAAAAGAGGTTTACCGCATCTCCAATAAAATCGTTCGCACCATGAACATCACGCAGTCGGCTGTGGGCGACAAGCGCGGCCTCTGGACCACGGTGCTGGGCGCAGCCATCCTCATCGGCGAAGACGATTGAAGCTCACTTTGATGCAAGCAGACGCCGGATGCGAGATCACCTCAGCGTGAATCAGACGTCCAGATCGTAAGCCGTTTTCAGCCACTGCTTCACCTCCGCGTCGATCTGCGCCGTCGCGGTGAGTTCAATTCGATGGGTGATGCGGTCTTCCTTGGCGAGGCCCCCGGTATCGATCAGGCGTTTGGGTAATTTCCCTTTGTAGTGTGTCAACGCAAAGCCGAAGTCGACTCGCGAATTCGTCGTCGGCTTGATCTGGGCAAACACGTGTTGCCGATAAAGCGGCACGATCGTCTTGCCGGGGCAAACTTTCACGTCATCGCCCAGCGATCTGCCGAGCTTCAGCAACTCTTCAAAGATGGGGCGAAGCTTCTCTCTCTGCCCCGCATATTGCTCTTCCACATACCGCGCCGCGCTCTTCAGATACGCCTCCGGCGAATCGTCTTCGCCCTTGCCATCGGCACGCTCGGCGATCCACCACGCGCTGTTGGTGCCGAGCTTGTGCTTGACCTTTAACCACTCGCGGCGCGACTTCTCGTCTTTCGGCCCTTCTTTCTTGACCACGGCAATCCATTCCTCGAGGGTGCGCCCGGTCTTGTCTTTCAGCCCGGCCACCCACTTCTGTACCATGGCAACGCCCGGATGTACGTCATAGAGCGCCCGTGATCTCGCGGTAGCCATAACTTTAGTTCTGGGCCGCAATGTCGCTTTTCACGAATGTGGCTGCGATGAGTCCCACCAACGTGTAACCGATCGCTTGCGTGATCATGTAGCCTGCAGTGTAACTCGAAGGAAATTCATACCAATTCCAGTACTCCACATTGGTTGTCAGAGTTGCAAGGATGCCGGCAACCACAACGAATTCCACCCGCGCCCCATATCCGCTTCCCGGCGCCGCCCAGGCAAGTAACCAGGCAGCAAGCAGGCCTTCGACAAGATTCAGGAGGCCTTCTCGCGCCAACGCCGCCCCAAAAGGAAACGCTCCCGAGGCAGGATGGTAGATCAGGATGCCGTGGGGAGACTGCTCATACTTCTTCGTATAGGCGGGCATGGCCTCTTTGCGCTGCTGGGAAGTCGCATTTGGCCCGAGCCCGAAACCGGGAAAGAGATAAAGCCCGCCCTGCGGCAGCGCTGACCGCATGGCGGCCAGCACCGCGGCTTCGTTGGGAATTTCTCCGACTCCCATTTCGCCAAGCGGAAGAAACTCGTGCGCCACAAACAACCATACAAACATCGCCACTCCGCCGAGGATCCCCGCAATCACGACTCGCTTGGCCACCGCGCCTCCCCCCCACGCGAGGTTCAAATGTGAGTTAGGTCCTGACTCCCTCGCTGTCCTTAATCTTTATCATTCAGCAAAATACGCTCCCTTTTGCTTATTTGTCGTGTTTGAAGTGGCCCAGGCGCTGCAACACCGCGCCGGCAATCAGTGGCAGCGCTACCGTGGCATCGTCGAAAACTTCCGCGAACTGGCCGCCTTCCTCCCTTGGAACGAATTTCCCCCACGACACCGCTTCCGTGTACGTGCTTCCGCTCAACCCGCCCCAGCTTACCGGCTCCGGGCAGATGCGCACGCCGTAGTTGTAGCGTTTCAGCGGAAGTTTCTTGTAGCCGCGCCGCGCGAGCAACTCCGCATAAACGCCGAATTGCTGTGACCAATTGCGTGGAACGCCGCCGCCCACGGTGAAAATCCCCATGCGGTTGGTCTCCAGCATGATGCCGGCAAACTTCTCGAAATCTTCGAAGGGGTCGAAACGTAAGACCGGCCGGTCATCCCGCGTCCGGGCAATCTTGTGGAGAGCAAAGTCGATGCCCAGCTCGGAATCACTAAATGCGGGAACAAACACCGGAACATTGTGCTCGAATGCCGACTTGAGAATCCCCCGCCGGTCGACGAAGTGTTTGTGGAGATATTCGCCGATGCGCCGGTGAATCTTCCAACTACAGACGAGTTCTTCCGCGTCCCACTCGTTTAGCACGCGCTGCATCACTTCTTCGACGTGATCCAGATTGAGTTCGGGCTCAAGCGAATCATAGACGCGGTTGTACCCGGCCTCGAACAGCGTTTTGTCATCCATCCTGGGATCGTAGCGGAAGTGCGACCGGCCGGTCGCTTCCACGAGGCCGTGAGCCATCGATGCGCCCGTCGAGACGATGGCGTTCACAACACCGGATTCGATGAGGTCGCAGAAAATCAGCCCCATTTTGCCGACGGTCAAGGCCCCGGAGAGGGTCATCACAACAAAGCACTCTTTATCTCGCGCCATGACCTCGAGCACGTCCGCGGCATCGCCTATCTGCCGGCCGGTGAAAGCGGTGTTGCCCATGGCGCGAACGAGATCGTCGATCGTTCGGCAGCGCGCTAAGTCCAGCGGGAAAATCGGCCGGAGCTTATCTTTGACCGGGTCGTGCAACACCCGGCCGGTTACAGTCTTGTTTTGCTGCCTCCCCATCGCGTCTCCTCGAGCTTAAAAGGTTAATTGCCTGGAGCGAAAGAACTGCAATCCTGCCGGCGGTTCGTGATGCTACTTGAACGTTCGCAAGATTTTAAGTACAAACGACACACAAAAGAAAGAAAAATCGCGCATACCAAGCCGCTTCTTGGCTCATGCTAAACTAAATTTCATGGCCGACAAATTCTCCATCGGGCTCGTGCAGATGAAATCCACGAAAAATGCCGAGGAAAACCTCGCGCGCGCCATCGACAAAATCCATGAGGCGGCACGCCGGGGGGCGCAAATCATTTGCTTGCATGAACTGTTCCGCGGCGAATACTTCTGCCGGATAGAGGACGCCGAACTCTTTAATCTCGCGGAGCCGATCCCGGGACCCACCACGGAGAAACTCGCGTTGGTTGCCAAAGAAAAGAACGTCGCGCTGGTCGTTTCGATTTTCGAGCGCCGAGCTCCCGGGGTCTATCACAACAGTTGCGCGGTGCTGGATGCTGACGGCAGCTTCCTCGGGAAATACCGCAAGATGCACATTCCCGACGATCCACTTTACTACGAGAAATTTTATTTCACCCCCGGAGATTTGGGCTTTCCGAATTTTGACACCAAGTACGCGCGCATCGGCGTGCAAATTTGCTGGGACCAATGGTATCCGGAAGGCTCGCGCCTCACTGCGCTCAGCGGCGCTCAAGTGATTTTTTATCCCACGAGCATCGGCTGGCATCCTCACGAGAAAGCGCAATTCGGCGCGGCGCAACTGGACGCCTGGAAAACGATTCAACGTGGTCATGCCATCGCCAACGGAGTGTACACCGCCGTTGTCAATCGCGTCGGTTTCGAAGGGCATCCAGAGAATGGCGACCCCGGATTGGAGTTCTGGGGAAATTCGTTTGTCGCCGATCCTTTTGGCCAAATGATTTCGGAAGCTTCCCATTGCAAAGAGGAGATTCTTGTCGCCGAATGCGACCCGGAAAAAAGCGAAGAAACCCGCCGCAATTGGCCGTTCCTGCGGGATCGCCGGATTGATGCGTATCAGCCCATCTTAAACCGCTGGCTGGGCGAAAAATAACGTGCTCTTGTCTCGCCACACGCCGCTCGTTTACCCCGGGCTTCGCGGGGCCCTCCTTTTCCTCCGGTGCGATCTCCTGTGAGCTCACCCACGCCTGACGCCCTAGGTTTTCGCATGCCGGCCGAATGGGAACCTCATGAGGCTACCTGGCTCGGCTGGCCGCACGAACTAACCGATTGGCCGGGAAAATTCGCTCCGATTCCCTGGGCCTTCGCGGAAATTGTGCGCCATCTGTCGAGAGTCGAGCGCGTCTTCTTGCTGGTTGAGAATCGCGAGACGCAAGCACGGGTGCGTTCCATCTTGAAGAAGTCGGGTGCCAACCTTGATACGGTGGAGTTCTGCGTCGCGCCCACCGATCGCGGCTGGATGCGGGACTGCGGTCCGATTTGCGTTCGAAACAGTTCCGGGGAAGTAGCAATCAACCATTTCCTGTTCAACGGCTGGGCCAAATACTCAAACCACAAGAAAGATGCGGCGGTCGTCGCCAACGCAAACAAGAAACTGAAACGCCGCCTCTGGCGACCACAGCGCCAGGGCCGCCGAGTCGTTCTGGAAGGCGGCAGCATTGACGTAAACGGCTGTGGCACGCTGCTCACGACCGAAGAATGCCTTTTGAGCAAAGTTCAGGAGAGAAATCCCGGCTTCACAAAGGAAGACTACGCACAAGTTTTTCGTCAATACCTTGGCGTGAAAAAAGTCCTTTGGCTCAAGAGTGGCATCGCCGGCGATGACACACACGGACACGTGGACGATCTGGCGCGTTTCGTGAACCCTTCTACCGTCGTAACCGTCGTCGAAACGGACTCGAAGGACGCCAACTACCTACCGCTTCAGGAAAACCTCGAACGGCTGAAGACCATTAAGGATCAGGACGACAAGCCTTTGCGCGTGGAAACGCTGCCGATGCCCTCCCCCGTCCATTTCGACAGGCAACGTCTTCCCGCCAGCTATGCAAATTTTTATATCGCCAATCAACTCGTGCTGGTGCCAACCTTTAACGATGCGAACGACCGCGTGGCCCTCAACACTCTCGCGCGACTGTTTCCGGATCGCGAGGTTGTTGGCATTCCGTGCCGTGATTTAGTGCTTGGCCTAGGGACGATCCACTGCATGACCCAGCAGCATCCCGCGGGTTGAAACTACCGTGTTTCGCGCCTCGAGACCGGAAGAGCCTGCCCCAGGCTTGCGCTTTCAAGGTTTTTGGTCTGGCGTTCTGGTAGACTTGCCTGCTCTTAGCCGTTTCGAAAGACACGCGGAGAAATCGCATGTGCCCTTCCTGTCTTTATGGGTTCTTGCTGAGAAGTCCAGCTAGAGAGTGGGACATCCGCGCCGTGCTTCCACACGGCTTTTTCTATTGGGTTTTGATCGGTCTCGTCGCCGGCTGGCTCGCTGGAAAAATCGCGCGGGGCCGCGGCTTTGGCTGTATCGCGGATGTTGTTCTCGGATTGGTCGGCTCCTTTGTCGGCGGCTGGGTTTTTGTGAAGCTCGGAATTTTCGGCGGCGGTTTCTGGTATTCGCTCGCGGCCGCGACGCTCGGCGCGGTGATTCTCGTCTCCATCGCCCATCTCTTTACCAACGGCCACGGACACTAATTCTGCCGGTCCGCAGCGATGATCACCGCGGCGTCTGTCCTTTGCCGGCGCAGCCGTCGCGGCCACCGCAGCGACGCGAATCACGGCGGCGGACTTCTGTTTCTGCACATTTGTTTGAGAGCAGGTTAAACTTGGGAATACGAGTGGGGGCAGGAGGCCGAAGTGTTTTCTCATGGGAAGCTCCGAACGATCAACCGGATGCCTGGCCGCAATTTAGCCATGCCAATACAGATTCAAACCTAGGAGGAGTTTTCACTTCCTGATGTTGCTCGTGAAACTTTGCCACGCCGCCCTAGCTGCTAGCACAGGTTGCGGCCAACTGGTCGGCAAGCGACGATTGGCTATCCTGTCCCGGCCGCTGTCGTGTGATACGATGCTGGTTTGCGATGCGGAGTCGATTCTTCCTTGAGCAAGACCCCAGCTAAGACCGTCGGTAAATCACCGGCCTCTCTCACCGCCATTCCTCTCGGGGGGCTGGGCGAATTCGGTATGAACATGCTGGTGTTGCGACTTGGCGACGACATCATCGTCATCGATGCCGGCATGATGTTCCCGGAATCGGAGCTTCTTGGAGTTGACCTTGTCATTCCGGACATTTCCTATCTGAAGCAGAACCGCGCGAAAGTTCGCGCAATCGTTCTCACCCACGGTCATGAGGATCATATCGGCGCGCTTCCGTACATCCTTCGCGACCTTAACGTCCCGATTTACGGGACGCGCTTCACCCTGGCGCTGGTGAAAAAGCGGCTGGAAGAAGCAGGACTACTGGATTCCACCACGCTGCGCGAAGTCATGCCAGGCCGCACGATCGAAATCGGCCCGTACGAGATTGAATTTGTTTCGGTGACGCACAGCACTTTGGATTGCGTGGCGCTCGCGATTCGGACGCCACTCGGTGTCATCGTCCACACCGGCGACTTCAAGATCGATCAAACGCCGGTGGACAAGGCCTCTTTCGATTTGCATACCCTTGCAAAGTATGGACGGGAAGGCGTGCTGGCGCTCTTCAGTGATTCCACGAATGTGGAGCGCCCGGGTTTCACGCCTTCCGAGCGCGCGGTCGTGCCGCGCATCGAAGACTTGTGCCGCTCGGCGCCCCGAAGAGTGATTCTGTCCTGTTTCGCCTCCTCGATTCACCGCATTCAACAGGTCATTGATATCGCCGCGCGCGTGAATCGCAAAGTGGCTTTCGTTGGGCGCAGCATGATCGACAATGTTGAGATTGCGCACTCGCTTGGCCTGCTGCAGATCCCCGACGGCATGGTAGTGCGCCCGCAGGACATTCGCGGGTTCGATCCGAAGCGCCTTGTCATCCTGGCCAGCGGCAGCCAGGCCGAGCCGATGTCGTCGCTTTCGCGTATCGCCGTGGACAACCACCGCCACGTCTCCGTGGAGGAGAATGACACGGTCATTCTTTCCGCGCGTATTATTCCTGGCAACGAAAAACCCATCTTTCGCATGCTCGATCACATGTTCCGCCGCCGGGCGCTGGTCTACTACGACAACTCCGGGGGCATGATTCACGTTTCCGGGCACGCCAGCCAGGAAGAACAAAAACTGATCCTGCAACTGGTGAAGCCGAGATATTTTGTCCCTGTCCACGGCGAATACCGCCACCTGTTCCGCCACGCCGCGCTGGCGCATCAGCTCGGGGCTGTTTCCGCAGAAATTCTCCTGCTGGAGGACGGTCAGGCGGTCGAATTCACGGAAGAGAGGGCACACCGGCGGGATCCCGTCCCGGCCGGCCGTGTGCTCGTGGATTCCGGTTCGCTAGAAGAAATCGAAGAGGTGGTGATCCGCGACAGAAAACACCTTTCCGAAGACGGCATCGTGGTGCCCATCATCGCAATTGATAAGCACACCGGGAAGCTCGAATCGCAACCGGAAATTGTGACCCGCGGGCTCATGAGCGAAAATGGCCAGGAACTGCTGGTCGGCGCACGCGAGGTCCTTATGAAAACCGTTGCCGAATCGAGCTCGGAAGAAAATTCCGATTGGGGTGTGATCAAGGAAAAAATTCGCGTCGATCTCAAAAGGTACATCAACAAACAGACTTCCAAGCGGCCGCTGATTCTGCCAGTCATCCTCGAGGTCTAACCGCCGTCCGTTCGGTTCACTGACCCTTATTCTGGCCGGAGGAGCAAGCTGCGACCTCTCTCGCTTTGCCCCATGGCGCCAACCGATTGAGACGCACGACCATCTCGTTTTCGACTCACCGCGAAATCCTTTGCAATCCAACTTCGAGTTGGGCTCGCATGAGGCGCTGCTATTGAAATGCGTATTCCTTAAAGCAGATAATGCCGGTACATTTGACCGCACAAGCGTGGGAAAACCTCGACGACCAAATCATCCGCTTAGCCACGATCGCCCGGCTGAACTCTCTTAGCTCGAACGGTTGGATTACTGGAAGAAGTCGGCCATGGGGAGCCGCGTCGAGGCGCCCCCAAGTCCCGAGGTGTTCAGTCCAAACGCCTCGGCGAGCGTGCGCAGGATGTTGGCTCCATCGTAGGTGTTGTTGTAGTTGGCGGGGTCACCAGCCGTGGACTGGTACGCCATCTTGCTCCGCGTGCTGATGAGCACGGTTTCGATTTGACCGCCGCAGCCTTGTCCGACCGTCGTGGTAGTGCAGTTGGGGCTGCCCGAACTGTCGTTTTCGTCGAAAGTGACGATGAGCAAGCCGTCGCCTCCCGGTTGAAAGTAGCTGCTGGCGAGAAGCGGTGTGATGACAGTTTTCAGCCAGCTGTCGAAAGTGGACGCGGACGTGTCGTGCCCGTCATCGGTGCCGTTCGAGGAGAGCCAGGAGAGATTCGGGAGCGTATTATTGGCCAGGTCCGTGGCGAATTGGCTGAAACAAACAAGGTTGGCCTTGTTGATGTTTGTAAAGTACTCGAGCGGGTCGTGGCGCACGTAGTAGGTCCCGCTATTCAGGGCCCCGCAGCCGTTACCCGTCTCGACGTAGTCTTTCCAGGTCTTGCCCGCCTTCTCCACCTCCATGGCAATGTTGTCGGAGGAGCGGGGCAAGCTCGAAGGCGTCTGGCTGTCGTTATTGGTAAAGATTTGTCCCGCCGTGAAGACCTCGTAGTTGCCGATCGAAGGATGGGTATCGGCCGAATATTTGGTGGCGAGCCCGTACTGATTGGCGAGGAGGTCAAATACGGCATGTTGCTGCTGTTATAGGTACTGCTATAGGCGCTGTTTTCTCCGATGACGATAAACACATGCCCAAACTGCGGCATCGTGGACGTGGTGTTCACGGTGAGCGTGGCTGCATTGCTGGTCACGTTTCCCGCCACGTTGCTGACCACGACGACGAACTGCGCGCCGTTATCGGAAGAAGTCGTTGGCGGCGTCGTGTACGTCGCGGAAGTTGCGCCGCTAATCGCCGCTCCGTTTTTGTTCCACTGATAGCTCAACGGAGCAGCTCCGGTAGCGGTAACGCTGAAGGACGCCGTCTGACCGCTGGTGACGGTTTGACTGGCCGGCGGAACCACGATTCGGGGAGCGCTTGGAAGATTGGAAGCGGTGCTACCTGCGCATCCTGCCGTGAAAAGGCCCACCATGCTGATGGCGAGCAATACAACCAGAGTCCGAAGGCGCATAACCATACCTCAAAATGATTTTCTGGCTAGGAACGCGCGGGGGCGGGGGTGGCGCGAAGGTCTTGCGTGCCAATGCTTGCGAATGACGCAGCGTTGTAGGGTCCGCGAAATGCCACCAACCTGTCAATCAAGCGAAGACCTTAGCGCGCCGGAGGATTGCGCTGAATTTCCACCTGCGTAGCACCTGAAAGCAGCGCAGGGTCGCACCCACCCTCCCATGGCCAGCTTCTTGCTTGCTTTCCGCGGGCGGTATAGGCTTTTCGCCTTGGGGACTGAAATCGCGAAACGCAGGTTGAGGAATCATGACTGAGGCGACCAAGAAGTTGAATATACGCACACGTCGTGTTGCCGTGGCGCTCGTTTTGGCGCTTTCCTGCGCGGCAATCGCGGCTTTCGCGCAAACTTCCCAAGATTCCCGGCTGGCACAAAAACGCGGCGCACATTTGCGCCACGGCATCAACCTGAGCGAATGGTTCGCGCAGGTGTATGACCAGAAGGCCTACACCAAGGAGCACTTTGAAACGTGGACCACGGCGCAGGACATCGCCCTGATCAAGGCGATGGAGTTCGATCATGTCCGGCTGAGCGTCAATCCAGAGCCAATGTTCCGCCGCAAAGAGGCAGACAGAATTCCCGAGGACTACCTGGGATATCTGGATGCCGCGGTCAAGATGATTCTGGATCAGGGGCTCGCAGTAATCATCGACATCCACCCGGATTCGGACTTCAAGGAGAAATTGGCGAACGACAACGAGTTTGTCGAGCAGTTCGCCGATTTCTGGCGGGCGCTCGCAAGACACTATTCTTCGTGGAACGCGGATCTGGTTTTTTTCGAGGTTCTGAATGAACCCGAGTTCCGCGACCGCTACCGCTGGGAGGGCGTACAGTCCAACTTAGCCGTGGCCATTCGCGAAGGCGCGCCGGCCCAGACCATCGTCCTTGCAGGGGCCAACTGGTCCGCCGACAATGAACTGCTTTTCATCGAGCCCCTGCGCGACCCGAATATCATTTATAACTTCCATTTTTACGACCCGCACGTCTTCACCCATCAGGGCGCCAACTGGAGCACCAACTTCGTGCACTACCTGAAAGATCTGCCCTATCCTTCGACTCCTGAGAACGTTCAGCAAGCCGCCGCATTGGTGCCCGACGCTGTGAATCGTCTCCTGGTCATCCGGTATGGCATGGACCGTTGGAGCGTCGCGCGAATTGACGACGAGATTTCCCAAATTGCCGCTTGGGGAAAACGCTGGAACGTGCCGCTAACATGCAACGAGTTCGGCGTATACCGCAAAGCGGCCTTGCCCAAAGATCGCGCCGCTTGGATTTCCGACGTGCGGACCACGCTTGAAAAGTATGGCATCGGATGGACCATGTGGGACTACAGCGGGGGATTCGCCGTGGCGGTGAAACAAGACGGCCGGGCGGTACCCGACGCGTTGACGGTGAAAGCCCTGGGCCGCACCATGCCCGCGCCTCAGCCGCAGAAGTGAAGGGCATAGCTGTCCAGGCCCAATTCTTGAAGGCATTGAAGAGATCCGCTCCAAGCAGTGCGAAATCGGAAGGATTGCGCGTGGCAACCTTTAATCGATGTACACGCGCAGTCGCGGCAATCATGGCATTTTCTTCGAGAAGATGCTCGGACCCGCGTGAGCTAAGCCCGGCCCATTCGCGAAAGCAAGCTGCATCCATTGAGAGCAGGTTGCGTGAAGCTTCCATTTGGTCGAGCCAGACTTTGATTTCTCGCCCCTTGTCCGCGTTCCGCCTTCGAGTGTGCTCGATACCGCGCTGGAGTTTCCCCATTGTGACGGCGGAGATATAGATCTGATCTTCGCGAAGACTTTGCAGCCAGGCTACGACTCCGCCGTGCGGCTTTGGCTTGCGGAGTTCGGAAACGACACCGGTGTCCGAGCACGATAATGAATCACTGGAATTCGACCACCTTGCGGCGCTTCAGCGCGCCGCGTTTCGGAGCTAGATTCTGAAAGCAAGGGCTGGGACCAAGCAGCAAACTCTTCAATGTGGGCCGCGCGGCCTGTTCGAGCCGCCTCCAGTCTTGGATGGGCACGAGTACGGCCGTCTCCACGCCGCGGCGCGTGACGATTTGCGACCCTTTCTTCAAGGCTGTGTTTAGGAATTTTGTGAAGCGCGCCTTTGCGTCCTGCAATTGCCAAGAAGCCATGACTCCCCTCCCTCAGTTCATTTGGCACACCAACTAGTCAGATGTCTAGTCATAACTCTCAAGCAAATCGCTGCTCGGTTGGCGGAAGTCCAGGAATGCGCTTCGGGGACTAGCTGAGAGCCCGCCATTCTGGACTACAATCCGGGGCAGCCATGCCGCTCACCCTTCGGTCGTATGGGCCGCGCGACTTCGCGGCGCTGCACAAGCTGGACCAATCGTGTTTTCCGGCGGGAATTTCCTATTCGAAGATCACCCTTCGCTATTTTTTGACCTTGCCCTCGGCCGATTGCGTCGTCGCGGAAGATGGCGGGCGCATCGTCGGGTTCATCGTGAGCGAGGAAAATCCGCCGTTAGCGCACATCATTACGCTCGACGTGGATGCGAAGCACCGCCGGCACGGCGTTGCTAGCGCGCTCTTGGAGACGCTCGAGGGCAACCTGGCCTTGCGCGGCGTACGCTCCATCTTGTTGGAAACCGCAACCAATAATGAACCTGCGGTTGCCTTCTGGAAGAGTCGCGGCTATCGTATCGAGGCGACTTTGAAGCGCTATTATCTCGGCCGCATTGACGCTTACGAGATGCGGAAAATTCTGCCGGCGACGTTAAATCTACAACCGGTAAAAAAGGAATCCTAATCAATGCCGCTCTATCAGGCGATTATCCTTGCCTTGGTGCAAGCGTTGACGGAATTTCTACCCATCAGCAGCACGGCGCATCTGATTATTTTCCCGTGGCTTGCTGGATGGCCGGACCCCGGACTGGCATTTGATGTGGCGCTGCACGCAGGAACTCTGCTCGCGCTGATTCTGTACTTCTTCAAGGATTGGCTGACACTGCTTTTGTGCGGATTTGGAATGAACTACCCGGCGACGGCGCCCATCGAGGAGGTCGCGCACTACCGGAAGATGTTCTGGTATCTGGTGATCGGAACGATTCCCGCCGGCGTGGCCGGGTTGCTATTCCATCACGAAATTGAAGAGAAGTTGCGCCAGCCAACGATTATCGGCATTTCGGTCGTGCTGATTGCCCTGCTGATGTGGTGGGCGGATTCCAAAAAGGACCTTACGCGCAAAGAGGGCGAATCCACCTTGGGAGATGCGCTCGTGATCGGGACGGCGCAAGCGCTGGCATTGTGGCCGGGAGTTTCACGATCCGGAATCACCATTACCGCGGGACTGTTTCGCCGACTGACCAGGGCCGCGGCAACTCGCTTTTCGTTCATCCTGTCCGTGCCGGCGATCACCGGCGCGGTGGTGATGGAGCTTCCCAAACTGATCAAGATGCACAAAGCCGGCGCCCTCGATTTGCCACTCTCGACGCTCGTCGTCAGTGTGCTCGTTTCCGGCGTCGCTGGCTATTTCGTCATCGCCTTTTTCCTGCGTTACGTGCAAACACGCACCCTGAAAGTATTTGTTGTCTACCGCCTTGTGTTTGGTATCATGATCCTGGTTTGGGCGTTCCTCCAGGCGGGATTGCGCTAGCGCCAGCACCCGCCCCGCACTCAGCCTTCCCCAGAAGCTGAGGAGATCCTGTGCGCCTTCTTAGTCCGACTGAAAACAAGCGACTGAACGAATTGGTAGGCTTTTTATGTATTTCGCTGGCGGTTTTGATTGCGCTGGCGCTGATTTCCTATTCCCCGCGAGACGTTTCGTTTAACGTTAGCGCGCAGACGGCCGACAGCGGAGTGACCAACAACTGGATGGGCCCGGTCGGCGCGCATGCTTCGGACCTGCTCTTCCAGATTTTCGGCTTTGCCGGGTTTCTTCTGCCCATGGCGATCGCCGTGCTGGGCTGGCGATGGTGCCGCAGCCGGGCTATCGATTCGCAATCCGCCACCCTGGGCGGCTACTTCTTACTGCTGGTTTCCCTGCCATCGCTGCTGGCGCTGTTTCCCTTCCCCGCCGTGCGCGGTGCCATTCCCGCTGGCGGGACGGTTGGCTCGTTGATTTCGACCGAATTGCTCGCAGGGTTCAACTTCTGGGGAGCCCTCTTGGTCGCCGTGGCCCTTTTCTTCACGTCCTTGTTTATGACTACACGATTCTCCTTTGCCGGAACACATGCTTGGGCGACCGGGCCGAAAGGGCCGATCGGCGCCGTCGAACGCCTAGGCCTTCTCAAGAGGGCCCAAACGCGCTGGCAGAACTGGCGCGAGCGCCGCGAGCAGGAGCGTATGCGCCGCCGAGTCGAAGAATCGCGCCTTTCCGGAAGAAAGCCTGTGCCGCCACAAGCGATCAACCGAACTGCCCTTCTCGAAACCGGTGGCGCCTTGGCCGATCAGTCGGAACCGGAAGCTGCTGACGAAGACAGCAAGTCCAGCGTCGCGAAAGCGCCGATTTTTGTTTTTCATCGCGATACGGAAAAACCAGCAGTCAAGAAAACCGGCGAGCCCAAGATTGCGAAGGGCAACCAGAGTTACAAACTTCCTCCTCCTTCTCTGCTGCACGAAGGCGAGCGCGGCGGGAAGCTCGACGAAGAGGAATTGAAGCAGCGCGCGCGTGCCATCGAAGCCAAGTGCCAGGAATTCGACGTCCAGGGACGCGTCACGCAGATCAACCCCGGCCCTGTCGTAACCACGTTCGAATTCAAGCCGGAAGCCGGCATCAAGTACAGCCGGATTATTAGCCTCACCGAAGATTTGTGCCTGGCCCTGCAAGCCGAATCCATCCTGATCGAGCGCATTCCCGGCAAGTCCACCATCGGCATCGAGGTCCCGAACGACAAGCGCCAGACGATCGCGCTGCGTGAAATCATCGAAGCCCCGGAGTTCATTCATTCCCCAAGCAAGCTGACCCTGGCCATGGGACGTGACCTGCACGGGCGGATTCGCGTGACGGAATTGGCCGCCATGCCGCACCTGCTCATTGCCGGTTCGACGGGTACCGGCAAGAGCGTGTTCATCAACTCGCTCATGCTGTCCATCCTGTTCAAGGCCAGCCCGGACGAAGTGAAAATGGTGCTTGTTGATCCCAAACGTTTGGAACTGAGTCTTTACGAGAACATTCCGCATTTGATAGCGCCGGTCGTCACGGATCCGAAAATAGCTTCGAACGTTTTACGGAACGCTACGCGCGAGATGGAGAACCGTCTAAAACTGCTGGCACAGCGCGGCGTTCGCAATATCGACCAGTACAACCGCACGTTCAAGAAAGAACAGTCGCTCTCGCTCTTCGACAATGTCGAAGAGTCGGAGCACAAGCCGCTTCCCTACCTCATCATCGTTATCGACGAATTGGCCGACTTGATGATGGTCGATACCAACAATGTGGAAGAATCCATCACCCGGCTGGCGCAGATGGCGCGCGCCGTAGGCATTCATTTGATTCTCGCGACGCAGCGGCCCTCGGTCGACGTCATCACCGGCTTAATCAAAGCGAACTTCCCCGCCCGTATCTCTTTCCGAGTGGCTAGCAAGGTCGACTCGCGCACCATTCTCGATTCGAACGGTGCAGAATCGTTGCTTGGCCGCGGCGACATGCTCTACTTGCCGGCAGGCTCGGCGCGATTGCACCGGATTCACGGCCCGCTGGTCACGGAAGACGAAATCACCGAAGTCTGCGATTTCTGGCGCGAGCAAGCGCAAGCAAAATATCAAGAAGAGCTGCTCGAAGCACCCAAGGAGGAGAATGGCAAGGCCGCCGAAGGAGCAGGCGAACCCGATTCGGATGGCGGCGACGACGTCGACGACGACTTGTATCAGGATGCCGTTCGCGTCGTTTGCGACGCCGGACGCGCTTCCACTTCCACGTTGCAGCGCCGCCTGCGGATCGGCTACGGCCGGGCCGCGCGCTTGATCGACCTCATGGAAAAAGATGGCATCGTCGGCCCCCCCGACGGCACCAAGCCGCGCGAGGTTTTGAAAAACCGCAACTGGATGAAAGAATTCGATGCGTCGCAGCATTAGATGGCACAAACGCGGCGCTGTGACATTTCTGGCGATCCTGATGCTGCCAGCTGCCATTTGTCGCGCTTCGCCGGCGATGACTGGGAAGTTTTGGGCCCAGTTTGCCGCCTCTTCTACGCCTCAAAATGGATTACCGGATGGCTACGATCCCCGTCGCGATCCGGAAAAAGACCTGGATGCTGCGCGCGGGGAGGCGAAAAAAGCCGGCAAAAACATTTTCGTCGAAGTAGGCGGCGAGTGGTGCACCTGGTGCCACATTCTCGACCGCTTCTTTCACGAACATCCCAATCTTGAGGCGCTTCGCGACAAAAATTACGTTCCCATGAAGGTGAGCATGAGCCAGGAGAATCCCAACCGCGCGTTTTTCTCTCGCTTCCCCTACATTCATGGGTATCCGCATATCTTCATTTTGGACGCCGAGGGGAAATTGATTCGCTCACAACCAACCAAAGTGCTCGAGGACGGCCAAAGTTACAACGCAAAGCGGTTTCAGAAATTGCTGGAGCAGTGCGCCCCGAAGCGGCAGCGCGTAGCGCGCGCTGTCCTGTCAAGCCATCTAAGAAAATACGCAATGTAACCTAATGTAACCGCAACTGTTTGACTCTTCCTTCTGTGAACCCTAAAATTGAAGGGCCAAATGTTGCCGGGGTAGCTCATTGGTAGAGCGCTGCCCTGAAAAGGCAGGCGTAGCCAGTTCGATTCTGGCCCCCGGCACCATCGGAATGCGCCAACTCTTCTTCACCAAAGAAATCTACTTTGCCATGAGCAAGATACGTTTTTTTTTCCGTTTTCGTTCGTTGCTTCTAGGGTCAGTTGGCCAACGCGCTCGGCAAGCGCCTCGTGCGCCTCCTGGATGTTTTCAGGGCGCGCCAATAGCTCCCGAATTTTCGACAGTCGTGACACCGCAAATTCCCTCAACTCTTCGAGCTTTGCGCGCAACGATCCCGGTGCGGGCTCGAGAAGCTTGTCTGTGATGGCGCGCAATTCTTTTTCCCGCTCTCCAATCGCGTTCATGATGCTCTGAGACTGCTGGCCTTGCGCTATCGAGTCCGTAAGGCGCTTGAGTTCCAAATCGAGTTCCTGTTTCCGCTGACGCATTCGCGCAAGCTCTGCGTCCAGCCCGGCATACTGCTCGCTCAGGGCTTCTTCCATCTTCGCGACGGCATAATCGACCACCTCAGTCTTGCGGACGGATTCAGACAAGCCTTTCAGCAAGCTCTCTTCGAGTTCATCCCGGCGAACGAGTAGCGAATTTGAGCAAACGGTGACCCCGCGTTGATGATGGAGCGAGCAGCCGTAGCGATCCGCACCATTGCGACCGCGCCCACTGACGAGAGTGATGCTACCGCCACACTCGGCGCACTTCAGCAAACCAGAAAACAGATAACGCCTTGGGCCAACAATCAGTCCGGAACTCTCCTGGCCTGGCCTGCCAAGTGTCCGCTTGACCTTCTCAAATCTTCGCCCCGCTGCCGCAAACAGTTCATCGGAGACGATCCGGAGATGAGGTGTGTCGAGCGTTGTCCATGATTCAGGGCGCGGCCTGTAGACTCGCTTGCTTGTGCCAGGTACGCGCAATTTGCGTTTTGTATTCCAGATCGTCTTGCCGACATATTTACGATTCAACAGGACATGACGGACAGAGGAAAGGCACCATGAGCGACTGAAGCGGCCCTTCTGTGGTTGCGGAGCCAAGACGCCTAGCCAGATTCAGCGCATAGCCGGAAGATGCGCTGTACAATTTCCGCTTGTTCCCTATTCACTTCCAGCTTCGCACTCCCGTCCCCGTTCTTGACTGACGTATAGCCGAAGCACCTGCCTCCCGTGTGGAGTCCGCGAAGGGCAAGCCCTTGCATTCCTCGATGCGTTTTTTGTCCAAGTTCGCGCCAGTACACTGCATCGATCAAACCGTGAACGCCGATGAGCAGTTCCGCCTGGGCCTGCTCCGAGCAGCAAGATCAAGGAGAGCGCGACTTGCGTGATGATGAGCGCCTTACTTAATTTGCCGGTGCCGGTGCTTACGCCCAATAATTCTATTCTCCGGGCGACCCTTCACTGAAGCGGATGTCGCGATCCGTTCGTGCCGGGCCCCCGGCATGTCAGAGGCGGTGAGCGACTGGGCCATTTTAGCGGTCCATTTAGGGCCACCCCTTTCCCTCTTGTCGAGGATCTCAGAACGGTCCTCGCCGTGAAGGGTTCGCTTCGCCGCGCAACACCGGCGCGCCCTTGACCGCTGCGGGCCGTTCTGAGAGAACACCCCTTCCAAGAGGGAAAGGGGCAGAGTGAAAAGTAACCAGACCACCGCTGTTTTGGCCCCTTTTTCCACCGCCATCGACACCCGGCACCAGATTTGCTTTTTCTTTTCGCTACGACTATCGCTTTCCCGAGCCGCTTCAATTCGTGGCGTGCGATCGCGCTTGACTACTTCACATATTGTGAAGTACCATTGGTCCAGTGCACATTGTGACGCGCAAGCATCTGAGCGAGGCCATGCAGGAGTATCCAGATGCTGCGAATGAGATCAAGGCATGGGTCGTTATAGTCGAAGGCGTCCGATGGCACAATTTTGCTGAAGTTCGGCTCATGTTTCGGGATGCCGATTACATCAACGGATATGTGGTATTTAACATCCGGCGAAACCGCTACCGGCTCATCACTGTTATTCACTTTGCGAAGACAACAGATGAGAAGCGGACGGAAGGACACGTCTACATTCGGTCCTTCCTGACACACAAGGAGTACAACGATCCCCGGAAATGGGATCGGAGATTTGGTGCAAAATGAATACAGTTCTCGCAGACCCGGCGAAAATGATTGCGAAGGGTGCTCCCCACGTCATACACAATGACAAGGAACTGGAGGTGTATACAAACGCCCTCTTCCAATTGACAGCTCTGGAGGACCCCTCTTCCGCAGAAGTGGAAGCAATCGAACTTCTGACCTTACTCGTGGAACGCTACGAACAAGCGCACTACGCAATTCCCGACGCGGATGCAGTATCCGTCGTACGGTTTCTCATCGAACAGCAAGGCCTTACGCAACGTGATTTAACGCCGGAATTCGGATCGGAAAGTGCCGTTTCCATGTTTCTTGCCGGGCAACGGAAGCTCACGATCGAGCAGGTTCGCAAATTAAGTTCACGATTCAAACTTCCTGCTGATGTCTTCATTCGAAGACGGTAGCTAAGGCCACAGACGAAGATCCTTCCCCGCTCCTCCGACTTGGCAGTTACGCGGCAGCCAACCGTCAAAAATGGATTGGCAGATGTTCGATCCAATTCTCTCTCCGCCGATACTGCACGCCCCTTAAGATTCCAGAGAAGTGAATCTGTTTCGGTTTGACTTCTTGACATGCGTTACGTAACGCATTACGCTAAGATGTGATCCGGTCGATCCGCCACAAAGGCCTCAAACGCCTTTACGAAGACGACGACCATCGCGGCGTTGTGAGCCAGCACGCCGACAGGCTCCGCGATATTCTCGTTCGCTTGGACGCGTCGGCTACCGTCGCCGACATGGATCTACCTGGTTTCCGGCTACATCCTCTCAAGGGTGAAATGAAAGGCTCTTGGGCGGTCACTGTCCGGGCTAACTGGCGAGTGATCTTTCGTTTCGCTGACGGCCATGCGTTCGACGTAGATTATCTCGACTATCATTGAGGCATTGCCACGGAAGGATTGCCTTGGAAGTATTGCCGCTGAAGGAGAACCAACCATGCCGATGAAGAATCCACCCCATCCAGGCGGCTTTGTCCTGCGCCAGTGTATCGAACCGCTAGGCTTGACCATCACTCAAGCCGCCGCTGCCCTTGGTGTCACTCGCACCACTCTCTCCGAGCTCGTCAACGGAAAACGCGGCATCTCTCCTGAAATGGCCGTCCGCCTCTCCAAGGTTTTCGGCGGCAGCCCCGAATCCTGGCTCACCCAGCAGGCCCACTACGACCTTGCCCACCTCCGCACCACCCACATCAAACTCAAACGCCTTCAATTCGCCTGATCGTCCCCGTAAACGCACTCCTCCCAATCCTCAATCCCGGCTAGCCGCACGACTCTACACCCGCCCATGGCTAGGCGTCTGCCAAACGTCCCGAGATCCAGTCCAGACAGGTTCGCTTCAGACTCATGCCGCGGCCAACCACTCGAAACGAACCGGCAGACGTTCGGTCCATGCCGGGCCCCCGGCACCAGTGTAACAGCCACACTCCCGAGCAAATCCCACGTCCCTGACGCGATGTATATCCGGCCTTCCGGCGTGAGCAAAGATGAGGAATCGCGGTGTATAGTCACGTTATGGCTAAGGATGTAATCCGCGTCTCAGAAGCGACTTCGCCTCGCTGATGGCCCGCGTGCGCTCTGGCACCGAGGTGGTCATCGAAGACAACTCGCGACCTGTTGCCGTCGTTCGGCCGTTGCAGAACCTTACGCTCGTCTGCTCTCGGAATCCCTTCGTCTCTCGCGCGCGCATTGCTCAACCGTGACACTCGATGGAGACTTCGGGCGTGATCTCGAAGAGACCATCAACAGCCATCGCGAACCTCTCAGCCCGCCCGCATGGGACTGATCCTTGACTCCAGCGTGGTTATCGCCGCCGAACGCCGGGGAGATACTGTCGAAAGATTGATCGAGCGAGTCGTGAGTATGGCCGGGGACCAGGACGCGGCGCTCTCCGCCGTGGGCTTGACCGAACTCGTCCACGGCCGGTCCACCTCAGCCCTTTGCCTGCTCGAGGATGCTCGCAGCGTCGCCGGGATGCAAAGTGTAGAATACGCTCGTGGCTACACCTGTCAGTTTGCCTATTTTCGAACAAGGTGGCGTGAATCAGCGTTCGCCCGCCCAGGCCAAAGTTGCTCTCTTTCGCTCTCTCTTTCGTGGACGAGAGGATGTTTATCCGCAACGATTCGAAAGCCGTAAGACAGGCAGAGCTGGCTATTCGCCGGCTTGCGGCAATGAGTGGGTCCGGGGAATCTGCGAGAAACCTAGAATCAAGTGCTCCGAATGTCCGCACCAGCACTTCCTTCCCGTTACCGACGACGTAATTCGTTGGCATCTGTGCGGCCAGGACGACAAGGGTCGGGAATTCGTCATGGGCGTCTATCCGATGCTTAGGGATGAGACCTGTTTCTTTCTGGCCGCCGATTTTGACAAAGCAACGTGGCAGCAAGATGCAGGCGCATTCTTGGAGACATGCCGCCAAATGAGCGTGCCCGCTGCCCTGGAACGGTCCCGGTCGGGCAACGGCGGGCACGTTTGGTTCTTTTTCAATGAAGCTGTTCCCGCCGCATTGGCGCGCAAGCTGGGTACACACATACTGACGAAAACCATGGAATGCCGCCCCGAAGTCGGTCTGGATTCGTACGATCGGCTCTTCCCGAGTCAAGACACACTACCGGTGGGCGGCTTCGGCAACCTGATCGCGTTGCCTCTCCAAAAACGGTTCCGAGAATTAGGTAATAGCGTTTTCCTCGACGAGCGATTCGTTCCCCATTCCGACCAATGGAAGTTTTTATCCTTGATCCGCAGAATCAGGCGGCAAGAAGTTGAAGAGATAGTCCACCGTGCCGATATAAAGGGCCAAATAATTGGCGTACGTCTGGCGCCTGAGAGTGAGGAAGATGAAGATACGCCGTGGAAGAAACCGTCACGGAGTCGGACAAAAGTTTCAATCATCGGCCCATTACCGGAGAGCTTGGAACTCATCCTCGGTAATCAAATATACGTTCCTAAAGATGTGTTGCCGCCTGCCCTCCGCAACCGGCTGATCCGGTTGGCGGCGTTTCAGAATCCCGAGTTTTACAGATTGCAGGGCCTGCGGCTTCCGACTTACGACAGGCCTCGAATTATTGCCTGTGCCGAGGATCACGCCAAGCACATAGGACTGCCGCGCGGTTGCCTTGATGAAGTCCGTCAAACTTTGTCGGATCTGAACATCAAGGCGCTGGTCCGGGACGAGCGCAACCCCGGCCTGCCGCTGAAAGCAACATTCCAAGGTGAGTTGCGCCCCGAGCAAACCGTTGCCGCGATTGCCATGCTCGCTCATGATACGGGCGTGTTGGCAGCCACCACCGCCTTCGGAAAGACCGTGGTGGCCGCGTGGCTGATTGCGCAACGGGGAGTAAATACACTCGTATTGGTGCATCGGCGGCAGTTGCAACTTCAATGGATTGAGCGCCTTTCCACCTTCCTCGGAATACCGGCGCGCACTATTGGCCGGATCGGCGGCGGCCGCACAAAGGCGACCGGCTTGCTTGATGTGGCCGTGATGCAAAGCTTGGTCCGAAGCGGTCTCGTCGACGATCTCGTGAGCAATTATGGCCACCTGATTGTGGATGAGTGTCACCATCTCTCTGCCCAAAGCTTTGAGCAGGTTGCCCGCCAGGCTAGGGCGAAGTTTGTGACCGGGCTGTCTGCGACCGTCACCCGGAAGGATGGCCAGCATCCGATCATCTTCATGGAGTGTGGTGCCGTACGCTACCGGGACAATGTCCGGCATGCTGTTGCAACTCACCCCTTTGAGCATAAGGTAGTGGTTCGTGCGACGGGTTTTCGTCCACTACGACCAGCGGATCCTGATGTGCGGGTGCAATTCCACACGCTCTATGAAGAACTAATTGCCGATGAGGCGCGCAATCAGCTTATCTGTCAGGATGTCATCCATGCCCTTCGAGAGGGGCGGTCGCCGCTGGTGTTGACCGAACGAAATGAGCATCTTGACTCCTTGACGAAGCAATTGACCTCTGAGGTGCCGCACCTGATTGTACTCAGAGGAGGGATGCGCAAAAGGGAGCTTGACGCTACTCAAGCTCGCTTGGCCGCGATTCCTACTGACGAGGCTCGGCTGCTCTTGGCAACCGGCCGCTATGTGGGGGAGGGTTTTGATGACGCTCGACTTGACACCTTATTCCTGACGCTGCCCGTCTCGTGGCAAGGGACGATCACGCAGTACGTCGGCCGGTTGCACCGCCTCTTTCACAACAAGCGGGAGGTGCGCGTGTACGACTACGCGGATCTCAACGTGCCGATGCTGGCGCGAATGTTCGACCGTCGCTGTCGCCGCTACGAAGGTATCGGCTACACGATTCAGCTTCCGGGAAGCGCAGTGCCGGGCTGGCCCGCAGAAGTGCTCCTCCCCGTCGATCCTGACTGGAAAAGCCAATATGCCACCAGCGTGCGCCGTTTGGTGCGCGATGGCGTAGATTCCCCTTTGGCAATGCTATTTGTCCATGCTGCCGTAGTCCCGCCGTCAGATGCCGATAGGCCCGCTCGAGCGCGAAGTGCAACGGAGGCATTTCTCTTTCGCCGATTGGAAACACTAGCCGAGACGGCCGGGAGGTTTCGCTTGAATGCAGAGTTGCCGATTCCCTTCGATGGCTGGGGCCGCATGGAAGTCGACCTGCTTTGCGAGCCGTCGCACATCGCCATCGAGCTTGACGGCAGACAGCACCTGGGCGACGCTGAAGCCTTCCGGCGAGATCGTCGCAAGGATACATTGCTGCAGGAGAACGGTTATCGGGTACTCCGCTTCCTCGCGGAAGACGTCGGCAAATGTCTAGATCAAGTCCTGGACGCTATCCTGCGAGCGTTAGCACACCAAAACGTCAGAATCTGAGCAGATGTCCAACTTTGTGTTGGGTATAGTCTGGCATAGCCTCTCAAACCAGTTTCGGTGCGCCTCCTGGGCGGGCGGTCTCGACGGTAATCCCGCTCATCTTGCCTGCATACGTTTTCCCCGTTTTCGTTCGTTGCTTCTAGGGTCAGTTGGCCAATGCGCTCGGCAAGCGCCTCATGCGCCTCCTGGATGTTTTCAGGGCGCGCGAGCAGCTCCCGAATCTTTGATAGTCGGGACACAGCAAATTCCCTCAACTCCTCCAGCTTTGCGCGCAACGATCCCGGTGTGGGTTCGAGAAGCTTGTCTGTGATGGCGCGCAATTCTTTTTCCCGCTCTCCAATCGCGTTCATGATGCTCTGAGACTGCTGGCCTTGCGCTATCGAATCCGTAAGGCGCTTGAGTTCCAAATCGAGTTCCTGTTTCCGCTGACGCATTCGCGCAAGCTCTGCGTCCAGCCCGGCATACTGCTCGCTCAGGGCTTCTTCCATCTTCGCGACGGCATAATCGACCACCTCAGTCTCGAGGACGGATTCAGACAAGCCTTTCAGCAAGCTCTCTTCGAGTTCATCCCGGCGAACGAGTAGCGAATTTGAGCAAACGGTGACCCCGCGTTGATGATGGAGCGAGCAGCCGTAGCGATCCGCACCATTGCGACCGCGCCCACTTACGAGAGTGATGCTACCGCCACACTCGGCACACTTCAGCAAACCAGAGAACAGATAACGCCTTGGGCCGACAATAAGTCCGGAACTCTTCTGGCCTGGCCTGCCAAGTGTCCGCTTGACCTTCTCAAATCTTCGCCCCGCTGCCGCAAACAGTTCATCGGAGACGATCCGAAGATGAGGTGTGTCGAGCGTTGTCCATTCTGATTCAGGGCGCCGCCTGTAGACTCGCTTGCTTGTGCCAGGTACGCGCAATTTGCGTTTTGTATTCCAGATCGTCTTGCCGACATATTTACGATTCAACAGGACATGACGGACAGAGGAAAGGCACCATGAGCGACTGAAGCGGCCCTTCTGCGGTTGCGGAGCCAAGACGCCTTCGCTGTTCAATGTGTGAGCAATGCGCTTGAGCGAATAGCCGGATTCAGCGCACAACCGGAAGATGCGCTGTACAATTTCCGCTTGTTCTTTATTCACTTCCAGCTTCGCACTCCCGTCCCCGTTCTTGACTGACGTATAGCCGAAGCACCTGCCTCCCACTGAGGATCCCCACCTAACCTGCTTACAGCGTGCGCTTGCACGCGAGAAATCTTGCGGGAACAAAACTCGCCTGGCGTATGTCTAATACAACAAAGGAGCTTTAGATGGCGCAGGCAGTGCGAACGGCTTGGAATGCGAGTCGCCACTGGCTGGCCACAGGATTTCTCGCTTCCACTATTTTGTTCCTGCTCTTGATGTTCATAAATTGGCGGAATGAACACCGTGGCATCGCCTCACAGAAGGCGACCGGGTTGACATCCGTCTCCGTAGATTCCGCGTCGGTGTGGCACCAGAAAAGCATCCTTCCGTGGTCCAGCACCGAACGGCACGTGCGATCAGGCCTGGACTCCATCAGCGCCTCGCCTGGCGGTATGACTGGCGGTGTGCTCGGGGGCGTGCCCGGCAGTGTCCAGTTGGCCGTAAATGGTTCACAACCAGCTACGCCATTGGAAAACACCGAGCGGATGGTAGTTCGTACAGGGACGCTCGACATCATCGTCGTTGATCCCGTGCAAGCGGCTGAACAGATGCGCGACCTCGCAACGCATCTCTCCGGATTTGTCGTGAGTTCCAGGGTAAGCGGCAGCGACGAGCGGACACGGTCGGCCCAGGTTACGGTGCGCATTCCCGCCAAATACTTCGATGAGGCGCGAACACAGGTGCGAAGGATCGCCAAAACAGTGGAGCAGGACACCGTTGAAGCGCGTGACGCTACGCGCGAGTACGTGGACCAAGAAGCGCGCTTGCGCAACGCTCGCGCCGAGGAAACGCAGTATCTGGCAATTCTGAAGCGCGCCGCGGCGGTTAAGGACGTTTTGGAGGTGAGCTCGAGGTTGGCCGAGGTGCGGGGGCGCATTGACGAGTCGGAAGCCGATCTGCGTTTTCTTCATCACCAGGTGGAGATGTCTCTGCTCACGACTAACATCAGTGCGGTGGCTCAGGCCCAAGTGTTCGGCGTCCATTGGCGGCCGCTCTACGAGGCGAAGTTGTCGCTGCGCGGCGCACTTGTCGGGATGGCTGACTATGCGGACAGTATGGTGGCACTTTTTTTGAATCTTCCGGTGGTAGTGATATGGGGCTTCACAATCGTGGCGCTGCTGAAGGTCGGCTGGATGGTGCTACGACGTATCGTGCTGATGTTTTTTCCTGGACTAACGACGTGGCTGCGCCCTCCGGTCAAGTCGCAGGAAGCATAGTTTGCAACGGGAACCTGCACCACTCTGTTAAGCAATTGAAGGGCTTTGCGTGCAACTCTCTCGGAGTGCTCTCATGCCCGCAGCCAACCACTCAAAGCGAACGGGCAGACGTTCGGTCCACTTCCCTCCCCCGGCACCATTGTAACAGCCACACTCCCGAGCAAATCCCACGTCCCTGATGCGATGTATATCCGGCCTTCTGGCGTGAGCAAAGATGAGGAATCGCGGTGTATAATCACGTTATGGCTAAGGATGTAATCCGCGTCTCGGAAAGCGGAAGCGGTGAGCGACTTCGCCTCGCTGATGGCCCGCGTGCGCTCTGGCACCGAGGTGGTCATCGAAGACAACTCGCGACCTGTTGCCGTCGTTCGGAACCTCACGCTCGTCTGCTCTCGGAATCCCTTCGTCTCGCGCGCGAGCATGGCTCAACCGTCACGCTCGATGGAGACTTCGGGCGTGATCTCGAAGAGATCATCAACAGCCATCGCGAACCGCTCAGCCCGCCCGCATGGGACTGATCCTTGACTCCAGGGTGGTTATCGCCGCCGAACGCCGGGGAGATACTGTCGAACGACTGATCGAGCGAGTCGTGAGTCTGGCCGGGGACCAGGACGCGGCGCTCTCCGCCGTGGGCTTGACCGAACTCGTCCACGGCCTCTATCGAGCGCAAGCACCAGAAATGCGTGTTCGCCGCGAATCCTTCCTGCACGAACTCCTGGCGGACTTAACGGTGTACCCGTACACGAAAGAGACCGCGATGCTGGCAGGCAGGATCGACGGGGAGCAGCAGAGTCAGGGCGTGGTGATCCCGTTCGGAGACTTGCTCATCGGCGCGACGGCGTTGTCACTCGGCTTTTCGGTGCTGACTGCGAATCTCGGTCATTTTCAGAAAATCCCTGGTCTCGCGGTCATGCAACTCTAGCGGGCAGAACAACGGGTTCTCGCCTCGTCCGCAATCGTTATCACGGCGGGAAGCAGCGCGCTAAATTCCAAATTGTTCGTGTTTTTGTGCAGCGTCGAAAAAATCGTGACCTGCAGAAGCCGAGACTCCTCCACTGCCATCGCTACCGTGTAGCCTTGTTTACGCCGCAAATCCCAAAAATCGGACCAGGTGTCCATCTTGTGAGGCTTTGCGATACAGGGGTGATCCGCAGTGTAGCCAGTGCGGCGGCCCGGGTGGTTTGTTCGTCCGCAAGAGAAAACCATGAATCGAGCGCACTTCCCTGTGAATGCCAGCGTCACCGACACGGGCAGAAATGTGTGGCATTCTGTGTTCGATGCTTCCGTACGCGCCGACTCAACGAAAGTTGGCCGGCCATGCTCTTTCGGTGAAGGCTTGTGCAGTGCAAGCGTACATCTCATAGCACACGAAGGATTTATGCCGCGACCTTGATGGTGAAGCGGATGTCGCGATCCGTTCGTGCCGGGCCCCCGGCACCATACGTCCAAGCTCAACCTGGCGCGGATCGCCGTCCCGCTAGGAGCGTTCGGCCAAGAACGTCCTTCTGTTACGTGAAAGGGTTGGAGATAATCACGCTTCCAATCTTCTGCCCATCCTGAAAGTCTTCACTGTAAAGAACGTCACACCGACCTTCGATCGCTGAGGCGACAATCAGCGAATCGTACCAAGCCAACCGAAACCTGGCTCCAATCCGCAGTGCTTCTCCATACAAAGCCGGCGAGGAATGCACCGCCAGGAGTGGACGAAACGTGGTCGACAAATACTGTTCTGGCTGCTCATGGGCTTCGCAAAGCGGCGCAACGCAACATTGAAGAACTCCTGCACCACTTGATAGCTGACAATTCCGCCGCGCGTGTCGATTCCCCTTCTGATCAGCCTCGTCGCTTGCGCTGCTTTCTTTGGCGCTCGCGCGTCGAAGGAATACACAAAGATGTTTGTATCGAGAAAGAACCTACCGCTCATTCAGCTCGTCCCGGCTGAAGCGGCTGCCGGCCTGAACATGCTTTAGGCGTTTCATCAACGCGTCGAACTCCTGCGCGCCGCCGCTCTGTGCTGTAAACTGTTCCCGCCACTCACGGAACATGGCGTTCAGCGTCTTGTGCCGGGATTTAGCCAACAGGCGCGCCTGCTCGATCAACTGTTCGTCCGCACTGAGGGTGATGTTTCTCATACTTTAACAGTATACACGAGTAACGTATTCAAGTACAACCGCTCTCTGTGAGGACATGTAAGCCTGGTGAAGCCGGTATTCCGCAGGAAATCCATCGGGAAGCTGGGGCGGACGTGGTCATCGTAGCGGCGGGTCCTTTTCAAGGCATGCCGCTCACGGTGTTGCGGGCATGCATCGCCGAACGCGTGCCGTACGTTGACGTGGCCGACGATCGCGACTTCGTGCGTCGCGCATACGCGCTCGTCGAAACGCACGCGCCGCCGCACGGAATGCTTGCGCTGATTGGTTGCTCGGTGGTGCCGGGGCTCACGTCATTGCTGACGCGGTTTGCCCAGGCTACCGTCCACCGGATCGTCCAAACAAAGATATGCATTTCGCCAGGCACGCAACACCCCCGAGGGCCGGGATCTTTTGCATGCCTGCTTTCCGCTGTTGGAAAAGAGTTCAGTGCGCCTGCAGATGGCAAGCAGGTGTCCGTCATCGGATGGACGGAGCCAGAGCGGTTTCTTTCCCAGCACCGATGGGCAATCGCACGGTTTACCGTGTGGTGGATATTGCGGACCACTTTATTCAGCCACATTATTTCCGAACCCAGACCGTGGAGTTCAGGATCGGCTCAGAACTGCGTGCACTGAACCTGCTGCTTTCGGCGGTGCGACGGATAAGGCAGGTTCTCGGGATCTCGCTGCGCTGGTTGATTCCGATAGGCCGCGCTCTAATCCATGTTTCGGCGCTACTCGGCTCAACCGCCGGGGGCGTAATGGTGGAAATTAGCGGTTACTCAGGTAACGAGCGCCTGAGCGAGACCTGGTGTGTTTCTGCTGGTGAAGGCGGCGAACGCATTCCCGCAGTGCTGACGGCAATTGCAGCGGATATGGTCCTGCGTGGAGAAATCACAGGAAACGGGATAGTACCGCTGCCCGACTGGATCACGCGAGATCGACTCGTCGCCGAACTCGCTGCCTGGAAAATTAGAGTTGCCGTCCGCTCTGAAGGTGGAGAGTGGCGCGCTTTTGACGATGGGGCAGCGTTCACGAAGTCAACACCGATTCTCCCTCGTATGGTCGTATAACGCGCATCGTGGAGTAGCGCTTCTCCTGTTGAAGGGCAGCCAGAGGATCATCGTGATCAACGTTCCCTGGTGTCTCTCATCTTCAGAGCGCGTATCGCCCCCCACCTGCTGAATTGGCCTGACCGGACAAGGGTAGTTCCTCCTCGCGGTCCCGAAGTCCGCTTCGGGGCAGTAGGTTCTCACTCAGACGTCTTCCAATCCAAGATTGTCATTCACCGCCTGAATTCCTATCGGATCACGGGCAACTCTGACCTAACGCGATTAGGGAAGGGTTGCCGACAATGCTCGCGGAGGGTCCTCTTTGGCACAATTGGGCGCGATACCTGAACGGTCCTCTCGTGTGGACTCATTGTGTCCTGCGCGATGCCCGCTCAGGACGGAGGAGGTTCCGTGGATTGTTTGCTCGACGAACTCGTCGCCCTGGAGCGTTCTGCCCTTAACCGCTGGATTAGGTTAGACCCTCAGGGTTACCTCGACCTCCAAGCCCCAGAGGTAACGTATTTCGATCCGTTTACGGAAAGGCGGGTCGATGGGCTGGACGCGACGCAGTTGCGGCTGGCGCCGATAAAGAGAATGAATCCTCCGTTCACGGATCCACGGTACGACATGATCGATCCCAATGTTCGGCGTCATGGAGATGTAGCGCTCCTGACATTCAACCTTGTCAATTACGGAAAACTGCCGGATGCTCCGGAACGTGTCTTGGCTCGCTGGAATTCCACCGAGATCTATAGTCGGATTGGCGGGACGTGGAAGATCATCCATAGCCATTGGTCGTACATACAGCCGGAACTAAAGCAGACGGGTTCTTAACGTTCACTTGCGGGCGAAGTGCCATCTATTTGAACGGCGCAGCTGAGGCCAGTCAGCATGACGGCAGAACTCATGACGTTGCAAGTTCGGAGCCGCAGACAATGGCGGGCGTGGCTGGCAAAGCACCATACGTCAAGTCCAGGGGTCTGGCTCGTCTTCCACAAGGCCCACACAGGGGTGAAGTCTATTCCCTACGAAGACACCGTTCGTGAGGCGCTGTGCTTCGGATGGATCGACAGTCTCATCAAACGCCTTGATGACGACCGATACGCCCTCAAGGTCACGCCGCGGCAGCCCACGAGCAAGTGGTCGGATATCAATCGGAATCGGTGGCTGGAACTTAAGACTGCTGGCCTGCTCACGTCGGCCGGTCTCGTAGCGGCACCCACGAACAATACCTACGCGCCACGACCAGTAGTCCCCGACCTACCGGTCTACATCGCCAAAGCGCTGAAGGCAAATTCCAAAGCGTGGGAGTTCTTTAGGGAGCTGGCGCCCACCTACCGACGTGACTTCGTCGTTTGGATTCATACGGCTAAACGACCGGAAACGCGCGAGAGGCGCATTCGCGAATCGATCGCACTGATGGCGGCGGGAAAAAAACTTGGCTTGAAGTAGATGGAAGCCGGGAGGAGTTCTCGGCAGGTATTTGCAATGATCCGACTCAGGCTGCTTGCCGCACGCCTTCAACAGGCCTCAGCCATTCGGCGAGTAACGGCAAAGCGGAAGTTATTCCGGCAAGAAGTCTGATTCGAGGACATCGCCAGTGGTTTCCCCGAACCCCGTTTGTGGCCAACTAATAGAAGTCGATAGTTCGGTGGCCAGAAGCGCGTTTGTCAGTACTAATCCGACGGACGAGCTGATAACTGTTGCGGCAGAGACCAAAGCGCGAGTTCGTTGCCGAACGGCGGCGGGAAGGTAATGGTCGCCGACAAAGGTTCCTCCTCTCTGGTGATTCCCGGCTTCTGAAAATCGGCGAGGATGGGTCCCTTGTCCAGATCCCCCAACATAAGGTGATTCACGTCCAGGAAGCGTTCGGCGGAACCGCAGAGGACCGCGACTTGCTTCCCATCGGCAGAGGCATCGAGCGACAAGATCAGTCCCGGCGGTCACCCTTGGGAGAACAAAGCACTCTGGGAAAAAGTCTCCGCGTTGTACCGTGTGAATAACATTACGACCCCCACTCTCTTCATGGGTGGGAGATTGGCTGGAACGTCCCCATCCTTGGTGGTGATCAGATGTACAGGCCTTCAAGCGCCTCGGCTGTACCACAGAAGTCGTCGTCTACGCCGGCGAATACCACGAATTCAAGACGCCATCCCACGCCAAGGAGCGCCTAGAGCGCTACCTCGCCTGGTATGCCCACTTCGTGAATGGTGACTCCAGTCCTGCTCGTCCCGAACCATCTCAAAAATCTGGAGAATAGTGAAAACTCGAGTCTTCCCTTCGGATGGGAGGGGCTCGCGTCCGCCCCCTCTTTCCGAAATCACGGCTGCGCGATCGCTGTTTTCGGTGCTTAATCCACGTGACATTCGGTCTCGCCGGTCGTCTGATACAGCCAGGGGGATGCTATGACCTCGTTCTGGCGCGACCTTCGCCATGCTTTGCGGTTTCTTCGCCTCAGTCCCGGCTTCACCCTCGTCGCCGTCTTCACCCTTGCTCTCGGAATCGGCGCCAACACCGCCATCTTCCAGCTCATTGACTCCATCCGCTTGCGTACCATTCCCGCCAAGAACCCTCAGGAGTTGGGGACGATCAGAATCGCAGACCGCCACTGGGGCTCCGGCCAGTTCTCCAGCCAGTATTCCCAGCTCACCTTTGGCCGTTTGGTCCGACCAGCGGTTCAATCTGACCACGGGCGGGGAGGTCCGCAAAGCAAAAGGCATCCGCGTCAGCGGCGATTTCTTTCACGTCCTCGGCGTCGAGCCGATTCTGGGGAGGCTGCTTGGTCCGGCGGATGACCAGCCGGGTTGCGGCATCTCTGGAGCAGACATCAGTTACGCCTTCTGGCAACGAAACTTTGCCGGCGATCCTTCGGTGATTGGAAAACGCCTCACCCTGGATGGCAATTCCTTCCAAGTGATCGGCGTCACGCCGCCTGGTTTCAATGGCATTTCCATAGGCGACACCTTTGACGTTGCCGTGCCGATCTGCGTCGAACCCATACTTAGCCCGCGCAACAACCGCCTAACGCGCCGTCATGCCTGGTGGCTCGCCACCATTGGCCGCTTGAAACCTGGATGGACCATCGCGCGCGCCAACGCCCAAATCCTCGCGGTCACGCCCGCCATTTTGCAGGAAACGATTCCTACCGTTTACGATGCCGAAGCAACGAAGAAGTATCTCGAATATAAGCTCGGCGCGTTTTCCGCCAGCACCGGATTTTCGGAATTGCGCTCGGATTCCGAGACTTCCCTGTGGTTGCTCCTGGGAATCTCCGGACTGGTCTTGCTCATCGCTTGTGCCAACCTGGCGAACTTGATGCTCGCGCGCGCCAGCGCCCGCGAGCGGCAAATCACCATCCGCCGTGCCCTCGGAGCCACACGATGGCGAATGGTTCGCGAATTGCTGTCGGAAAGCTTGTTGCTCGCAGCAGCCGGGTCAACTTGCGGACTGTTTTTGGCTTTCGCGATAAGCCGCATGCTTGTGACTTTCATTAGTACAGAGCAGAATCAGATTTTTCTGGATCTCGGAATGGATTGGCGCGTCCTGGCGTTCACCACCGGAGTTGCGGCCGTGACGACCGTTTCCTTTGGGTTGGCACCTGCCCTGCGTGCAACGCGAGCCGAGCCCGCTATGCTACTCCAGTCGGGGAGCCGGGGAGCGACTGTCGGCCGCGAGCGCTTTAGTCTTCGGCGCATTCTTATCGTCTCGCAAGTGGGCCTCTCCGTTGTCCTTCTGATGGGTGCGCTGCTTTTTGTCCGGAGTTTGCGCAACTTGACCACCCTGAATGTCGGCGACGCGCAGTGCCGCACCGTCAGGCGCGTCGCATCTGCAGTGGGGAGGGCGCCACTGCGATCTAGCTTGTCCACGAGTACTTGCGCGCAGCATGATCGCCACAAAGTACAGACTCTTCAGCGCCGAACCGAAAGCTAGTAAGTTCCCAAGATACGCGCACACTGAGGAGGGGCGGTACTCGGTATTTCGATTTGGGTCGCCACGCGATAAGTCACGGATGGTCGGCTACCGGAAGCTATCCGGCTTCGACGGCGGGATTAGTCCCGGGAAGCCTGGTTCGGGGACATGACCGGTGATCTTCTCGAACCCCGTTTCTGGAACACGAGGGACGGCTGTCCGGGACCAGACTGCGGGTGGCGGCAACTAAATCACCGCGACAAGCCGACGCGGCGCAATTTTTCCTGGAAGTGAGGGTCTGACCTCAAGTTGTCGAGTCGGGGATCCACCCCGATAAGGGGCAGTCAATCGAACGGTCGCGATATGCCTTCTCAAGCCAGGCGAGTGCCTGCTGTTTATCTCCCAGCACAGCATAGACGCCAGCTTCGTTGAATCCGCAGACATAGCGCTCTCGAGCAGAGCCCTCGATTCCGGGGAGCATCGCACGAGCTTCCGGTTTGTACCATCCGGGAGTTGAGAGGTGAAGGTCGCGTCCAAACTGCAACTGGGTCAGAAAGTCGCGTCTGCACTTCGAGCAGGTCAGAACCCACCGAACTAGCGTGGGTCAGCCTCTTTCGAATGATAGTTGGGATACGCTGGGCGATGAGGATGCGGAAGCGGGTTTTGCTTCAACTCTTCCATCACCACCTGAACGGCCTTCTCCAATTGCGGATCGCGGCCCTTAAGAGTGAGTTCCGGATCGAGCTCCGCTTCGATATCCGGGGCGATACCGTGATTTTCCACTTCCCACTGGCCATTGGGATTCCAGACGCCGGAGCTCGGCGCTGAGACGAAACCGCCGTCCATCAGCTCAGGGGCCGCAGCTCGTCCGACTAAACCGCCCCAGGTTCTCTTGCCAATCAACTTGCCGACACCGGCACGCCGGAAGTACCAGGGCATAGCGTCTCCGCCTGAACCCGCAAATTCGTTGATGATCATGACCTTCGGCCCAAAGATCGCGCCTTGCGGCTGATCCTCGTCTTCTCCGTCTCGTGTGGCGACCAAACTCAGCAGCCTGCGCTGAAGGATCTCGATGATGTCGGTGGCCAGCGCTCCTCCGCCGTTGAACCGCTCGTCAACAATGACTGCTTCTTTGCCGACTTGCGCGAAGAAATAACGGGTAAAATTGGTGTAGCCGCCAAACCCAGTGTCTGGCATGTAAACGTAGGCAACGCGTCCCTCCGTCATCTGGTCCACTTTGCGACGGTTGTCCTCGATCCAGGCCAAGTTGCGTAACCGGGTTTCGCTGGACACCGGGACGACCGTGACTTCACGGGAGTTTGCGCCGGTAGGGTCAGAACCAACCTTCAGAACGACCTGTTTGCCTGCGGTTTCCTCGAAGAAGGAATAAATGTCATCGGTGCCGAGGATCGGCCGTCCATTCACTGCCAATAGGTATTCTCCTGCGACCACGTTGACACCCGGCTGAGTAAGCGGCGCCTTGAGGTCGGTGTTCCAATTCTCCCCGGTGTAAACCCGTGCGAATCGGTAGCGGCCGTTCTCAATTCTGTAATCCGCACCGAGGAGTCCTGTCTGAACATGTTTTACTTCAGGACTATCGCCGCCAAAAATGAAAAGGTGCCCTACTGTCAGTTCGCCAAGCATCTCGGCAAATAGATAGTTCAGATCCTGCCGCGAGCCGATACTCGCAAGGTAGGGTGCATACTTCTTCTCTGCAGCCGTGAGGTCGAGACCGTGGTAGCCGGGATCGTAGAAGAAATCGCGCTCCACGCGCCAAACTTCGTGATACATCTGCTTCCATTCTTCCCGCGGCTTCACACGCACTTCCAGGCCGTCGGTTTTTAATAATCCCTCGCTGGCGTCGCCGCCGGGAGGTTGGGGCCCTGGGCCGTCGCTCGACATAGGTTTGGGCGCCTTAATGAACCAGTGGTCGCCCTGCCGGTAAAGCATCTTCTCGCCATTTTGCGAGATCTCGAAGAAACGCACACCGCTCAAGGCCACGTCTGCCTTTCGCTTCTTCAGGTCGAAGCGATGAACCGTCAGACTGAACTCCTGGCCGGGGCTCGGGGCAGGAGCTTCCAAAGAGTAGAGTTCGCCGGACTTTCCGACCTGTAAACCGACGTAACGCCGCATCGGCAAAGAAAGTGCCAAGATTCGCTGGCCTATGTTGTCGAAATCAATCTTGACAAGGACTTTCTCGGGAGGCTTGTCTTTGGCCGTGTCCGGTTTCTCTTCTTCTTTCTTGTCCGCTGACTTCTTTTCCTCGACGGGCTTCTCCTCGTCACTCTCCGGCGCCAGCGGAGAGGGTTGGTCCTTCGCCAGCACGACCAAATAAACGCTGCGTGTCACGGGGCGCGTTGCACTGTGGATGTCGGGCTCCAAAGAAGGTCCAGAGTCTGTGCTGGCGGTGAAGTAGAGGTGCTTGCCATCCTTGTCGAACATCGGGTTTCTGGCGTCACTCATGCCATCGGTGAGTTGTGTGTGTTTTCCCTCGTCAATGGAATAGAGAAAGATGCCGCTCAGGTGGCTAGGAAGTCTTCTCTCATAAGCCAGCCAGCGGCTATCGGGCGACCAGGCCGGCGGCGGCCCGCCGAAGGTCCAGAAGATGTCATGATCTATTTTGACGGGCTTCTTCTGTTCCACGTCTACGTACCAAACGCTGAGGTGGTTGTCGCGATAGGCGATCTTTTTGCTGTCGGGCGACCAGCGAGGAGAGAAGAAGAAGCCTGTTCCGAGGCTGATCTTCTTCACCTCGCCGGTTCCATTCTGGTCGCGGATATGGAGCGCATACTCCCCTCCTTCGTCGGAAAAGTATGCGATTGTCTTTCCATCGGGAGACCAGGCAGGATCGCGCTCCATCACCGAAGAGCTGTTAGTGAGGTTGCGCGCGTCGCCCTTTTCAGCCGGGACGGTGAGGATTTCGCCATGCGCCTGGAAAACTGCACGCGCACCGGTCGGAGAAATGTGAGCGTTCTGGAGGCGCTTTCCCACGTTCACGAAGTGATCGCGAAGCTCAAGCAGGTCGCCGGCTATCCGGACATTCACCTGCTTCGTTGTGCCGGACTTCAAATCGTAGAGATGCAAAGAGCCAAACTGCTCGTAAACAATGGCATCGGGACCGGCGGAAGCTGACTTCAGATCCAGTCCACGATTCTCCAGCTCCTTCTTGACCTCCTTTGCATGCATATCGTACGAAAACAGGCTCACCGGCCCGTCCCGGTCGGACAGGAAGTAGATTTTGTCGCCCACCCACATAGGGTTGAAGTCGTTGGAATTGTCCCGAGGAATCTTCTCGATTCGTCCACTGGATAGGGTGGCGATCCAGATTGGAGTCGTCTGCCCGCCGCGATACCTCTTCCACGCCTGTTGCCACTGCGCAATCGGGACGTAGGCAATCCGCGAACCATCTGGCGAAAACGAACCTTGTTGTGCCATGGGAAGCGGCAGTTCTGCAGGAAATCCGCCTTGGACCGGAGCGGTAAAAAGCCGGTCGAAATAGGAGAAGCTGTTTCGTGCGGAACGGAAGAGCACCTGTTTGCCGTCAGGCGTCCAGCCCACGGCAATGTCATCGCCGGGATGATGCGTAAGCCGTTTGGGAAAACCGCCCTCCGCGGGCATCACAAAAACGTCGACATTTCCGTCATACTCGCCGGTAAATGCGATTTGTGTTCCATCCGGCGAGAACATCGGATCGGTCTCCACACCGGCTCCGGTCGTGAGCCGCTTAGCGTCGCCACCCTCGCGCGGTACGCTCCAGAGATCTCCCGCATAGACAAAAATGATCTGCGTGCGACTGAGCGCAGGTTTTTGCAGGAGCAGAAGTGAATTGTCTTGAGCGGCGCAAATGGTCGCCGCCATAAACAGGCACAACACCCAAACGAAGCGTGGCATGTGAGACCTCCGTTTCAGGACGATTAATATAGCCCGATTCGCAGAAGGCGTGCCTTTCTATCCATGGCGCCAGGGCAGCCGATGAAGACGGGGTTGTTTCCATGCAGGTCATAGCACCAATGAACTTCGTCTAGCTGTTCGAAAAAGACAGGGGTCATTTGGTCCCAAGCGTCGTTGGGAGAGTTAACCACCCGGATTACGGGCAACTCTGACGTAACGATTTAGGTAAGGGTTGCCGACCATCTGTCCGGAATCCCTGCTTCCAAGCGCGTTTCTCATACAAACCTGGAACGGAGGTTGGCCCTTGACATGCCTTGCTAACAATTCGAACGTGCCATAGTCTAACTATGCCAGGGGTGATGCCTTGCACCGAGACGAGATTCCTCCAGGAACACTTTATCTGCTGATCTTGAAAACTTTGGCGCGCTCCGGCGAGATGCATGGATATGAGATCGCCAATTCTATTCAGCGGATATCGGATGACGTTCTCCAAGTCGAAGAAGGCTCGTTGTACCCCGCGTTGCAGCGGATGCTCATCAAGGGATGGGTGACCGCGAAGTGGGGCACGACGGCTGGCAACCGCCGGGCTCGTTACTACCAGCTGACTGCAGCAGGCCGCAGACAATTGGCCGTCGAGATGTCGCAGTTCGAACGCGTCATTGGCGCGATCACGCGTGTGATTGAAGCGGTCTGAAAGGAGCTCCGTTATGGACTGGCTGCGCGAACTGGCAAGGCGCCTCAGCATGCTGATGCATCGCCGCCAGTTTGATGCCGACCTCGAAGAGGAGGTGCGCCTGCATTTGGAATTGCGGCAAGAAGAACAGTTCGAGTCCGGCATGACGGCAAACGAGGCTCGGGCCGCTGCTCAGCGCCGGTTTGGCAACGCAACGTACCTGAAGGAAGAAAGCCGCATCGCGTGGGGCTGGGAATGGTTCGAGAACTTGGCGCAGGATGTTCGCTACGGCCTGCGCATGTTGCGCAAGTCCCCGGGCTTCACGGCTGTCGCCATCCTCACCCTCGCTCTCGGCATCGGCGCAAACACAGCGATATTCAGCGTGATCAATGGAGTGCTGCTCAGTCTGCTTCCCTACAAGAATCCGAAGCAACTCGTAGTCATAAAGGAAAACGATTCGCTCCCGAACGTGATCGATATCCAGAGACAGACGCGCTCATTCTCACAGGGGGGCGGAATCAACGTCGAGAAGATGGATTACATAGGCGCAACCGAACCTGTGCAAGTCCGGGCTCATCAATGCGGGGTTTCTCGAAACGCTAGGCGTGCAGCCGATGCTGGGCCGGATCATTTCGCCTGGGGAAGATGTACAAGGCGGGCCGCGTCTCGCCATGGTAAGCAACCACTTCTGGCAAAACTACCTCAGCAGCGATCCACATGCTGTGGGCAACACGATTCAACTGGGCGGAAACTCTTATACGGTGATCGGCGTAATGTCCGCGAGTCTTGCTCCGCCAGCGGAGCATGCCGACGTTTTCGTTTCACTCATCGTCCGCGACCCGGGAGCGGGCGCTGAGCGCGATTTGCACTTCTGCATACCTACTGGCGAGTGAAGGAGGGCGTTACGCTGGCGCAGGCGCAGGCCGATATGGCCGCGATCGACCGTCGGCTCGCGGAGCAGTATCCGGCCGAAGAAAAAGAACGGAAGAGCCAATTAGTGCCGCTGCATGAATGGCTGGTAGGAGACGTGCGGTCGGCACTGCTGGTGCTCTTCGGAACTGTAGGCCTGGTTTTGCTGATTGCGTGCGCGAATTTCGCGAGCTTGCTAATGATGCGGGCGGTTGCGGAGCGCCGGGAACTGGTGATTCGGGCGGCCCTGGGCGCGGGCCGCGGCCGGCTCATCCGGAAAACGCTGACAGAGAGCGCACTGTTGTCGGTCCTCGGCGGTGCGGCCGGACTACTGTTCGCGAAGTTAGGCACGAGCATGCTCCTGACCTTGAGGCCGGAGGAACTGGCCCGGCTGAGCGGGATTCACATGGATACACGAGTGCTGCTGTTCGTCTTCGTGGTCTCAGTGCTGACCGGCATCGTGTTCGGAATGGCGCCGGCATGGATCGCGGCTCGTGCGGACGTTGCCGAGGCTCTGAAAAAGAGCGGGCGGAGCACAACCTCCAGCACGATGGGGCATAGCATACGGAAAATTCTGGTCACATCGGAACTGGCGGTTGCCTTGGTGCTGCTAGTGGGGGCCGGGTTGTTGATCAAAGGATTCTCACGGTTGCGCTCGATGAACCCCGGTTTCAATGCCGCGAACGTAATGACGATGTATCTCCAATTGCCCAAGACGCGATACGGCGAAATCCCCAAACAAACCCAGTTCCGCCGCGAGTTGCTCAGCCGCTTGAACTCCCTACCGGGCGTGCAGGCAGCGATGGTGACTGATATACCGCTCGGCGGGAATTATGTGGGCCACCGTTTCGTCATCGCCGGACGCCCTCCTGTGGCCGTGGGGGGTGAGCCCAAGGTGCAAACCCTTTCTGTGATGGGCGATTACTTCCACGTGATCAGACTCCCCTGCGTGCGGGGCGCGACTTCACCCCCTTGGACCGCGAAGGGCAACCGTTGGTGGCACTTGTAAACGAGGAAATGGTGCGGGAATTTCTCCCGCACGAAAACCCAATCGGCGTGCGCATTCGCTGGGCGGGCGACACAGGGCCGCCACACTGGATGACCGTTGTCGGCGTTGTGGGCGACGTAAAACATTCAGGATTGAATCAACCGACGGATCCCGCTGTGTATACCCCTTTTTCGCAGTCCGACGAAACCTGGAGACGATTTATGACGCTCGTCATCCGGGCTCGGGATGCGGCTCCTGGGCTCGTTGAAGAAGTGAAGAAGCAGATCTGGAGCGTGGACAGCCAGATCCCGGTAAGCGACGTGCACACCATGGACGACCTCATAGCTGTGTCGCTGGCGCAGCAACGGTTCAACATGCTGCTCCTCGGACTCTTCGCCGCGCTCGCGTTGATCTTGGCTGCGGTGGGAATTTACGGCGCGATGGCCTATGCCGTGAACCAGCGAACGCATGAGATCGGCATACGGACAGCGCTGGGAGCGCAGCGACGCGATGTGTTGCGGCTCGTTGTGAGAGATTAACCGCACGGGGCGCGGATTGTCAGCATGAGTCCGACTAGCACAGCTAGCCGAACTTTCGCAGTTGAGCACATCTGAGCCGGTTAAGTGCTTTGGAATCAGTCGAGGTTAGGGAAAGGTCTCCACCACAAAATAGGCTCCTACCGGACGGTTTGTACTTCGATTTCGTAACTCTGTTTTTGCGCGACCAGGCGCGGTGGCGGCTGGCTCGGCAACTGCAGCTTCAGCTTTTCGATGAGCAGCTTGGTGTCGAGAGCAGGCTGTGTGTAGCGCGGCAAGATCAACCATCGTTGATCGACGGTAGGAATCCACACATCAATCATTTTGATTTCGGCTAACTTCTCCAGCACCGCCGTTGCGCTATTGCTCGTAGGCGCCGATGTCGATGTTACTGCCTTGTACGCGCGGATTGGCAGCAACGTCTAATATACCTACGACCGTCGGCCCTAAGTTGATGCCCGCGTTGACGCCCGGTGAAGTCGGCTGGATTTGCAGGTTAGGCGTGGTCAGGCTCAAGAACTGCGGATCCATATACTGAGAATGGCTATCCTTCCCGGTCGCTGATTGGAAGGTCGAGAAACCACTGTGGGGTGTACTATTCCAGATAAAGCTCGCCATTGAAGAATTCAACAAGGAGTAATACAGGTTGTAATCCACGTCCGCCGGGTCGGGCTCGCTGTTCGTGTAGTTGTTGATAAACAGGCCCTGCGACGAGGCATAAACAATATTATTCTTGAAAACGTTGTTCGTCGCGTAGTACTGGATCTGAAACTCACCGCTCCCTGTGTTTTTCGTATCGTTCTGGAACAGGGTGTTATTGACAATCGTGCAGTGGTCAGTGCCGCCCACGTTGCTGGCGTATCCTCCAATCGTGATGCCGATCGAATTCGCCGAATACACTAGGTTGTTCCGCGCTATCACAAAGCTAGTTACGTGGCCCCGGTGCTCGCTGGCCATCTCGATACCGATGTCTACGTGATGGATCAGGTTGCGCTCGATAACCACCTGAGAGCCACCATCCACATAAATGCCATTGGCATCGTACTGGTTACCTTCCCCAGGATTGTTGATCGCCGAAATGTTGTAGACGGTATTACCCGCGACCGTACCGTTGCGGGCGTAATCGTACGAAGGGTCGGGCGAAACGCCTTCGAAACCAATAACGTCGATGCCGATGTTGTCGTTGTCGTGGATGCTGTTGTTTGTGATGACGAAGTTTGTGACGTTCCCATCGACGTTGACCGATTCGCTTTGACCGGTCTTGAGGTTATAAACCTGGTTGCCGCTGATCGTGACGCTATCGAGGGAAGCGGGTGCTGCCGTGCCGTAAACGGCGATGCCAAAAGCGTTGCCGCTGGCTTCAGAGGTAGTCACGATGTTATGAACCACGTTGTTCAGTATCTGGATGTTGCTGCCTGAGCCCGACACCCAGATCCCTGCTGGAATAGCAGACGCACTGGAAGTCTGGTAGTTGCGGATCTCAAACCCCTGGATAGATATGTAGCTTTGATTCGTTATGTTGATTAAACCTTGCGTGCTCGAGGTGGGGGGCACTAGTCCCGTGCCATCTACAATCGCGGTCTCACCGGGGTAGCTTTGGAATGTAATCGGGCCTGCTATAGCTGACCCTGATACAGAAATGTTCACCGATTCGTTGAACACGCCACCACGCACGTAGACGATGTCCCCGGCCTGTACGGAATTGGCCGCACGCTGGATAGTTCTCCACGGAGAGGAGAGTGTGCCCGGATTGGAGTCACTGCCCGTGGTCGAAACGTAGAAAGCTATGCCTGCAACCGCCGTGATCGTCACTTGCGCCGCGGCTGACTTTGTGGCGTCCGCCTGAGATACGGCTGTCACCGTCACGGTGGCCGGATTCGGGACGACTCCAGGCGCTGTGTACAGACCCGAACTCGAAATCGTGCCTACCGTTGCATTGCCCCCGGTCACCCCGTTCACTTGCCAAGTCACCGCGGTATTGCTGGTGTTCTGCACCACCGCGCTAAACTGCTGTGTTCCGCCGGCGGCCACCGTCGCCAAGATAGGCGAAATGGTGACGCTCACCGAAATAGGCGTCGGTGTCGTGGACACGCCCGCACAGCCAACGGTCTCCAATACAGTCACTCCCACGGCGGCGAGCCACACCCAAGAAGCAAGTAGGTCTAGCGTTTTTCGTGTCCAACCACGGCGATCAGTTTTCATGGCTTGCTAACATAGCATCGTGTAGAAACCGGCGTTCGCTGAATAGCTGCCTATGAATCCTAAAGGTACATGTCCCCTTGCAGGCGAGGACTCTTCTTGCGTTGCGGAACACAGAAAGGCGGGTACGCACTTCCTTCAAGCAGACCCGAGGGTGTTGCGCGCCAAGCGGCCATCCATGGACGGACAATGCGGATCGTTGCGGCGCACAATGCCAACGTGTAATCGCCCTGGGCAAATGAAGACTATAAAGACTGTGAAGGCTATGAAGACGGGGCACTCTGACTGTCTCCCTACCGTGTCGCCAAGCTCACCTCCGTCGATCACGAGATCGGCGTCAATCCTGCCTGGCCTGTCAATCAAACTTCAAGTTTATTCGGATTCGGGGCAGTACACCCACCAGTTTTTCGATTTTCCCACTATCCAGCAGGCGCCTGCGATGGCTTCATCCACACTTTTTTGCTTTCTTTCCTCCTTGGGAAACAGCCGACGCGCCACCTCCCAGCTGGCGACCGTGGCAGAGATCGGCAATCTGAATGGCCTGAATGGCGTCTGGCGTAGCAGTTTGGGTGTGTCGCGGCGGACCCTTCTACTCTTCTTCGCCCGTGCCGAACGCCTATTTGGGCCTCGCGAAAGCAGGAGTTTTGCCTACAGGTTCTTTATGTATGCAAAAATAGGAGATTAACCGGGTAGTTTCCTGGTGGCGCGGGAGTAACATGGTTCCAGCCACGGGAGGGTGTCACGTTTATGGCCTCCCACAAGGGGAGCGCTCAAAAAAGAATCCGACGGTGCCCCCTAGGATTTGCTAGGTGCGGGACCCGACCGCCGCGGGGGTGCGAACAGAGATGATGTCCGTCAATCATCCCCTGTCCCTCGAACACCCAGAGGAAAGTCGATCGCAATCACAATCCGACGCAGACGTCAGAGGAAACCGCGCGAGATTTGGCTCTCAGATCTTTCGTAGAGAAAGTAACGAATGAGTGTGGCCATGGACGTTCCATCAAAGTTGAAGGAGTCGGTCGCCCAAGCAGTCCCGCCGGTGCCGAAGGAGGGAGAGGGTCCGCGCAAGAATGCGTCAGGATTCCTTCTAATGGACTCCTCACTGCGCCCCGCCTGGTGCAATGCCGAGGCCATTAGGATCCTTAGTTATCCCGACAAACTCGCAAACCTAACGCCTGATGTCCTCCTTACGGCAAGAATTCAGTCGAGCCTAGTAAGCCGGCAGGCCCGTGGGGAATCGCCGTTTGTGAGTGAGTTCTGGTCAGGCAGGCGACGTTATTCTTGCCGCTCATTGTTCTTAGATTCATGTGCCGAAGACCCTCCGCGCCCGTACATCGGCGTCCTGCTAGAAAGAAGGCCCTCCGGATTGGCCCCATGGTCGCAAATCTCGGGGCTGTTCAACCTCACGGAACGTGAGCGAGAAGCGTTGGAGTATTTGCTGCAAGGTCTAAGCAACAAGGCGATTGCGAATCGCATGAACATCAGCCCCAACACAGTGAAGGCCTATATGCGCACGATCATGATCAAGACCGGCGCTACTTCGCGGTCCGCAATGCTACGCAAAATTATCTTGGGCCAACCGCAGTAAGGGGCCCATCTTGAAGCCTTGTAGGTTGAACGCGCTGAAGGATGCGGCTACCCTGAGGCTTTCCGGCTTGTCCAGACAACAACGAATCAACCGCCAGTGCAGAGCGAGTCGGCCAGCCCATTCGGCGTCCTTCACGTTCGTCAGGAACGTTGTCGACGCGTGTGCGCCGAAGGTGCATGAATTTCGAAGGAAAGGCCTGCCTGATTGTGCATTCTATTACCCTAATCTAACGTACTAGCCGCATATGTTAAGTCACCTGATTAATCCCTTTGTAGGCAGAATTTTTGTTAGGCCAATTAGAACAACCACCGGATTGCGGTCAACACTGCGGATCACTACCCTGACTGGGACCGCGCCAGAAGCCCTGTGCGCCGACGCTACGCGACCAGAAATCAGCTGAACTTCGCAGTCGGGCCTTGGACGTATAACTTGCCGAGCCTGCGTTTGGGATCCAGAACCGTTTCTGAGTCAACGGAGGTATTGTGATGAAGCAGCCGTTCCGCTTTTGTGCTATTTCCACCGGATTCGTGGTCCTCACGTTCATGCTCTGTTCGGCCACAATACAAACCGCGCAAGCCCAGACTTGCTCGACGTCGACGATCGACATGAAGCTGCTGGTGGTCACGAATGGAAGAACGGAGGCCGATTTCCCAGCGATTAAGCAGATCCTCGACTATCTGGGCACGCCCTACGACGTTTTGGATATGACCGCCAACACAGGAGGAATTACTGCCTCGATGTTGTTCGATGGCAGTTGCCACGGTTACTACCAGGGCGTGATCTTCGCCTATGGCGGATACATCTATACGCTACCAGGCATGTCGATCCTGACCGCCTACGAACAAAAATTCGCGATACGCCAAGTGAACTGGTACATGTATCCGAACAACGACTTTGGATTCAACTATCCCTATAACGGCGTTATTACTTCCGCTGGCACCGCCAGCGCCAGCTTTACCAGCGCGGGGGCATCGACTTTCTGGTATGCAAATACTGTCACACCGCTTACCATCTCGAATGCTTACACCTATCTGGGCACACCGCTCAGTGCGCTGCCGTCGGGGGCTTCGGTAACGCCCTTGCTCACGGACGCCTCCGGCAATGCCCTGGTGCTGATCTACGCCCTTGGCGATGGGCGGCAATATCTCACCCAGACCTTCGACAGCAGTCCATATCTAATGCATGATTTGATCCTGGCCTATGGTCTTATCAACTGGGTTACGAAGGGCATTTTCCTCGGCGAATATCACGTGTTTGCTGCCGCGCAGGTGGACGACTTTTTCATTAATGGCTCGGAATGGACACCGGGGACGCCGTGCACCAATCCAGTAACTCACGACCGCACCGCGCCGGACGCCACCTCGCTGCCGTTTTTTAGAATCAACTCCGCGGACATGAATTCCTTGGTGGCTTGGCAGAACAAGTTTCGAAGCGACCCCTTACTTTCAAATTTCAAACTGACCCTGGCCTTCAACGGCGTCGGCACGACGGGCAACAAGGACTGGACCGGCCTCCCCTCCCCTGGCGTCGCCAATGACGACTTGACCGCTAACGTTCAGAACTACCAACAATACTTCCACTGGATCAGTCACACCTACGACCACCCAAACAGCCTGAACGGCTTGCACAAATCCGATCCATATGGCGACCCGGACACCCCGCAAGTTGACTCCATCGATCTGGAGATCCTGACAAACCAGTACGTGGCAAACGGCACAGGCCAGAACCTGGATCCAGACCCGAGCGACAGCGTCAGCCCGATTCATTTGACGGACTTCAATCCGGCGAACCTTGTAACTCCAGGCGTCACAGGTCTGAACGACACTTTGGTTCCCTCTTATTTGGTTCAGGATGGCATCCGCTACGTGGTGAGCGATACCTCGGTCCTCGGACAGGCGAATAATGGTCCCAATCCATCCCCGAACGTGGGCATGGTTAACAGCTATGCGCCCAGTGTGTACGAGGTGCCACGACATCCGAACGACATCTTCTTCAACGCAGTGAACTGGGCCGACGATCAAGCCGAGTTTTCCTGCATCTACAATAATCCCGTACAACCGCCCTTTAACACCTTTGCCGCGCCACAGATTCTCGATTACGTGAGCTCAAGCTTCGTTTCGAACATGTTGATCGGAGATATAGACCCGCAGATGTTCCATCAGAACAACCTGCACGACTATGACGGGCAAGGTCACTCGTTGCTGAGTGATGCGTACGATCAGACTTTCAGCAAGTACGAACGGGTCTACAACCTGCCGGTCCTCAGCCCCACGCTCGACCAGTTGGGGCAGAACATGCAAAATCGCAACGCCTACAACCTGTCGACCGCCACGGCGAGCCTCACGGGCCTCGCCGGATCGAATCTGACGATCAGTATCACCGTGCCTGCGACAGCAACCGTTCCGAGCGCGACCATTCCGGTCACCGGCCTGTACACTGTCGGAGCGGAAAGCTATGGAGGACAACAAATCTCCCACGTGCCGGTGAGCAGGGGCCTGACGATCACACTGCCCGTGACACCTGCACCTCCTATAGGTATCTATTCGCTGACATTGAACCCAACCAGCGTCACAGGCGGCGGCCCGCAACCCTCCATCGGCACAGTGATGCTGAGCGGGTTAGCTCCGGCAGGCGGTACACAAGTTACTCTTTCCAGCAGCAGCGCGTTAGCTAGCATTCCTCCCAGTGTGGCGGTTCCGGCGGGAAGCACCACCGCAACCTTCACGATCAACACCAGCGCGGTGGCCACATCGACGGTAATCACGATCTCAGCGTCCTATGCTGGCGCGAGCAAATCGGCGTCGCTCACCGTGACTCCTCCACTCCTTCCAATGGTCTCTTCGCTGACGTTGAACCCTACCAGTGTCGTTGGCGGCGTGCAATCCTCTACCGGCACGGTGACGCTGAGCGGGCCCGCTCCCACAGGCGGTGCGCAAGTTACCCTTTCCAGCAGCAACGGGGCGGCCAGCGTTCCGGCTAGCGTGACGGTTCCGGGCGGAAGCAGCAGCGCAACCTTCACGGTGAACACATCTATCGTTCTCGTGTCAACTTCTGCCACGATTTCGGCTTCCTATAGCAGTACGACTCAAACAGCAAGTCTCGCGGTATTGTTGTAGAAACATGCAGACGTCAAAGAATCCAAATAGCTGGTGCGCGGATCCAGGAGATCTTCGATTTCGAGTCTCGAAAAGGTCCGGCGACGCAGCATCCAGTCGACGCCCAGGATCTGGCACGTACAGGTGCCAAACACTGTTACTGCCAGTGCTTTAGACAGGACAGATAGAAAGGGGTTACCGTGAGCAAGATATTCGACGCCTTGACCATCGTGCGCGAGGAGAGGCTAAAATCTTTGCCGCCCGTAGACAGGGAGCCCGGGCGCGGCTCGTCCGATGTCTTGCAGAGGTCCGTCGTTCCCACGGACGTGGATCTGTTCGGCGGGTTGGAACCTACCACCCGGCTTCCCGGCAAGGTCGCCTTATCACATAAAAAGATCAGAAATTACTTGATGCTTGCCCTTTTTGCAGCCGGGCTGGTGCTGCTGGGAACGAATTATGCATTTCACCCGCATGGAAATGTATTCGCCAACAGCCAGTCGGTCTACGGAGTGGCATTCGAAGGCACAGTTCGCCCGGCCAGTGAGATCCGCATCACGGCCGAGTCCACCGGCACGGTCTCCAACATTTCGGTCAAGGTGGGCGATAGGGTGCAAACGGATCAGCAGCTTCTGAGAATGGATGATCGCGACGCGCAATTGGCCGTCAAACAGGCGAGCGTCGAGCTCCAGACGGCCCGGGAAAAACTTGACAGATTTCGCGGACAGCTGGCCGACGCGGACGCCCGAGTGGCCATATCGCAGCGTCAAGAGCAGCTAGTACCGACCCGGCAATGGCGGGACTCTCCCGAACGGGCTGCAGCCGCTTACGACATAGCTTCGCTCAACTACGGCCGTGCCAAAAAACTGTTCGAAGCAGGACTCATTGCGCAACAAGAGCTGGATGCTCGAGCTACGGAGCTGCGCATGGCCCGGGATGACCTGGAAAACGCCAAGCAGCTGGCGGCAGTATCAACGAAACTGGCGCACGATCAGGTCGACCAGGCCAACCTGCAAGCCAAGGTCACGCGCGAGGAATTACAAGAGCAATTGCGCCAGGCGGAAGTGAATTATGAGCGCGCCAAGCTGCAGGCCGATCGAACCGTAGTGCGTGCCACGACTGCCGGTGTGGTCTCCGAAATCCCCGTGCGCTTGGGAGATCGTGTTCCTGGCGGCGCGGTCCTTGCGCGGCTGGCAAAGCTCGATCATATGATCGCGGAAGTCCCGGTGGCAGCGCAGATGATTTCGGAGCTGAGCCTCGGCCAGTCGGCGCAAGTGGGGCTGTTTTCTTCTCCCCCGCGCAAGGTGGAAGGCAGAATCCGAACCATCGATCCGCTCCCCTCTCAGAACATGACCCACATCGTCGAAGTGGAATTCGATAATCCAACTATCCTGCTGGTGGCGGGTCAGCCGGCAGAGGTTAAATTTATGAAACCATGAACGACCAAGAACCGATTTCCGTTCTGCTGACAACGGAAGGAACGTATCCCTTCTATACCGGTGGTGTGAGCACGTGGTGCCATCGGCTCACGCACGGCTTGCCCGACATAGACTTCACGGTGCTCGCCGTGGTTACCAACCCGTCGCCCCGGTCAAAATACGGCCTCGCACCCAATGTGCGGGAGGTGATTAAAGTGCCACAATGGGGCCTGCTGCAGCCCGCCGAATATTCAGGTCATCAACCGACTTCTGTGGTGCTGCACCATCTATGGAATACCACGCCCCACGTCATCGCTGCCCGTTTCAAACCAATCTTCCAACGATTCCTTGGTCTTTTGTTCTCTCCTAATTGTGACAAGGAAGAACTTGGCCAACTTTTGCTCCAATTGCATCTTTACTTTCAATGGTTCGACTACCAGAAAACCATGGATTCTCTAGACGCCTGGAACGCCCTTCAGGACGCGCTCGCCGCTGCATGGGCGCGCCGTCCACCGCCCACGGAACAGCCAACCCTCGCTGAAGTGAAGCAAGTCTATCGTTTCTTATATCACTTGCTGATGGTGCTGCACTTCCCCATTCCTAACTCAGACATTGCCCATTCGTCGGCAGCGTCTTTCTGCGGGGTTCCCTGCGTGCTGGCAAAGCTCGCGCATGGCACGCCCTATCTGCTGACCGAGCACGGGGTCTATTTGCGCGAGCAATATTTGAACCTACGTCGGCAGGTGGAGTCATTTGTTGTTCGCTGGTTTCTTTACCGCGTGATTGAAAACGTGGTCGAATTGAATTATTACTTTGCCGACCTGGTCGCGCCGGTGTGCGCCTTCAATGCGCGCTGGGAAAAGCATCTAGGCGTGCCCGAGAGCCGCGTCCAGGTAATCTTCAATGGTGTTGATCCCGAGAAATTCAGCCCCCAGCGGCAGGAAAACGGCCGCCGCGCGCGGGTTTCGAGTCTCGGCCATATTTATCCCCTGAAAGGGCAGCGCGATTTAATTGATGCAGCTGTCATGCTCAGGCCGAAGTTCGACAACCTGGAAGTATGTTTCTATGGGACGCCTTCCGACCGCGAATATTTCGAGTCCTGCCTAGCCAAGGTCGCGCAGTCGAAACTGGACGACTGCGTCAGTTTTGCGGGCCCCACAACGGAGCCGTGGAGAGCGTACAACGAAGCCGAGGTCATGGCTTTCCCTAGCATTTCCGAGGCCTTTCCCTACGCTGTGCTCGAGGCTATGTCGTGCGGCGCCGCAATCGTTGCCACGGACGTGGGAGGAGTAAGAGAAGCCTTAGGCGATTGCGGGCTGCTGGTCCCCGCCAGGACGCCGCAGGCGATGGCCGAGGCCATTTGTTTCTTACTGAGCAGTCCGACAACGCGCAAACAATTGGGGCAGATGGCACGGGCGCGCGTGCTCAAACATTTTACGGAGGAACAATTCTTGAGGTCGTACGCAAGCACTTACTCAAAGTTGCGTTGCGACCGGTCCCAGCAGCTCTTACCGGCAGATCATCCGAAATCGGAGTATGTGTGCGGTTAGCTTTGGCTACTATGACGCTCGCCGGGTCAAGCTTGTTTTTTGCCAAGACCATCGTCCCGGCCACTACTTCGACTCTCGCGCGCCTGGCCATCTATTACGGGTATCCCAGTCTGGTCAATGGGGCCAACGGAGATTTGGAGAAGGCGGCACGTGTGTTTAGTGCGTACGACGTGGTGGTCTTGGGCGATGGCCTGGAGTTCCCGGACCAACAGTCCGGGCGCTACCCCCCGGGGGACCCCGGGGAGCACCAGAAGACCCTTGGGATAATCGCGGCTGTCCGGGATCTCAGCCCCGGGACGCGTTTTTACGGTTACGTCTGCCTGGGTGAGATTCCAGATCCTGAGGGAGAAAAAATATCTCTCACGCCCGGGCAATTGGAAGAACGCGTGCGCCTGTGGAAACGCATGGGTGTGGCAGGCATTTTTCTGGATGAGGCTGGCTACGACTTTGCTGTAGTCACTCGCAAGCGACAGAATATGGCCGTCAGGATCATCCATGAGCTCGGCCTCAGCGCGTTCCTGAATGCGTACTTTCTTGACCATTTGTTCAGCCTGGAAGACAAACTCCCTTACGCGAATGGTGCGGCGAAGAATCCTGAACGTTTGCCTCCGCTCTTAGACCGGCGTGATCTTTTCCTGCTGGAATCCTTTCAGGTGCGCAAGGGAAACTACGAAAGTGCTTCCGCCTCGCAAGCACGCTTGAACCAGGCTCTCGATTATCGCCGACGCTTCGGGCCCCGCATTTTTGCCACCACCACCACGACAGAGCAGGAGCCCTTCAGCGCGGAGAAGTTCAATTATGCTTGGTGGACCGCCCTGCTCTACCGCCTGGATGGTTTTGCGTGGGGGGAGCCGAACTTTGCTGCGCTGAGCAACACCTTGCCTGATCGTCGCTGCAGCCTGGAGGCCGCCGTGCTCCGGGCTGTTAAACAGTCATCCGCGGTCGATTCTGATGGGCGGCGCTTTTGGAGGAGAGCGGGCAGTTTCTTAGTTGTTGCCGATACCGCTACCCATTCCGTCTATCGCGTCCCCACCGATGGCTCGGTCGAGCCAAAGGAGATCGAAACGCTGTTCAATTCTCCCCGACAGCGATCCGTTCTGACCTGCGGGGGAGGCGCATGAATTATCAAGAGGATCAAAAGCTGTTGTTCGACGGTCGCGAAGGTGCGGTACCGGTCGTGCATGCCAACGAGGTGGCAGCCTTGATGGAGTCTCGGGGGTATACCGATCTCTACGTGAGACAGTGGGGCTTCCCGGATATTTTTTCCTCAGCCGAGCATCTGTTCACACTCCTTCGACAAAACCCTCTGTCGGACGAGCGGGCCAAACACAAGGGCGGCCGGTTTTCCCTTTGGGCAGAAACCAGATGCGCGCTGAGGAAGATTTCGCTTAGCTTGGCTTACGCCATCCCTTGGGCGGTGATGCTGACCTTAGAATACTTGCGACCGGATGCTCTGCGGGTTTCCCCCGAGATCGGGGGGGCATTAAGTCTTTCGCTCATCGCCAGCCTTATAACCACCGGCGGCTGCGTCCAGATGATCTCCCGCAGCGGGAACTTCTATTACGGGCTGAAGGAGCCCGTTTTGGCGCATCGCATCTGCCTCTCACTCCTGAACATTGCGCTGACCGGCAGTCTTTTTCTGGCGTTGCTAGGGATGATCGCGGGCGCTTACTTTCATCTATTTGCCGGCAACTACCTGGTGCTGGCGGCCGTCAACTACCTGGCCCTGAGCCTGTTGTGGATGGCCTGCGCCGTGCTTTCCGCGCAGGGGATTGGCTGGTGCATCCCGTTCATTTTTTTTCTCATTATTCTCGCAAGTTGGTTGATAAAGATTCTCATAAACCCGGGTACCACCATTCTGTTGATCCTCTGCCCGTTGTTGGCGGTCGGGTGCGCTCTCGGTTGTGTGCTGGCCGGTGCTCATCACGCCGAGAGCAAGCATCCGCAGAGCAGGCAGAGCGCTCCTCCACGACGCGGCATCCTGCTTATCTCGTTGGTCCCGTTCTATATCTACGGAACCCTCTATTTCAGCTTTCTCTTTGCCGACCGACTGGCCGCGGGAAGCGCGGTTCCCTGGGTTTCCGGCTTAAGTTTTGGAATTGACGCCGCATATAAGCAGGCCACGGATATGGTCCTGCTGGCTTTTCTGATCACCGCCGCACTAGTCGAATATCTCGCTGATTCATTCCTGCGGTTCTGGCAAAGGCTGGCTTCGGAACTGCCGCAAACCGCAAGCGAGCAACTGACGGTAAGTCTGTGGAAACGCCACTCGAAAACGATGTCGGCGATCCTTACGGCCTTCGTGGTGGTTGCGTTAAGCGCTTGGTTCGCCTTCTCCCGCTCCAACGGCCTGGCGCCCCTTCCCCGATTATTACCGACGGCTGTTCTCGGCGGCATCGGATATCTCCTGCTAAGCCTGGCGCTGCTAGAAATCATTATATTGGCCAGCACAAACGCTATCTCGATGGCCGCATTTGCTGTAGCACTGGGGCTGGCAGTGAACCTGCTGACTGGATATGGGCTCAGCCATTTGTGGGGAGTGCAATATGCCGCCGCCGGGCTGCTCGCCGGGGCTGCTGTGGTTCTGTTGATATCTAATGCGGCGGTTCGACATGTCCTGCGTCACCCTGATTATCATTATTCCATTTCGTGAGTTTTCCTGATGCCCGCTCTGGATGCCGTAAAGGCTTTTTGGATCCTCGGCATCTTCCTTTGCATGTTTTTTTGGCTTCCCACGCGTCTATTTTCGGGCAGACCGAATTTTTCCGCGGTCATTTGTATGGCCGGCAACTGGGCCCGTATGGTGCTGTGTGTGACGATCTTCGTTTTTCTCTTGAGCGGTTTGAAGGTGTTCGGTGCGATCACCGTCGTGCTGCTTTTTTTGGGCGCGATAATTGTCAGTTGGTTTCGCAAGCGTACGGGAATGTCTCGGCGCTTGTTAACAAACCTGCAAGCTACGACGATAAATCTAATACGCCACTTTGAATCTCGGTCGTTTGGCCGGTTCCTCGTGCCCGGCAAGAGCTCGTCCAGATCGGCCCGCCCGTCTTGGGCATCACGCGTAGAGCCGTGGCTGAAAATGCTGGAAGGCAGGGAACTACTGGGCGCCTCCCTTGTCGTGGTGCTGGCAACAAGCGCCGTGCTGCGCACCGAACATGCGGTTCGGGAACTGCGTTTTGATCAACCTGAACAATACTCTGCTCTGCTGCGCGCACGACAATTGATGCTCAATATCCACCCTGCCGAGCGACCGGTCGTATTTCCGGCGATGATCGCAACCACGTCCTTCCTTAGCAGTACCGATCCGATGCAGGTCACCCGCTTCCTAACGCCGGCAATCGGCCTATTACTGGTTCTGGCCACCGGCTTGCTCGTTCAGGTATCCGCGCGTGCGGGTGTTGCGTCGGTCGCCGCCATGTACTGCCTGGGAGCAGCTGGGTTCCCGCCCGCCATAAACCAAACAGGCGCGGCAGTTTCCACGACGGGAAAAATGGAGACGATTTTCAGCGCTTCCCCGGCAACCATCCGACCCAGTCCCGAATTTGCGGTCGGCTTACTATTCCTTCTCTTAGCTCTCGTTTTTCTCGCCGACTGGTATAGGAACTCGCGGGGTTGGGATTCCTTGTTGGATTTCACATGCTGCCTGTTGTTGACTGCCATGGTTTCCGAAGTTTTGCTCGTAATATTGGTGTTGGCGGCCGGGGTTCTGCTGCTTCGGCCGATGGCGGGCCTCTTCGCTCTGGTGATGCTGTGTTATGGATTGGTAGCGTGGGCGTCTTTGTCCGCCGGTATCCATATCCCTGACGAAATGCGCACGATCTTACCGGTTGCCGCAGCCATCCTGGTGGGTTGCGCCCTTGCGTTTATAAAAGCGCCACTCGTCGCGCGCACCGGCAGGACAACCGCAACGGTACTTCTCGCTGCCTGCCTGGGCGTCGCGGTTATTTGGTTACGACCGCAAAGGTTCGTTGGCCGATGCCTCGAGTATGAAGCCGCAGCCCGTGCCACCCAGGAAATCGCCTATTCCTTTCCTCGGCAGACGTGGGTTGTGGCGGCGCCCGTAGAGCAGTTAGCCGAAACATTCGGCTTGGGAGGGCATGAAGATCTGGCCGGATTTGTCCAGAACTATCGCAGCCAGGTCTCGAGCCCGCGTTTCCACTTTCCGGATGCACGGCAAGATCTGTTTATTTACGTGGAGAAGAGACCGTTTCAGATTTTCTCCCGCGAACCTGAGAAGGTCTCTTTCTCCGTGCTCAGCGACCCCACGTACCGCAATTATCGCTCACCGGGAGGGCGGGCCAGCTTGGAGGCAGCGGCGCTGCAACTCTGTGAGAACTACCGGCAACACCATTCCAACGTCGATGTTTTCTTTGAGAACGAAGTTCTCCGCATCTACCACATACACCAGCAACAAGCTTCGGCCAGCGTGGCTGGACACTGAGGACCTTTTGAAGTCACATCCTCGGCCTAAAAACGCCGAGGCTTTACGGCCACCTGGTAAAGAAGTTTGGTTCGCACGCGGGGCAGCTCGAGACGCCCAATGGTGTGAAGTCCATCACCGATAAATTGATGGAGCGCCCAGCTCCTTTAATGGCTTGGGAGAGTTCGAATTGGTCAACCATAATCAAAGTCGTCATCGTACGAATATAGTACCTTAGGAAATATGACCGGCGAAAAAAATGCGTCCTACTTCTCCCGGCTGCCGACTCGGGTGTTTGCCCGAGTCATTTTCCCTGTCATTACTCGGTTGAGCTAGCTTCACGGGCCTGTTACCCATACTTCAACCTCTGGGTGAGTTGCGGTCCGGCAAGCGAGGCCCAACGCAGTGGTTGTTCGCGATTTCAATATGAGGGGTAAAGCCCGTGCCCGAAGTGCAATCTGCAGGATCTTATGGCGCTGTGCCGCTGGTACCGGTGGCATCGGCGCGAGAATGCAATACTTTCCGCAAGGTGACGTTGGTTCAGCACTCGCCGCTGTTCGCCAACGTTTCCCTTGCCGACTGCCGGGAAATCGTATCCGCGGCCCGCGAGAGCGAGTTCTCGCGCCGCGATACCATCTTCCTGGAAGGCGATCCCATCCGCCAAGTCATCCTATTGACCTCCGGTAGCGTCAAAGTCATGCGACTCGGTCGCAATGGCACGGAGGTTATTCTCCGGCTCGCAGGGCCGGGTGATGTAGTCGAGTTGACGGGGCTTTCTGCCCAGTGTCGTCACGGCTCCATGGCGCAAGCCCTCAGTGCTTCCACCGCCCTGATCTGGGAGGCCAGCGCATTCCGGGCCCTGGCAGAGCTCTTCCCGGCGCTGCGGAGCAATATCATAAAAGTGGCTGCACAGCGCCTCGAAGAACTCGAGGAGCGTTACCGCGAGATTTCCACGGAAAAGGTGGCGACACGGCTGAGTCATCAACTGCTGCGCTTGTTTAACCAACTGGGGCGTCGCGTAAACGGGAATGCTACGCTCAAGATCAACCTTTCCCGCGAGGTGTTGGCGCAGATGACCGGCACGACTTTGTTTACCGTTAGCCGTTTGCTATCCGAGTGGAAGGAGCGCGGCGTGCTGACCGCAGGACGCGAATGCGTCTATGTACACAACATCCAGGCTCTTCGCGAATTCGCCGACAATGAATGCACGATTCTGAGGTGAGGCGTCTACCCGGCTTTTCCTGCAAGACGGAGAATTGGTCTCTCTCGGTGTGTTCGTCGGTGCGGCGTCCGTTGGGCGCTACACACTTTCTGTCATTACCGATCCCAAGCTTCTGAGTAGCTTAGTTCATTCCTTCTTGAGAGTTTTCCCTGGAATTGAACGCGGGGTCCAATTCCGTGCCACGACTGCAACCGTCATCGGACGCGTTGAACCTCCCTTGGATCGCAACATTCTTCGTGGCTCAAGGTGGATTATCGAGCAGATCAGCGCGCAAAAAGCGGGTAATCGAACTCTATTCCGAGCCGAGGAACGCATAGCGCAGCACGAATAAAATGGCGAGGATCCACATCAGCGGACTCACTTCACGGCGCTTGCCGCTACCGAGTTTCACGAAGGTGAAGGACAACACGCCCAGGCTAAGACCTGTGGCAATGCTGAACGTCAACGGCATGGTCACAAGCGTCAGGAAGGCAGGGAAGGATTCGCTGAAATCGTCCCATCGGACGCGCGCGACGGCTCCGCACATCAGAACTCCCACGAGTACCAGCGCAGGAGCGGTTGCATAAGCCGGAATCGCCGCGACCAATGGCGCGCAAAACATAGCCAAGAGAAACAGCATCGCGATAACGATGTTGCCCAGACCCGTACGTGCGCCGGCCGCCACCCCGGAAGCACTCTCGATGTAACTCGTTACTGTGGAAGTGCCCGTGAGCGCGCCAAACATCGTCCCAATGGCGTCAGCCACCAGAGCGCGGCTGGCGCGTGGAAGTTTCCCGTCTCGCAGGAACCCGCCCCCTTCGCAAACACCGATGAGCGTCCCCACGTTGTCAAACAGATCCACGAAGAAAAACACAAAGATCAGCTCCCCGAGTCCAATTTTAGCGGCCGCTCGCAGATCGAGTTGCAGAAAAGTACCCGAGGGATGCGGTAGAGAAAAGAAGCGAGTCGGCCAATGACTGAGCCCGAGCGGAATGCCGGCGAGGGTGATTGCCACAATTCCCAACAGAATGGCGCTGCTGAACCGTCGAGCCATGAGAATGGAAATCAGCACAAGACCCGCGGTGGCAAGCAGAACCTCCGGGTCGGAAATTCTTCCAAAGCCGACATACGTAGCCGGATTAGCGACGATCATCTTCGCGTTGCGCAAGCCGATAAACGCGATAAACAAGCCGATGCCGGCGGCTGTTCCATGTTTAAGGCAATCCGGTATGGCGTTGACGACCTGCTCGCGAATGTTGCTCAGCGTAAGCAATAGAAAAAGGACGCCGGAGAGAAATACCACTCCGAGCGCAGTCTTCCATGGCACGCCGCGGCCAAGAACAATGGAATAGGTGAAGTAAGCGTTCAACGACATTCCCGGAGCGAGGGCAATCGGATAATTCGCCCAGAGTCCCATAACGACCGTTGCCACCGCGGAGGAAATGCAAGTGGCGAACAGCACGCCGTCGACTGGCATCCCGCTCTCGGACAGAATCTGCGGATTCACGATCACGACGTAAGCCATGGTCATGAAAGTCGTCAGACCCGCGAGCAGTTCGCGGCGCACGGTGGTCTGGTTTTCCTTCAGATGAAAAAGGCGTTCAACCAAGCGGAATCTCTCCCTGTCTCCTGATATGCTGTGCGGCGCGAGCGAGAGTGTACATCGAAGAGAGCGGTTACCCATTGGAATTCTGCCGAGCTCCAAAAAGGGCAAGAGGAAAAGAACATGACGGGACTCGCAAGGACTCGTTCGAGCGATTCATTCCAGCCCTTCTTGTCAAGAGTCGTTTGTCTGGGCGGCGTTTTGCTCCTTTGTGCCCCTTGGGCCTGGGCGCAAACCAAAACCCGGCATTCCGCCACCGCCCAGGCCGAAGGGGAGCGTCGCGGTACGCTCAACTTGGAAGCGGCGCGAACAAATCCCCTCGAACTCCGTAACTTCCTCAAGAAAATGCCCAAGGGCGCGGACCTACACAATCATTTGAGCGGCGCTGTCTACGCGGAATCCTGGATCCGTGCCGCGGCGGAAGATCATCTGTGCGTGAACCTCGCATCTCTTTCGTTCGCAAAACCGCAGGCGCGGTCCGAAAAGGATTCGAACGAAACAAACTGTGGAAGCGGTACAGTCGCCGCCGCACACGCCTATGAGGATCAGCATCTGTTCGACGCATTGATCGACGCCTTCTCCATGCGCGGTTTCGTTCCGTCGCCCGGCGTAACGGGACACGACCATTTCTTCGATGCGTTCGCAAAGTTCGGCGGCACCGATCATCGTCACCTGGGCGAGTGGCTCGACGAAGTCGCCTTCCGCGCGAATGCGCAGAACGAACAATATCTCGAATTGATGCATACGCCGGAATTTGCCCACGCCGCCGCCATCGCGTCGCAAATCGGCTGGCAGCAAGACTTTGCCCAGTTTCGCGACACGTTATTGGCGCACGGCTTGCGCGACGAGGTCGCTACTGCAACGAACGCCCTGAACGAGGCGGAAACTCTTCGGCAAAAACGCGAACATTGCGGACAACCGGACGCCGCCTCGGCTTGCCGGGTCCAGATTCGTTATCTGTGTCAAGTTCTACGCGGCTTTTCCAAGCAGCAAGTATTTGCGCAAACACTGCTTTGCTTTGAAACGGCCATGTCTGATCCGCGCTTCGTGGGCGTTAATTTTGTCATGCCTGAGGATGGATACATTTCCATGTCCGATTACGCGCTGCACATGCGCATAATTGCGTTTCTACACCAATTTTACCCAAAGGTTCGCTTGACCCTGCACGCGGGCGAATTGGCGCCCGGCCTCGTGCCGTATGAAGGCCTCTGTTGCCACATTCGCCTCGCCGTCGAGGAAGCCCAGGCCGAGCGCATCGGACACGGCGTGGACGTGATGTACGAAGATCGTCCTCACGAATTGCTCAAGGAAATGGCGCGCAAACACATCCTGGTGGAAATCAGTCTCACGAGTAACGACTTAATCCTCGGCATAAGCGGAAAAGATCATCCCTTTCCGCTGTATCGCCAGTTTGGCGTGCCTGTCGCGCTTGCCACCGACGACGAAGGCGTCTCGCGCATCGACCTGACTCACGAATATGTGCGGGCTGTGCAAGCGTATGGACTCAACTACCGCGATCTCAAGCACATCGTACGCACAAGCATCGAACACAGTTTTCTCCCCGGCGAAAGCTTGTGGCGCGCGCACGACAACTTCACGGCGGTCATATCTGCTTGCGGGAAAGACTCTCTGGGAAATGACAAGCCCTCTTCGTCGTGCGCTGCTTTCCTGGAGTCCAGCGAAAAAGCGGCGCAGCAATGGGAACTCGAACGCCGCTTCCGCAAATTTGAATTCGAATTGTAAATTGGTTTTCTTTTGCCTCTCTCGATAAACTGCCTCTCCCGAAGCTCTCTTGCGAGAGTCTCTCCTTCCTGAGGAGAATAGCCAAGGCAAACAATCCCCTGACAGCGGACATCTTAGTTGGCGTCAAACCGCGAGAGGGGGGCCCTTCCGGTATGAACTGCAGGACCGCATTCGTGGGTTTGTTGACCATCCTCAGCTTTCCGTCCTGCCTGCGGGCCCAAACCGCTTCGATAGCGGGCTCAATCACCGACAGCACAGGCGCGGCGGTGTCGAACGTGAAGATCACCGCCCAGAATGTCGATACGGGTGTAGCGCAAACTGCTCAAAGGGATGAGTCTGGCGTGTACCGGATGACCAATCTGAATCCCGGCATCTACGACATCACCATCGAGCATCCCAGTTTCAAGGCAGCTTTCAAGACCCGAGTTTTCACGTGCACCAGCCAAGGGCAATCGGCAAATGTGGATGTAGGCACGCCCAACGCTCCAAACAACGGCACGAATTTTGGCGCCGGACGTTTGCCGCGCGATCCCATCAGGCTGATACGGTCGAGAGTGCACAATCATGCAGCAAATCCTTGCCGTTTACCCAGACCCGAACGGGACGATCCTCGACGGTGCGCGGCCTCCTGCACTTCCTGAGTCACTCACGCGCAAACGCCAACAACGTCACCGGGCGCATCGACCATGATTTTTCCGAGCAGGCTGTCCTATCGCTCCGATACACCTTCAATCAGTATTCCGACTCCAATTATCAGCACGAAGACTTTCTCCCCGGCATCGGCGGGGTTTCCACGCTGCATCACAATCACAACTTTACCGCTCGTTTGACCTCTACGGCCGCGCGTGGACTTATCAATGAGCTTCATCTCGCTTTCAATCGCCTGGAATTCCCGCTGACGTGCACGTTCCGCCGTTTGGTTCTGGCGGCAATCTGGGCCGCAACCACCTCTGCGGGCCTGGCATCAACAACTTCGATGTGATCGTGGGTAAGCATGTAGGAATTCACGAGCGCCTGAAACTCGACATGCGCTTCGAATTCTACAATCTCTTCAACCGCGTGCAGTTCAGTCAGCCCGACAATCTTATGGCCGACACGATCCTCTTCGGTCACTCCACTGCGGAGACGTTCCGGCCCGACTTTACCACTGGCGCGCGTCAGATTCAGTTGGGCATGAGGCTCAGCTTCTAAAAAACACCTATCTGCCGTCCCCTCGATCTCCCAGCGCTTCCACTTTCGTCACCGAGTCGGTAGCTGCGGTGCCCGTGATCAGCCGTGCGCCCCGGCTGAACGTAAGATACTCGAATCCCCACTGAATGAAAACCAGCACGCGGCTTTGGAATTCTACGATGTACATCAAGTGGACAAAAAGCCAGATGAGCCAGGCGGGCCACCCGGAGATATGCACGCCAAAAATATTGGCGACCGCCGCAGCTCGTCCGATGACCGCCAAATCGCCTTTGTTGCAATAATGAAACGGGCGAACCTGCGGCTTCCCTTCCAGGCGCGCTCGAATCGTCTTCGCCGCGTAGGCTCCGCCTTGCATGGCCACTTGCGCGACTCCCGGCAACGGCTTCCCCTTTTCCTCTTCGGCATGCGCCAGATCGCCAATAATAAAGATGTCCGGATAATTCGGAATCGTCAGGTCTCGCTGCACCTTTATGCGCCCGCTGCGGTCGGTTTCCGCTCTGGTGCGTCGCGCAAGTTTTTCGCCGAAAGGCGTGCTCGTCACGCCGCCGGCCCACAGCACGGTCCTTGCGGCGAGCGACTCGGTGGATTCCCCGCGCTTGAACGTTACGCCTTCGGCACCAATTTGCGACACCATCACGCCTTTGATGACTTCCACACCCAGCCGCGTGAGCAGTTTCTCGGCTTTCGCCGACAAATCCTCCGGATATGCCCCCAACACGCGCGGCGCGCCTTCCAGCAACAGGATGCGCGCCTCCTGCGGTCGAATCTTCCGAAAATCGTGCCGCAACGTCTCGCGCGCAATTTCCGCAAGCGCCCCGGAAAGCTCTAGGCCGGTGGCCCCTGCGCCGACGATGACAAAGGTCAACCAGGCCCGCGCCTCCTCCTCCGTCGCCGCCCGCTCGGCACGCTCGAACGCATACAGAATCTTGTGCCGGATGGCCGTGGCTTCTTCGACCGACTTCAGGCTCGGCGCCCATTGCCGCCACGAATCATTTCCGTAGTAGGACGTTTGCGAACCGGTGGCCACGATCAACGAGTCGTACGCGTAGGTGTCCCCGTCGCGCAGGATCACGCGCTTCGCCTGGGGATCCACATCCACGGCCTCGCCGAGAAGCACCGAAGCATTTTTCTGTCGTCTCAGTACGCTCCGCAGCGGCGCCGCAATTTCTCCAGGCGAAAGCGATCCGGTAGCCACCTGATACAGCAGCGGCTGAAACAAATGGAAATTCCTGCGGTCGATCAGCGTAACTTCCACCGACGCCCGCTTCAGTTTCTGCGCGGCCGCCAGTCCGCCAAATCCTCCGCCGAGAATCACCACTTTATGTTTTGGCGCCATTTCCCCGCCTCAGCGCAACCCCATTCGAAAGAACATCATCTCATTTACCGTGATTGCTTTGCCTCTCACACGCAGGAACCCCTCGTGCGGCTTCCGGTTTGAATCTTCTTTCGCCGGCGCTTCCGCTGGCGTTCGGCGCCACGGCCTGCGCGGTGCGCCCTGTTACCGAGCGCCACGACTGGCCTTCTGTTCCGCCCGCGTCGCTCGGGACCCTGAAGCAACCTGTGATCGTTGTTGGCTTCGTCGGAGGCCTAGTGAAGCATGACGACCCCATCCACTGCGAAGTGAAACTCGCCGCGCATCTCCGCACCGAATATTCCGCCGGCGTGTACGTCCAGACCTTCGAGAATCGCCATCGCGAAGAAGCCATGCACGCGATTCTCACACAATTGGGCGCCGATCGTTCCGGGCTGCTGTCAGAAAACCAGAAGCGGCAGGCACGCATCATTCTGTGTGGTCAAAGCCGGGGCGGTTCGGCAATGGTCGAGATTGCCCGCGAACTCGGGAAGCACGGAACTCCCGTTCTTCTTACCGTTCAAGTCGACGGCGTGAAGTGTTTCGGCGCGGATGATGGCGTGATTCCTCCAAACGTAGCTCGCGCAGCGAACTTCTATCAGCCCGACCGCATGGTCCGTGGGCGGGAGGAAACCCGCGCCGCCGATCCCTCGAAAACGCAAATCCTTGGAAATTTTCGTTTCGATTACAAGGAACACCCGATTCATTGTCCCGAGTACCCTTGGTACGATCGGACCCTTGCGAAGACGCACACAGAGATTGCTTGCCGCCTTGCCACCTGGTCTCGAGCCGAAGCGCTCATCCGGCAGCAGATTTCGCCGGCGAGCGCGAAGCAGGATTGAGTTTATGGCTACATCTGAACCGGCGAGTCGAACTTTACTTGAAAGAAATACCCTCCGCTTCTTGTGTTCGGTCCTGATTCAGGGGGGAACGCGCGGGGAAATCTGCCGGTTGCTTGATCCCGGAGTTTTTCAGGATCCTCTGCGCCGCGTCGTCTTCGAGGAGATTCGCCAGCTGGGCTCGATCGATTCCCGCCGCTTGCGCGAGCTTCTTCCCGCCCGCGTCACCACTCGCGGTTTTCCCGACTTCGACCTCCACGCCTTCCTGGCCCCCCAGGAAGTCAGCGAAAAAGAAATCGACCAGCTTTTTGAAAGCGCCCTGCAGCTTCTCGATCTGAGCCATCCGGGCGAAGAAAATATCAGGGACTAGCCGCGCGATGACGCAAAAAACTTCACCGCTCTTGCCTCTCATCGAAGCTCTTGCCTTCGCCGCCTTTGCCGGCTGGTTCATCTGGCGGCTTCAGGAGGCCTCTCGATATGCTTGGATGGCGTTCCCCATTTGGCTGATGGCCAGCTTCGCGGCGAACCAGGACACGCCGCGATCGCTTGGATGGCGCGCCGACAATTTGTGGAACGCAACGAAACGCTCGTCACTCATCCTTCTTCCCTGCGCCATCGCCATCGCCGTTACGGGTTTGTTTCTCGGCGGGCGTCACTCGCTCCCTCACGTCATCCTTCCCGGGCGCTTCCTCGGCTACATGTCTTTCTGTTTGGTGCAACAAATCGGCTTAAATTCTCTCGTCACCAATCGTTTGCTCGCCGCCGTATCGAGCCCCGTTACGGTTTCTCTTATCGCCGGCGCGCTCTTTGCCTTGCTCCACTGGCCCAATCCCGTCCTCGTCCCGCTCACTCTGATTGGCGGCGCCTTAATGGCATGGTTGTTCGGTAAGCAACGCAACATTCTTCCGCTTACTTTGTGGCAATCGGTTCTCGGGTCGCTGGTGTGGTGGGCCTTTCCGATCGCCTGGCATCACAGCATGCGCGTCGGACCGGGCTTCTATCGATTCCATGCGCCGTGAAGCGCGGCGTTCATTCCTTTCCCCACTAGGCCATAATGCCTCTTTTGCTTGACACGAAATTGCGCTAAACAGGGCGTCTGGCAATTCAACTGAACGAGAATGAGTTGCTCAAGGAAAGTGAGTCTCATGAGCACAGCTGTTTCGTTCGAGGCCGCGAACTATCAGCCGCCGGCGTGGGAGGCCATTTCCCGGGCGCATGCTCTGATCGCCCCGCGGATTCACCGCACGCCCATTTTCACTTCTACTTCACTCGACACACTGGCCGGAGCCCGTTTCTTCTTCAAATGCGAGAACCTGCAGAAGACCGGCTCCTTCAAGATTCGTGGCGCCGCCAACTCCATTCTGTCGCTTTCCTCTGAGCAAGCCGCCCGCGGCATCGTTACGCAGTCGAGCGGCAATCACGGTGCGGCGGTGGCCTGTGCCGCAGCCTGGCGCGGCGTGCCCGCTTATATCGTCATGCCGAAAAACGCGCCGAGAGTGAAAATCCAGGCTATCCAAGTCTACGGCGGCAAAATCACCTTTTGTGAGCCCAAGGTTTCCTCGCGCAAGGAAGTCTGTGACCGTGTGCAGGAGGAGACTGGCGCCTATCTGGTTCATCCGTATGACGACGACCGCATCATCGCCGGCCAAGCCACAGCCGCCAAAGAGTTTCTCGAAGAAATACCAGACCTCGACGCTGTGTTCGCTCCCGTCAGCGGTGGCGGACTGCTCAGCGGAACCTGCCTCGGCGCAAAAGGCATTCGAAAGGACATTCGAATCATTGGCTGTGAGCCTGCCCGCGCCGACGACGCCTACCGCTCTCTCACTACCGGAACGCTCGAATCCCTCGAGTCGAGCGACACCATCGCCGACGGGTTGCGCGCTTCCCTTTCTCCGCGCACTTTCGCGATCTTGCGCAAGCATGTGGACCGCATCCTGCTCGTCAGCGAAGAAGAAATTATCGCGACCGCCCGCCTGGTCTGGGAGCGTATGAAAATCATCGTCGAGCCCTCCAGCTCCGTGGCGCTTGCTCCCCTGCTCAAGCCCGCTGCCGTCAAGTCTCTCAACCTGCCGCCTCGCTCCGACGGCAAGCCGCCCAAGCTCGGCGTCATCTTCTCGGGCGGAAACGTCGATCTCAACGCCCTGCCCTGGCTGCCCTAGCACACTCGGACAGCATTCCGACGCAATCGGCAGGCGCCACTGGCCGTCAACCGGCACTCCGTCTTCCTGGACGACGGGAAAATTTCCGCCCATGATGGTTATCTCCGTGGATGGAATGTGCAAAAGGCAACCGAACGGCAGGGCAAGACCCCTGCTTTCCCATTGAGAACTAATGACTTAGCAGACTAGGTGCTTTGGCTTCTCGCTTGCTCAAGATTATCCCCGGTTGGCTTCACATGAACGGACACGTGCACGATCGCGTCGACGAGCATCGCGCGGCGGTGCTCTTGGGACTGCCTGAATCGGACCTTCGCCGCTACTCCCGAGCCTCCGGTTTGGGTCACGTGGAGAACGACGACAAGGGCCAGAGGGTCGTCTTTACCTACGAGGAATTGCGCCAGATCTGTTTGCTGGTGGCACAGTCTTCGAAATAACCGCGCAGGGTTTTGTTTTGACGGGACTTTTGCTTCCCCCCTGTAGTACTCGCCTCGGCTCCGGGCGTCTACCCCCACAGATGCCCGGGGCCCTCTCCTTCCAAAGGGCATCACTTTTTTCAGCGGCCTCAATTGAAAACAGGAAGCTTTCGGCTCGAGGAAAAACGAGGGAAAGGCGCCACCGCGGTTTGCCGGAGAATCCGCTCTTGGTAGACCGAAGCTATTTCTCTTTAAGCTTCAACTTGCCTTCCGCCTTGTTTTCTTCGAGAAATTTGCGGAGGTCGGGAGACGCGTCGAGAAGCCGGACCCACTGCTCGTAATACAGCGTCACGGGAAAGCGCCCGAGGCCATAGACACTGACGCCGCCTTTTTCGCCCACGCGAAATTCCAGCGAGCCGGTCCGGCGGATAGGGCCTTTCTTTTCCAATTCGGCGACGCGGGCCTTGAGTTCTTCATAGCTTGGCTCCGACATATGGCCTCCAGGTGAGGATTAAGCAAGCTCGGATTATACAATGACTCATACGTTTCTACGGCGCGCCATCAACGCCTCGAACTTGCACCATACAAGCTGCTCAAAACTGGGCGGGCCCCAGGGCAGAAAGCGGCAACACCACGAAATACATGAACAGGAACAAGTTCGCCGTTAGAGCCGTCCGCACAGAACCGCGTGCTCAACCATTACGCGGACCACCCGGCTCGCAAGGTACTAAACCGCTGCGGCCATAAATGCGATGGTGAAATGAAAGATCGGCGCGAGCACGGCGGACGTCCAACCCATCTCGCTGGAGCGGGATCAAAAACTCCTCCGGCAATGGGCCGCAAGATGCGAAACGGTTTCGCTCCCAGGAGTCCAAACCCGATAAAGGCCAGGGTGATATCAAGGATCCCTCAATGCTATCCGCCCGAGGAAATTGCCGCCATTGCGCGCTCCGGCGCCCCGCCAGCCTGCTCGGAACTCGCCGGCCGGACCCGACTCTCCCTGCGGTCTTGCCTTGGTGAAAGATGATCTCGTTTTGTTATTTGTCGAACCATGACTCATTCATAGCGAAGGGCTGTGAGTGGATCAATACGCGTGGCGCGGTGCGCGGGGACCCAACACGCAAAAAGGGCAATCGCGGTGAGCAGGCAAACGACAACCGCGAACGTTAGGGGATCGGTCGGCTTAATGCCAACGATAAGCCCGCTCAGCACGCGCGTGCCCGCCAACGCAAGAACCAAGCCCAGCGTCAGGCCGATGCCTACCACGGTCAGCCCCTGGCGCAAAACCATTTTGAGGATGTCCTGCGGAGAAGCGCCCATCGCCACGCGAATCCCGATTTCTTGCGTGCGCTGCGTGGCCGCGTAGGAAACTACGCTGTAAATCCCAACGACCGCAAGAATCAAACTGAGAAGACCCATTGTTGAGGTCAGCTGCGCCCCAAAACGGAAAAGAAAGAAACCGTTGGCGCCCTCGAGGGCTTCGTTCATGGTTTTGACTTGGGTGATGGGCACATCGGGAACGGCCTCGTGGATGACGGACTGAATTTCGAGGGCCAGAGATTCAGGCGGCACAGTTGTGCGCACATGGATGGTCCGCAAAGAATTGTAACTCTGCTCGAAAGGCACATAGTAGAAAGCGCGAGGGTCCTCCACCAGGCTCTGATACTTCGCGTCCTGAACGATGCCGACGACCTCCATGAACGGGCCATTGGCGCTTTTGGTCCCGAAATGTTTGCCAAGCGCGTCCTCGTTAGACCAGAACTTCTTGGCCATGGTTTCGTTGATGATGGCAACGGGCGGAGCTTTTTCGCTGTCGGCATCGGAGAACTTGCGCCCGCCGAGGAGCGGGATTTGCAAAGTGTCGAAGTAAGCTGGAGTGATCTGGTTGAAGGGAATTTCCTGAGGCTGCTGGCCGGCCACGTAGGGGTGTTCTTGAATCCAAATGCGGTCATTGGCACCCACGTAGCCCAGGGGAACGGTGAAGGCTTCGGCGACGGACTCGACGCCGGGAAGGGCGCGAATTCGGTTCTCGATATCGCGGTAGGCTTCGCGAGCCCGGGGCTCTTTGTACCCCACTTGTTCGACGTCCACCGACAGATCGAGGACATGGTCGGGATTGAAGCCAAGATTCATTTTCTCGGCCTTGTCGAGACTGCGGACGAACAGACCAGCTACGATCAGCAGCACGAGAGAACCCGCCACCTGCGCAACCACCAGGACACTCCTTGCGAATTGACGGCGTGGACCGGACGACGACCCGCGTCCCCCTTCATGAAGGACCGCACTAACATTCGCGCGAGCGGCACGCCAAGCCGGCATCATCCCCACAAACAAACCCGTAAACAAAACCGCGGCGAGGGCGAAAAGGTAGACACGCGCGTCAGGCCGAAAATCCAGTCTTAGGGGTAGATCCGTGCCAAGAGAAAGCGAACTTAGGAACCCGCAAGCCCAGGACGCGAGCACCAGTCCTGCGCCACCGCCCAAAAGCGCAAGCAGGAGACTTTCCGTCAAATACTGCCGGACTAGGCGAGTCCGGCCCGCACCGAGTGCGGCGCGAATGGCCATTTCGCGCTGGCGGACCGTCGCGCGCACTAAGAGAACGTTGGCGATATTGAAACATGCAACCAAAAGGACGAGCAGAGCGAGGCACATAAAAGCAATCGAGGTGGCGGGAATGGGGTTTTCCGCATCCGGCTCTGGCCGCGCCAGCCTTTCCGGAAAGAGTTGCACTTTTATCCCTTTCTCGGTGTCCGGATGAGCCTCGGCAATGCGATCCGCGACTACATTGAGCGATGCCTGGGCTTGCTTGATGTTCACGCCGGGTTTGAGCCGGCCCATGACGGTAAGGCTACGATAGCCGCGGCTGGTCCAGATTTTCTCTACCGGATTGTCCGGATCTTCAGCGGTTTCCGCGCTCAAAGGTACATACGCTTCCATATCCATAACCGGATACGTGCCGCGGAATTCGCGTGGAGCCACACCTACCACCGTGAAGGAGCGGTCGTTTAATTGCACTTTTTGGCCGACAATCTTGGGATCACCCGCAAATCTGCTACGCCAGTAGGAGTACCCAAGAACAATGATGGGGTCACCGCCGGGAATGCGGCCCTCGGTCGGAAGGATGAGCCGTCCATAGGCGGGCTTGACGCCGAGCGACGTGAAATAGTTGTTGCTAACCCGGCTGAACAGGCAGTGGTCGGATTTGTGGTCCACCGTGAGCCCACCGAGCGATACCCTATAAGCGAAGACGTCACTAAAGGAGCCCGTTTGATCGCGCAGATCCCCGTAAGTGGGATAGGAGAAGCGATAGGTGCCGGCGACGGAGGATTGCTTCAGTGCGAGCACCGTAATTTGCTCGGGATGTGGCACGGGAAGAGGCCGAAGCAGAAAACCGTTGACGACGCTGAAAACGGTGGTGTTTGCGGCCATGCCGAGAGCGAGGGTCACAATTCCGATGACGGCAAAGCCGGGATTGTTCGCAAGCGTCCGCAGTGCAAAGCGAATGTCTTTTGCAAAATTGCGCATGGATGGACCTTCAGCGTTAGACCAAAGTTTCGAGGCAGCTTGAATGCCTTCGCGTATGGCACTGTAAGCTCTTTGCCGTCTTGCGATTAGGTGTCAAGGCAGGCACCTTTATCCCACCCCCTCGTTCGATTATGGGATTTTCGATCTCGGTAACGAACATACTTCGCAGGACCGGAAAGGAGGTGTATCTTTGGAGCCCAGTTTGGAGGGACAAATGTCCACGATGACGAGGAGAGAGTTCGTGAGAAGGACTGCCAAGCACGCCGCCGTGGCTAGCGCGCTCTGCGCGGGGGCGGTGGAGCTAGGCGCAAATCCGTTGGGGCTGCCGATCGGATGCCAGACCTGGCCGGTCCGGGAAATGATCGCCAAGGATTTTCCCGGCACCATCAAGGTGCTTGCTGCTGCGGGATTTCAGGCGATCGAGCTGTGCTCACCGGTAGGTTACGCGGATTCGGGTTTCGCCGGACTAGCGAAATACACGCCCGCGGAACTCCGGAAAATTCTGAGCGATCGAGGTGTGACGTGCGTCAGCTCGCACTTTGGCATTGGCGAGCTGCGGAAGGACCAGCCGGGCCGCATCGCCTGGGCAAAGGAAATGGGCCTGACGCAAATGCTCGTGCCGAGCCTTGACGGGCCGAAAAACCCCACGCTGGATGACGTGAAGCGCGCCGCTGACGAATACAACCAAATGGGCGAACGGGCGGCCGCGGCCGGAATATCGCAAGGTCTGCACAATGAGGACTTTGAGTGCTCGATGGTGGACGGCAAGCGCACCTATGACGTGTTATTCGGGCTGCTCGACCCGAAGCTGGTCAAGTTCCAGTTCCAGGTTTCCACCATCGCCCAGGGATTCGATGCGGGGGAATACCTCACGAAATATCCCGGCCGCTTTATTTCCATGCATGTACAAGGCTGGTCCGCGGAGACGAAGAAAATAACGCCTGTTGGGAAGGGCACTTTGGACTGGAAGAAGATCTTTACCGCGGCAAAGACGGGCGGCATCCAGAATTATTTCGTCGAAATGAACCTCGACTTTATGAAAGCCAGCGTTCCCTACCTTCGCAACCTGCAAGTGTGAAGATGGCCGGAATTCTTCCGTGACGGGCACGCAGGGCCGGGCGTCCCATCCCGCGCTGCCGCCCGAGCAAACGGGAAGACTGGCGCGGCCACGCGGGTCTTACGAAGGCGGGCCTTACGCCGAGGGCTTCCTACCCTGGGTGGCCAGCTCAAGGGAACGCCGGACGTTCTTTGATTGTGCGATCGAACGATGCGGAAGAGATCCGCGCCCATTTCTCCGGCGATTCGTGGGCTCGAAAGGATCGTCCACGCGTCAAGCAGGCTGTTCCTTGGCCGCCACGCTTAAAGCCCACTCGGCTAGCGGGCTAGACGCGGCGTGTTCCTCGAACCTGAGTCGAAAAATGAAAAACAGAGCGTTGCTGGTTCGCGCCTCCCAACTCGTTTACATTGGCGCGATGGCCTGTACGGCGCGCATGGCGGCGCAAACGCCGGCAATTGATACGGCCAAGGCACGGCAGTATTTCGCAGAGGCGAAAGCCCTCTCCGACCGCGACAACGGCTCGCTATGGAGAGTCGAGCTGTGCGGGCCGCTCCTTTTCGTGGATTACGGCACACGTTACGCCGTCGCGAACCAGGCGGACCGAGACGGCAAGCTGAAGTCGCTCGACGGCGTGTTCGTTGGGACCGCTTCCCCGGAATTGGGCGTGGCAAATACGGCGACGAAATGGGCTGGCGTCGAGTGGACCATGGTGATGTGGCCCGTGCCGCAGTACAAGCAGCCCCGCATGCGATTGATGCTGCACGAGTGCTTTCATCGCGTGCAGGCAGAGATCGGCCTGGAAGGAAAGGATGCGCAAAACGAACACTTGGACTCGCTCGAAGGACGGATCTGGCTGCAGATGGAATGGCGCGCGCTCGAGCACGCGTTCTGGCAGCAAGGCGAAGAACGCAAGCGAGACGTGGCGGATGCCCTTTATTTTCGAAATTACCGGCGTTCGCTTTTTCCCGCAGCCGATGCCAAGGAGGATGCGCTGGAAATGAACGAAGGGATGGCTGAGTACACAGGCTTTAAGTTGAGCACATCGTCGCCGGAAGAATATGCGGTAGCAGTGGCGGCTTGGCTGCGTGCGGCGCCGACGCGTACGCCGAGCTACGGCAGGTCGTTCGCCTATACCTCAGGCCCGGCGTACGGCGGATTGTTGGATCTGGCGAACAAGAATTGGCGCACCGGGCTGACGCCGGCAACCAATCTCGGGCAATTGCTCGGGCAAGCGTATGGAGTGCAGGTTCCCGCCGCGACCGCGCTGAACAAAACGGAAGCGCTGGGACGCGCTGAACGCTACGACGGCGGCGAAGTGGTGGCAATCGAGACCGAGCGCGAAGCAAAGTATCAGGCGCGCATAGCCGCAGCGAGAAAAACCTTCGTCGACGGACCGGTGCTGATGCTGCCGGTGGGCCAGGAGTTCCACTACACGTTCGATCCGAATGCGGTGCTGGGCCTGGACGACAAATTGACGCTGTACGAAGGCGAAATCCAGGTGAGCGATGCTTGGGGACTGCTAAAAACGACGGAGGGAGCGCTCCTTGTACGCGGTAACGGTAGATTGGTGCGGGTTCAGGTGCCCGCGCCGGCATATGCGAGCAAAAGCCACATGACCGGCAAGAGCTGGACGCTCGAGTTGAAGCCGCCCTGGCAGGTGGTTCCGGAAGGCCGGCCCGGGGATTTTGCGGTGCGGCAGAGGAGCGAGCCGTAGGAACGGCGACTCAAGCGGAGCGGCAGCGAAAGAGATCAGCGGCACTTTCCACAGCAACTCGCGCGCACCTTGGCGCGGACCGTTGTGTTGTATGAAGATGCGCGAACTTTTCTGTGGCATGGCGGGAATAAGAGTTTTGCTCGAAATGGCTGAAGTAAGTTGGGAATAAGCAAAGGATCGCTGCGGTTAGGGATATACGGAGAATTCCGCAACGCCAGCAAACACATGACGCTTCCGTCCAACCGAATGGCGTCGAGCAGGCAGACTCCCTAAGTACTCGAGAGTGTTGGGGATGAAGTGTGATAACCTTTGGACGCTAGATGGTGGGGCCGCTTCTTTCTTGTTCCCCAGTCCGCGACGTGCCGCCTCCTCGAGAATCGTGTCTTGCGAGCGGAGGCGATTTCCAGCCGGAAGCGATCTTAAGCGTTCGATCTCAAATCTGCACACAGAATGGGTAGACCATGAAATGCCATGCCTTGCTCGTTCGTACTTCCGTTTTACTCTCCTTGGCATTCCTAGTTGTCGAAACGCCGCGCTTTGCCGCCCAATCGAACCCCCAAGCCGCAAGCCCATCCTCGATCGTGCAAACGCCAGCAGTAGCGGCCCGCATTACGCAAGCGATTGATGAGACGCAACTGGTGCGTCTGAAGGGCAACGTGCACCCGCTGGCGCGCCCGGAGTTTGATCAAGGGCTGGTGAGCGATGCCACAACCATGAAGCGGATGATGCTGCTCCTGAAGCGTAGCCCAGAACAGGAAGCGGCGCTGCAACAGTTCATGGCAGAGCAGATGAGCAAGGAATCCCCCAACTATCACCGGTGGCTGACGCCGCAACAATTCGGAGCCCAGTTTGGTCCCGCTGATGCCGACCTGCAAGCCGTAACAGGTTGGCTGTCTTCGCACGGATTCACTGCCATCCGTGTGGCACCGGGACGCAACGTGATCGAATTCTCCGGAAACGTCGGGCAGGTGCGCTCTGCCTTTCACACGGAGATTCACAAGTTCGTAGCGAACGGCGAGGAGCGCCAATCAAACACCAGCGACCCGCAGATTCCCGCGGCCCTGACGCCGGTCGTGGCCGGGATCGTTTCCCTTCATAATTTCCCGAGCAGATCGCTGCGGCAGGTAGTGGGTCAGTTCACACAGTCACGAGCAACGGGAGAGATCACGCCGCTGTTCACGACAACTTCCGGTTGCGGCACAGGCCAGGCGCAACCTTGCTACGCCCTCGGACCCGCCGATTTTGCAAAAATCTACAATATTCCAGCGTCGCCTGACGGCACAGGCGGGAACATCGCGATCATCGGACTCTCAGACATTAGCGTCACCGACGTAAGCGACTTTAGGGCCTTGTTTGGGCTGCCGGCGAATGACCCGGTGGTCGTGCATAACGGCCCCGACCCCGGAACGGATCTCGCTGGCGGCGAGGGCGAAGCTGATTTGGACGTGCAATGGTCAGGAGCGGTGGCCCCAGGCGCGACCATTCACTATATCGTGTCCGAAGGCACGTTGACCTCGGACCCCATTTTCCTGGGGGCCGAGTATGTGATCGACAACAATTCAGACGACGTGATGAGCTTGAGCTTTGGCAACTGTGAAGCTGCTATGACCGCCGCGACTCTCAGCTTCTTCAATACCCTTTGGGAGCAAGCGGCGGCGCAAGGAATTACCGTGACCGTGTCCGCCGGAGACAATGGAACGGCGGGATGCGATGACTTCAGTACTCAGACGACTGCTGCTGCCGGAATCGCCGTGAGCGGGATTGCGTCGACGCCCTTCAACATTGCGGTTGGCGGGACCGATTTTGACGACGCGGGAACTCAGGTAAGCGGAGGTTTCTGGAGCGCGACTAATTCCACAGATGGAAAACGGGAATCGGCTCAGGGCTATATTCACGAAATACCCTGGAATGATTCCTGCGCCGCGACAGCGACTTCATCTAACCTGACGACGGTATGCGCTACGGCAAACAATATCGTTGCCGGCAGTGGCGGGCCTAGCGCGGTTTATGCAAAGCCGTCGTGGCAGAACGGGATTATACCGAACGGAATTGCGGCGGGGGATAACCACCGATACCTACCTGATGTATCGCTGTTTGCGAGCGACGGGCCCGCAAGCCTGAGCTTCTATGTGGTGTGCCAAGCTGACGCCGTGACTGCGGGAAGCCCGCCCTCGTGTGTGCCCGACGCTCAGGGGCATTTGAGCTTTTTGGGCGTAGGTGGAACCTCTGCTTCGTCGCCGAGCTTCGCTGGAATCATTGCCTTGATTGGGCAATCCGAATTCAATGCGGGCCGAAGCCGTCGCCAGGGAAACGCCAACCTGGTGCTCTACAAGATTGCGCAAACCGCAGCGAATTCTTGTAATTCGAGTACACAGCCCCTAACTCCTCCGGCGACATGCGTTTTCTACAATCAAACAAAGAACACCAATGCTGTGCCGTGCGCCGGCGGCTCAGCGAACTGCAGCAGCACAACCTCGGGAACGAACGGCGTGCTGGTTACGACCAGCGGAACAACCAAGACTCCTGCCTTTACGGCCACTGCGGGGAGCGGATTCATCCCCAGCTATAACCTGGCGACAGGGTTGGGGTCCGTGAACGTCGCGAACCTGGCCAGCGCCTGGGGAACCGCAGTCGGAAGCTTTAATGCCACCGCGAGCACGTTGACCATCAACGGCAGCTTAGCACCGGCGCCAATCACCCATGGAACTGCTGTCACGGCTACTGTAACTGTTAGCCCCGTGGCTCCGGCGACCGGTACCCCAACAGGGGACGTTGCCGTCCTAGCGCCTTTGGGAACGACTAACGGAGGGGGCACTGGTGGTACGCTTTCCGCCGGCACCGTAACCATCAATGGTGTCATCCTGCCGGGAGGAACCTACAACGTTACGGCTCACTATGCGGGTGACGGAACATTTGCACCCAGCGATTCTCTCGGCGTACCTATCACCGTGAATAAGGAAAACAGCGCCCTGCAGTACGGCATTGTCACGTTCAATATGACAACGGGCGCCATCGTGAGCACTAACGCCACGTCTATTGCGTATGGCTCGCCATACATACTGCGGTTTGACATCCTAAATAGCAAGGGAACTGCCTGCACTCCTGTTTCAGCGCCTCCCGTGATTACGGGTTGCGCGCTCGATGCAACGGGCAGTGTCACCATCACCGACAACGGCAGTCCTCTCGATCAGGGAACTTTCCCCGTGAACGCCGAAGGCAGCGGCGAGGATCAGCCGATCCAACTCCCGCCGGGAACTCACAACCTGTCGGCAAGCTATTCGGGTGATAACAGCTACAACGCCAGCGGCCCGGTGGCAGATAGCGTCACAGTGACCAAGGCCACGACAAGCACAGCAGTCACAGCTACTCCTTCGACTATAACAACCTCCACCTCAGTCACACTGACGGCCACCATAACCACGCAGAGCAACGGAGCAGCACCTACAGGAACCGTGCAATTCCTGAACGCCGCGACACCCATCAGCGGAACGGTTACTTACACGGGGCTAAGTGGCCCGCAGAATACGACGGGATTGGCCATGCTCACGGCCACGCTCACCACAACTCTTTCGGCGCTGCCGATCGGCCCCGAGCCGCGAGGGCCGCTACCCTTCGCGCCGCTGTTGCTGCTGGCCTGCGTAAGCCTAATTCTCGCACTAGTGGTTTTGCGGTTATTCCGAGACAGGCGACGCGGTTACGTTTATGCGACATTGCTCTTGCTACTGGGATTTGTTGCTGCGGTTGCCGGGTGCAGCAGCGGATCAAGTGGGCCGAGCACGATATCCATAACCGCGCAGTACTCGGGAGATTCCAATTACTCGGCCTCAAGCGGAACAAGCTCAGTGACAAAGCAGTAGAAAGCAAGCGCTATTCTGGGCGAGCTCCAGGGTACGGGGCGCCCTTCTTGTTGAACGTGGAGCAGAGCACCTGCATTTACGGTGTGGGGCAGGGAACGGAAAACGAAGCAAGCCGTTTTCGGTCAAGGGGTTAGAGACGGAGTTCAAGTAAAGCTTTCACTTCCCGGACTCCATCGCCTTTTTTTTGAAAAGAGTCGGAAGGCAAACAATCGAAAACAGTTGCCATTGCTTCTTGGCCAAACGAGAACCCACGGTGCAGCGGCACTGTCACGGGAATAAGCGACCCTTCTGGATTCAGCTGCGCGGGCCGCACAACGTTCACTTGGACTTTCTGCTGTGTCCGCGGATTCTCGAGAATGAATTTTGTTCTTGCTTCGAGACCTTGGCGAAGAATGATCATGTTGTCGGAGGCGCTGACAGTGTCGGTGGTCCCTTCGATGAGTTTGTCTCTGACCTGCAGGTGAACTCCGGAATCCGTGAAATGGCGCCTGTGTTCGGATGACGGAATCTGTATGTCGAGGAATGTGAAAAGGTAGAACGCCAAGCCGTCGGAATGCCCGGCATCGAGCAGGCAGAATCCTCAGAATCCTAAAGCGTTTACATGAAGTGTGCTAACCTTTGGACGCTAGATGGTGGCCCGCTTCTGTTTTATTCCCCAGTCCGTGAAGTGCCGCCTCCTCTGAGAATCGCGCCTTGCGAGCGCAGGCGATTTCCAGCCGGAAGTGTGTTGCGGCGTTCGACCTCAAATCTACAGAGTGGGTAGACGATGAACCTCCATGTCTCGTTGGTCCGCACTTCCCTTCTCGTTTCGGTCGCAGCCCTGACCTGCTGCTTCGTTCCGATGACTCGCGCCCAGCAGGATCCTGACGCCGATTCCAATACCGCAGCGACAGCGAAGTTTCCCGCTGCCAAAAGACCCCCAGGGCAGCGCACAACTGTCGCGAACACGAACGCACAGACCACCAAAGCACCCAAGCCCGAGAAAGACGGCGCCGATACCATTCGCAAACGCGAACAGTGGTTTTACAAACCGCGCGCATCCGCAAACGGTCACATTCCAGCGGGCGCGCGACTTCGCGCTTTGCAGCACATGCAGCGAATGATGCTCGCGGAAGGCAAACTGGTCGAACGGCCGGATGGCTCGTTCGCCGAAGTCGCCCCGCAATTCGCGGCCGCACCTCTAGCCACAACCGTGACGAACCCTTGGACCTCCATTGGCCCGACCCCCACTACCGGCAGCTCTTTTTTCAGCCCGGTAACCGGGCGCATCACGGCGATCGCGGTCGATCCGTCGGACCCCACCGGTAACACAGTTTTGATTGGTGGTGCGCAAGGCGGCATCTGGCGGACAACAGATGCAGGTGCTACCTGGACAGCAGTGGGTGACCAGAATGCGTCCTTGGCCATGGGCTCGATTGCGTTTGCGCCTTCCTCGCCCACAACGGTCTACGCTGGCACCGGCGAGCAAGCGTCCATCGGATTCGACGTTTATTACGGTGCAGGCGTACTCAAGTCAGCCGACGGAGGAAAAACCTGGACGGAAAGCTGCACGGTGGCGGGCCCCACTTGTCCCTTCATTGGTCCTTATAGCAACGCTAGTCCATTTGGTTTCTTTACCCTGGGTGGAACGCGCATCAGCTATGTGGCTGTGAATCCTTCCAACCCGCAAATGGTTTTGGTTGCCGCGCAGCAATTTGGGCACGGAGCGACCGAAGGAGTGTATTGCTCTGCCGACGGAGGCAGCACTTGGAACATCGTACCCTCGGCGTCAGGGGATATGGGAACGTTCGTGGGTTTTGCCTCGTCCAGCGTGGCTTTCGCGGCTCTCGGATTTCCGTATCCCGGCGCGACGGTGAATGGGGTCTACGAATCGACGAATGCAACGAGTTGCTCGCTCACATTCTCCCTGCTGTCTGGCGGACTTCCCACATCGAATGTGGGCCGCATCGATCTTGGAATCTCCCCACAGTTTGCAACCGACAATACGGTGTATGCCTCGATCTCGGATTCCTCCAACGGATCAAGCACGAACCTTGGCGTCTTTGTGACTACGAATGGGGGAACCTCCTGGACGCAAACCACCGCACCTGACATCTGTCAGATGCAATGCTGGTACGACAACGTGGTTAAGGTAGACCCCAACGGCGGTGCGCACGCGTTCTTCGGCGGTGCAGCGGTCTTCGATTCCGGCGGAAACCCAAGTTGGGTGATGAGTACGGCAAACACCGGCGCGACGTGGACTTCCGTCATTCCCAACCTGGCGGGCGGTAGCCCGGGTCTGCCTCACGTGGACCATCACGCCATTGCTTTCGCGAAGTTAAGCACGGGCAAGATTCGGTTGTATCTGGGAAATGACGGCGGAATCTGGCGAACGGACGATGCGGAAGCCGCCACCGTTGTCTGGACAAACTTAAACGACTCGCTGCTAACCTTGACGCAGTTTTATCCCGCCCTTTCCATCCATCCGTCGTCGCAGGCGATCGCGTTTGCGGGAACCCAGGACAATGGGAGCCAAATCTACGCCGGACCTAATACGGCTTGGACCGACAGCAATACTTGCGGTGATGGCACGGGCACAGCCATCGACAATGTGTTTCCGAGCACGGTATATGTGGCTTGCAACGGCGACAATGTCAACGTGTCGGTTACCAACGGCGCGGCGCAGTCTTACGTCCTGTCAGCAAATGGGATCAATCCATCGGACAACTCCAACTTTGTGCCTCCACTTGTAACGGATCCCGGGGCGGCCAATACCGCATACCTCGGGACCACAAAGGTCTATCAAACCGTAAATGCAGGTACAACTTGGACAGCCCTGAGCGGGGATTTGGTCAGCGGAGGCAATCTCGATTCTTTGACCGCGCTGGCGGTCGCTCCCATGACCTCAGCTTCTTCGGTTGTCTACGCCGGCGCAGACACGGGCCAGATCTTTGTAGCTACGAACATCACTGCAGGGACGGGCACATTCAATCTTGTCACCGGACAGAGCAGCCTCCCGGCGCGCCAAGTTCAGGCGATCGCCGTCGACGGGACGGACGCAACCGGGAAAACCGCCTACGCCGCGTTCTCAGGATTTTCGTTTGTGCAGGGCCCCATCAACGATCCTAAGGGCCATCTGTTCAAAACCACCGATGCGGGAGCAACCTGGACGGATGTGAGCTGCACGGTGGCGAACTGCTCGACACCGGCAGCAACCGATTTGCCGAATTCTCCGGTCAACGATGTGGTTATCGATCCTGACGTTCCGGGAACCCTCTATGTTGGAACAGACATCGGCGTATTCCAGGGAACATGCACGACAACTGCGCCTGCGACTTGCAACTGGGCTACGCTAAGCACGGGCTTGCCGAGAGCAGCCGTACTTTCTCTCAAGCTGCATCGCGCATCGCGAACACTTCGCGCTGCCACTCATGGGCGCGGGGCGTGGGACATTGTGCTGAACAATTTTACGTTTGTCGGCCCCCATATTTCTTCGATTTCGCCGGTTTCGGCGCTGGCTGGTTCCGCCCAGTTTACCTTCACGGTCAATGGAAGCGGGTTGACCGGGGGAACGGTCGAATGGAACGGTTCGGCGGTTTCTACCACTCCTGGTACTGATTCCCAACTGACCGCCACCATTCCTGCCTCGCTCGTCAGTGGATCGGGAACGCCACAAGTTACGGTGAGCGTCGCGACCACAACCAGCAACGGGCTTACGTTCACCGTTCTTGGTGGTCCGCCAACGATTAGCTCGCCGGTGAGTCCGGCCAATGCGCCTGTAAACTCGAATGCGACGACGATTACGGTGAACGGAACGGGCTTTTCCTCAACTTCCGAGGTGTTGATGAACCCCGATCTGGCCGGGACGCCTATCGCTACTACGTTCGTGAGCTCGACGCAACTCACGGCTACGATTCCTGCCAGCTTCATGGCCGGTTTTGGTAGCACAAATTCCCTTGGCGTGCAAAACCCGCCGCCGGGCGGCGGTACGACCGTTACCACGTCGACGGTAACATTGCCCACGTTCGTGGTGATAGCCCCCGCCCCGACGAATGACAACTTTGCGAACGCGATCAACATCACGTTGGCAAGCGGTTCCTTCACGGATACGAAAGACAGTTCGGGAGCCACAACCCAGACGACCGATCCGATACCCACATGTGTCGTTGGGTCCCCAAACACCATCTGGTACAAGTTCACGCCAACAAGCAACGGAACGATAACCGACATAGACACGATCGGCAGCAGTTATGACAGCGTGCTGTCGATTTGGACGGGCACGGCCGGAAGTCTCAGCCCAGTCGCTGGGTGGTGCAACGACGACATCGTTCCGGGGATCGTCCTCCAGTCTCAGATCCAGAACCTCGCGGTCACCGCTGCGACGACCTACTACATCATGGTGAGCTCTTTTGGAGCACCCGATCCCAACCCCGTCGCCTTTGGCGGGAAGAGTGTCCTGAACGTCAGCTTCAGCGCGACAAGTGGAGGGGGTAGTGTATCAACCACAACGACGGTGACGGGCTCGCCCACGAGTATTGCGTCGGGCGGCAGCGTGACGCTGACCGCGACGGTTGTAGGCACCGGTACGGGCGCAAGTCCGACGGGAACCGTGCAGTTCATGAACGGAACGACCGCGCTTGGCACCGCGCAAACGTGCACGGCAGTGTCCGGCGCAACGTCGCCCACGTGCACCGCTACGCTGATGACGACACTGGCCTTCCTGGCGCCGCCGGCGGGACCGAATCGTATGCCGAGCCCTCGCGTCGTACCCTGGATGATGCCGGCGAGCTTCGTTCTCCTGGTTCTGCTCCTGCTTGGCTTGATGCGAGTGCCGAGACGGTATCGCCGCGTCTATGCCCGCGCGAGCTTGTTGTTGCTCGCGGGGCTTGTGGCCGGGCTGGCGGCCGGTTGTGGCGGCGGCTATGGCGGAGGCGGAACACACTACGACAGCATTACGGCCGTATACAGCGGGGATGCAACCTACGCCGGATCAACTTCGTCCGCGATCACCATCACCGTTCAATAGTAGCGACAAAACGTAGCAAGCGAGAACGGTGTGGATGCTTCATCTCGACCCGAGATCGGCGAACCAATCTCAGCAGCGCACGCTGCCCCAACCAAAGAAGCGGCCCTGAACCTCGGGGCTGCTCAATTCACGATAGGCGGGAAGAAGATGTTCCAAAACTGCGGGGCGGGCGAGAGGAACTCCACGGGAACAAGCGACCCTTCTGGATTCAGCTGCGCGGGCCGCACGACGTTCACTTCGACTTTCTGCTGTGTCCGCGGATTCTCGAGAATGAATTTGGTTCCCGCTTCGAGACCTTGGCTTAGAATGATCATGCCGCCGGTGGCGCTGACGGTGTGAGTGGTCCCTTCGATGGGTTTGTCTCTGCCTTTCAAGTGGACGAGGACGGGAACGCGCAAAAGGACGCGCTGCGCGCGCCGGCGCTCCTCCGCCGTGGGCTGGCGCTGCAGCGCAGGGCGCACACCCTGCGACTGGCCAGGCTTGGGATTCATCCCCGGCTTCACACCGGGCAGCGGTGGCCTCACAGTTCCAATCCCCAGAAGTCCATTTCCGGCGCCAGCAGTTCCACACCATACTCCCAGCCGTCGGGCCGCGCTTGGCCTTTCCAGACAATGATGGCCGCGTTGCTGGACTTGGTGGCAAGGTTGGTGAGGGCTACACGCTGCTCGAGCCCCAAAGCCTGCGGGAGAACCACCATGCAGCCGTAGGGATTGACGATCCGGGTATGGGCCTCCGCGCTGGAACGCTTTCCGGAGGCTTCGTCCCACTCCAGGCGCACCGGAACGCGGGAGTTCATACGCCGGCCGCGGCGTCGTTCCGTGGACTGCCCAGGGACATTCTTCGTTTCACGTACTTTTGTGGGCATTCTTCCCTCTAAAGGGCCATGCTAGAGTTGAGCCGCAACGCGGTCAATGGTACGAAAATGTATGAAGGCGCGAAAGAATAGCTGTCCGGACGAACAGGTAACATCACCGGAGCAGGACAGGTCGTGAAAAACCTGATTGTCAATGCGGATGACCTGGGTTGGACGGACGGAGTGAACCGGGGCATCCTGGACGCTTTTCGCGGCGGGATCGTGACCAGCACTTCCCTGCTGGCAAACGGGAGTGCGTTTGTGGCGGGCGCCAAGGCGGCCAAGACCGCACCCGGTCTTGGCGTGGGCGTGCACTTGAATTTGAGCGATGGGGCGCCCGTGGCGGAGCCAGGAAGCGTGATGAGCTTGCTCGACGGCCAAGGCAAGTTTGCCGGCGGGCCGGAAAGCTTGCTGTTGAGACGGGCGCGGCGCGGCCTGCTTCTCGCTGAAGTCGAGCGGGAATGGGATGCGCAGATTCGCAAGGTGCGCGAGGCAGGCATCCGGCCAACGCACCTTGACGGCCACAAACACGTGCACATGCTGCCGGGATTGTTTGAAATTGCGCTGCGGCTGGCGAAGAGCCACGGCATCGAAGCGATCCGCGTGTCGCTGGAGGAATCGAGCCTTCGCGCGGCGCTCTCTTCGAGTGGAAAGCACCATCCCGGCGTGGTGATCAAACAAGGCGTGCAGGCGCGCGGATTAAAACTGCTGGCACGCGACGCGCGGGAGCAGGCTCGGCGCGCCGGGCTTGCCACCGCCGATTATTTTTGCGGCATCGCACAAACTGGGGAACTCACGCGCGAGGGCGTCGAACTTTTTCTGAAGAGATTGCCGGAAGGCACCACCGAACTGATGTGTCATCCGGGCTATGCGGATGAGGCCCTGCAAAAGTCCGCGACGCGGCTGCAGGCGTCGCGCCCAAAAGAGCTGGAGATCCTGACCGACACCCGGATTCGAAATCTTGTCGCTTCTCAGGGGATTCGCCTGATAGACTATGGCTGCGTCACTCAGGAAGCGTGAAGGGGAGCGCCGAAGTCTTCAATGAAAAACGATCCGCCCATCCAGTTCTCCATTGTTGTTCCGTTCTTTAACGAGCAGGAAAACATCCCGCCTTTGTACATGAGGCTGACCGAGGTGATGGACGGAATCGGCGAGCCCTATGAGCTGGTGTTCGTGGATGATGGCAGCAAGGACAACACCTTCAAAGTGCTTTCCGACATCTACGAGCACGACCGCCGCGTGAACATCGTGCGGCTGCGGCGAAATTTCGGCCAGACGGCGGCGCTCAAGGCGGGGTTTGATTTCGCGCGCGGCGAAGTGATTATCTCGATGGACGGCGACCTGCAACACGATCCCGACGAGATACCCCGCTTCGTGGAAAAAATCGAGGAGGGGTACGACCTGGTCAGCGGCTGGCGCCACCAGCGCAAAGACGCCTGGCTGACGCGGCAGGTCCCGAGCCGCGTGGCCAACTGGATGATGGCGAAGCTCTCAGGCATCGAATTGCACGATTTCGGAACGACTTTCAAAGCTTATCGACGCGAGATCATCCAGGAGATCCAGTTGTACGGCGAACTGCACCGTTTCATCCCGGCACTGGCCGGGTCGAGCGGCGCGAAAATTGCGGAAGTGCCGATCGAGAATCCTCATCGCAAAAATGGCAGATCCAATTACGGAATCGGCCGCACGATTCGCGTGTTTCTGGATTTGATGATCGTGAAGTTTTTGCTGGACTATTCCACGCGGCCGCTGCAATTCTTCGGATTTCTTGGAATTTGCGGCGCGTCGGCGGGGATGGCGATCGCCGCCTATCTGGGAATCGACAAACTGCTGCACCACACGGACGCCATCTCGGAGCACGGACCGCTGATGCTGCTGGCCGTCGTGCTGTTCCTGAGCGGCGTGCAGCTACTCTCGCTGGGCTTGCTGGGAGAAATCACCTCGCGAACCTATTACGAATCTCAGAACAAGTCGATCTACGCGCTGCGCGAAGTAAAGAGCCACCGCAAAGAAACAGGCGATTCCGCCGAGTCCTCACGCGCTTCGGGCAGTTCCGAACGATAACGAGTTCTCCGTTCAACGGCTTCTGGCGATCCACACAATGGAGAGGCGGTGGCGTGACCAACCGCGCTTTGCACGAGGCAGCCGCATCGCGGGAGGAACTGTGAACCGGGAGCATTTCTACGCCTTGATGGGCGGCGAAGGCACGCTGGATTACGAACTGTACCTGAACACGAAGACGCTGCTTTCCTGCCAGAGCAAGTTTGCGGACTTTTGCAACAAGGATGAGCTGCAATTCCAGATCGTGCACCAGATCGAGGAGTTGTGGATGAAGCTGATTGCCTACACCCTGCTGGATATCGACGAATACCTGCAGCAGCAAAACACCAACCGCGTGTTAACGCTTTTTCGCCGCGTGCACATCGCCCAAAAACTGATGAGCGAGCAACTGGCGTTGCTCGAAACGATGTCGCCCAAGGAGTATCAGGAAATTCGCAAGAGGCTCGGCAACGGCAGCGGGCAGGAATCGCCGGGCTTTCGCGTGCTGCTCAAGATGTACCAACCCATCTGGAATTCGTTCCAGACGCATTATCTGGACGGGCACGGGATGACGGTCGAAAAAATCTACGATACCGAGTATTCGCACAGCGACGCCTACGTCGTGGCCGAGGCGCTTGCCGAATTCGACGAACTTTTCCAAAAATTCCGTCAGGAACACATGCAGCTGATTCACCGGACTATCGGCTTTGCGGCAAAATCGCTCAAAGGCCGGCCGGTGGAAATCCTGGAAGAAGGCATGCGGCAGAAGTTTTTCCCGGAACTGTGGGAGATTCGCACGCGAATGACGGACAAGTGGGGCGCGGAGTACGGCGTGAAGCGCGACTCGCTCGGCGGTCATCACTGAGAAAAGCCACAAGTCTTCCTCATGACTTGCCTCTAAGAACTGAGGACTTCCTTACTGCCCGGCGACCTGACGGTACTCTCCGCGAAAGAAAAGAAGCGGCTCCCCGCCTGGGATTTCCGCATCCTCGACCCTTGCGACGATAATCGTGTGATCACCTGCCAGGTGCGTCGCGACGACCGTGCAGCTCAACTGCACGACGGTATCTTCCAGAACGGGAACTCCCTCGGGCGTCCAGCGATAATGCAGTCCCAGACGGTGCTCCGCTTCGGAGTGCTGCTCCGCTTGCGCGAAATACTCCGAGACCGCTTGCTGACCGTGCTTTAACACGCTGATCCCGAAGCTTTTTTTCTTGTGGAGCATGGGAAGGATTTTTGCGCGTTCATCCACGCAGACCAGAATCAGCATGGGGTTCAGCGAGACGGAGGTAAAGGCATTGGCGGTCATCCCGAAAACCGACCCCGGTTCGCGCTCCACGGTGATCACGGTTACACCGGTGGCGAACTGTCCGAGGGCGTTGCGAAATTCGCGGGCGGTGAGTGCCGTGGCCATCGTCTCGGAGTTTTTTTGAAGATACCACAACTCACAGGTTGAGAAGAGCCCGCGCCAATTTGTCTTTCTGCGCGCGAGTCTTCATGACCGTAGGCAAAACCGCGACTTTCATCCCCAGCGCGGAAATGGCAACCGCCTGCGCCTTGTCCGCGGGATCGATGACAAAAGTCCCTGTGAAATCGGCGTAAAGCTTGGCCACACCGAGCGCCGTTGGCTCATGGCCCAACTGAACGAGCATTTTGTCGGAAGGGCCTTTGAGCGACTTGCCCGCAACGATGGGACATACGGCAAAAACGTGTGTCTTGCGAACCCGCAATTGCTCGCGGACGCCCGAAACGGCCAGGATCGGCCCGATGCTGATCAACGGGTTGCTCGGACAGATAATGATACGGCTGGCTTCGCGGATGGCTTCGAGCACGCCCGGGGCAGGGTGCGCCGCCCCGACTCCTTCGAAACGGATGCCTTGGACGACGGGCTCGGCGCGCCGCTTTACCAGATATTCCTGGAAGTGCAGCTGGCCTTTGTTCGATTCGATGATGGTTGGCACCGGGTCATTCGACATCGGAAGAATACGCGCCCTCACACCGAGCGCAGTTCGAATCAACTCCACCGCCTCCGCGAGAGTCTTCCCTTCCGCGAGCAGTGCGGTGCGATGAATATGCGTGGCCAGGTCGCGGTCGCCCAGATTAAACCAGTTCGCGCGGCCGTACCCCGCTAGCCGCTTCAACGCATGGAATGTTTCTCCGCGAATTCCCCATCCTTTTGCCGGGTCGACGATTCCCGCGAGCGTGTACGTCACGATGTCAAGATCGGGAGAGATTTTCAGCCCGTGGAGTTCGATATCATCGCCGGTGTTGACGATGATGGTCAGGCGGGCGGGGGCAGAAACTTCGTAAAGGCCCAGAAGCAATCTCGAAGCGCCAACACCGCCGCCGAGCGCCGTGATTTTACGGAGTTTTCGACCTTCGACGAGAGGCATGAAACGGCCGCAGAAATGGCTCGCATGAATTTAACACAGGAGCTGCGATGCGTGGGGCGGTCAAACCGCTAGCGGAAGAGGTCTTCCGAGGCGGGCCGGACAATTCCGGCGGCCTTTTCGGAGGCCGGCTTGAACCGATAGCCCCGAATCAGCACCGCGGGCGTTCCTTCGGCTTTCCCCATCAGTAGACCGGCAGCGGCTGCTAACTCATCGGCCACGGCAAGAACCGTGGCGGTGAGCGGCTTGCCGTCCCGGTCGCGGGTGCCACGCAAATCCACGAGCACTGGCAGTCCCGACGCACCGATGGCCACGTTCGTCAGTCCCAGACGCCACGGCCGGCCAAACGTGTCGGTGATGATTACGGCGATGCGCTTTCCGGTTATTTTGCGCAACGCTGCCGCCAATTTTTCTGCAGAGCCATCGGGGTCGCGCGGGAGCAAAGTAACCAGGTCATCGCCGGGCACGTTCGAATGATCGACACCCGCATTCGCACAAACAAATCCATGATGCGTCTCGGCAATCAACACGCGGTCGCTGCGCAGAATGCGCCGCGACTCGCGCAAAACAAGCTCAATGGCACGCGGGTCTTTTTTCAATTGTGCGGCCAGTGCCTGCGCTTTCGCCGACGGTGTCACGTTTCCCAGCGAGACCAGCAAACCTTCTGCCTTGGAAACAATTTTCTGCGCAACGACGAGAACGTCGCCTGCTGCGAAGGGCAATCCCGCTTTTCTCGCGGCAGCCACGATGCTCTTGGCCAAATCCTCGCCCTTTCGAATCTCCGGCAGCCCGGGAATGCGAAACAGGCACAGCTTCTCATCGGTGCGCTCGCAGTCACTGCTCAGGGCAGCCCGCGGCCTGGAACTTCCTCGGTAGGGCTTCTTCATGGGTGCGGCTGAAAATGCTACGCGATTTGCGGCTATCTTTCACTGGGGACAAGCAAAAGGTCCGTTTGCGGGAGCAGCACAACTCGGTCACGCGAAAACCAGCCCAGTCTGTTTTGTCCTGCCCTGATCGAGCGCCGGCAAATTCAAAAGACGGAGAGCCTGCGCAAAGGGGAAAACCGGCGTGCAGAAAAAAGAAAAAGGGCGAGCGCCCGCCGTAACGAACGCCCGCCCGAAATTTAAAGCTACCGTGCTCTCACCGGTGTGGTTTGTCTGACTTAGACGGTTTGTCCTGTTTTGCCGCCTTGTCTTGCTTCGCAGGGTTCTGGTGTTCCTGCTGCTGCCTCTGTTCCACCCTTTGCTGCTGTTGATCGTGTCTTTGCTCGAGTTGTTGCAATTGCTGGTTTTGCCTCTGCTCGAGTTGCTGTTGTCTCTTTTCGACCTGCTGTTGTTGTCTTTGATCGGTCTGCTGTTGTTGTCTTTGAGCGGTCTGCTGTTGTTGCCTCCGCACATTGTCCTGGTCGAGCTTCTGCCGTTGCTGGGCTTGCTGCTGTTCGACCTTCTGGCGCTCCTGGTCCTGCTTGGTCCGCAGATCCTGAAGTTCCTGCTGGTGCTTCTGCTCGCGCTGCGCGTTGTAGTTATTCGCGCCGGAATTGCCGGGCTGCGAAGACGGCGGACGGTCGTTATACCTGCTGGAATTGCCGGCGGCCTCAGCACCATTCCCCGGGCGAGTGCTCTGATTCGGCTGGCTTGCAGCGTTCGGCGGCGCCGGCCGATCCGCATGGTCCGGCCTGACCATTGGTGCATTCTGTGCCGGCCCGGGGCGATTCGCGTTTCCTTGCGGGATGTCTGCCCGGTTCATCGGTGCGTTCTGTGCCGGGCCCTGCCGGATGGGAGGCGCCATCTTAATGTTAGGACGAGGCGCCTCGACATTCTCAGGCTCCCTGCGCCTCAGCTCCGAAATCGCTGGGGGCCTGCCGCCATTTTCGCGAACGATCTCCTGCTGCTTGACGAAGGAGACAGGAGGAGGCGGAGGCGCCATCTTGGCCACCACCGGACGGCTCAGAATCGGGCTTGGCGGCCGTACGCGGGCTTCGGCTCCGGCGCCAAGGACGCTGCGCTGCTGCGGTGCAACTGCCGGGGCGATTGGAGCGACGGGTGCCGATGCGAATTCCTTCTGGCCCACACGAATCAAATTATTGTGAACGGGTTGCGCAGAAACGAAGGTCTGGTGCGAAACAGCGGTTACCGCGTTGGGCGCAGTCTGGTTTTGATACCTCACATTCGTGACGTTCACCGTCTTGTTCACGTAAACGTTGTTGTAGACGTTGGTGACTTGCGTTCTGTTGATGATGGTAGTGTTCGAAACGTTGACGTTGGTGACGTAGGTCTGGCTCACGCGGTACGACGGGCAATAGACGTCGCGCGGTCCCAAGGGGAACCACGCCACGCCTGTGGCTGGCGCACTGCCAACGGCCACGCCGACTCCCCAATGTGCGCCGCCGACCCACGCGACGAGCGCAGGCGCATACACCGGGCGCACATAAGCAACGGTAACCACCGCCGGTCGCGGAGGGCACGGCACCCAGCCCCACACGCCGCCGACAGCCACCCAACGGCCATAGTGGAACGGAGCAAAGCCCCACGGTTCGTTGTCAACCCAAGTCCAGCCCCAAGGCGCGATCCACACCCAATGGCCGTAACGATAGGGCGCCCAGCCGACAACGACGGTATGAGGAAACCACACGTTGCCGTACTCCGGCACGGCGCGCCAGCCACCGTATTCATCCAGGTCCTCGTAGCCGACGACATCATCGGAAACATAGCGCGAAGAAACGGAGTGATCGTCGCGACGATCCCGCTCGTTGCACCATTGATCGAACTCATCCTCATCGTAACGGATTCGCTCGACATCAGCGTCCAACTGATCCGTGCCATTAAAGACGCCTTCTTCGCGCGCGTGAACGGCGTAGGCGGATCCGCCGCTAGTGACTTCTCCCTGGCCATCGCGGACCGCCACAATCGTGGCGTCGCCCGCTTCATTCACGTTGATGCGGTAACGCCCGGGGCGAAGAATGGAAAACGCCAGATTGGGAGTATCTACCTCGAAGGTTTCGTCATCGCCGAGCCGGCGCACGCGAATGTACAGCGTACCCTCGGTCAGGCGAAGCTGGGTGATCTCGTCGCTCAGGTTCAAGAACGAAAAACCAGTGTGGTCGGACAGCCGGATGACTGCGGTGTCCAGATGCAACTCCGCGCGGGATCGGTCATCGGACCAAAGTTTATCTCCCGTGGTCATCGGGCGGTTCACGACCGCGGCAACCCAATCGTCCGTCCCTGCCGGATTGAAAGAAATATTGCCGTTCGTGTACGCAAGACGCGCCACGCGGCTGGGTGGATCATCGTCATCGGCGGCGGCGCGCTCGACGGCAAAAAGCAACACCGCCAGCGCAATGCTCCCGAGACTCATCCATTTCAGCAGCTGTTTTCTCATGGCCTTCTCTCCTGAACATCCGCGGCGCTCGTTCGCTTTGCCACAGCTTCGATCACAGCGTGATCCATTCCACCTGAGCCCGTTCGTTGCATTCCCTTCGAGCCTAACACTTTGTCTTTTCAAGTTTCGTTTCGCCACTTCCGTTTTGTCGAATCAGGAAATAGCGAGCGCGAGTTGCTCTAGTTACCTAAACACCCCGCGAGAAAAAGAGTTTTGAGACGAAGCGGGCGACAGTGCTCGCTAGAGTGCGGAGCTGGCGTGCGAGGAAAGAATTTAGAAAGAAGTAGAGTTCGAAAGGCAAAAACCGCGCCCCGAACTTTCCGGGACGGGCTCGATGGTCAGAAACCAGAATTATCGATGTGGCCTGCCGCCACCGCCACCACCACCGCCACCGTGTGAGCTGCCACCCCCTCCGCCACCGTGGTTACCGCCCCCACCGCCCCCGCCGTGATAACTTCCACCACCGCTATAACCGCTCCCACCGCCATAACTGCCATGGTAGCCGCCTCCGCCACCATAGCTGCCTCCCCCTCCACCATAACTGCCACGGTATCCACCGTAGCTGCCTCCGCCACCGGAGCTGTAGCTGCGGCTAGGCGGGGAGTAGGAACGAGACGGCGCCGGATAGCTGCGGCCCGGTGAAGAATAGGTTCGCGGCGTATAAGAAGGCTGCTGGTTGTAACCGCGGTTCTCGTATGACGGCCTGCTCGAACCCCGTTGCGGCGGCTCGGAGGAGCGCCCACGGTTAGGCGCTGAAGACCGCGACGGAGCGTTGTTCCCAGTCGGACCGCCGTTGCCTGCCCAGGGCGGACGATCGGCATAAACGCGAGCCGAGTTCCGCGCTGGTCCGTTGCTTGGACGGCCTGAGCCGGATCCCGGCTGCGGACGATCGTTGGACGTACGCGGCGAGCTCGCGGCCGGCGCGTTCGTCGGCCGGTTCGAACCGAAACCCTGAGGCGCCCGCCCGCGGTCGGTGGCATTGCCTTGTGCTTCCGAGGTACGCGTCGTGCTGCCTGGACTCGCCGAGGGCGGCCGGTTCTGCATCATCTCGCGCTGCCGCGCCGTCGTTCTGGCATTCGCCTGGGCATTTCCCGCTCTGCTCTCAAGGCCTGCATTGGCTCTCACCGAGCCGTTCGCATGCGGGTTCCCAAATCGCCCGGCGCGCAATTCGCCGCCATTGAGCGTCCGCACGGGAGAACTTGCCGCGCGCGTGGATGGAGCAGTACGAGCCATAACCGCACGGCTCTGCACGCCAACCGGAGGACGCGCCGCGTGGGAATTGAAATTCGCGGCACCGAGCGTGCTGTGCTGCGTGGGATGGATGCCGACCGAATTCGTTGCGCGAGTGCCGTTCAAGGAAGCTTGTGTGAGGCGCTGTCCGGCACGATTGATGCGCCCACCATTCACGAATGTGGTGCGCGATGTCGTAGTGACGGCGCGGAGGTTGTGCGCGTTCACGAAATTCACGTTACGAACATTCGTGTTCAGAATATTGACGTTTCGAATGAACGTATTGTGGACGTTGATGCCGTTGATGAACCTATGGCTGCACGGGAACCAGGGGAAGAACGGCTCACCCCAGCCCAGCGGGAACCAGCCCACGCCAAAGCCTAATCCAAAGCCCCAGCCGCCACCGAGGAAACCGACGAACGCCGGTCCATAGATCGGAGAACCAAAGAACGGTCCCGGGCACCAACCCCAGGCCCCACCAACGAACGCCCAGCGTCCATAGTGGAAGGGAGCAAAACCCCAAGGGGCGTAATCGATCCAAGTCCAGCCCCAAGGAGCAACCCAGTTCCAGTAGCCATTGCTGTAAGGCGCCCAGTTGGGAGGCACATCGGCCGGATACCACACGTGCCCATACTCCGGCTCGTCGCGCCAGGTGCCAGACTCATCGAGATCGTCGTAGCCAGGCATGTCGCGGGAAACATACTGTCCGGAAGCCGACCGGTCTTCTTTCTGGTCGCGCTCCTGAGCCCATTGGTCGAGCCCGTCAGGACCGGGCCAGTGAAGGATGCTGTAGGTGGGGTTTTCTGCCCCGTTAAATTCTGCTTGCTCGCCGGCATGCACTTCGTAGGTTGTTCCTTCGGTGCTGATTTCTCCTACGCCGCGAATCACGGTGATGCGAGACGAGTCGCCCGCTTCGTTTACATCGATGCGAAAAGCTCCGGCTTCCTTAACGTTGAACACCACATTCGGAGTATCGACTTCGTAGACATCACCCTGCCGCAATTCCCGAACGCGGAAATTCGCGGCGCCCTCCGGAATGCGAACCTGGGTGATGCCTGCGTCGAGGTTCAGGAAAGAAAACGCCGTCATGCCACCAAAATGAAAAGTTGCTTCACCGGCTTGCAATTCGGCGCGGGAGTCTTTGTCCACCCAAAGTTTGTCACCGATGGTCATGGGGCGGTTACGAGCCGCCTCTCCCCAATCGCCTTCCCCGCCGGGCTGCAACGAAACGGATCCTTCTACGATGCTGATCCGTGCGACGCGAGTGGGTGGGTCCTTGTCTTCATCGGCGCGCGCCTGCGGTGGGACCAAAAGCAAAAGACCGGCAACACAAAGCAAAAGCCCCAATTTGCTTCCGCTGCTCCATGTTATCGTCTTCATGACGAATCCCCTGTTCTCGGAAGGGACATGCAACTTGCACGGGACCTGGCTCGAAACGGTCCTTCCGATGGAAGCCTAACACTTTTGGCTTCCTCTAGGTTAAACCCCAGGCCGGGAAAGAAGTTGCCCGGTTCGCGCTGCACCGGGACTTCTGACCTTGAGCGGGGGCTAATCATGAGACGCATATGCCGGTCAACCCGTTATACTCGCGCCTGCCGACAGACAGAATGCACCGCTTCTTTCCCTTATCTTATTGAAACAACGGCACTTATTGGCAGACCAGGGCATCTCCAAATCCTTCCCGGTAGAGACGTCAGAAATGCCCGTCCGCTCAGCCGAGGGCGAGAAACAAGGCCTGCTTCCAGCAGGCAATGTCGATCTTCCAGACCACCTTGGTCTTGGTGCCAGCCTTTAGCACCGGCGCCCAGACCGCCTTGTTGCGATCATTCTCTGCCACGTGGAGTCGGTCGACCACCGTCATGCCGCGAGTGAGTTCGCTACTGGTCTCGACGTCGACGTAGTTTTCCGTTTGCGCGGTGACCACGCCAGGGTCCAAGGCGATCGACATCGCCACTGGATCCGGCAAGGAAATACCATGCTCCCCCGTTTGTTCGAAGTAAGCCTCCTGGGCGCGGCTGTTGCATTCGATGGCAAAGCGTGCCAGCGGTGTGTCCAGACTGAGGACGTGTTCGATGTCGCTTAAATTCAACGCTGCAAGGCCCCGGCAAAGATGCCAGCCGACCAATTCCACCGGCAGGCCGCTGCGTATCACGATGCGCGCCGCCTCCGGATCGCACCAAATGTTGTACTCCGCGGCGGGTGTGACGTTGCCTTCGCAACAGAGCGCCCCACCCATAATTACGCAGCGACTTACTTTTTCCGCGATGCCAGGATTGCGCTCGAGAGCGAGGGCAATGTTCGTCAGCGGTCCGAGTGTCACCAAAACCACCCCCGGACTGGCCGCGATGGTCTCGACCATCGCTTCGACGGCAGGCTGCTTTTCCGGTGAACGCCGCGGCGCCGGATAGTTGTGATCGCCCAGACCGTCCTTGCCGTGGAACCAATCCGCGCTTTGATGCTGGCGCCGCAGAGGTTTTTCCGCGCCAACAAATACAGGGACGTTCGAACCGCAAAGTTCGGCCGTGTACAGCGCGTTTCGGGCTGCTTGCTCGACGCCTATGTTTCCCGCGACTGCCGTAATCGCCAGCACGCGAACCGCCGGCGAACGAAGTGCCATGATCAGAGCAACGGCGTCGTCCGACGCGGTATCCGTGTCGATAAGGAAGGATTTCACGTACCGCTAGGATAACAAAATGGGTACAAAATCCGTTTGCGCCCCGAAACTAGTTCATTCTGGGAGGTTACAGGTTTTGCGACGAAGCTTGATCGCTTGCCAGGCGACGACGAACACCCACAGGCAATACGAAGCCACAATGAGGCGATTGGCCCATCCATCCAATCCAAGCACTCCGGGAGGCAGGGATTTCGGCGCGTGCTCAGGTAAGTGGCCGCCACTGGCCTTGGCAAGTTGCATGGTCATCAGAACCAATGTGGCCACCAACAGCACCACGCTTATCCAACTCAGATTGGCGATCCACAGAAGCGTCTTTTTAGTGCTACTCCACGCTTCGGTGCGGCCAAGGCTAGCGCTCAGCAGCAATGCGGCAACGGGGAAACCCCCAACTCCCAGTAGCCCGGCGATCCCGTGCCCCGTGTCATGGGTGACGTCAAAAAACGAGGCCATGGCTTCGCCAATACCGGCAACCACCAGAAACCACAATCCGACTTTGCCGGAATTAGTGTTAACTTGCGACCAAATCGCCATCGCCAACGCCCAGGAGCTAACTTCCCAGGACAGAAACATCAGCGATAGCACCCACCGGTAATGACCGAACGCATACTCACTGACCATGCGCCAGGAAGGATCAAATTCGGGGCTCAAGCGATGCAGGCTTGCCACAGCAACATCGTCGCCGCCGTCAGAATCATGGCCAGCCAGGCCGCCGGCGCTACAATCTTTGATGGATCGCTCGCTCGAAGTGGCATTGTCATGTTGCTTCGCACGTGCGTGGTGACGCGATTCCCTGCTCTTGTCGGGCCGCGCCATTTTAGCGAAGCCCCGCTGCCTTGTTAAGGCGTATGATGGATGCGCCCTGGCCGAAATTCTGGTATCTTCTGCAGCGCTGGATCGGTCCCCACCGGAGAAGGTCATGAACATCAATCTCACCATCAATGGAAAAAGCTATTCCCAAGATGTCGAACCACGCCTGCTGCTCATCCATTTCCTGCGCGACGTCGCAGGCCTCACGGGCACGCACATGGGCTGCGAAACTTCGCTCTGCGGAGCGTGCACCGTGGAGCTGGACGGCAAAGCCATCAAAAGTTGCACGATGTTTGCCGTGCAAGCCAACGGCGCGGAGATCGTAACCGTGGAAGGCCTGGCAAACGATGGCAAGCTCGATCCCATGCAAGAAGCGTTCTGGAACGAGCACGGCCTCCAGTGCGGATTCTGCACTCCGGGAATGATCATGGCCGCAAAGCAGATTATCGACCGCCACCCGTCACCCACCGAAGATGAGATTCGCCACGGCCTGGAGGGCAACGTGTGTCGCTGCACCGGATACCAACACATCGTCAACGCGGTGAAGGCCGCCGCGGCCGGCGCGGGAAAGTAGGAGGCGACCATGGCCACTACCACCACCAAAACCGAAACTTTTGTTGGCAAGCGCGTTCGCCGCCGCGAAGACCCGCGGCTCATCACCGGCACGGCCACCTATGTGGAAGACATCCAGATGCCGGGGATGCATTACGCCGTAATTCTGCGCAGCCCGCACGCCGCAGCGCGTATTCGGTCGATCAAGGCCAAGCAAGCGGAAGCCGCTCCCGGTGTCGTCTGCGTTTTCACTGGCAAGGACACGAAAGGCGTTGGTGTTGTGCCGTGCGGCATTGCGATGCCCGACTTGCGCGTGCCCCAGCACAACATTCTCGCGACCGACCGCGTTTACTTCGTCGGCCATCCGGTCGCGGTGGTCGTGGCGCGCGACCGCTACCTCGCGCGCGACGCCGCCGAGCTCATCGAAGTGGATTATGACATTCTGCCCGCAGTGGCCGATCCGGAGAAGGCGCTCACGAAGGGCGCGCCGGCCGTGCATCCCCAGTGGCCGGATAATATCGCGTTCACCTATCACCAGGATGGCGGCAATGTAGACAAGGTGTTTGCCGAAGCCGACGTCGTCGTGAAGCAGCGCATCGTCAGCCAGCGGCTCGTGCCCATGGCCATGGAAACGCGCGGCGTGGTGGCGGAGTGGCGAGGCGCGGATCGCCAGCTCAACCTGTACACCTCGACACAAATTCCCCACCTGGTGCGCACCCTCGTGGCCGGAATGCTCGGCTTGGAAGAAAACCGCACACGCGTGATCGCACCCGAGGTCGGCGGCGGATTCGGCAGCAAGCTGAATGTCTACGCGGAAGAAGCCCTGATGGGCTTCGTTTCCATGAGAATTCAGAAGCCTGTCAAGTGGATTGAGTCACGCCGCGAGAATTTCACCTGCACTACCCACGGACGCGGCCACGTGGATTATTACGAAATCGCTGCCAAGCGCGACGGCACTATCCTCGGCATCAAGCTGAAGCTCATTCAAGACGTCGGCGCGTATCACCAGTTGCTGACGCCGCTCATTCCGCAGTTGAGCGTGCTGATGATGCCGGGGCTGTACAACACGCAAAATATTCGCGCCGACATCGTCGGCGTGTTTACGAATTGCGTGCCCACCGATGCGTACCGCGGCGCGGGCCGCCCCGAAGCTACGCATGGCATCGAACGCATGGTGGATATTCTCGCCGCGGAACTGAAAATGGATCCCGCCCAAATCCGTCTGAAGAATTTCGTCACCAAGGATAAGTTCCCGTACGCGACCGCTACTGGCCTTATGTACGACTCCGGCGACTACGCTGCGCCCCTGAAAAAAGCGCTCGACCTCGTTGGCTACGTCAAACTCCGCCAAGAACAAGCCGACCTGCGCAAGCAGGGCAAGTACATGGGCATCGGCATCTCGACGTATGGCGAAATTTGCGCCATCGGCCCTTCACCCGCAACGCCTGCAGGCGGCTGGGAAAGCGCCACGGTGAAAATCGAACCGAGCGGCAAAATCACCATCTTGACCGGCGCATGTCCGCACGGCCAGGGCGAAGAAACCACCTTCGCGCAGATTGCCGCGGACGAACTTGGCGTCGGTCTCGACGACATCCTGGTGACCCGCGGCGACACTGCCGTCGTGCAATATGGCATCGGAACGTTTGGCAGCCGCGCTACGGCTGTTGGCGGCACGGCGCTTTACTACGCGCTCCAGGACTTGAAAGCCAAAATCAAGAAGTTCGGCGCGATGCTGCTCGAGTCCGATGACGTCACGCTCGTCGGCGGGCAAGTCGTTTGCGACAAGACCGGCAAAGCGAAACCCTTGCGGGAAATTGCCGGCGCGAGTTACCGTGCGCTGAAGTTGCCTCCGAACACGGAGCCCGGGCTCATCGCCACGCGTTTTTGGGAGCCGCCGAACTTCACGTTCCCGTTTGGCGCGCACATCGTGGTTACCGACATCGACAGCGAAACCGGCCAAATCAAAGTCCGCCGCTACGTTGCAGTCGATGATTGCGGCAACATCCTGAATCCGCTGATCGTGGACGGCCAGGTGCACGGCGGGGTGGCGCAAGGATTGGGCCAGGCCCTTTGGGAGCAGGCCGTGTATGACGACAACGGCCAGCTCATCACCGGCGAATTGACGGACTACGCTCTCCCGCGCGCGCACCTCATGCCGTGGATCGAAAGCCATCACACTTGCACGCCCTCGCCGGTAAATCCGCTCGGCGTGAAGGGCGTCGGCGAAGCGGGCACGATTGGATGCTCGCCCGCAGTGGTCAACTCCGCGGTGGACGCGCTTTCGCCGTTGGGAGTTCGCCACATTGACATGCCGCTGACACCAGAAAAAATCTGGAAACTGCTCGCGAAAAAGAACTGAGCCTAGGAACTTGAGAGGAGCCACCAACATGATCGCTCAGAAATTTGAATACACCGCTCCGAAATCTCTCGATGAAGCTCTGCATCTGCTCTCGAGCGGGGCCAAGCCGCTCGCCGGCGGCATGAGCCTCATCCCCATGATGAAGCTGCGGCTTGCCGTGCCCGAGCATCTGGTAGACTTGCGCGCGCTGAAGGACCTGAACTACATTCGCGAAGCTGGCGGCCAGCTGCACATCGGCGCTACAGCTTCGCATTACGAAATCGAGAGCTCCGCCCTGCTGCGCCAGAAATGTCCCTTGCTCACTGAGACCGCAGCCTCGATCGGCGACGTGCAGGTGCGCAACATGGGCACCATCGGTGGCAGCGTGGCGCACGCCGATCCCGCAGCGGATTATCCGGCTGCGCTCGCGGCGCTCGAAGCGAAGTTCGTTTTGAAGGGAGCAAAAGCGGAGCGCACCGTAAGCGCGGCCGATTTCTTCGTTGACGCCTTCTCGACGGCGCTCCAACCAGGCGAAATTCTTCGCGAAGTGATCGTGCCCATCGACGACGCGCGTACCGGCACGAGCTACAAGAAGATGGTCCAGCCCGCAAGCGGCTTCGCGATTGTGGGCGTCGCCGCGCGTGTACGCCAAAACGCGGGAAAGGTTTCCTTCGTCCGCCTCGGCATCACCGGGCTTTCCAACCACGCCTATCGCGCCACGGCTGCGGAAAAAGCGTTGGAAGGCAAGCCGGCAACGCCCAACGACATTCAAAACGCGGCAGCGCTCGTCACCCAGGGCGTTGACGCCAACTCCGACCTGCACGCTTCCGCGGATTATCGGCGGCACCTGGCGGTGGTGCATGCTGCGCGCGCGATTGGGACAGCGATTTCGAGAATCGCGTGAGCGTCACGTAAAGAGCGCTGCGTGAAAATCTCTGGTTCCTATACTTTGCCCGTTGCGCCTGAGCGCGCGTATCAGATCCTTCAGGACCCTGCGATTCTCGCCCGGGCTATGCCTGGCTGCGAAAGCTTGGAAAAGATCGGCCCGGACGAATACCGCATGAAGATGAAAGTGCTTTTGGCGGCGCTTTCCGGAGAATTCGAGGGCAAAATGCGCATCGCCGACCAAGCGCCGCCGACAAGTTTCCGCCTCATCGTCGAGGGCTCGGGCCGCATTGGCTTCCTGAAAGGCGACGGTCTGTTGAAACTCGCGCCGGCCGCAACCGTCCGCGTTCTATCCGCGGCTCCCTCAGAGCCTCCTGAGACCATTGTTTCCTACGAAGGCGATGCCCAAGTCGGCGGCACCATGGCGGCCGTCGGCCAGCGTCTCATCGACGGCACCTCCAAAATGATGATCAAAAAGTTTTTCGACAAGCTCGCGTCGCTCGCTACCGACCAGCGGGACTCGTGACGGGTGACTCGTGATTCTCGGCCGGCGGAAGAGCCGGGCATCGGCGAACCCTGGTGCAGCCGGGAACAGGCCTTCTCAGGTGCTGGCACCCTCGTGCGGGCGGAGGGGTCTTCTCAACTCCGAGGACAGGAGAGTGCATACGGGGATTTCCCGCGCCGGTCGAAATGACCATTCCGGCGGGCCGGACAGGTTCCGCGAATACAGAATTCAATCGAGGGCAGGGACGGCGGAGCGTTCGGCGCGGCGGCGGTGCAGATAGCGCATGGCGATGTTCAAAAAGATGTCGCCGCAGGGCGTCTCGATGCAAATGACCAGCGCCTCGGTGTCCGCGCTGCCGGCCAAGCCCGCCTCGTTCATGTGCACTTCGGGCGGAAACACCTTGAAATGAAAGCCCTGGTCGTTGAGCAGCGTTACGGAATTGCCGATGACCATGTTCGCGAGTTCGCAAACCGTTTCGCGGACAACTTGCTCGCTGGCTTCCATTGCCGTGCCGGCGAGTACGCTGGCCACGTTCACCGCGACTTCTGGCGCAAGGTCCAGGATCACGCGGCCTTCAATGTCGCCCTTGATGAGAATCAGGGCCGCCACGCCTTTGCGGCGGTAGGCGTCCTCGGCCATTTCTACGTCCACGATTTTCGTCGGACCTTTGAGCGATTCGGCAAAAACCGCGTCCGCGGCATTGATAAACGGCTGAATCAGCTCCATTCTCATGAGCGGCTCTCCCCGGCCAGCGCCAGCGGCGCGCCCGCCGCGCTCGGATCGTCGCTGAGCACATAGCGGAGAATCTCGTACAACACTTCCGGCTTCACCGGCTTCTGCACGAAATGCTTCGCGCCCTTTTGCAGGGCAGCGAGAATGTTTTCCTGGTATCCCACCGACGAGACCATGACGATGCGCGCGTCGGCGTGCTGGCGCACGATGCGCTCGACGGCCTCGATGCCTTCCATCTGCGGCATGGTAATGTCCATGAGCACGATGTCCGGCTTGATGCGGTTGTACTCCGCGATGGCGGTCAGGCCGTCGCCGGCTTCTCCGGCCAGCTCGCCGCCGAACATCTCGATCATTTTGATGAGGTTCTTTCGCGCGAAGACAGAATCGTCCACCACGAGGTAGCGGACCGGTTGACTGTCTTTTCTCAACAGAGCGCCGAACTGTTTCATGACCTTCTCCTTGTCCCCGCGGGCGTCGTCACGAGCGATGGGACGATACGGGTGTCCTTTCGGGTTTCTCGCCTTTTTCAACTTTTTCCCCAAGATCTCTTTCCGCATTCTTCTCCGCGCCGTAATGATTTGCGAGGAAAGCTCCCAGGCCCTCAAGCGGAATCACTTTGTCGGCGTAACCTTTGAGGATGGCGGCACGCGGCATGCCGCTGACCACGCAGCTGTCTTCGCTTTGCGCAATGGTCATCCCGCCAGCGGCCTTAATCGCGCCAAGGCCTTCGGCACCGTCTTCGCCCATGCCGGTCATCAAAACACCCACCGACATCAGGCTGAACTCCTGCGCCACGGAGTGAAACAGGACGTCTGCAGAAGGACGATGCCCGTTGACCGGTGGGCCGTCGGAGAGCACCACCAGGTCGCCTCGCGGCATGCGCCGCACCATCATGTGGCGATTGCCGGGGCAAATCAGAACGCGGCCTGCGAGGAGCAAATCACCCGAACGCGCTTCGTGCACTTCGAGCGGGCAGCACTCGTCGAGGCGCTTGGCGAACATTTCCGTGAAACCTTCGGGCATATGCTGCACCACGACGATGGTAGACAGAAAATCGCTTGGGATCTGCGAGAGCATGTACTGGAGCGCATTGGGCCCCCCGGTGGAAATTCCCACGGCGATGACGCGGCGCGGCGCAAGAGCAGGATGGCTTGCTTTTGCGAGCTTGGGCAGTTCCTCCTTGACCGTGACAGGAGGAAGCTTGCGCTTTGCGGCATGTTTAGCCACTTTGATTTTCGCGATGAGCCGGTCGGCGATTTCCTCGAGATGGCCCGCGGCAGCGTCCTTTGGCTTGGCAAGAAAATCCACGGCGCCGAGCGCCAGGGCTTTCAGTGTGGCGTAGCCGCCCTCTTTCGAGTGCGTGCTGAAAAGAATGACGGGCAGCGGCGCGCTGCGCATGATGAGGCGGAGCATTTCGAGGCCGTCCATGCGCGGCATCTCGAGGTCGAGCGTGACGACATCGGGTTCGAGTTCCTCAATCTTTCTGAGCGCGAAGGCGCCGTCCATAGCGGTACCAACGACCTCGATCGAGGAGTCGCGCTCAAGGATTGCCGGAATCAGCTTCCGCATCAGCGCGGAATCGTCGACGACCAGGACTCGAATGCGTTCGCTCATGCGATGGCTCCGAGCGGCGTGGCGCGCGACAGGCGCGAAACCATCACCGGAACATTCAGAATCAGGACAACCGTGCCGTCGCCGAGAATGGAGGCACCGCTGACGAGATCGCTCGAAACGATCTCGCCCGGCAGGGCTTTGATGACCAATTCTTCTTCCCCAACAAGGCTATCGACGACAAGGCCAAAGCGCTTTTCCGCCGCGCCAATGACGATGACAAAATTCCTTTTCTTCACGCTTGGCAAATCGATGCTGCGCAGGCGGCTCAGATGATTCAGGCGGACCAGCGTCAGGATTTGCTCGCGGAGGCGGAGGACTTCGCGCTGATCCACTTTGTGAATCTGGTGGTCGGTGATGCGCGTGATTTCCACGACCGAGGACAGGGGCACGGCAAAGAGGCGGCCGCCGACGCGGAACAGCAGCGCTTGAATACTGGCGAGCGTGAGCGGCACGCGAAGCTGGAACGTAGTGCCGCGGCCCCTTTGTGAACTGACATGAATGCTGCCCTTGAGGCGGTCCATCACGGTTCGAACAACGTCCATGCCGATGCCGCGGCCAGAAACTTCCGTGACTTCTCGGGCGGTGCTGAAGCCGGACTCGAAAATCAGGTTGAGCGCGTCCTGGTCGCTCATGCGTTCGGCTTCTTCCGGCTTGACAACTCCTTTTTTGACCGCGTGGGCGCGAACCAGCGTGAGATCTATTCCGCGGCCGTCATCACGGACTTCGATCACCACCTGAGTGCCTTGATGATAGGCGTTCAAATAAACGGTGCCGCGCGCGGGCTTTGCGGCAGCGAGGCGCTCTTCGGGAGAGCCTACGCCGTGATCCACGGCGTTTCGAACCAGGTGCATCAGCGGCTCGGCGAGGGCATCCAAAATGCCTTTATCGAGGTCGGTGTTTTGCCCGGAAACTTCCAGCGCGACGTCTTTCCCGCACTGCTTGGCGACGTCGCGAACAATGCGCGGAAAGCGCCGGAAGAGCTGCTCGACCGGCACCATGCGAATTTTTAACACGCATTTATGCAGTTCATCGAGAATGCGGGCCTGAAAAGCCATGGCATCCGCAAGCTTGGCGCGCACGGGATCGTGAGAATGCTGTTTGTCGAATTCCGTGAGCGTGCGGTTGAGCATGGACTTGCCGATGATCAGCTCGCCGACGAGATTCATGACCGCATCGATACGCGCGGCATCCACGCGGAGGGTGCTTTCGGCAACGGCGGCAGCCGCCGAGCCGGGAGTTGTTGTTTTTGCCGCTTTGTCGGCCTCGATTCCTTCCGCGCCGGCGGCAACAAACTTGGCCGCCTGAGCCTCGAGCAAATCGCCCAGTAATTCGTGCTCGGGCATCTGTGAGGCAACCACCCTTTCGATTTGCACTTCGGAAACGATGGTTGGAATTCGGCAGCGGTGAAAGAGCTTTTCCTCTGATTGCGTGCTGGCGAGCGCGGCTTCGACGACCTCGACGGTGGCTGCAGCCAGATTGTCTTCCGGGCGGAGGGCAATGACCGTGCCGCTTCCATGAAGAACGTTGCGAATGAGCTGGAAGGCAGCAGCGCGCATGAGGCTCGTCGCATCAATGCGAAGGGCAATGTTGTAAACGGGCTCTCCGCGATGAACAGCTTCGGAAATCATGAGTTGTTCGTACTCGGTCCAGGCAAACTGGGTCGGTCCTTTGGCGGCGCCGGGGCCGGGATTGCTTGCCGTCTCCGGAGTCTCGAGCAGACGTCGGATCATTTTGTGGAAGGCGTCAAGGGTGGGGAGCTTCGCATTCTTCTGGTACGCGGCCAGCATCGCTTGAAGACTGTCGGCCGCCGTGAGCACAACCTCAGCAAGCTCGGCGCCGTCTAGGCCGGCCACCTGCGGGGTGAGCACGTCTTCGAGTTCGTGGGCGAGCTCGCTGAGTTTGTGAAGGCCGCAGGCTGCCGAATCCCCTTTCAGCGTGTGGACCACGCGGCGAACGCGGCGAATCACTTCCTCGTCGGCAGGGCGCGCCTCGAGTTCGAGGCCTGCTTCGTTGAGAGCCTGCAGCAGTTCTGCGGCGCTCTCAAAGAAGAGCGCGCGCAGCTCGCCTGAGCGATCTTCGGAAGGTCGGCTCACGTAGTTGCCTCGATGCGTTGATAGGCGGTGCCGTTGTTTTCGTGAACCATGCGGAACCTCTGCGTCAGACCAAACAAACTTTCGGCATGTCCGACAAAGAGATAGCCACTGGGGTTCAGGCAGTGCCAGAACTTGTCAATCAAGCGCTTTTGCTCGGCTTCATCGAAATAGATCATGACGTTGCGGCAAAGGATGATGTCGTTGCGGCGCGGAAGGAATTCGGTTTTCAGGTTGTGAAAGTCGAACTGGACCAATTGCTTCAATTGCGCCTTGACCGCGTACTTGTCCCCGGACTTTTCGAAATAGCGCAGGCGGCAGGTGTAATCCACGGGCTCCATCTGCTGCTCGGTGTAAAGTCCTTCCTGGCCGATGCGCAGGCTGGCGTAACTGATGTCCGAAGCCACGATTTCGACTTTCCACGGCGGAGGGATGAGCGGCTTCGGAAACGGCATTTCAAAAGGAAGCGGATTCCGCAAGTAGTAGTACGCCAGAGCATCACAAATCAAAATCGCAACGGTGTACGGTTCCTGGCCCGAGGAGCAACCGGCGCTCCAAACACGCAGAGCGTAATCGCGGCGCTCCTGCTTGTGATGAAGGAGGGTCTCGAGAACGGATTTCTGGAGCAGATCAAGCTGCGGGCGATTGCGAAAGAAACTGGTTTCGTTGACCGTGAGGTTTTCAAGCAACAATGCAAGTTCAGCGCGACCTTCCCGGCTGGTTAACAAGCGGTAGTAGGAGTAAAAAGAATCAAGAGTGCAGGCCTTGAGGCGGCGCTGCAGCCGGTCTTTCAGAAAGTGCGAGCGGCGTTCATCAAAGAACATCCCGCATTCCTGGTAGACCAGAGTCTGCAGGAGCTTCAATTCGGCTTCTGTGAGTTCGATCTGTGCGGTAGAGATGGTTCCCATGGCGTGCGTTCCAGCGACAGTCCGTCAAAGGCTCCCGGAGAAAATGAAACTACCTGACGGCGGCGACGGGTTCCGCAACCTCCTCGAGGCGTTTGAATTCGGGACGCTGCAGGAGTTTCGAGATGTCCAAAAGGATGATGAGCCGGCCTTTCAGTTTGCCGACACCGGTGACATAACCAGATTCGCCTTCGGCAAAAACACTGCCGGGAGCTTCTATTTCCGACGGCGGAATCTTGAGCACTTCGGTAGCGGTGTTGACGATCAGACCAATGAGTTTGTTCTCGAGCTCGACAACGAGTATGCGGTTCTTCTTGTCGGGCTGAATGTCCGTCTGGCCAAAGCGCTTGCGCAGGTCCATCACCGGAATGATTTTGCCGCGAAGGTTTATGACCCCCTCGATGAGCTCCGGCGCGCTGGGCACGGCGGTGATTTCCGGAACGCGGACGATCTCGCGCACCGAAGCAATACGCACGCCGTACGTTTCGTTGCCAATCCGGAAACCCACTACCTGAAGGTCCTTTTCCATCAAGAGTCTCCCGTTCCCCTAGGAACGCGCCAGTTCGGCGTATTCGGTTTCCTGGTCGCGGCCTTCTTCCGAGTTACGGCGCTTGCCGCGCGGTTCCCCGCCGCGGAGGCGCTGCTGAGCGGCACGGTCGAGAACAAAGCGGTCCATGCCGTCGCTCAAATTGCGAGAGAGTTTCAGCATTTGTTCGGCGGCAGCAGACAGTTCGGTAGAGCTGGAAGCGGACTGCTGAACCAGCTCGCGCATCTTATCCATGGCGCGAACGACCGCCTGCGCACCGGAAGCCTGCTCTTCAACCGCAGAGTTGATTTCCTGCGTGATTTCGGTAAGCCGGCTGGTGGCCTTGGCGATTTGCGCGGAGCCAACCGACTGCTCATTGGTCGCAGCACCGATTTCATGGGAAAACTTGTAGACTTCGCTGACCACATTCGAAATCTTGTGCAGCGCGGAACCGAGCTCATTACCTAGATTCAAGCCTTCCTCGACGATGCGCGTGCTGCGCTCCATGTTTTCCACCGCCTGGCGCGCTTCGCGCTGAATGCTCTGGATGAGGTCGGCGATTTCCTTGGTGGACTGCGTGGATTTTTCCGCAAGTTTGCGAACTTCGTCGGCAACCACCGCGAAACCAAGACCGTGTTCGCCTGCGCGGGCGGCCTCGATGGCGGCGTTCAAAGCCAGTAGGTTGGTTTGCTCGGCGAGGTCGTCGATGACTTCAATGATCTTGCCGATGTCGTCGGCGCGGTGGCCGAGAATGTTGATGATCTCCGCGGAAGATTGAATGGCCTTGTTGGTGCGGTTGAGGCCGTCGGTCGCCTTTTCCATGGTCTGGATACCGGTGACGACTTCTTCGCGGGAGCGGTTGGCAATGTCCAGCAGCACCTTCGCAGTGTCCGCGACACGTTGAATCGAAGTAACCATCTGATCGATGGAGGCGGAGGTCTCGGCGACGCTGGAAGCCTGGAGCTGCGTGTTTTTCACCACGTTTTGCACGTTGATGCTCATCTCGTGCATGGTGCTGCTGACTTCCTCGATGGCCGAAGAGGCTTGCACGCTGACTTTGGCGGATTCATCGGCCGCGCCGGCCACTTGATTCGACCCCGCGGAAACCTGCCCAGCGGAATCGCGCGTGGTGCGCACAAGTTGCTGCAAGCCGTGGGACATGCGCAAGAACGCATTGCCGAGCGTGTCGCGCTTGGAGCGCGGGACCACTTCGACGGTGAGGTCGCCTTCGGCGACAGACATGGAAACGCTGGCCATTTCTTTGAGGTACGCGACCATGTTGTTGAAGGTCGTGGCCAGAGCACCGATTTCGTCATTGCGGTGAATGTCGATGTTCTGATCCAGGTCACCGGAATCGCCAATCTCGCGGGTGACGGTCATGAGATGGTTCAAAGGCTCGGTGATGGATTTAGCTGTCCAAAGCGCGATGAGAATGCCGGCGACGACGGCAAACAAGGTTCCGCCAATGGTCACGATGGCGCTGACCGTGCTGGCGTTATTTGCCGACTTGGTGGACTGTTCGAGGAACTTGGAAATATCGGCATTGCTCTGGTCGAGCACGATGGACGATTTGGCAAGCCAAGATGAAGGGTCCTTCTGCAAGTAAAAAATTTGGAGGTCCGAAACGGTGGCGTCTCCGGTGTCCACTTGATGACGCTTGGCAATCAAAGGCTTGGCGAAATTGTCGGCCCAGCTGGCTTCGGTGCTTTCGACTTGGATAAGGGCGGTGTGGACGGCGTCGTTGGTCGACTGTGCTTCGCCGCGCTTGATGAGGTCGGCCATGTCGGTGAGGCCTTTGTTGACCTTGTCCTCATCACGCGGGTCGCCACTAAGGAGGAAATTGTTCATGTTGAGGCGATTCAACATGATCTGGTAGCGCACGGCCTCAACGGTACGCACGCTATCGAGGGCCATGCCGGCACTAGTGCGCGCCGACTTCTCGAAATAGCCGGTAAAAATGTTCACCAGAAACAAGATGGCGAGAATCACCAGAATCAGGCCGAAACCCGCGTATAGCCTCTTTCCGATCGTCATTGCGAAATGCCTCCACTCCCCTCAACAGCGCAGCCTGCTTCGAACTGCGTCTGTTCAAAACCTGTTGCCTGCCCTACTCGTCAGCACGAAATTCGAATTCCACAACCTGCGTGGTTTCTTCCGGGGCCGGCAAGAACCTCCACTCTCGCACCGCGTCCTGGCAAGCGTGCACGAGCAAAGGATGTCCGCCCACAACGCGCGTGGTTTTGACACGCCCATCCGCACCGATGACCACTTCGATCTTCACCTTGCCCGCGACGTTCATGCGCCGAGCAAGTTCCGGGTAGAGCGGAGTGACCCTGGTCTTTACCTTGCGCTTTGATTCATCCGTAGTTCCGGTCTGTGCCCGCGCCAAGGCGCCCGACAAAATGAAAAGCGCACTTGCCGCCAGCACAAGCCTCCCCGAGTGGAATCTCATCGACACGTCCCCTTTGAGGAATAGAAATACCCAGCAGGAGAAAGGCACGTGGGATGCCATGGCCGCTTCGCTAGAAGAACTTGCGGAAGACGACGAAGGAAAGATCCTAAGCAATAGAAGAATCGAAGGTTAATGTGACCGCCGACGGATAACTTCAGGAGCCCGAAGAGCTTTGTCTTGTCTCAGAACTCCGGAAGGAGAGACGTGGGGGTCTCAGGCTGAGACAACAGGAGTTTCCGGGCATAGGCAGTTTCGCAACACGGTATCGGGCAGTCATTGACTCAGAATGAGACTAACGGTTAGCGTTGAAAACTAGGGATTAGGGTTCCCTAGCCAGTTGAGACGCAAAGTACTTCCCTCTGGTCATCAGTTCCGATTGAAGGGAGAGAGAGCTACGCGAGCACGCGGACAAGGTTCGTCCAGGAAAAAAAGGCAGCCGCGCCCAGCGACAACGCGCCACGCGGATGAGTTGATGGACCTGGCGGTAGAGGCCGCCGAGTCCCGCCATCTTTCGAATTTCCTGGAACAGTTTGCGTTGCGGTCGGCCCGCATGCTGGACGCCGACTGGGGCGCCGTAGCCGTGTACCGAGACCGGGACACCGAATTCCATCAGATGCCGGGAAAAGGACCAGTTTCTCCGGACACCTCGGAGTGGCTCCTCGCGAATGCTCGGGAAATGCAGAACGAGATGGAGACCCGCGCACTACCGAGGGAAATCGCGGCGAACCTGTCTCGACGAAACCAGCCAGTGGCCGCGATTTTCATCCGCATCGCGTCAAGCGACAAAGAGAAGCTGGGAACGCTCTGCTTGCTTCGCAAGAGAAGGAGTCTCGGGATCGAGGAAAAGCGGCTGCTGCGGGCGCTCGCGAGCCATGCCGCGCTCTCGCTCGAGAACTTCCGGCGCTTTTCGCAACTGGAGAGGTCCAAACGGCAGTGGGTAGAAGACATCGATGCCATCAGTGACTACATCGTGGTGCACGACCGCTCGTGGAAGATCGCGAGGACCAACCGGTCGCTGGCGTCGCATCTCGGAGTTTCCCCGGTCGCGCTAGTGGGGGAAGCCATGAGCAGCCTTCGGCAGATCGCCGAAGCAGGAAGCGATCTGCCCTGCCCCTTTTGCCGGGACACGCAGCGCACGCGCGAAGAATACGTGGCCGCGTCGGCCGACCGGATTTTCCTGATTTCCACCTCGCGCAAACCGGGTGTGACCGATGACGATACGCGAACCATCCATGTGTTGAAGGACATCACCGACCGGCGGGAGGCGGAGCGGCGGTACCGCGAACTGTTTGACAGCATTCAGGAAGGATTGTTTTTCGCCACGCCGGAAGGGCGCTTTTTGGATGTAAACGATGCGATGGTACGAATGCTGGGCTACGCGTCGCGCGAAGAATTACTTCGTTCAGACGTCAGCCCTCATCTTTACCCGGCACCCGAGGCACGCGAAAAGTTTCTGACGGCGCTCGCAGAGAAGGGTGTCTTGCGGAACTACGAGGAAACGCTGCGGCGGAAGGACGGCACGCTGCTGCACACGCTACAAAACATCACCGCGGTCCGCGATACGCAAGGGCGCATCGTGCAGATTCGCGGGCTGATGCTGGACGTGACCGAGCAAAAGTCGTTTCAAGCGCAGTTGCAGCGCGAGCGCGACTTCAACCAGAAGATTTTAAACACTACGCAGAGCATGATCCTCGTGCTCGATACCGCGGGATTGATCAGCTACGCGAACCGGCGCTGCTATGAAGAGGGTTATCAGGAAAGCGAATTGATCGGGCACCGGCTGGTGGACTGGGTAGAGTCTTCCCAGCAGGCGGACTTTGAAGCCGCCCTCGAGACAACTGCGAACGGGCATCAGGTGGAGAACCTGGAGTTGCGCGCGAAACGAAGCGACGCCTCGATGGGACACTTTTCGATTAGCTTAAGCCCGATGCGCGACGAACAGAGCGCGGTGAACAGCGTCGTCGTGGTGATGACCGACATCACCGACGCCGTGCTGCTGCAGGCGAAATTGGCGCACAGCGAGAAAATGGCGACCATCGGGCGGCTGGTTTCCGGCGTGGCGCACGAGGTGAACAACCCGCTCGCAGCGATTCTCGGATTTACGGATTTATTGCTGGAGAATCCCGAGGTCCCTCCGTCGGCGCAAGAGGATTTGAAAATTATCCTGCAAGAAACCCAGCGGACGAAGGATATCGTCCAGGATCTGCTGAGCTTCGCGCGGCAGCGGCCCGTGCAGCGCGAGTTGGTTCAAGTGCACAGCGTTCTGCGGCAAACCATCAAGCTGCGGAGTTACGATTTTGCGAGCCATGGCGTAGAAGTGACCGAAGAATTTGAAGAGGAGCTGCCGCCGGCTTTGGGCGATGTGCAGCAACTGCAGCAAGTCTTCCTAAACATCCTGAACAACGCTTATGACGCCGTGCAGGAGACGGGACGGCGCGGGCAAATCAAGATTCACACGCGGCGGCAAGGCGAAATGATCGAAGTAACCATCACCGACAACGGTACGGGCATCACCGATACGCAGCGGATTTTTGATCCGTTCTATACGACAAAGCAGGCGGGCAAAGGCACCGGGCTGGGTCTGAGCATTTGCTATGGGATCGTGCGGGCGCATGGCGGCGAGATTCAGTGCTGGAACAACGAAGACGGGGCGGGAAGCACATTCGTGGTGCGCATTCCCGTGGCGACCGAGAGCGCCCTGGCTGCCGCTGCCGCCAAGGAGTCTGGGCGATGAGCGCGCACCCGGCTTTGTCAACGAAACCGCCCATTTTACTGATAGAGGATGAGCCGTCGGTCATCGCGTTTTTGCGCGCCGCGCTGGTGCGACGTGGGTACGCGGTGGTGGAGGCTGCTTCCGGAGAGGAAGGACTGAAACGGCTCTCTAAGGGGCGGTACGCCGGCGTAATCTCCGACATTCGAATGCCGGGCTCGGTGAACGGCGCGGAAGTGCATGATTGGATCCAGAAAAACCGGCCAGAACTTAAGTCTCGAATCATTTTGATCAGCGGGGACACGGCCAACAGCGAAACGCAGACATTCTTGGCGCAAAGCGGGACGCCGTGCATTGAGAAACCCTTCCGCGTGCAGCAATTGATTGCAACGGTGGAGAAGACTTTCGGAAAACCATGAGCGAAGAGATGAAAACACGGTTGCTGGTTGTGGATGATGAGCAAAGTATCCGCCGATTGTGCATGACCATCGGCAACACGCTGGGCTACCTGTGCACCGAAGCTGAGAGCGCCGAAGCCGCCCTGGGGCGCCTGGAATCGGACGCGCCGGACCTGATCCTCACGGACTTGAAACTGCCGGCCATGTCCGGCGTTGAGCTGCTGAAGCAAACGAAAAGGCTCTTGCCGCACGCCGAAATAGCCATCATGACCGGGCATGGATCGATCGAATCCGCCGTGGACGCCATGAAGCTGGGGGCCTACGACTACATCGAAAAACCGTTTCGCGTGGAGAAAATGCGCCTGCTGCTGCAGCGCATGTCGGAAAAAGTGCACCTTGTCACGGAAAACGAGTTTCTGCGCGAGCGTGTGACCGCGGCAGACAACCTAGACGGCATCATCGGCAGCTCGTCGCACATCCAAGACGTGCTGCGCATGATTTCCCGGCTTAAAGATACCCGGACGCCCGTGCTCATTTCCGGCGAAAGTGGCACCGGAAAAGAGCTGGCGGCGCGCGCCCTCCACTTCCGGGGCTCGATGGCGCAGACGCCGTTTGTGGCCGTGGACTGCGGATCGCTGGTTCCAACGCTGATGGAAAGCGAGCTTTTCGGATACGAAAAAGGCGCCTTCACGGGGGCGACCAAATCGAAAGCGGGCCTGTTTCAGGCGGCCAGCGGGGGCACCATCTTCCTGGACGAAATTGGCGAACTACCGCTGGAGATGCAGGCCAAATTGCTTCGCGTGCTACAGGAGAAAGAAGTGCGCCCCGTCGGTAGCAATGAACGGGCGACCGTGGATGTCCGGGTTATCGCGGCGACCAATCGGGACCTGGAAGCCGCCTATCGCGCGGGAACGTTCCGCAAGGATTTATATTTCAGGCTGAACGTGGTGACCGTCCATCTCCCTTCCCTGCGCGACCGGCGCTCGGACATCCCCGTGCTCGTGCATCATTTCCTGGACCGCTACGCCAAGGCCTCGCAAATCCAGGTAACACCGCCAGCCATGAAAAGCCTTTTGCAATATGAGTGGCCGGGGAATGTGCGTGAACTGGAAAACTGCATCGCGCGCGCGGTGACGCTCGGCGACGGAAAAACCATCGACGTGTCGGATCTTCCTCCGGCAATCCGCTCGGAGCCGGCTGAGCCCGGCTCGGCCGGTGTTCCAGAAGCTAGTTCCCTTTCCACAACTGCGCTCGCGGAGATGGAACGGATGACCATTCTCCGCGTGTTTGAGCAGGCCCACGGAGATAAAGCCTTGGCTGGTAAAATGCTAGGAATCAGCCGAGCCACTCTCTATCGCAAGTTGAAGCGCTACAACATTGCCTTAAAAGGAAGCGATGAAGGCGGAGAAGCTGAATCGCCGCCTCCCTCCTAACTCGCATCCGCAGTCCACCAGTTTTGAAAACCGAGGATAGATAGCGAACGCGGCTCTTGCGACACCTTCCCGGTAAGGTGACGCGTCTCGAGCAGGCCCGCTCGGGTATTCTGACGACCTAACTAACCGCTGAGACGATATCGTTTCAGGGGTGAGACGTGCGACTGCTCCACGCGCTGTGGGAAAATCCTAAGTCCTTCTGTTGCTGCACCTTCACCAGCCACTATCTTAGAAACTCTTTGGCTTGCGGCGTGCACGTTTCTCGCCCCGTCAGTTTGCGCCTGGTCGAGCGAGGGGAGTGTCTCTACCCCGGCAGAAGGCCGACAAAAGCGCAAGTCGTGAGGCGAAGTGGGGAGAAACGGCAGTTCGGAGCTGGTCTCGAAGGAAAAGAGTTGCGCGGAGCGGTTGGCGCGCTTTTTCCCCCAAGCCGGCGCCGTGCGTGTCCCCGTGCACGTAACTTCGTCGCGGAACGGCGTCACGAATCTGCGGGAGGCGACCGTTGTCGAGTACAGCAGCGCGCATCACGCGATTTTTATTTCGACGCTGCCGCTGGAGTTTGGCGACCGGATAAGACTCGAGGCCAGACCGCAAGGGTCTCAAACCGAGGCCACCGTCGACGCCTTGCAGTATCACGAAGGACGCAAAGCCGTGGCCGTGCGCTTTTTGCAGGGCGCCTGCGATTGGATGACGAAACGACCGTGAACAAGACCACCACAACCTTGCACGTTCCTGCGCCCACGCGGCGGGAAAACCCTCGGCTGGCGCAATGGAAAGAGGCACGCGAGGTGTTTCCCATTTACCTGGCGCTCGCCAAACAACAGGAAATCGACATTCCCTTTCCCCAAGCGACGCGGAACCTTCCCGAGCAGCCCGACACGGCCCTCTTTACCCAGGTTCACGAATGGCTGGAGGCCATGGATCAGAAGGTGATGGCCCACCAGCTACGGCACCTTCTGCAGATGACCACGCTGAACGCCAGCGAAAACAGCCTGCGCGCGCTCATCCGGCGCCACCTGCGCAAGCCGAAAAAGAGCAATCCCGACCGCGACAAGATTGATTTTCTCTTGGTCCAGTACTTCGCACTGTGCGCCCCGGCGAAGATCTACCACAAGCAGATTGAGCCCGACGACGTCGCCCAGGTCATGCAACCGGTGCTCGGCGACGTGGATCCCGCCCCGCTGGATTGGTGCGCGCCGCTAGAAAAGATGATCGCGGCATTGCGCGGTTTCCACAGCCTCCGGGAAATTTCAAAAACCAATTTCATCGAGGAAGGCAGAAAGGTCAAGGAAGGAGCGGGCGGGATGTTTTACGACCCTGCCGCGCTTCTGGCGTTCATCCGCTTCAACTTCCTGCTTCGCCGGACGCTTATCGAGTTGATGCACGCGGACTTGATCGCGATCCGCGCTGGCGTCGACCAATTGCAAAGTGCCGGGGTGCGGACCATCGACTGTCATCATGGCGGATTACTTGGCGGAGAACCTCTTGGCAGGATTCGGAAAATCGCTGACGAGTGGAAACAGCCGTTTCAGAAAGAGTATACCGAGCGAACGGTCAGCCAGGCCTTTGAAAACTTGCTGGGATTGCGGAGGGACGTGGAACAAGCGATCCAAAAAGCGATTGCCGGATCCGCCCCAAAGGGCTCTCCGGAAGGCCCCGGAGAGACTCTTAAGAAAGCTTCCTCCGCACGCGATGCTTCCAACCCTAAGGCAAAACCGAGGGAGGCATCCGAAGCTCCGCCAGCCAAAGCGGAACCTTCCGGGGCGCTGGATTTTGAAAACTGCATGGAGCAGATTTGGGAACAGTTGATCGCGACACCACCTTCCCGCGGGCGCTCCATGACCACGGTGAAAATTGGCGGGGCGCGCATTTTGATGTCGTCCTGGGAAGTCACGGCGTTCGTAAGCGAAGACGGACCGTCCGCAGAAGATTTGCGACGGGCGGTGGTTGCGCGCGTGCTGGTGGCGGCGGCGATGGAATCCGCCAAGGAAACGGGAAATGCCACTTCGCTCGACCGGGCCATGAACATGGCGCGTGTGGAAGTGACACGTTTGCAGGAACGCGTGGACGTGGCCAAACAGGCCAAAGATACCGAAGCGGCGGTCAACCTCGGCATCAGCACGAAACGGTTGCTCTCGACGCTGGATGAAGCAGCAAAGCTGTAACCGGCAGTGACAATCAGATTGCGGGAAGAAGAAATATTCCTCAGGAGCGGGTTCTCTTTGCGACACGCCAACGTAGTCATACTCACGGATGAAACCGAATTTGCCCGAATGCTGACGGCTTGCTGGCAAGCCGAGCGTCAAGCTCCCGCGGTGACGGTTCTGACGAGCGATTTGTGGCAGGAACAGGACGCCCCGGCCCGTGATTTGGTGGTCCTTGGCCCGGTGCGCGATGGCAAGCTGAGGAACGTGCTTCGCTCGCTCGATCCTTCCTCGGCAGCCATCTTGTGCGTCCCCGCGGATTCCAAGGAATTCGGCCAATTGCGGGCCACATATCCGCGCTTGGTCCACGTGCCGCTGCGCGAAGATTGGGCGCAAACCTTGCTGCTCGTAGCGGGCGAATCGCTGCGCCGCGTTGAAGCCATGCGGCTGGCTCGCCAAGCCGAGCGCGCAGCCGCCAAGAACGAGAACCACGCGACGCTTGGCCGCTACATGCTGGAGATGAAGCACAGCGTGAACAACGCCTTGACCTCCATGTTAGGTAACGCGGAATTGCTGCTTCTCGAGCCAGGTCAGCTCTCTTCGCACTCCTTGGCCCAGATTAAGACCATCCACAGCATGGCCTTGCGGATCAACGACGTGACGCAGCGATTCTCATCGCTGGCTTCGGAGATGCAAGAGGCTGAGAATGTTTCTCAAGCTGAGACGGAAGAGACCAGCTGGCCCGCGCCCGAGCGCCGCTAGACTCCCGCTCCCACGTTTAACGTATTCATACGCCGGGACTTAGCTTCACGCGACACAAATCCAGAGAGAATCCCGAGGCTGGCTGCTGACGTGCACCTCTTCTCTCTGGACAAGTATGGGGAGACCACGGCTGTGCTCAAAAAAGTCTTAATCGTTGACGACTCACCGGCCGAAATCAAGCTGATCGAGGGCCTTTTGGAGAAGGAAGGCTATTGGCCGGTGGGGCTGAACGACCCCACACGCGTAGAAGAAGCCATCAGCCAGGAGCGGCCGAGCGTGATCCTGCTTGACATCGTGATGCCGGACCGCAACGGCTACCAGGTCTGCCGTGACCTGAAGGGAAACGCGGAATTCCATTCCATTCCGGTGATTATGGTGACTTCCAAGGCTTCAGTGAGCGACAGGTTCTGGGGCGAGCAGCAAGGCGCCGACGGCTACGTGACCAAGCCGTTCACGCGGGATGAATTGCTCCGCGCCGTGCGGCGGTTCGCATAAGGATTTTCGGAGACAGAAGGGCCAATGAGCGACGACTTTCATCTCGAGCCTCTTCCGGCAGACGCCGATACCGGCGAACTGCTGGAAGCGCTTGGACCGATCGAAGACCGGTCTCCGGAATCGCAGTTCTGCGTATTCCGCAGCGGCCGCGAACGGTTCTGCTTGCCGGTGCTGGACGTCGAAGAAGTGCTGGAATGGCCGCTGGTGACCAAGCTCCCGCTAGGCCCCGCGCATCTGCTGGGAATTTTCAATTTGCGCGGGGTGATTGTGCCGTTGATCGACATCGCCATGACCGAGGGGCGACGGCCGGGGCTGCTCCCGAAGCACGTCGTGGTCGCTTCGTTGCGCACCGAGAACCATCAAGAAGACGTGCGGATCGGGATCGCCTCGGACGAGGTGATTGGAACGTATTCGGTGAAGAACGAAGATTTTCTCGAGCAGGCGCCGGAGAACGTGCCGCATTGCATCGGAATGCTGCGGCACGAAGACCGGCTCGCGCTGGTCATCGATCTGCGCCGGCTGCTTGAGGTATTTCCGGGACCCAGCATCTGAAGTGACGGGAGAGGGCGCCCGGACGGCGCGTACTCCGCTCAAAAGGATTTGGAGGGTGGCATGAAATCGCGACTGAGTTCGACAATCTGGACGCTAGTCCTTTTCAACGGCCTGGCCTATCTCGCCGTTCTGTGGCTGGCATTCAGCGCCGGGAGGAAGGCGGGCGAAGCCTCGGGGCTCGATTTTGGCTCCCCGGGCATGGTCGGCGCGCTGCTCGTGTCGCTCCTCATGTCCGTCATCCTGGCGTGGCGCTTTGCAGCACTGCTCGGGCCGGTGCACGCTCTCGCGGAGTTTTCCGAGCGGCTGGCTGCGGGTGATCCCCGGGCGCGCGCCGAAGTGGATGCCACAAACGAGCTGGGCTATATCGCAGACAACCTGAATCGCGCGGTGGCCAAAGTCTCCAAGGCTACCAGCAACCAGGACGCCACCGAATCGCTGCAGAAGAACATCACCGACTTGCTGACCGTCATCAACCAGGTGGCGCGCGGCGACTTAACCATGCGCGGCAAGGTGACCAACGACGCGCTAGGCAACGTCAGCGACTCCATCAACTACATGCTTGACAACTTCACCAAGGTTCTCGAGCGCGTGCGCAAGGCGGCCATGGAAGTCACCGCCTGCTCCAACAACATTCTCGTTGCCGCCGACGAAATGCAGGCCGGCGCGACTCAGCAGGACCAAGAAATCACAAACACGTCGAGCGCCGTCGAACAGCTGACGGTTTCGATGAAGCAGGTGTCAAACAACGCGGAAGCCAGCGCCGAAGCAGCGCGCCGCGCCCTCGATGCGGCCGAACAGGGCAACCGCGCGGTGCGCGACACGCTCGAAGGCATGCAGCGCATTCGCGCCTCGGTGCAGGCCACGGCAAAGAAAATCAAGTCGCTCGGCGACCGCTCGCTGGAAATTTCGGAAATCATCAACGTGATTAACGACATTACCGAGCAGACCAATCTGCTCGCCTTGAACGCCGCCATCGAAGCCGCCCGCGCAGGAGAGGCCGGACGCGGATTCGCGGTCGTCGCCGACGAAGTCCGCAAGCTGGCCGAACATAGCCGTAGCGCGACGAAAGACATTGCCGCCCTCATCAAGGCGATTCAGGCCGAAACGAACGAGGCGGTGATCGTCATGGAGGAGGGCACGAAGGAAGTGGAAGGCGGTGCGTCGTTGGCGGACCAGGCCGGACGCGCGCTCGACGCCATTTCCAACGTCGTTCGCCAGTCCGCGGAACTCGTCCAGGAAATCTCGCTGGCCTCGAAGCAGCAGGTGCGCGGCACAGAAGGTGTGGCGCACGCGATGCAAATCATTTCCAACATCACGCGGCAGACTTCGCAGGGAACGCGCGGAACAGTGGCGACCGTGAGCCAGCTCGTCAAGCTCTCGGACCATCTGAACGAAGCGCTGGCCCAGTTCCGCGCCGGTTCCAAGGTCGGTTCGTCAGCGGCTACGGCAGAATCCGATCGGCCAATTCCCGCGGGAGCCGCTCGTTAATCGTCTACTTTTTGCCGGCGTTGCGGAGCCAATGCGAGGGTAGCCCAGAGGGAACGGGAGAACGATGAGCGAGCGCCAGGGACCAGGCCACGGTCTGAGCGAACATGAATTGAGTGAGATCCGCATGCTAATCGAAGAGCGGACGGGGATTTGCTTTGATGAATCGCGGGAGCGCTTCTTCTCCACGCGGGTGCGGGAACATCTGCGCGCCAAGGGGCTAGAGCGCGGCACGGACTTGCTGCGTTGCGTGCGCAAGTCCAACGTGGAATACGAGGCGCTGCTCGAAGGATTGCTGACGCAGGAAACCAGTTTTTTTCGGTACCCCGGTGTCTACGAAGCCTTTGAAAAACGCGTTCTGCCGGAGTTGCATACAAAGAAATTTTGGAAGAATCCGCGCACGCTGCGCATCTGGAGCGCAGGATGCTCGACCGGCGAAGAACCGTATTCGATAGCCATTACCATGGCGGATTCCCTGTCCTTTGCGGACGCCTGGAACGTGGAAATTTTGGCCACCGACGTCGGCCGTCAGGCGCTGAAGCATGCCGAGCGGGGCGTCTACTCCGGCCGCAGCCTCGGCAGCGTGACGGAAAAGCAGCTTGCCAACCATTTTGCCGCCGTGGAGGGCGGACAGCAGGTCAAGCCAAGGTTGCGAAAAATGGTTTCGTTCGCGCAAATGAACCTTGCTTCTCCCGTTTACCTGGGACGCATGGACGCGATTTTCTGCATGAACGTGCTGATCTACTTCTCCGAACAGCGCCGGCGCGCCCTGGTCCAGAGTTTCTACGAAACGCTGGAACCCGGCGGATATCTTTTTCTGGGGCACTCGGAATCGATTTCGAAAATGCCGGTGAAGTTCCAGGCGATTGTGCTGAACGACTGCATTTTGTACCGCAAGCCCGCCGCAGACGCATTGCTGAAGCCTGAACTCGTAACGGAGGGACGCGCGTGAGCACGCCGGACCACGAAGCCGTCGAGGTCTTCCTTCAAGAAGCCGCCGAACACCTGCAATATCTGCGGGAATACGTCAGTGTGCTCCAGGACATCGAACCGAACCACGAGGACCTCGAGCGGCTCTACATTGCCGCGCACACTTTAGGGGGAACTTCGGCAAGTTATGGCTTTCCGCGCTTCTCGGAAATCGCCGGAAAACTTGCTCACGTATTTCAGTATGCGCTCAACGCGCCTTTGGGCGAAGACCTCCACGGCCCGCTCACCGAGTTTCTTTCCGACGGCATTTCGCTGCTGGAAACCGACCTGCTGGAAATCAGCGACACCGGGCACGAAAATACCGAGGATGTTGCCGCCTTCAAGGACCGCTATCGCTTCGCGTTTCCGACCGAGCCTCCCCCGCTTAATCTGACAAACCCCGAACCGTCGTCCCAGATTCCCATGGAGGATTCCGCGGAGACGGCTCCTGCCGCTGCAACCGGGTCGTATTTTGACGCGCTTCCATCGGACGACGAAGTGCCCGACGAGATTTTGGAGTTTTTCCAGCCCGAGGCCGAAGAGCATTTGCAGGTCGTCAGCGATTGCTTGATTTCCCTCGAGGCCAACAACAATCCCGAGGAAATTAACAAGCTGTTCCGCGCGATTCACACGATCAAGGGCTCCGCGGCGCAGGTCGGGCTGAAACGGCTGGGCGCCATCGCCCACCGCGTCGAAGACTTGATTGGCCGGATGCGCGAGGGCGAAATCGAGCCTTCGCCCGCAGTTGTGGATTTGTGCCTCGAATCGGTGGACGTCTTGAAGAAAACGCTCCATCGCCAATGGGCGGATGAAGCCGAAATGCGCGCGGGAGTCGATTCCCTGCTCGGGCGGGTTGCGGAGTTTTCCCCCCTCGAACCCGAAGAGGGAGAAACTCGAGCCGCAGCTCGCGAAGGGACGGCGGAGCACGCCCAGGCAGCGGAGAAGGCAGCCGCATCGCAGGCCGCTGCGTCTGGGAAGAAGCTGGTGAACCAGATTGTCGCTGCCTCCACGGCAAAATCCGTGCGCATTGGCCTGGCCCGCCTTGACCGCATGATGAACACCGTGGGCGAACTGGTCATCAACCGCACCCGCATGGTGGGCCGCGTCGGAGAGCTGGAGAAGCTCGTCGACACGCTGAGTTTCTCGAAAGAACGGCTGCAGGGCAAAGTTGCGGAGTTCCAGGAAAAGTACGAATTCAACCGCATCAGCTCTACCAGGAATCGAACGCCCTGGCGTCCCGACTCGGCGCCAAAGCTGCTCTCGAGCGCGGCATCGGGCGAAAAGTCGTTCTGGTCGGAGTTTAGCGAACTCGAAATGGACCGCTACGACGACGTCAACATTTTGTCGCGCTCGATGGCGGAAATCTCAGCGGACGTGAACGAAGTGCTCTCGCAGCTCGGGGGATTCATCGGGCGCGTCGAGGGTGACATTGACGAGTTCAGCAAACTTGCGCATCACCTGCAAGATGAGATCACCGCCGCGCGCATGGTGCCCATCGGGACGCTGTATTCTCGCTTGTCTCGCGCCGTGCGGGACGCTGCCAAATCGACCAACAAGGAAGTCGAACTCGAACTCACGGGAAGCGAAACCGAACTCGACAACAACATCATTCAGCAGATTTCGGATCCGCTCGCTCATCTCGTCCGTAACGCCGTCGCGCACGGAATCGAGCACAGCAACGATCGTGCCGCCGCGGGAAAGCCGGCCACGGGAAAAATCATGCTGCGCGCGTATCACCGCGGCAACCACATCTACATTGAAGTCGAGGACGACGGCCGCGGGATCGACTACCGGCGCGTGAAGCAAAGCGCCATCGAGCGCGGCCTGGTTTCGGTGGAAACCGCCGATCGCCTCACCGAACGCGACATGCGCGAAATGCTCTTCCATCCGGGATTCTCGACCGCGCCCGTCAAGACCGAATTGGCCGGCCGCGGCGTCGGTCTCGACGTGGTGCGCGCCAATTTGAATACCCTGAATGGCGAAATCGAGATCCAAAGCATCGCCGGCCAAGGCACAAAGTTCACCCTGAAGGTTCCTCTGACCCTGATCATTTCGCCGGCGCTCTTTGTCCGCTGCGGCTCGACCAATTTTGCTCTGCCTCTGGCAGTGGTCGAGGAAATCCGTCGGCTGCGCGCCGACGAAATCGAGGATGTTGGCGGCAAATTGCTGACCAAGGTGCGCGACGTCGTCACCGAAGTCATTCGCCTCGATACGTATCTTGGCCTACCGCCGCTCGAGCCGGTCAACGGATTTTTCCGTATGGTTGTGGCCAACACCGGAAACCATCAGATCGGCCTGGTGGTCGAGGAAGTCCTCGGCAAAGACGAAATCGTGATCAAAAATCTCGGTGAATATCTTCGCCGCGTGAAACTTTTCCCCGGTACGACGATCGCGCCGGACGGCAGCCTGATTCTGCTGATCGACCTGAACCGCATGGTCGCGGCCGAGCCAAACGAGCGCCGGCCGCTCCAGGCCAGCGCCAGCGCGGCGCGCATTTTTGCGCCGGGTTCGGCGGCCGTGGCGCGCGGCACCATTCCTTCCGAAGCCATCGACCGCGTCGAGCAGGAGCGCGTCATCGTCGTGGCCGACGACTCCATCAGCGTGCGCAAATTCGTCGGGCGCATGCTCGAGAAGAGCGGCTATCGCGTGAAGCTCGCGGCCGACGGACTGGAAGCCGCGGAACTCGTGTCACAGCACGGCTGCCACCTGGTCATCACCGACCTGGAGATGCCTCGCATGACGGGTTACGAGTTGATGGTGCAGTTGCGCCAGAGTCCGTCCACCCGCCGCATTCCGGTGATGGTGGTAACCTCGCGCGCCGGCGCCAAGCATCGCGACCGCGCCATAAAGGATGGCGCTTCCGCCTTCCTGACCAAGCCGGTACAGGAAGATAAATTGCTTGCGGCCGTCGAACAACTCATCGGAACGGAGGCGCCGCGCCCCGCGCCGGTGGCGTAACTGCACCATGTCAACCCCTTCAAAAAAAATCCGCGTGCTCGTCGTAGATGACTCAACCTTCATGCGCAAGGTGTTGGAGAACATTTACAACGGTGACGACCAGATGCAGGTCGTCGGCAGCGCCAAAGACGGTCGCGAAGCGGTCTCGATGGCGGAATCCCTGAAGCCCGACGTGATATCGATGGACATCAACATGCCGCACGTGGACGGTCTCCAGGCCACCGCGGAGATCATGACCACAAATCCGAAGCCCATCGTCATCGTCAGCTCCGAATCGAAAGAGGGCGCAGCCAGCACTCTCCGCGCGCTCGAACTAGGCGCCATTGAATTCGTCGCCAAGCCTTCCGGCGGCATCGATCTCGACATGCAAAGCGTAAAGGAAGAACTTCTGCGCAAGGTGCGCATGGCCGCCAAAGTTCGCGTGGTGCGCACGGCCACCCGTTTGGCTTCCTCGATTCAAAGCGCGGGTGGGAGTGCAAAGCCGGCCGCAGCTGCAAAGGCCAGTCCTCGCCCGTCGGCGGCCTCGAGTGACCAACGCTTTCCGGTGGTCGTTCTGGCGGCTTCCACGGGCGGACCGGCAACGGTCATGCGCATCGCTCCCGGTTTCACACGCGACTTCCCTGCTGCCGTCATTTTGGTGCAGCACATGCCCGCGACATTCACTGCGCAATACGCGGCGCAACTCGCCGAGTTCACCGAAATCCGCGTGAAAGAAGCAGAGTCCAACGAATCGATCACGCCGGGAACACTTTACATTTGTCCGGGTGGACAACATTTGCGCGTGACGTCAAGCGGAAGAATTCAGCTTGACGATACGCCTGGGCGCATCAATGGATACCTGCCCAACATGGATGTGACCATGGAATCGGTGGCCGCTTATGCGGGGCCTTTGAGCATCGCCGCCGTGCTCACGGGCATGGGCAATGACGGAACCAACGGCGCACGAGCCATCAAATCTGCCGGCGGTCTGGTCCTGGCGCAAGACGAAGCAACCTGTGTGATTTTTGGCATGCCTGCGGAAATCATCAAAGCCGGCGTCGTAGATCAGGTGCTCGGCGTCGATGACATTTACCAGGCGATTGAAAAGCGCGTGTTGGGGCTTGCTCAGCCAACCCCCTCAGGAGTCCGCTGATGCCATCCCCGGCCCCAGTGAAGCCCGGCACTTTGCGCGCGGAGCAGATTATTCTTTTCCGCATCGGCGAACAGCTTTTCGCCCTGTCCTCCTCCTCGGTTCAGGAAGTGCGCGGGGCAGACAGCCTCTCGGGAGGCGCCAGCGAAGTCACCGCGCCGGGAGTTGGCAAAGTTCGCCAGTTTGTGAGGCGCGGCCCAAACCTTTTATTCCTTGTGAGCGGCGCCCGGCATTTTGGGCTGCCCGCCGAGGAAGGAATTCTTGCGTTCGTGCTCCGCAACACCCGCACCGCATTGCTGGTTGACAGCATCGAGCGAATGACCGCAATGACGCGGCTGCAAGTGCTGCCCCTTTCGTTCTGTCATGAAGAGCGGCAATGGTACCGCGGTCTCACGGCCGTGGATCAGATGGTGGTTCCTGTGGTGCGTCCCGAAGGTTTCTTGTCGGACGAGGAGCTGACGATGCTGGACCGAGCGGTCCCTCCCGCGGAGGCATCGCGCGAAGAGACCGAGAGAGAGCTTGAGGCCGAAGCACCAACCGACACGAACTTAGGCACGGAATTGAACTGAAGCATGGCGCTGAAAGAATGACCATCTCAAGCGAACTCGAACTGAGGCCTTTTGTCCTGTTACGCCTGGGCGAACGGCGGTTTGCGGTCGCCGCCGACGATACCGCCGAGTTGGTCTCGCCGAGCCGCGTTTTCAGTTTCCCCCATCGGACTCCCGGGATTGAAGGAGTGATTTTGCGGCGCGGAAGAATCGTTCCGGTCTGCGACGTTGCTGAAAAGCTGATCGGAACCCGCCTGACGGCGCGGCGCTTTTATCTCATCGCACTGCGCCGGTATGGACAAAGGACGGAATGGGTGGCGATTCCCGTTACTGGCGAGTGCGAATTGATCAACGCGGAGTTGACCGCCGCAAGCGCATCCGACGAACCCCGCGTCGCCGGATGGCTCTCGCACGGCGGGGACGTCATTGAAGTGTTGAATCTAGATGCCCTGACGCCGGGCCTTGAGGACTTGCGCGCAGGCGATCTCGCAGGGCGCCAACCCGGCTTCCGGACTGACCGCGGCAACAGAGCGGAGGCACGTCCGTGACTCCGGCGCCGCGTCCCATCAAGGTTCTTTTGATCGACAGCAATGTGTATTTTGCCAAGCGCCTCAGCGATGCGTTGAAGCGCGAAGGTTTTGAAGTAACGACAAGCACGCAAGCGGCCTACGCGCTGACGGCTCTCGAATATGACGCTCCCGGAGCGATCCTGAGTGCTACCAATATGCGCGAGATGGGTGCGCTCGAGATCGCGCGCATCATCCGGGCGGACGCCAAAAACGCCAATCTCCCTATTGTTGCGTTGGGCGACGGCAGCCAGCGCGCGCTGATGGAAGCATTCCAGGCCGGATGCGACGACTACATCGACCGCAGACGTCAGCCCGGGGTCATCGCCTCGCATGTGAAACAGATTGTCGTCAGCAAAATGGAAGGCTTCCGGCCCACGCAGCTGCTCACGCAATCCGATACGAGCTTGAGCGGCAACCTGACGCACCATGACCTGACAGGCGTGATGCAGATGCTCGGCCACGCCCACCAGACCGGCGCGCTGTACGTCAATGCCGGAGAAGCTGACGCCGTTCTCTTTTACGAAGGCGGGGAGATCTCGCACGCGGAGTGCGGCACGCTATTCGGCGACGAAGCGGTTATTTACATCCTAAAGAACTGCGTCAACGGCAACAGCGGCGTCTACAAATTTGTTTACGGTACCATCTCGACGCAGCGCACCGTGCTGCGCTCGGCCACCGATTTAATGCTCGATGCCATGCGCGAGGTCGATGAAAGTTCGCGCGACAAGGCGGATAAGGAAGCACCATGAGCGAAGCAATGACCATTCCCCCTCTCGAGGAAGCGCCGGCGAAGCGCGTGCCGACGGTTTACTTCATCGATGACAGCGCCACCATGCGCGAAGTCATCAAGATCGCGTTTCGCCGCGAAAACATCCAGGTGATTACCTGCGCCGACGCGGCCTCCGCTCTCCGGCAATTCGAACAAATGCGTCCGGACGTGGTCATCACCGACCTCATCATGCCGGATCAGGACGGCTACTCGGTTTGCAGCCAGATCAAAGAAAATCCCGATCTCAGCGGCACCCCTGTTCTGCTCATGTCCGGCGTGGTTAACAAGAGCGTCGCCGACAAAGCCGTCTCGGTTAAAGCCGACGAACTGATCCGCAAACCCTTTCAGCCTCAGGAGTTGATCAACCGGGTGAAAGCTCTTCTGGAGCCGAAAGCCGCAGCAGCGGCGCCTTCTTTAGACCGCGGTGCGGCCACGATCGCGCTGAACAGTCTTTTCGCGCCTGCTCCGGCCGCTCCTCGAACCATCACGCCACCTCCTCGACCGCCCGCGGCAGAGGAACCCGCCTGGCCGCGTGCGCTCGCCGAAGCATTCACTCCCCGCCCACCGGCGCCAGCGCAAGCCGATGCGCAACCACCCGCGGCCGCGCCTTTGCGGCCCGCGCCCGACCTGCAAAAACTGCGCGTGGAAATCGCCAGGTTGGAGATGCTCGTCAAGAAGCTGCAGACCGAGCTCCAAATCGAACGCCAGTACAACCAGGCGCTCGAAACACAGATCCAGACTCTCACGCAAATGGAGTAGTCTCGATTCCCCGGCCCGCCCTTAGTTCGCGAAGGGCCCTTTGTGGCGGCGGGGCCTTGCCCGCCGCCTGTCCCGCTCCCCAGTGCTTCTCTTCCAAGAGGTGAAGCGCGCTCGGCCGCACATCGGCAACCTGCGTATGGGCACGGCTGCTGTTTTCGGACGAGCCGCTGGAGCAGCCCGCTAGCCTCTCTTAGTCTCCTCTTGACAATCAGGAGGAGAAGAGTACTCTTCCTCTTGACCCTCAGGAGGAACGCAGCCATGGCCGACAAGCCGAGTGATCTCATCAGGGCACCCTGGACATGCTCATTTTGAAAACCCTGGCGCTCGAGCCTATGCACGGTTACGGCATCGCCGTCCGGCTCGAACAGATGGGCCAAGGAGTTTTCCGCGTCAATGCGGGTTCACTGTTCGTCGCTTTTCAGCGCCTCGAGCGGGCCGGGCTAACCAAGGGGGAATGGAAAGCCACCGAGAACAGCCGGCGTGCAAAATGTTACGCACTGGCCGACCGGGGCCGAAAAGGCTCACGAGCGAAACCCGGGAATGGGGAAGGCAAGTGGCAGCCATCGCGAGAGTCTTGGAAGCATCCTAGGAGAAGCCATGTGGCGAAGCATAACCAGCGGGCTCCGTTCCCTGTTCCGAAAGAAACGTGTTGGCCAGGAGTTGGACGAAGAACTCAACGGCTTTCTTGAAATGGCGGCCGAAGAAAAAATCAAGCAAGGCGCGAGCCGCAGGGACGCGCTTCGCTCGGTTCGCCTCGAACGGGGAAGCTTCGAAGGCACAAAGGAAACGGTCCGCTCTGCCGGCTGGGAATCTTTTGTAGAAACGTGCTGGCAGGACTTGGCCTTCGCCGTTCGCATGCTGCGCAAATCCCCTGGCTTCGCCGCTGTCGTTGTGCTCACGCTTGCGCTCGGCATTGGCGCCAACACCGCCATATTCAGCATTGTTAATGCCGTCTTGCTTCGGCGGTTACCGTACGCGAATGCAAACCAGTTGGTCTTTGTATCCGAGGCTAAGCCGGACGCTGGAAGCTCGGGGCTTGGGATGTCCTATCCCACCTTCACTGAACTGCGGGATGACAATCGCGTGTTTAGCGCGGTCGCCGGCTTGGGTGGCCACGCTCTGGTCCTTACGGGCTACGGAGAGCCGTCCGAGGTAAGCACCGTGGTAGTGACATCCGAGTTCTTTTCGGTCCTCGCGGCTGAGCCGCTGCTGGGCCGCGTGTTCATCCCCGAGGACGGCCAGCGCGGAGCTGCCCCTGTCGTGGTTCTCAGCGAAAATTTATGGCGCAACCGATTTGGGGCGGACCCGGGAATCGTCGGCCGTTCGATTACACTGGACATGCGCCCGTACACCGTGATTGGCGTGATGCCGGCGAGCTTTCACACGCCCTTCCTCAATCAGACAAACCAGGTTTGGATACCGCTTGCTCAGGACCCTCTGTTTAGCGTTTGGATGACTCGGCCGCCTCAAGAGCACTGGATGGCCGTGATCGCGCGACTGCGCCCCGACATCTCCTCCGCCCAGGTGCAGGCGGAATTGGACACCATCGGCGCACGGCTGGCCAAGGAATTTCCGGCGGAGAAGGGATGGGCGATTAGAATTGAGCTGCTGCAGCAAACGATCACCGGCGACGTGAAATTGCCGCTGCTCCTGCTGCTGGGAGCTGTTGGCCTAGTGCTCCTGATCGCGTGCGCGAATGTTGCAAATCTCCTTTTGAGCCGCGCGACGTCGCGGTCAAAGGAAGTCGCGATTCGAATCGCGATGGGCGCCGGCAACGGGCGCATCGCCCGCCAACTGCTCACCGAGTGCTCCATCCTCGGGTTGCTTGGCGGCCTTGTCGGAACACTCGTGGCTTACTGGGGGGTAGCCACTCTCTTGCCGCTCCTGCCTCCCAGTCTGCCGCAGTTCCACTCGATTCGCGTGGATGGCCGGGTCCTCGTCTTCGCTTTCGTGCTTTCGCTGGCCACCAGTCTTTTGTTCGGGCTAGCCCCCGTGCTTTCCGCAGCTGGCTCGGATCCCCAAAAGGAACTCGTCGAAGGCGCTCGCGCAGGGGAGTCAGCAGGTTCGCGTCGCGCCCGCGCTTGCTTGGCTGTTACGGAAATTGCCTTGGCAATGGTTCTTCTTACCGCAGCGGGATTGCTGATACACAGCTTTTCCGAGCTTACCTCAGTGAATCCGGGCTTCGAGCCGAATCACGTCGTGAAGGCAATGGTTTCCCTTCCACAATTTCAGTACGCAACGCCGAAACAGTGGGCCGCTTTCACAGAAGAACTGATGATGCGTCTTGCGGCCCAGCCCGGCATGCAGGATTCGGCCATCGCGGGTCCGCTGCCCATGGTGGATTGCTGTATCACCCTCGCCTTTCAGATTGTCGGCAATCCACCACGGCAGGCGGGAACGGCCGACACCGCTAATTACGTCCCAGCCAGCCCGCACTATTTCTCCGTGATGGGAATTCCACTGCTTCGTGGCCGTTTGTTCAATGAATCTGATTTCTCTTCCTCGCCACCGGTAGCGCTGATCAGCGAGGCACTTGCGAAACTCTATTTTCCTAACCAGGATCCGCTGGGCAGGCATCTGATTTTCGGTTTTCCTGCTAACGGCATTGTCTCGCGCGAAATCGTCGGCATCGTTAGGGACATACATGACGTATCACTCGGCAAGGAACCGGGGCCTATGTTGTATGTGCCATTCGCCCAAGCGCCCCTTTATGGAGGCGAAGTGGTCGTCAAGAGCACGCTGAGCACTTCTGCTGTCGTCGGAGCAATTCGCGCCGTAACGCGCGGCATGGATAAAAATCTACCGGTAACAGATATCGCGCCGCTCGCCGATGTCCTGAGCGCATCTGTGGCACAGCCCCGCTTTCGCACTTTGCTCCTCGGCTTGTTTGGCGGGATCGCTTTGATCCTCGCAGGCGTGGGGATTCTCGGAGTGATCTCTTACTCTGTTTCTCGCCGGACGCATGAGCTGGGGATTCGACTGGCCCTTGGCGCGCAGCCCGGCTCAGTTCTTAGCATGATCTTGGGCGAGACGCTCGTGCTCACACTGATTGGCATCGCGGTTGGCATACCTTGCGCTGTCGCTACGGCGCGTCTCATCGCACACTTGCTTTTCAAGGTGACCCCCTACGATCCGGTCACGCTGGCCCTGGTTCCTCTTGTGCTCATTGCTGTCGGGTCGTTGGCCAGCTATATCCCAGCGCGGCGCGCGATGACGGTCGATCCCCTGGTCGCCCTGCGCTACCAATAACCTCACCGCTATCGTTCAGCGCCAGCCTAAATTCAATTCCGGCAGGACTCTCCCCGCTCTGTCAGGCAAAGCTCAAGCTCGCGGCGATTCCGAGGCGCCAACCTCGTTGTTGCCGGGAACACTGTCAGTGCGCGCAGGTTGACGCCCAAACCTCGATTCTGTAGCCTCACTCTACGACTGCTTTACAAAACACTTCTAGTCTGGGGGACGCAATGGGCTCGAAGAATGGCTGTGTGATTTCGCGACGGGAATTTGCCCGCCGTGCCGCTTTTGTTTCCGCTGCAGCTTCCCTTTCGCCCGCCGATCTTCTGACCGAAAAATCTCCTGACACAGCAAAGCCGCTTTCGCAGACGCCCAGCGGGCCAAAACTCTCCGCGGAAAGCCAGACGGAAATGGAGTCGCGCCTTCAGGCGGTTTTCGCTCAATACGGCTCGCGGCTCAATGATGCCCAAAAAGCAGACTTGCACAGGCTGGCCGTCGAGGGCCAAGCCGCACTCGACCGTCTTCGCGCCTATCCCACGGATAATAACGACGGGCCCGCCCTCTATTTGAAGCCTTTGATCGAGCGTGAGAAGAAAGCTTCGCGGGTGCCTGCCTCCGCGAAACCGGCTGCCGCGCCGACAAAACCCTGAGGAGCCTCCCAATGCCCGGCGAAGAGATTTTCTTTCTCTCCATCAGCGAACTCTCCAAACGCATCGAATCCAAAAAGCTTTCTCCTGTGGAATTGACGGAGCTCTACCTCGACCGCAGCCAAAAGTTTGGGCCCCGCTTCAACGCCTACGCGACTCTTACTCCGGAAATCGCGCTCGAGCAGGCCAAAGCCGCCGAAAGGGATATCCAGCGCGGCCATTATCGCGGCTCGCTCCACGGCATTCCCTATGCCGCGAAGGATCTCCTCGCCGTGAAAGGCGTGCCCACGACCTGGGGCGCAAAACCTTTCGTCAATCAGGTTTTCGAATACAACGCCACAATCATCGATCACCTGAAGAACGTCGGCGCGGTGATGATCGGCAAAGCCGCGATGATCGAGCTCGCCGGCGGCATGGGCTACCGCTTCGCTTCCGCGTCTTTGCAAGGGGAAGCGAAAAATCCCTGGGATTCCGCCTGCTGGACTTGCGGCTCTTCCTCCGGTTCGGGAGCTATTGTTGCCGGGGGCCTCGCCGGTTTTGCCATCGGCACGGAAACCTGGGGCTCGATCATTTGCCCTTCGGCGTTTTGCGGTGTCAGCGGATTGCGGCCAACCTACGGCCGCGTCAGCCGCTATGGCGCGATGGCCCTCGCTCCGTCGATGGACAAGATCGGGCCCATGGCTCGCAGCGCCGAAGATTGCGCGCGAATTTTTGCCGCCATTGCCGGGCACGATCCAAAAGACCGCGGTACGATTGCCATCGACAAGGCCGCTTTCACGTACTCGCCTTCGGTTGAAATGCGCAAGCTCCGCGTCGGCTGGCTTCACAATGCCTGGAACTCTTTCGATGGCGGAAGCGCAAGGCCCGTTGCGGCAGCAAGATCAGTCTTGAAAAAAATCTTCAGCGGCATGAAGGAAACCTCCTTGCCGGTTGGCCCGTGGGAAGAGGCTGCCTCCCTGATCGTACAGGTGGAGTCGGCCGCTTCCTTCCGCCCGCTGATTCGCTCAGGAAAAATCAGCGAACTGACCGATCCGCTCGGGCAGGTCTCTGGCTACTTGAACGAGCAATATTCCGCAGCAGACTATGGACAAGCCCTCAAAGTGCGCGAGATTCTGCAAAAGAAAATGGATGCGATTTTTGAGGACTTCGACGTGCTCGTCGCTCCATCGCAGCCGGTTCCCGCCACCCCGCTCACGCTCAATCTGGAAACCGGCCTGGCATTTCCTGATCCGCTGGGCGCCATTGGCAACCTTTGCGGGTTGCCGGCGCTCTCCGTTCCCTGTGGTTTCACCGAAAAGAATCTACCGATTGGACTCGAGTTCGTGGCCGGCGCGGGCGACGACATCGTCGTCATTCAAGCCGCGCGAGCGTTCCAGCAACACACCGATTGGCACCGGCGGCACCCGAAGATCCACTAGGTTCAATTTTTGTTCATAAGCTCGTGGAGCGCGCGTCGCAGCGCGGTGCGCCTAAAGGGCTTTGCCAGCAGGCGCACCGTGGAATCGAAACGCGAATAGCTCCGGCCGCCCTTTCGCCGTACCCGGACATGTACAACATGCGAAGTTCGGACGCTGCCGCCTCCATGGGCGCACCTCCGCGGATAGGTTCTGCCGTTCTTGTCAAATTCCTGGATATGCGATATTGGGCTTGTGACGTTCTCGAGGAGGGCTAACGCGCGATGCATGAAATTTGGAAAGATTTGTTCGTACTGGGGATTCCTCTGCTCGAAAAAATCCTGCGTCCCATCTTAGTCTACGCGTTCCTGGTAGTCAGCTTGCGGCTTTCCGGAAAGCGGGAGCTCGTCCAGCTCAATCCTTTTGACCTGGTCGTCCTGCTGACTTTATCCAACACCGTGCAAAACGCCATCATCGGCGACGACAACTCTGTGCTCGGCGGAATTATCAGCGCCACCTCCCTGCTTGCCACCAACTTCTTGGTGGTGCGCTTTCTCTACCGGCACCGCAAGCTCGACCAGTTGGTGGAAGGCCGCGCGGACGTGCTGATCGAAGACGGCAAAGTCCGGACGCAACACCTCAAGACCGAACTCATCACCATGGCGCAGCTGGAAGCCGCCGCGCGCAAGCAGGGCTTCAGTTCGCTTTCCGAAGTCAGCCAATGCGTTCTCGAGCCCGGCGGAACGCTCACGTTCGTCGGCAAGAAACCTGCCGCAGAGGAAGTGCGACACCACGAATTGCTCGGCAAGGTGGAAAGCCTGGCGCACGAAATCGCCCTGCTGCGCGGGTCGTGGCCTCCGGCGCGCGCCTAATCAGCGGAGCAGTAGACCAGTTGCGGCGAGCACAACACCGCCCGCGCCCAAGATCATGCCGGCCAGCCAAAAACCTTTGCGCTTGGTAAGCAGAGTAATGGAGCAGATGACCAGACCGATTTCGAGAAAGGCCTCCCCTGCGTCGAACCGGTCGGCTTTACGACTGGCAAAGTCGCGCTCCGCTTCCAGGTCCGTGGCCTCCTTGCTGATATCTTCTTTGTCGCTCTGATAGTGTTCCACTTCCTTGAGATACTTCTCTCGAAGGGCTTCACCTTTTCCCTGATCCATGGCAGCAACCAGGTTGACCACGTCAGAAAAACCTTGCGTTTCGTGAAGGCGCACGCTTTTTGCCTGATATTGCGCCCATTTGTCGGCCGCCTGACTTTGCCGTAGCAATTCCTCGGTGTGCGCCCGGTGCCCCAGCAGCGTCACACCGGCAACCAACACGGCCATGATCGAAATGGTGATCGATACCGGAAGAACCAGCGGGTGGTCCGCGGGTTCGTGGTGTCCTTCTGGAAGTTCGATGCCTTCAGGCATGCCTGTTTGCTCCTACTGTTTGAATCGGAATCAGACGGCAGGTTCGGCGGCGGCCATGACCTGTAAAGCTTCATGAGCAGCGGCCAGGGTGCGGTCGATGTTTTCAGAAGTGTGCGCCGCGGAGAGGAACGCCGCTTCGAACTGCGAAGGCGCGAAGAAGACTCCCCTCGCCAGCATCTCCCGGAAGAATCGTGCGTAGCGTTCTGTATCCGAACGCTTCGCGTCGGCATAATTTCTTACCGGCCCGGTCGTGAAAAAGACCGTCGCGAGCGAGCCGATGGCGTTGATCTGAGCGGCGATTTCGGCGCGCTCCGACTCGGCGCGCAAACCGCGCACCAGCCGCTCGGCCAGTCTGGTCATCTCCTCGTACAACCCCGGTTTTGTGAGTTGCCCGAGCGCCGCGATTCCCGCCCGCATGGCCAGCGGATTTCCCGCCAGCGTTCCGGCCTGATAGACCGGGCCGAGCGGCGCAACGTGATTCATCCATTCCGCGCGGCCACCATACGCGGCCACAGGAACTCCTCCGCCGATGATTTTGCCGAGTGTCGTCAGATCTCCCTCGATGCCAAGAAGCTCTTGCGCGGAGCCGTTGCGCAGGCGAAACCCGGTGATGACTTCATCGACGATGAGCAGCGCCCCGTCCCGTTGCGTGATTTCCCGGAGGCCTTTCAGGAACCCGCTTTCCGGTAGAACGACCCCCATGTTTGCCGCGATGGGTTCCACAATGACCGCCGCAATTTTTCCTTTGTGCGTTGCAAAAACCTTCTCAACCGCTTCGGGATCGTTGTACGGAACATTCAACGTCAACCCAGCCAGCGCTTGCGGCACGCCGGGACACTCCGCGATGCCCAGCGTCGCGAGGCCCGAACCCGCTTGCGAAAGGAAACTGTCCGCGTGCCCGTGGTAACAGCCTTCGAATTTGACGATGAAATCGCGCTTCGTGACGCCGCGGGCCAGCCGCACCGCGCTCATTGTGGCTTCGGTGCCACTTGAAACAAAGCGAATTTTTTCCAGGAAAGGGATGGCCTGGGTGATGAGCGTGGCGAGCTCCAGCTCGAGTTCCGTGGTCACGCCAAAGCTCGTGCCGCGTCGGGCCTGGTCGGCGATGGCATCGGCAATCGCCGGATTCGAATGCCCGAGAAGGATCGCTCCCCACGAGCAAACGTAGTCGAGCAGCTCGTTGCCGTCCGCGTCGTAGAGAAATTGTCCGCCGGCGCGGTCGATTACCAGCGGCTCTCCGCCCACGGAGCGAAACGCCCGAACGGGACTGTTCACTCCGCCGACCAAAACCCTTTCGGCGCGCGCGAAAATTTCCCGCGAACGCCGCCGCTCGGTTTTCAGTATGGTTTGCGTTTTGCTCATCTGATCTTATTTAGACACTTCCTCTGCCCCCGGCTAGCACGCCTTCATCCACCGCGCCACGTCCTTGGCATGGTAGGTCAAGATGTGGTCCGCGCCGGCGCGCTGGACGCCCGTCAAGATTTCGAGAACCACCCGCTTTTCGTCGAGCCAGCCGTTTTGCGCCGCGGCTTTTACCATCGCGTATTCGCCGCTGACGTTGTACGCGCCCACGGGAACCTCAAAGGCTTCGCGCACGCGCCAGATCACGTCGAGATACGGCAGCGCGGGCTTGACCATCACCATGTCCGCGCCTTCTTCCAAGTCCAGCCGCACTTCTTTCAGCGCCTCGCGCGCGTTCGCGGGATCCATCTGATAGCTGCGGCGGTCGCCGAATTGCGGCGCGGACTGTGCAGCTTCGCGAAATGGCCCGTAAAATCCGGAGCAGTATTTTGCCGCGTAGGAAAGAATGGCGATGTTCTCAAATCTGTTTTCATCGAGCATTTTTCGAATTGCGCCGACGCGGCCGTCCATCATGTCCGAAGGCGCGACAATGTCGGCGCCGGCGCGCGCGTGCGAAAGCGCCTGCTGCGCCAGAATCTCGAGTGTCGGGTCATTCGCCACTTCTCCGTGCTCGATGACGCCGCAGTGGCCGTGATCGGTGTATTCGCACAGGCAGACGTCGGTAATGACCAGCAATTTCAGATTGGCCTTTCGAATGCCCTCGATGGCGCGCTGCACCACGCCTTGCGAACCGAGTGAACTCGCGCCGCGCGGATCCTTCGTTTCCGGCAGGCCAAAGAGAATCACCGCGGGGATGCCGAGCGACTCCACTTCCCTCGACTCTTCCACGAGCTGGTCGGCAGACTGCTGAAAAATGTTCGGCATCGAAGCGACTTCCAGGCGTACGTTCTTCCCGGGGCACACAAACATCGGATAAATCAAGCCGGCGGTCGTCAAGCGCGTCTCGCGGACCACGCTGCGCAGTGCTTCGGTGCGGCGTAAGCGCCGGGGCCGATGCGTCGGGAAACTCATGCTCGTTTGACTCCTGCCGGAGCGGCCTTCGCGGCGGCGAAATGCCCTTCCAAAGCTTCAACCACTGAGACGGCGGTCGTATCTTGAGCAACGACGGCGCGCTCGACGCCCGCTTTACGCAAAGCATTCGCGGTAACAGGCCCGACCGCGGTGACGGCCAGCTTACCCTGGAGCTCCTGCAACCGCGTGGCACCAACGAGTTCCGCAAAATGTTGTACCGCCGATGGACTAAAAAACAAAATCGCGTCTGCTTGGCCGTTCAGAATCTTCTCGAGTCCCTCGGTCTCCGCGGGCCGCCGTGTGCGATAGGCAATCACTTCGGTGACCTGGGCACCAAACCGCGCGAGCGCCGCGGGCAGGTCCGGGTTGGCGCGATCGCTGCGCGGCAGCAGCACCCTGGTGCCCTGGAGCTTGCTGCCCAACTCATTCGCGAGAGCAACGCCGTTGTGCGTCACGGCGACGTACTCCACGGGAAGATCCGCACTTCGTGCGGAGTCTGCCGTCACCGGACCCACGCACGCAACGCGCACTCGGCTGTCGGTTCTCATCAGCGGCCGCTGCAAATCCGCGGCTCTTTCGATCAGGGCGCGAACGGCTTGCGCGCTGGTAAGAATCAGCCAGTCAAACTGCTGCATCTTCGTGATGGCGCGATCGAGCGGCGCGAAATCGTCCGGCTCCGCAAAGGACACGAGCGGGAACAACACCGGAGTTGCTCCGCGCGCGGAAAGTTCCCGAGCAAGGTCCTCACACGCGGCCGCCGCGCGCGTAATCACCACGCGCTTCCCCCCGACGGAACTCCGACAATTCTCAGGCACGGTGCCGACCCACTTCCTCAAGGATAGACTGCGCGCCCGCGTCAACGAGCAAGCGTGCCATGTGCTCGCCAAGTTGCGCCGCTTGCTCGGGTTCGGCGGCTGCGTGCTGCTTCACGCATTGCGCGCCATCCACAGAACACACACAGGCATCCATGTGAAGTGCGCCTCGCTCGACGCGCGCCCACGCGCCCATAGGCACTTGGCATCCGCCGTGCAACGCGCCCAGAAGCGCGCGTTCCGCAATCACCGCGGCGCGGGTTTCCGGGTCATCGAGGGGCGCCAGCAAATCCTGGGCTTCCCGGTCGTTCAAGCGGCATTCCACGGCGATCGCGCCTTGCCCCACCGCGGGCATGCATACTTCCGGAGAAAGAACCTCGGAAATGCGCTGGCTGAATCCCAACCGGTCCAATCCTGCCTTGGAAACGACCACTGCTTCGTATTCCCCGCTTTGCACTTTGCGCAAGCGCGTGTCCACGTTGCCACGCAGGTCGCGCAAGTCGAGATCCGGGCGAACATGGCGCAGCTGCGCCTGACGCCGCAAGCTGCTCGTGCCCACGCGCGCTGCGTGACGCAGGTCTGCGAGCGTCGAACCCACCAGGCAATCGCGCACGTCATCGCGCTTGCAGACGGCGGGAAACGTCACCCGGGAAGGAATGTCGGTAGGAATGTCTTTGACGCTGTGCACGGCCATGTCGATGGTTTGCTCGAGCAGCGCTTCTTCCAGTTCTTTGATGAAAATGCCCTTGCTGCCGATTTGCGCCACCGGCGAGTGCAGCATTTTGTCGCCCGCCGTTTTGATGATGACGATTTCCGGCTCGATGCCGGTCGCTGCAAAAAGCCGCTTGCGAATAGACTCCGCCTGCCATCTGGCAAGCAGGCTCCCGCGGGTTCCGATGCGCAAGGTCCTCAAGATTTCTCCCGGTTTAAAAGGAATAGGTCGCGCAGCGCCTCGACGCTTTGCACCTTTCGGCGCAGATCTTTTTCGCCCCGCAAGCGCTGGGCCGGCCCGAGCAGCAAGCTTTCGAGGATTTCATCCATTAGTTTTTCAACCAGGGTGCGGTCCGCCTCGGTCAAGTGCTGGATGGATGCCACGCGGGCACGGATGAACTGATCGCGCTCCTCGCGCATTTTTGTGCGCAGCTCATTGACCAGGCCGACCAGCTCGACGCCCGCCTGCCAGGATAAAAATTTTCCTACCTGCTGTTCGACGATGCTATCGGCTTTGGGAATTTCGTTCTCCCGGGCCTGGCGGTTCTGCGCCACGATTTCGGTGAGATCGTCGATGTTGTAAACATAGACGTTGTAGAGCTTCCCCACGGTGCCGTCGACATTTCTTGGCAAACCAAGATCCATCAGGAACATTGCGCGGTTGCTGCGCCTGTCCATTGCCCGTTCAACGGCTTCGCGGCGCAAAACCGGTTCTTCGGCCGATACCGAGGTGACGATCACGTCCGGCACCGGAAGCGCCTTTTCCCACTCGCCCCACGGCAGCACTTCTCCACGATATTGTTTGGCCAGCCCGTCGGCGCGCTCCTTCGAGCGATTCATTACAAAAAGACGCGCAATGCCGCGATCCCGCAGCTGAGCAATCACCTGCTCGCTGATGGTGCCGGCGCCAAGAACCAGCGCACTGCGATCGTGCAGTTTTCCGAAGATGCGTTCGGCCAGTTTGACGCCGGCGGAAGCCACGGACATCGGCCGTGCCCCCAGCTCGGTCTCCGCGCGCACGCGCTTGCCGACCTCGAGCGCGCTCTGAAACAGGCGATTCAGCACCGGTCCCGTAGCGCCTTGCTCGTGCGCGACCCGATAAGCTTCGCGCACCTGGCCAAGAATTTCGGCTTCGCCGAGCATCATGGAGTCGAGCCCTGCGGCGACACGGAACAGATGCCGTACCGCCTCGCCGTCATAGTGGTGGTATAACGACGTTCCCAGGACGTCCATGCGCACGGAATGAAATTCGCTCAGGAACGTGGAAAGCCCCGGCGCGCATTCGCGCGAAGTTTCCGGCGGCACACCATACACTTCGCTGCGATTGCAAGTCGAGAGCACCAGCGTTTCCTCGAGAATGCCCTTCGAGCGGAGTTCCTCGGAAGCGCGGCGTGCCTGGTCGGCGGTGAAGGACACCCGCTCGCGCACCTCGACGGGCGCGGTGCGATGGTTCAATCCAACGAGAACGATCTCCATGCCGGACCTAGGACGCTCCTTTAAAAAAACCGGTGATTCGCCGAAAGATACAAGTTCACGACCGTAAAGCTCAGAAAGACAATCAGAAAATTGAAGACACACAGCTTCGAGGCACGCGCGCCGCGCCAGGCGGTCGTCCGCGCCAGCCGGAAGTACACCGCGTACAAAATCAGGACGAGCAGCGTGACCGCATACTTGGGGTCGTAGAAAGAATACTTGCTACTCAACCGGTAGACCCACAGGAAACCGAAGGCCGTCCCAACGGTGATGCAGGCTAAGCCTATCAAAACACTGGATCGGCTCATGCGTTCGAGCAGCTCGAGCGGCGGCAGGCGCCAAACCACGTCACCCATCCTGTGGTTGCGAAGGAAACGCTCCTCAATGAGGAAGGTCAAGCTCAACACACAGGAAAGGGTAAACGCCGCGTACGCCAAGATGTTGAGGGCCACGTGAAAAGCAAACGTTGGCCCGTGCGCATCCGGAGGCGAGAGTTTATCGGCGGGCGCAAGATGGGCAGCGACAAAAAATACGAGAATGAAGGGCAGCACCAGTGCTCCGACCGACCGCTGGCGGTGGTAGAGCTCGAGGCCCAGATAGGTAAGCCCCAGCAACCAGCCAAACAGGGACATGGCTCCGTATAAATCATGATACGGAACCGTGTGCGCCCCTTCGGATCTCTCGAGCAAGACAAAGTAGTGCATCACCAAGCCTGCGGCCAGCAGCAGCGTTCCCAGCCGGCCGGTGAGCGCTTTTCCGGTATTCAAAAAGATCAGATACAGCGCGAGACTCAACGCGTAAGCAACGACGGTGGAAATGAAAAGGGCGTAGTGCACTCGTCTACCTGTTACGCATGGGAGCCGCACCGAACAAACAGCAACTAGCAGCTGCCTGTTAGGCCGCGTGCGCCCGCAGCGATGGACCTTTGAGTATAACTTACACGGCTGCCGACCCGCACGGCGTGAGCGAGGTCAGGGTGCTTGGCCCGGCAAGACCTGTTAAGATTGGTTGTTCTCGAACTGCTGGAAAGGACATGACCGTCCAAACGTCGGTTAATCGAAAGGACTTATTCCTGCGCGCCTGCCGCGGGGAAACCGTTCCGCGCCTGCCGGTTTGGATGATGCGGCAGGCGGGCCGGTACCTGCCCGAGTATCGCGAAATTCGCGCAAAGCATGGATTTCTGGAGGTTTGCAAGACCCCGGAGTTGGCCACGGAGGTCTCCTTGCAGCCTTTCCGACGGCTCGGCGTCGATGCCGTGATCGTCTTCTCCGATATCCTCATTCCGGCCGAAGCCATGGGACTGCCACTCGAGTTGGGCGATCAGGGGCCGAACCTTCCAAGCCCGGTTCGTAGCCTGGCAGACGTTCAGAAATTGCGGATTTTCGACCCGGAACTGGAAACCGGGTTCTTGCCCGAAGCGATCCGCCGCATCGTAAAGGCGGTCGGCAGCGAAGTTCCTGTTTTGGGCTTTGCCGGTGCCCCGTGGACGCTCGCGTGTTATATGGTGGAAGGTCGAACGAAAGAAGGGTTTGCTACCGTTAAGCAGTTTCTGTATCAGGAACCGAAAACGTTTCGCGACTTGCTGCATCGCATCGCGCAGGCCACGATTCCCTATCTCAAGGCGCAAATCGCGGCTGGCGCGACCGCGGTGCAGTTATTTGATACCTGGTGCGGCGAGCTGAGTTTGCAGGACTACCAGGAATCCGCGCTCCCCGCGGTCGAGGAGGTCGTCTCTGGAATTTCGGGCTCCGTTCCGTTCATTTATTACACAAAGGCATCGCGGCACTTGCTTCGCGCTGCGTCGCGCTCCGGCGCGACCGTACTGAGCGTGGATTGGCGCGTGGACCTGGGAGAAATTCGCGGCGCCCTCGGCCCGAACATCGCGTTGCAGGGAAATGTTGATCCCGCGGTGTTACTCGGTCCACGAGAGAGAATTCGAGAAGTCACGCTGGACGCGATCCATTCGCTCGCCGGACGAGGGCACATTCTCAATCTTGGCCATGGCATTCTGCCCGACACTCCGGTCGAAAACGCTCAGCTTTTTGTGGAAACCGGCCAACAAGCGTTGCTAGGGGAAATGCGGCCGGCGGCGCAGTCCCGGTGAGGCCATTTGCGATGACGCTCGCCTATCCAACGCTTCAGCAGATGCGCAACGAACTTCGCGTCGGCGAAGAGTTTCTCGCAAAATACAATCGTCCCGGCCCGCGCTACACCAGTTACCCGACGGCGCCCGTTTGGAACGACGGGTTCGGCCCAACCGACCTGGAAAGCGCTTTCGAGCAGGCAGAAAGCGCGAAAACACCCGTTTCGCTGTACATGCATATCCCGTTCTGCGAGAGCCTGTGCCTTTTCTGCGCGTGCAACGTGGTGATTCAGAAAAATAAGGGTGTCGCGCCGCCGTATCTGGACGTACTTAAACGTGAAACGGAGCGCGTTAGCCGCAGCATTTCGAAACGCCGCCACGTGGTACAATTCCATTGGGGCGGCGGGACGCCAACCTATCTCTCACCGGAACAAATCGAGGATCTTTTTGAATTTACTCGCGAACATTTCCAGTTCGCGCCCGACAGTGAAATCGGCATCGAAGTCGATCCCCGTGTGACCTCGCGCGCGCATCTCGAGACGATTCGAAAGTTGGGCTTTAACCGCCTGAGCATGGGCATCCAGGATTTTCAACTCGACGTGCAGAAAGCGGTTCACCGGCTCCAGCCCTTCGAAATGACGCGCGATCTGCTTTCGAGCGCGCGCCGGCTCGGCTTCGACAGCATCAACGTGGACTTGATTTACGGCCTGCCGTATCAAACGCCCGAGAGCTTCGCTCACACTGTCGACCAGATCATCGGTCTCAGCCCGGACCGCATCGCACTGTTCAGCTATGCGCACGTTCCCTGGTTGAAAAAGCAGCAGGGTTCCTTTATCGGGCATCTCCCCGAAGGCATGGTGAAGTTTGAGATTTTTCGCACCGGCCTGCTTCAATTCATCGAGGCCGGGTACGTGTACATCGGCATGGACCACTTTGCGAAACCCGGCGATGAGCTTTCGCTTTCCCAGCAAAGGCGGACGCTGCACCGCAATTTTCAGGGCTACACGACCAAAGCGGGCGCCGACCTGTACGGCATGGGCATCACGGCCATCAGCGGCATCCAATCGGCTTACGCGCAAAACCATCGCGACATCCCTTCCTGGCAAAAAGCCGTGGAAGAACGCGGTCTGGCCACTATGCGCGGCTATCATCTTTCCGAAGAAGACCGGCTTCGCCGTGCGGTCATCAGCCGGCTGCTTTGCCACACGGTGGTGCTCAAGGACGAAATTTCCCGCGAGTTTGGCATCAACTTTGACGAGCACTTCGCCGAAGAACTACGCCGTTTCGAGCCGTTCTGCGACGATGGGCTTGTGCTCCTTGAAAACGGCGAAATTCGCGCCACCGGGCTCGGCCGCATTTTCATCCGCAACCTGGCCATGGTTTTCGATCCGTACCTCGAAAAACAGCAGCTGGCCGCCAAGCCGCTTTTCTCGAAAACTCTCTGAGCCCGCAAGGTGCACACCTCGTCGTGACCCGTCACGCCCAAGCTCTGGTGGTTGGCGGCGGCATTTCTGGGTTGGTTTGCGCGTATGCGCTTCAGAAAGCGGGCCTCGAAGTTCTTCTTGTCGAAGCTTCGGCCCGGCCCGGCGGCGTTCTTAACTCGGTCAGCCGCAACGGCTTCTTGCTGGAACTGGGCCCGCAAAGTTTCACGGGAACCGCGCAATTGCGAAGCTTATGCGCGAACCTCGGAATTGCGGATCAGCTCATTGAAGCTCCAGCCAAGGCCCCACGCTACGTTCTGGTTAGCAGCAGGCTCAAGGCCGTGCCGATGAGCCCCCTAGCGCTTTTCACTAGCCCGCTCATCGACGGCTCCACGAAATGGGCGCTGGTACGCGACATTTTTGGCAAAAGCGTTCCGCCGGAAGGCGATGAATCCGTCGCCGCCTTTGTCCGCAGAAAATTCTCCGAGCGGCTCCTCGATCGCCTGGTCGGGCCTTTCGTTTCAGGTGTCTTCGCCGGCGACCCGGAAAAACTCAGCGTCCGCAGCGCATTCCCGCAGCTTCACGAAGCCGAAAGCGCTCGAGGAAGCATCGTTCGCGGCGTGCTGCGCCCGGCCAAATCCAAGAAAGGCCCGCGCGAGCGACCCACGCTGAATACGTTTCGCGAGGGCAATGAGACGCTGGTGCGCGCGCTCGGAAACAAGCTCGCTTCGAGCATTCTCCTGCGGACGCGCGCCACAAACGTCTATCGACAAAAGGATGGGGCGTACCACGTCTCTCTGGAAGGCAGCAACAACGATTCGGTATCAGCTAAGTCCGTGATTTTCGCGACACCCACGGATGTGACAGGAGGGCTGCTGGGGCAACTTGAACCTTCGTTCAAACCGCTGCTGACTTCCGTCGAGTATGCTGCGGTTGCTGTCGTTTCGCTTGGTTACGCCAAAAAGGACGTCAGCCACTCACTGGACGGCTTCGGGTTCCTCGTTCCGCGGTCCGCCGGTTTGCGCATTCTCGGTACGGTCTGGAATTCCTCGCTTTTCCCCGGGCGCGCGCCCGACGGGCATACGCTCCTCACCGGTTTCGTTGGGGGAGCAACCGACCCCGCTGCCGCGAGGTTGAACCACGAGGAGCTTTCGGGCATCGTCCATCGCGAGATCGCCCCCTTGCTTTCCATCCAGTCCAGCCCCATGTTCTCGAACGTCACGATTTGGCCGCGGGCACTTCCGCAATACAATCTCGGGCACGGCGACCGGCTGGCTTCCATCGGCAAAAATTTGGCACGTTTTCCTGGCCTTTTTTTGACGGGCAATTACTTGCGAGGTCCAGCAATTGGCGCGTGCGCGGAACAGGCGCTGGCCGTCGCCGAAGAAGTCGCCGCCGTGGCCGAGCGCTGACTTATGCATATAGACATGAGTCGTATTCCAGAGACGAGGCTCTTCTCCAGACAAGAAAGCCACGGTCGGGCCAACCGTGGCTCTGGCGGTTAAACCATTCTGGGGAAGGCATCGCATGGACGAGCGTCAATGCCTTTTCCTGGATGTCTGTTCAAACTGGGGTTGTCACGAGCAGGTGATGTCGGACTGGGCGGAGGCGACCACGATGTCGATGCTTGGTCCCGTAACATGCAGCGCATTGACCGTCACCGATCCGCTCGTTCCTCCCGACGAACTTGTTTGCTGGTTGATGATAACGCTGATTCCCCCTGGGAGGGAGATGGAGAGGTTCGGGTTGGAGACCAGGATCGATTGGCCTGCAACGGTCAATCCCACTAGCTGCGCACTCCCGCTGGTGCTGGCCTGTCCACCGCTACAGGTGGCGCTGGAGTTCGATTTCACAACACTGGCGGCAACCAAGCCATTCAGCAGGTTTACATCCAGCAGTGTCGATTGCGACTGGCTGCTGCTGCCACTCCCGGACGTGGAACTTTTCAGCGCGTCAGCCGAGGCTATACCCGCGACGTTCACACTCGCTACCGACGTGCTCAGGCTCCCGCCGCTTGATGGCAGCGCTCCGGTATCCGCCAGTGCCAGCGAAACCCCCACGGCATTTGCTTTCAAAGCCACGGCTTCACCGCTGAACGTGGCAGCGCTTTGCGCAAAACTCGCAGCAGGGCTCGACACCAGAAGCGCTGCCAGAGCGGTCGCGATCAGCGATAATTTATTTTTGTTCATCTTGGCTTCTCCTTGAGGTAGTTAATGGCCGACTCGTCGCGCATGCCTGCGGCGGCGCATACCTACAGCGGGTAGCAACCGGAGCAACACATCAGGCCGGGGGGCTTTTCGAGACAATTCGGTTCCGCGCACACTATGCTGGCAGTCCCTTACCCACAATCAGGTTTTTTCTCGCTTTGGCTTGAAACATTTCCTGATGGCCGATTACCAGAAACGCCCTAATCACCGTTCCATCGCTAAAAGAGAGGGCCGCAGCCGAATCTCAGGTCTTCCGAGGGCAATCGAACGAGCTACTTTTTCCCATACCGCAGCGCCAAGCGCAATTTGCGTCGCTTGCCGGCTTCGCGGAACCTCTTCTTTTCCTCCTCGGTATTCACAATCAGCGGCGGCACGGGCTTCGGCAGGCGGGTGTGTTCGTCAATCGCCACGAAGGTCACGTACGCGGTGGTGGTGTGCTTCTTCTCGCCGGTGAGCACATTTTCTGAATAAACTTCCACGCCCACTTCGAGCGAAGTGTGAAAAACGCGGTTCACCTGTGATTTCAAAATGACGATTTCCCCGAGACTTACCGGATTGCGAAAGTCGATGTGGTCGACCGAAGCCGTCACGACATAACTGCCCGAATGCCGGTGCGCCGCCATCGCCGCTGCCATATCCACCAGGTGCATCACGTGCCCGCCGAGCAGCTTGCCGAGCGGATTTGTCTGCGCGGGCAAAACGATTTCCGTCATCTCCGACCGCGAGGCGCCTACTGGCTTACCCCCCAGATCCGCTCGGGCGTCCTCGGCTTTCTTCCGTTTCATGCGAATCCTCTTCTTTTGCCGCGTTTTACAGCCTTTCCGCGCCCCCGTATAATACGGGAGGTTCCCATAAGTGAACAAATGATGGACAAAACCACCGGACCGAAGAAGTCGCGCCGCCAAATGCTCGAAGAGCTTGTCGCCAAAAAGCCCGACGACGCCTTATCCCGCTATGGTTTGGCGCTCGAATGCATGAACAGCGGCGACTCGGCCGCGGCGGACCGGCACTTTCGCACACTTCTCGAACACAACGCCGCTTATGTTCCCGGCTACCACATGTACGGTCAGTTCTTGGCTCGCCAAGCGCGCACGGAGGAAGCGCGAAGCGTACTCTCAAGCGGCATCGCAGCGGCAGCCCAAGCGGGCAACCAGCATGCGCGCTCCGAGATGGAAGCGCTCCTAAATGATCTTTCCTGACTCTTCTTTGAACTAATCTTCGAGCGTCGGCAGGGTTTTCAGAACCTCCGCGGCACGCGGGCGGTTGCGCACGGGTTCGTCCTTGCGGATTTTTCCGTCGCGGAACACCAGCACACGCTTCGCAAACTCCGCGATGTCGCGCTCGTGGGTCACCATGACAATGGTCAAGCCCTTGTCGTTCAGGCCCTGAAACACTTCCATGATCTCGACCGAAGTGCGGCTGTCCAGGTTGCCCGTCGGCTCGTCGGCCAGCAGAATCGACGGCCGGTTCACCAGCGCTCGCGCGACCGCCACACGTTGTTGCTGTCCGCCCGACATTTGCGAAGGAAAATGTTCGGCGCGGTCGGCCAATCCAACCATCTCGAGCGCTTCCGCGGCTCTTCGGTGGCGCTCCTCTTTGCTGACTTTGGAATAAAGCGTCGGCAGTTCCGTGTTTTCGAGCGCCGTGGTGCGCGCGAGCAGATTGAATCCCTGAAAAACAAATCCGATTTTTTGATTACGGATGAGCGCCAGCGCCCGTTTATCGTGCTGCGAGACGTCCACGCCTTCCAGCAAATAGCGGCCGGAACTGGGCCGGTCCAGACAGCCGAGAATATTCATGAACGTGGATTTCCCGCTGCCGCTCGCACCCATCACGGCCACGAATTCGCTGTGCTGCACCTCCACGCTCACGCCGCGCAAGGCATGCACGCGCGTTTCGCCCAGCTCGTAGTATTTGTGGATCTCCTCCACGCGGATGACCGCGTGCCCGGCGAATGGACCGCTCGTAAGCGTTGTTTCCGTCTGATTCGTGACCTGCATGGCGTTTCTGTCCAAGAAATCGCTACCGCCGCACTCCCGGAGCTCCCGGCACCGACGACTTCGCCACGACGGAGCGAATGATAAGCTCTTCTCCTTCTTTCAATTCACCCTTGTTCACCGCCGTCACTTCCGTGTAGGAATGGTCCGTGATGCCGAGGGACACTTTCACCGGCTCCATGCTGTTATCCGCGTGAAGTTTCCAGACGATTGCAGTATTGGAACGTGACGCTCGCGGCCGATTCTGGCCACCGTCGGCTGTTTGCGGGGCTTCTGCTGCCGCGGCTGCATCACTGGCACTTTTCCTGTCGCCGCCTTCCATTCCGTATCGCCGATAAAGCGCGAGGACCTCCTCAGGTTCCATCGGCGGCTTGTAACGCAGCGCCGTGTTCGGCAGTTTCAACACGTTTTGCACGGTGGCCACAGGAATGGTCACGTACGCGGTCATTCCCGGAAACAGCTTCAGGTCGGGATTCGCAAAATCAACGATGGTGTCGTAGGTAACGACGTTCTGCACCGTGGTCGCGTTCATGCGCACCTGGCTGACCATGCCGCGAAACGTTTCTTTCGGAAACGCATCGACCTTGAAGGTGACTTCCTTGCCGACCTTAATGTTCCCGACGTCGGATTCGTCGGTCTTCGCATAGACCTGCATTTTCTTCAGGTCTTGCGCGATGGTAAAAATCGTGGGTGCTTGCAGCGACGCCGCAACGGTCTGGCCCACGTCCACGTTGCGTGCCACTACCGTGCCGTCAATCGGCGAGCGAATCACCGTGTAGTTGAGATTGGTCTGCGCCACCTCGAGCGCCGCTTCCTTCTGGCTGACTTGCGCTTCCGCCTGCGTCACGTTGGCCTGCGCGCCCCCCACTGCTGCATTCGCGGAATCGTAGTTGGCTTTCGCCATGTCCAGTTGCTGCTGGCTCATGATTCCGGCTTTGGTAAGTCCGGCCGCGCGGTCGTAATCGCCCTTCGTTTGAACCAGCGCTGCTCGGGCTTTTTCCAGATTTGCGCGCGCGGCAATGAGATTGGCTCTGGCGTTTTCCAGGTCTGCCGTTGCTTGCTGCACGGCCCCCTTAAACAGCGCGGGATCGATCAACGCAACAAGATCCCCTTTGTGCACGCGGGAATTAAAATCGACAAAAAGCTTCGAGATCGTTCCCGATACTTGGGAGCCCACCTGCACGGTGATGACCGCGTTGATCGTGCCGGTGGCCTCGACGACGTCGTGGATGTCGCCGCGCTCGACTTTTGCGGTGAAATTCTGGATCGGCGGCGTGCGGTTTAACCCCAGCACGACAAGAAACGCTGCCGCTGCGACAGCACCGCCCAGCAGGAGCCATTTTGTTGTTGGTTTCATTCGTTTCCTGGACGCCGGGAATTTAACCGCTCACTCCTATGAAAATAGCCGCGTATCTCATTGAAAAGATTGGCTCAACAGTGAGCGGCTATTTTCATCCTTCGTTGTGGCTCTCCGAGAGCCATGGGTTACTCGTATCGGAGCGCCTCGATAGGATCGAGCAAAGACGCCTTGCGCGCCGGGTAGTATCCGAAAAAAACGCCAACCGCAATGGAAAAGAGCGCCGCGACGATAACCGCTTCGAGGGACATGATCATCGGCCATTGCAGCGTCTTGCCAACCAGATAGGAGCCAAGAACTCCGAGCATTACTCCGGCGCCGCCGCCAACGAGGCTCAGCATCACGGACTCGCCCAGAAATTGCAGTTGAATGGCTTGTTCCGTCGCTCCGACGGCAACACGAACGCCAATCTCCCTCGTGCGTTCAGTCACGGAAACCAGCATGACATTCATGATGCCAATCCCGCCCACAATCAGCGAGATGGAAGCGATGGCAATCAGCAAAACCGTGAGCGTCTTGCTGGCTTCGAGCTGCGCTTGAATGATGTCTTCCGGGTTGCGGATGTTGAAGTCATCGTCTTCTTCCGGGCGCAAATGGTGGCGGTCGCGCAGGAGCGCCGCGGCTTCCTGCCCCGCAACCTTCACCGCATCCTGGGAAACCGCCGAACACAGAATGTCATCGAGCCAGGTGATCCCCTTGATTTTTTTCATGGCCGTCGTATACGGCAGGATGATCGTGTCGTCCTGGTCTTGACCGGAAAAGGACAGGCCCTTGGGCATCAGCGTTCCCACCACTTTGCAGGGCAAATCCTTCACGCGAATCACTTTGCCGATAGGATCCTCAACGCCGAACAACTGGTCACGAACGGTGCGGCCAATGACGCAGACGTCCGCCGCGCGCTCCACGTCATCTTGCGAAAACGCTGCGCCCTGGTCGATATACCATCGCCGGATATCGAAGAATTCTGGAGAGACGCCGCGGTAGCCGGTGTACCAGTTTTGGTTGCCATAAATAATCTGCACGGAAGCATCCACGTTGGGCGAAACGCTTTTGATCAGGGCGATTTGATTCTTGATGGCCACGGCATCAGCAAGCACAAGTGTTTTGGTGCCATGAGTGCCGGTGCGAACGCCGTTGACCGCCCGCCCGCCCGCCTCAATCCACACAAAATTGTCGCCGAGGTTATTGAGTTGCTGTTCGACACGCGCCTGGCCGGCTTTGCCAATAGCCACCACGCAAATCACGGCAGCGATGCCGATGGTGATGCCCAGCACCGTCAAGACGCTGCGCATCTTATTGCGCATCAGCGCCACAACGGCAGACCGCAATAGCGCGGCGTAATTCACTTCTCCTCCCGCTTTTTCGTGCAACCCATTTTCCGCATCGGCAGATAAACGGAGGATAAATCAGCGACGCGTAGAAGCCCGTTACCATTTTTCCACCAACAAGCAGCCATTACCAGCCTTCGAAAGGGGTCTGTGGGAGGTCACTGCAACAACTATCCGACCGTTCGGACTTGGCCCAAATGAGCGGACTAACCGTCGCCTCGGAGGGCAAACCACACCGAGCCCTTAGACGAGATGGCTCATTGAGGTTAAAATCACGGCAAAGAGAGGGGACTCCCTTGGCACGATGGTTCTTCGAACCTGGGCACACCGCTGCCGAATTCTGTGTGCGCCATATGATGGTTACCTATGTCCGGGGGCACTTCAAGAACGTCCATGGACGGCTCCATTTCGATCCCACCAGTCCGCAGAACTCCTCGGTTGAGATCGAGATCGACACCCGGGGGCTCTGGACGGGAGAGCCGGACCGCGACGCACATCTGCGCAGCGCCGATTTCCTCGACGTCGAGCACTACCCCACCATCACCTTCCGCAGCCGCGAAGTAAAGTTGCTTGGCAACCATGACTACTCGGTCGAAGGGGACCTGACCATACGCGGCGTAAGCCGCCCCGCGAAGCTTCGCGTTACCTATCTCGGCGAGTGGCAAACGCCTTGGTGGGAGAGCGGGGTGGACAAGGGCCCCAAGACGCGCGCCGGCTTCACGGCCACGACCACGATAAACCGGCACGATTTCGGCGTAAGCTGGAACGCACAGTTGGACCACGGCGGGATGGTTGTCGGGGACCTCGTCGAAATCACCATCGACGCTGAGGCCATCCTCGAACAAGCTTAAGGGCGACACTGACCGAGCGGCAACGGTTTGGTATCATTTGGTATGGGAATCATGCGGCCAGAACGCATCGCGCTTTTTCCGTTGAACGTCGTTCTCCTGCCCGGCGCTCCCCTGCCCCTGCATATTTTCGAGCCGCAATACAAGGAGATGGTGAAAAATTGCTTCGAGGAAAAATCGGAATTCGGCATGCTTCTCTCCCTGCCAAAGGGAATTGCGCATGTGGGCTGCACGGCGGAGATTTTGGAAGTTGTGAAACGCTACCCCGACGGGCGCATGGACATCGTTACCGTGGGCCGCGCTCCTTTCCGCGTGGTGGAGCTGTTCACGGAGCATCCCCTGCTGGAAGGGCAGGTTGACTATCTTGAGGACCGCGAAGCTACGGGGAATCCGGTAGTGCAGCGGCAGCTCGTCGAGCTCTACGAAGCATGCCACACGCTCCTTTTCGAAGACTACCCGAAGAATCTTGAGGGCACACCGGCCGAGGAGTTGTCGTACCGCGTTGCGAGCACGCTCCCGATGGATCTCCTATGGAAGCAGCAAATCTTGGAATTGCGCACGGAGGAAGACCGGCAGGAACGGCTGGTGGGATATCTTCGCGAGTGGGCGCCGCATCTACAGAATAGCAAGGCCATGCGCCAGCGCGCTGGGGGCAACGGACACGGATTAAATTAATTTGGTGCGGTCCATCCCTCCTGGACCGCGGAACGGGACCCGAATGACGTCTAACACATCCTCGCAACCTTCAGGACAGCCGAGACCACGTACTCTTGGTGAACTCAAGGGAATCCCTGACTTCGATCCTCGCGGCGCATCGCGCTCGGTGAAGGACGAGATTCGCCGCAACCTGCTGCGCGCGCTGGAAAAAGGGGAAACGCTTTTCCCCGGGGTTCATGGGTATGAAGACACGGTGATTCCGCAAATCGTAAACGCGCTCCTGTCGCGGCACAATTTCATTCTGCTCGGATTGCGCGGACAGGCGAAGAGCCGGATTTTGCGCGGCTTGATCAATCTGCTCGACCCGGAAATGCCGGTCGTTGCCGGCTGCGAGATTAACGACGACCCGTTCAAGCCCATCTGCCGCCTGTGCCGAGAAACCATCGCCAAGGAAGGCGACAACACACTGCTGACCTGGATGCCGCGCGAGTACCGCTATGTCGAAAAACTGGCCACGCCCGACGTCACCATGGCGGACATTCTTGGCGACGTCGACCCGATCCGGGCGGCGCGGGGCGGCCGCGATCTCTCCGACGAGCTCACGATTCACTACGGTCTTTTGCCGCGCGCCAATCGCGGCATTTTTGCCATCAATGAATTGCCAGACCTTGCGGGGAAAATTCAGGTCGGGCTGTTCAACATCATGCAAGAGGGCGACATCCAGATCAAAGGCTATCCGCTGCGTCTGCCGCTGGACGTGCTTCTTGTTTTTACGGCAAACCCTGAAGATTATACAGCGCGCGGGAAAATCATCACGCCGCTGAAGGACCGCATCGGGGCGGAGATTCGCACGCATTATCCTTCGATGCTGGAAGAAGGCATGCGCATCACCGCACAGGAAGCGTGGGTCGGGCGTGACTCGAATCGCAAAGTGGAAGTACCGGCATACCTGCGGGAAGTGGTGGAAGAGATTGCGTTTCAGGCACGCGAAGACAAACGCGTGGACCGCCGCTCGGGTGTGAGCCAGCGGCTGCCAATAACCACGCTCGAAAGCGTGGTAAGCAGCGCCGAACAGCGGGCCGCCCGCATCGGAGAGAAACACGCCGTTGCGCGCGCCGCGGATGTCTACGCCGCACTCCCGGCGATCACCGGAAAGATGGAACTGGAATATGAAGGCGAGTTGAAAGGCGCGGACATCATTGCGCGCGAACTGATTCGAACCGCGTTCGGGCGCGTGTTCAGCAAGCATTTCACCGACGTGAATTTCCAGCCGGTGATTCAATGGTTCGAGCTGGGTGGCGAGCTGAAGCTGCCCGAACTTGCGACGGCCTCCGAGCGCTGCCAGCAACTTTGCAAGATTCAGGGTCTGATGGAGCACATCGCCAGGCTTGGCGCTCACGATCGCAAAGACGCTGGTTCGGCCGCTGCCGCCGCGGAGATGATTCTGGAAGGGCTGTGGGCGCATCGCCGCATCGGCCGCAGCGAAGAGCGCGGCTTCCACGTGGAAAAACCAAAACAAGCGGAGCATCGCGAACGAGATTTGCCCGGGCGGCCGCCGCGGCGGCAGTACAACTGACGACCCAAGGGTCGGTCATCCCGGGGAGCATAGCGAGAAAAACAACTCTGTCGACAGGACGAAATGAAACTCATTAAGTACGGCAAATACACGGGAGAACCAGCCGACGCCATCGACCTGGAAGAGCTGGTCAAGCGCCTGGGCAATTTTTTCCTGCAAAGCGGGTTTGAGTCGCAATTTTACGGCGTATCGCAAATGGATCCCGAGCGTTCGATGGAAGCGCTACGTGAAGCGATCTTGCGAGCGCTGCAAGAAGGCGACCTGTTGCCGGACAGCGCGATGAGTGATGAGCTGCGCGACATGCTGAACGATCCCGAGGCCATGAATAATCAAGCGGTAAAGGATTTGCTTGACAAGCTCACCGAACGCTTGGCCAATGAAGGCTTCATCAATCCCCAGCAGCCGCCGCAAGTGACGCCGCCGCCACAAACTTCTGCGCGCGGGCAACTCGGTCAGCCACAAGACCGCACCGAGGCGAGATTTGAAATCACGGATAAGACCATCGATTTCTTGGGATTCAAGACGCTGCAGGACCTGCTCGGTTCCCTCGGGCGAAGCAGCTTTGGCCGCCACGACACGCGGGACCTCTCGACCGGCGTCGAATCGGGCGGCGTTTCACGCCCGTACGAATTTGGCGACACGCTGAACCTGGACATCAGCGAGACCCTCTTCAATGCGGTGCGCCGCGAAGGCGCGAAGGTTCCCATTGAAATGAATTATTCGGACCTCATGGTGCATCAGTGCGAGTACCAAAGCTCGTGCGCCACGGTGGTGCTGCTGGATTGCAGCCACAGCATGATTCTCTACGGAGAAGACCGCTTCACGCCTGCAAAACGCGTGGCCATGGCACTTTCGCATCTGATTCGTACGCAGTACCCGGGCGACACGTTGAGCCTGGTGCTGTTTCATGATTCGGCGGAGGAAGTGCCCCTTAGCGAACTGGCGCGCGTGCAAGTCGGGCCGTATTACACCAATACGCGGGAAGGCTTACGGATGGCGCAGCGCATTTTACTGCGCCAGAAGAAAGACATGAGGCAAATCGTGATGATCACGGACGGAAAGCCTTCCGCGCTGACCCTGGAAGACGGGCGCATCTACAAGAATGCCTTTGGCCTCGATCCCTTTGTGGTGGGTCAGACGCTTGAAGAAGTGAACAAATGCAAGCGCGCGGGAATCATGATCAATACCTTCATGCTGGCGAGCGATTATTCGCTGGTGAATTTTGTGCAAAAGATTACGCAGATGTGCCGGGGAAAAGCCTACTTCACTACGCCTTACACGCTCGGGCAGTACTTGCTGATGGATTACATGTCCCGCAAGACCAAGCAAATCCACTGAGACCGAGTTTGCAATAAGGTATCAACGTTCGAGCAGTGACTGGTAACGCGTGACCGGTGAACCACTCGGAAAGGCTCCCCCTTCGCGATTGTACCGCTGCGGAAGTGTCGGTATACTGCGCGCCGTGTTCTCCAGCACTTTTCCCATTGAGTTTTACAAGAGGAGTGTGCGCGATGATTCGTAGGAAATCGCCGCTTTGCTTTTTTGCAATCCTATTCGCAGTTTCCGTAATCACCTCCGCGCCAACCAGCGTGCAGGCGCAGGAAGGGAAAGCAAAGCAGGATTCCGAAGCGCCGACTCCAAGGAGCAAGGACAGGAAGAAGTTATTTGGCACGATGGAAGCGCTGCGCCTGGCCCGCGTCTCTTCTCCGCGAATGTCTCCCGACGGCTCGCGCGTGGCATATCTGGTTGCGGAAAACAAAATGGAGAAAGACAAACCATGGAAATCCGTGACCCAACTATGGGTCGTGCCGGCGTCAGGGCCGGCGAACGCTTCGCGGCAATACACACGGGGCGAAGAGAGTGTCTCTGACGTACGGTGGTCACCTGACGGGAAGCTGCTGAGCCTCCTGATGAACGCGGGCGACGAAAAAGACAAGAAACAGCAGGTGTGGTTCATGTACGTGGACGGCGGAGAACCCTGGCAGCTAACGAAACACAAATCCGGCGTGCGATCGTTCGAATTTTCGCCGGACGGAAAGACATTGCTCCTGGTGGCGACAGTGCCGGAGACCGAGGATCAGGAGAAACGCACGAAGAACAAGGATGACGCCGAAGTGGTGGACCACGATCTCAAAATGGCGCAGCTCTGGACCTGGGACATCGCCGCCGGGCAGGAAAAGCAAATCATCAAGGGCGATTTCACGGTCAGCGATCCACGCTGGTCACCGGACGGCTTGCACATCACGTTTACGAGCAACCCCACGCCACGGCTCGATGATGGCGGCTTGGAGACCGCCTGGGTGCTGGATGTTGCCACGGGCAAGCAGCGCAAAGTGTCCGATACAGCCGACTACACGCATACGGCGCGCTGGTCGCTGGACGGTAAATGGATCGCGTATCTGGTTAGTCGAGAGGCTCCGTTTCACCAGACGAATCTGTTTGTGGCCAGTTCTGACGGCGGCAAAGAAAGGAAACTGACGTCGGGCTTTGAGCTGAATGCGAGTGAGCCGATTTGGGCAGGCGATGGCAAGAGCATCTACTTCAGCAGTAACACGCGCGAGGCGGTGGAAATCTTTGGCGCGGATGTTGCGTCCGGAACTGTGCGGCAACTCACCGACAAGACCGGGGCGCTTAATCTAAGCGAGATCAGCACGAATGGCCAGATGGCGACTGGAACCTGGAGCGATCCCGAGCATCCCGCGGAAGTTTTCCGGAGCGATTTGAAATTCAGCGCAACGCAACCGATCACGAACCACAACGCCTGGCTGGCGGAATACGCATTGGGCGGCACCGAAGTCGCCAAATGGAAGAGCAGCAAGGACGGAATGGAAATCGACGGCATCGTAACCAAGCCGGTGGACTTTGAACCTTCCCGAAAGTACGCGTTTCTGCTCAATCCGCACGGCGGACCGACCGGAGCTTCGCTGTTGACCTTCAACCCGACGGAGCAAATCCTTGCCGCCAACGGCTATCTGGTGCTGGAACCCAATTTCCGCGGCTCCACCGGCCGGGGCGAGAAATTCGCAGGCGCGAACCAGAACGATTGGGGCGACGGCGATTACCAGGATGATATGAGCGGCGTGCAAACGATGGTAGACCGGGGCTGGGCCGAAGCGGACCGGCTCGGAGCGTTCGGCTGGTCCTACGGCGGCTACATGACGTTTTGGATGGACACGCAAACCGACAAGTTCAAAGCCATTGCGCCCGGGGCGGGACTGCCCGATCTTTACTCGATGTATTCCCAGACGGATATTCATCGCTACATGACGATGTTCTTCGATAGAAAAGCGCCTTGGGACAATTTCCAGCAGTACTGGAACCATTCGCCGATGAAGTATGTGGAGAACGTGAAGACTCCGACGATGATCTTGCATGGCCAGTCGGACACACGAGTGCCGATTCCCCAATCGGAGGAGTTTTACCGCGCGCTCTATGAGCGGCATGTCCCGGTAGAGTTCGTGGTCTATCCTCGGGAAAACCACGGCTTTATTGAACCGCGGCATATCCAGGATCGCTGGCAGCGTTACCTCGTGTTCTTCGGCAAATACCTGACGAACCCGCCAAAAACCGAACCGAAAGACGTAGTGGAACGCCTGGGCAAAGATTTGCCGTGAGACTCGTCGCCGTTGTCGATCGTCTTGCCTTGCGGAGTTGGCGCTAGAGAAGCTGCGGTGGATTCGAGACCGCCAGCGCGGGGCCGACGATGTTTTTAGGCGGCTGAAACGACGCGCGCTTCAGAGGTGGACGTTGCCGTCGATAGATGCAGTGATTCCCGTCCCCAGCGCAAACACGACGTCCTTGCCGTGAGCGAGAGGCAGAATCGATCCCGCTCCAGATCTGCCACGCTCGCTCCGATTCCTCTGTTCCGATACGGGACTGCCGGGGCCGCGTGTGCGGCGTCATTCCTGCCTTCCCCAGTTATTCCGCATCTTCTGATATTTCAATGCATTGCAGTTCGCTCCTCCTTCGAGGGCTCGCACCGGAACTCGGTAAAGATCCCGACCTGCTCCGGCTAGGACTGGGCCTTATTCCCTGATGCGCACACTCGCTGCGAGACGGCTTTAACTCCAGCATGATTCGGAGTATGTTTGAATCAGCTAGCTGATCCAGCCGGAGGGGAGACTTCTTTTGATGATTCGTCGTAGTGGCTCGCTTGTTGTGTGTTCGCTCTTCTTGAGTATGTTCATCGTTGGCTGCCAGGGCCAGAAAGCCGCTGACCAACAAACGCAAGGCAGCGGGAATGCAACTGCCGGCTCAGCGCCTTCCGTCGCGGAATCCGCCAAGAATGTGGTAAAAAGGGCGCTTGAACCAAAGCCCCTGATCGTACCTGCGGACACGGTAATTCAAGTTGTTCTCGACCAGGCCATCAGCTCGAAGACGGCCCGTTCCGGCGACAATTTTCCCGCTACCGTTGAAGCCCCCGTCGAGGTGGAAGGAAAAGTGGCTATTCCCAAGGATGCCCGTGCGAATGGTGTCGTCAGGGATGGCAAGGCCGCAGGGCGCTTCAAAGGCGGGGCTTCCCTCGTGCTCGAGTTGACCAGCGTCACCGTCGCGGGCAGGGACTATGAGATCCAAACTTCTCCTGCCGCTATGTCCAGCAAGGGCAAAGGCAAGCGCACCGCTGCGATGGTTGGCGGCGGCGCAGCCGGAGGCGCAGCAATCGGCGGACTCGCGGGTGGTGGCAAGGGTGCGGCTATCGGCGCTCTCATTGGGGCTGCTGCGGGTACCGGCGGCGCCGGACTTACCGGCAATCGCGACATCACGCTCGGAGCGGAGACGCCGCTTGATTTCAAACTTCTTCAACCCGTGAAGATTCGCGCAAAGTAGTTCTTTCCTTTTCATTCGGCGCTCCGTGGTTCACCGTGGTTCCATTACCTTCTTCCCCGGAGCGCCGTTTTTGTTACCTTACGTTCCTGAACCTGTCGTTTCGGCAGGTAGGACGGCAAGTTCCGCCCCGCCAAGGGAAGAATACCCGCCTCATTTCCGAAAGTTGCCAAAGAACGCACTTCCGCTCCATTCGCGTGCGGCCGCTCTTACATATTAAGATAGAGGCCTTGGAGACCTGCAAGGACGCATATGGACTCGGCCTACATTTGCGACGCGATTCGAACTCCCTTCGGCCGTTATGGTGGAGCACTTGCGGTAATCCGCACCGACGATCTCGCCGCCATCCCCATCAAAGCTCTGGTCGAGCGCAACCCCAAAGTCGATTGGAACGCGCTCGACGACGTCGTTTATGGTTGCGCCAATCAGGCGGGCGAGGACAATCGCAACGTCGGGCGCATGGCCCTTTTGCTCGCCGGCCTGCCCAAGGAAGTTCCCGGTTCAACCGTAAATCGCCTCTGCGGCTCCAGCATGGACGCCATCGGTACCGTTTCGCGCGCCATCAAGTCCGGCGAAGGCGACCTCGCTATCGCCGGCGGCGTCGAAAGCATGTCTCGCGCCCCCTTCGTCATGGGCAAAGCCGACAGTGCCTTCTCGCGCACCGCGAAACTCGAAGACACCACCATCGGCTGGCGCTTCGTCAACCCTCTGATGAAGGCCAAATACGGCACCGACTCCATGCCCGAAACCGGCGAAATCGTCGCCGAGGAATTTCATATTTCGCGCCAGGATCAGGATCTCTTCGCTCTTCGCAGCCAGCAGCGCACTGCCGACGCAAAGCGCGCCTGCCGCTTGAGCCAGGAGATTACTCCCGTTCCCGTTCCGCAGAAAAAGGGCGATCCCCTGCTCTTTTCCGAAGACGAGCATCCTCGCCCTGACACCACCCTCGAAGCCCTCGCGAAATTGAAGCCTATCGTCAAGGCTGATGGCACCGTTACCGCCGGAAACGCTTCCGGCGTGAATGATGGCGCATGCGCGTTGCTCTTGGCCTCCGAGGCAGCCGCAAAACGTCATGGACTTACGCCCAAGGCCCGCGTCGTCGCCGCCGCGGCCGCAGGCGTGGCTCCCCGCATCATGGGCATGGGTCCGGCCCCGGCAGTGCGCAAAGTCCTCGGGAAAGCTGGTCTCAAGCTTTCTCAGATGGACGTCATCGAACTGAACGAAGCCTTTGCCTCGCAGGCGCTCGCGGTCCTCCGCGACCTGGGTATTCCCGACGATGCGCCGCACGTTAACCCCAACGGCGGCGCTATCGCCATAGGCCATCCGCTCGGCGCCAGCGGCGCACGCCTCATCACCACCGCGCTCTACCAACTCCTGCGCACCAACGGGCGCTACGCCCTCTGCACCATGTGCATCGGTGTCGGCCAAGGCATCGCCGTCATCCTTGAACGCGCCTGACCTTCTTCCTCCCTCCCGGGGGCCTTGCCTGAATGCCTGGGACGGCCTAATCTTCTCAGGCACGAAATCCTGCTCGAAGCAAGTCCGCCGCATGCCAAATTCGCGCTATCCACAACCGGAAAGAAAGGCCGAGCCGTGCAATACAACCTTGTTGCTGGCAATCCCTTCGCCGTTTTAACCGCCGTGGTGGCCCCGGCCATCCTCACCAACGCCTCCTCGGTCCTGGCGCTGGGCACGAGCAATCGCCTTGCACGTGTCGTGGATCGGACCCGCATTGTTGCCGCGCAGTTGGCTTCCTTCGAGCCGGCCAGCGCCGACTATCAAGCATGGTTTGCGCAGTTGACGCCTCTGCAGGTGCGCACGCAACTCCTGGTCAAGGCGCTGCGCTTCTTCTACGCGGGGCTCGGATTATTTGCTGCTTCCGCTCTCGTCTCCGTGGGTGGTTCGATGGGGGCTTACTATGGCCGGGTCGTTCTGTCTCACACTGCCGCCGCGCTTGCCGTACTTACCGGCGCGTCTGCGGTCTTTGGATTGTGCGCTGGCTGTGCCTTGATGGTTCGCGAAACGCATCTCGCCGTGAAATCCTTGGAAGAGGAAGCGAAAACACAAGCGCGTCTTCACCGTCAGCCGGATCCGCCCAGCTAGTTTCGTGGTCTTCGCCCAATCGAATCAGCCGTTGGGCTCTTGTGTTGCGTTCGCGCAGCCGGTGAGAGAGGCAGGTTTGCACCTCGGGGCGCACAAACGTTTGCAGAAAAGTTCCACGACGTGGTCACGAGCGCCCGCCGAGGAATGGAACTGCGCCTTCGCCGCTGTCCCACTGTGGGTTAGCCCATCCGCACCGTCGCCTGCCGCGCTGTCGCCGGACCTTCACGTTTCCCTCGCTCGAACGCGGCCGAGAGCTGAGTCGCTACCACCGCTCGATCGCCGTTTATGACACTTTCTTTCATATCACCTGCTTCACGATCGTCTTACGGAGGGTTTTTGGGAAATCTATATCAGCAGCCCTCCACAAGTGGCAGTTCAGAAGCCTTGGCCCGCGCCGTGCCGGAAGCGGTCTAGCAGCAAGGAGCAAGACAACTTTCGCATGGCCGCCTACTCAAACCCGCCGCATGCACCGTCCCGAAACCCTTTTGCATGTCGGCGCCGAGTGATTACACTCTTCCCATGCCTTTCGTCGAGTCGAATGGCGCCAAAATTCACTACGCCCTTGCAGGCCCGGCGGGCAGGCCGGTACTCGTTCTTTCGAATTCCCTCGGCACCGATTTTTCTATGTGGGATCCCCAAATCTCTGAATTCACCAAATCTTTCCGCGTCTTGCGCTACGACACACGTGGCCACGGCAAATCTTCCGTCACGGCCGGCCCTTATTCGGCCGAGCAGCTTGCGAATGACGTCTTCGCTCTTGCCGATGCACTAAAACTCGACCGCTTCCATTTCTGCGGACTCTCCATGGGGGGTATGACCGGCATGTGGCTTGGGGCCAATGCCCCGCAGCGCCTTAACAGGGTTGTCATCTGCAGTGCCTCCGCAAAATTTGGCTCTCTCGAAACCTGGAGCACGCGTATCGAGACGGTTCGGAAGCAAGGAATGAAGCCTGTCGCCGCTGCCGCCATCGAGCGCTGGTTCACTTCCGCTTTTCGGGCGAGAAATCCTTCCGCCGCCGCAAACATTCAGAAAATGGTGGAATCAGTCAACCCCGAAGGCTACATTTCTTGTTGCGCCGCAGTTCGCGATTTCGACTTTCGCGAGCAACTCGGCAAAATCCACACTCCCACGCTGGTCATCTCTGGAGCACACGATCCCGCTACCACTCCTGCCGACGGCCGTTTTCTGGCGGATCACATTCCGGGCGCGCGCTATGTCGAATTCAACGCCGCGCATCTCTCGAACGTCGAAGATGCCGATCGATTTACGGAAGAAGTCAGCGGCTTCCTGAATTCCTAGCGAACTTCACGGCCTTACCTAACTCCACCTCTCTTGTCCTTCCACGACCGTAATGTATCGATTAATGGGAAGCCCCGTAAAACGCTGCGTCGCGCCACCAGGCAGCGGCCATTTCACTTCGAGCCAGTCCACCTTCTGGCGCTTCCCAATTCCCAGCACTATTCGTGGATCGTGAGAGGACAGATAACTCCCGCCGCCCACCTTCATCCGGCTCCTCTGCAAATTCCCCGCCTGATACGCCAACCTCGCGCCAACCCCATCCGGATTGGATTTTTTGCCGACCAGCTTAACGCCTAACCAATTGTTCCGCCTGCCCGCATTGTTGCGAAGCAGCACCGGAGTGCCATTGTTGACGGCAATGAGCACGTCCACTGCGCCGTCATTATCGAAATCTCCGATCGCCATCCCGCGGCCCGCCAGTGGCCGCGAGAAAATGGCGCCGCCTTGCTCGCTGACATTTTTCATCCCGTTTCCCGTATTGCGATAGAGCAACATCGGCTCGAGGTATTTCACGCCGTCCACGCGGCCGTCGCAAAGCAAGAGATCAAGGTCGCCGTCATTGTCATAGTCAAAGAACTTCACGCCCCATCCGCTCATCAGCTTGGTGGCCGGCCCAATCCCGGTCGGTGTGGCAAAGTCACTAAATGTCTCGTTCTTGTTGTTGTGATACAGCGAAAACATTTCCTGGTCTACGTTGGAGACGAACAAGTCGGCCCATCCATCTTGATCGTAGTCAGCAGCGTCCACACCCATACCCGAACGTGCACGGCCGTAGGAGCTGTAGCCCACCCCTGCCAACATACCGTTCTCTTCGAATTTCCCTTTTCGATTGAGGAAGAGGAAATTTGGCTCTGTGTCATTGGCCACAAACAGATCCATCCAGCCGTCGTTATTGATGTCGCAGGCCACTACGCCCCACGCCTTCGCCATCGCTTCTGCGATGCCTGTCTCCTTGCTGACATCTGTGAACGTCCCATTCCCATTGTTATGGAACAACCAGCACGGCATAGGTTCATACACCCGGGGAATACAGTACCAGCGCTCGTTGGTGTCGCGGTTGCCGCACCATTTGTTTTTCCCTTTGCTGAAGTCGACAAACCGGCAAACGAACAAATCGAGCCGTCCGTCGTTGTCATAGTCGAACCACACAGCGCTAGACGCCCAGCCGGGCGCTGCGACCCCGGCCTTTTCCGTCACGTCACTGAACGTGCCGTCTCCGTTGTTGTGGTAAAGGATGCTGCGGCCATACTGCGTCAAGTAGATGTCGGGAAGGCCATCTCCATCATAGTCACCGACGGCAACTCCTTGCCCATACCCGCCTCCGACGACCCCAGCTTTCTCCGTTACATCTGTAAATGTGCCATCCCGATTATTATGGTAAAGCGCGTTTCGCAGCGGCGATGGCGGCGTGTAGAAGTCACAAGCTCCGCTATTCACCAGGTAAATGTCCATCCAGCCATCGCCGTCGTAATCGAGAAACCCGCAGCCCGCGCCCGTTGTCTCCGGCAGATACATGTCTGGGGAGCGCCCGTTCACGTGTCTCCAAGTAATTCCGCTTTCCGAGGGCGGTAGTTCGGAGAAGAAAGGACCCTGATCGCTGGTAGGATAAGCAACGTGCGGAATCCCGCGGACAGCAGCGGCCCCGGCCAACGCTTCGAGGAACCCTCTGCGTGAGAGTGAGAAGCCATTGGGAAGCCGCGGGTGCTGGCGCCAATTCAAGGTTGCGATTCTCTCTTCATGGTTTGCGCTCGCCGTCGAAATTGCTGTGAGCCGATTTGATCGCGCCCTTCTTCGATCGTATAAAACTTATCGACGTCGAGATCGCGAAAGGTCTGTTTCTGTCCGCTCGGCCAGCTCACTTCGATGGACTCGACTCGAGTCGCTTTGCCTAAGCCGAAGTGTGCACGCAGGTCGCTTTGAGAAAGATAACTGCCTCCACCGGCGACTTCGTGAATCTGCGAGAGGCCTCCCGCGAATACGCGGATGCGCGCCCCCATCGCGTCCCGGTTGCTCTTATGCCCCACGAGCTTGATGTTGAGAAAGTGGTTGCCGTTGCCCCCACTGTTGTGCAGTAGGAGCGGCAGGTCTCCGTTGTTCGCCACGACCACATCCATAAATCCGTCATTGTCGAAGTCCGCAAATGCCACGCCTCGCCCCACGTATGGCGTCTGGAAGCCGCTGCCCGCAAGCTTGGTCGTCTCCACGAACTTGCCGTTGCCTTCGTTGTGGAAGAGCGAGTTGATCTGTTTGAAGTGCACGTCCGGCAAGACCTGCTCCACTTCCGGATACACATGCCCGTTGGCGATAAACAAATCCAGCCAGCCGTCGTTGTCGTAATCGAAGAACCCGCCGCCGAAGCTGAGCACATCGCGCGTCGGCACGGTGATGCCCGCCTGATCGCTGACCTCGTCAAACGAGCCTCTGCCGTTGTTGTGCCAGAGGTGATCGGAATTCCTCTGAAAATCCGTGATGAAAAGATCGAGCCAGCCGTCATTATCATAGTCGCCCAGCGAAATGCACATTGCCGCCATCACGTTGCCGCGCGCGGTGAGGGCCATCCCGGTGATGACACCCACTTCATCGAACGTGCCGTTGCGCTGGTTGTGGTAGAGGTAGGCATTCAGTCCGTCGTTGGCCACAAACAGATCGGGCCAGCCGTCGTTGTCGTAGTCCGCGGCGCCCACGGCGAGATTCTTGCCTTGGGGCTCGTAGATCTTGGCAGTCTTCGTCACATTGCTGAAAGTCCCGTCGCCATTATTGTGATAGAGGACGTCAGCCGTGCCCTTGTACACGCTGGGAGGACAACTCGTGCGCGCGCCGCTGATGTTGCAATAGCGAGGACCGTTGGGTTCCAAAAGGACGTACCCGCCAACGTAAAGATCCAGGCGGCCGTCTCGGTCGTAATCAAAAAATGTTGCGCCGGAATGAAAGAGCGTCCCGAACTCCAGGCCCGCCACGCCGGCTTTTTCCGTGGCATCCGTGAACGTGCCGTTTCCGTTGTTGTGGTACAGAACGTTGCGGCCGTACTGTGTCACATAAAGATCGGGAAAGCCGTCGTTGTCGTAGTCGCCCCACACACACCCGAGACCGTAGCCCGTGCCGGGAACGCCGGCGGTTTCCGTAACGTCGGTAAACGTGCCATCGCCATTATTCCGGTAGAGCGCGTTGCGCGCCGAAATGCCGCGGCTGTAAAGATCGCGGCCGTTCACAAAATAAATGTCTTGAAAGCTGTCTCCTTCGAAATCCGCGACGCAAACGCCGGGACCGAAGATTTCACGATTGATGGGAATTCCATCGTTGCCGCGGAAATGCGCAAACTTGATGCCCGCCGCTGCAGTGACATTCGTAAACTGTATCGCGGAAGGCCGCGCGCTTTGTGTATGAACGCGAGCGGTGCAAACCAGAACCGTAATTGAAAGCAGCGACAAGCAAAAGAGAAAAAAGAAAGGGCGCCCGAGGAATCTGCTGTTTCTTTGGTTTTGGCCAAAGCAGATTCCTCGCTCCGTAAGACCGTCCGGAGCGCGAAAGGCGCGATTCGCTCGGAATGACAAATCTTTGAGTCTTTTCAACACTCTCCAAGGAACAGTCTGGCCTATTTGGGCGGTCCCGGCTTCTGCGCTGCATCGGCAGTCTTCTGCTTTTCGCGGTCGATTTTCTCAGCCGCCGCCTTCTGAAGCGCGGCCTCTCGCTTTGCGTCCTCGGTTCGCCCGGCGCGACTGTACGCTACCGCCAGATGATAATGCCCCGCGGGATTCGCCGGCTGCATCTTCACGTAAGTTTCCAGCGGAGGTATCGCTTCGGCGATTTTCTGCGCCGAAAGACACGACATGCCCAGCCCGAGGAACGCGTCGGCAAATGTAGGATCGAGCTTCGTCGCGCGCGATAAATGGTTAATGGCTTCGTCCCACTGGGTCGCCTCCAGCGCCAATTCGCCAAGCAAATATTCGGCGCCTGCGTTTTTAGGGTCGAGTTCCAGTTCCATTTGCAATTCTTTTCGTGCCTTCTCGCTCGCGCCCGCCTCAGGGTCAGGTTTGGAAAGATAGAGACGCGCCATGCGGAAGTGGACTCCCGGCGCATTCGGAAATTGTTTCAACATCTCCTGATACTCTTTGGTCGCGTCGTCCCACTTGCCTTGCATTTCGAGTGACTCGGCATTCAATTCCCGAGCCTGATACGAGGACGGCGCCGACTGGGCAAGGTCCATTGCGGCACGCGTCGAGAGGTCCGAATAGGCATGAACCGAAACGTAGAGAACCTCCGGATCGTTGCGAAATTCGCGGTTCAGGATGGCAAGAAAATCCCCGACTGCGCTTCGCTGATCGAGGCTCAGCCCGCAACGCACTCCGAGAATACCAGCTCTGCGTTGCGCCTCTTTATCGGATCTTTGTTGCGCAGCGATTTTGAGAAGCGGCAGGGCTTCCTTGCAGCGCCCGCTCTCCGCCATCCGCAAGGCCTTTTCTGAAGAGGTTCGTTGAGCAGACGCACTCTGGACGGACGGGGGATCGCTGGCTGAACCAGTCGCCGCGCCCGCCTGCGCCCAGATACTCGGCGGAATCATTATCAAAGCGAGCGCAAAGACGAAGATGGAGATGAGGTTAGAGCGCATAAATGAAAATGGGGCAGGCGTTTTGTTCGCCTGCCCCATCCTACTGCACTAAAGGTTAGTAGTAAAACTTCAGCGCAAACTGGATGTTACGCGGGGCCTGCGCACTTGTGATTTGCCCCATGGTACTTCCAAGGCCCATGTCTGGAGCGTTGAGGTTGACGTGGTTGAAGGTATTCACGAAATCGGTGCGGAACTGCACCTTGTATCTTTCCGTGATCTGAACGTTCTTTTGCAAGCTTAGATCAATGTCGTCGTATCCAGGACCGCGCAACCACCCAAGCTGAGCAGGACAGGTGCCAAAGGTACCGACAGCGGGGTTGCTGAAGTTGCCGTTGTTGGTGAAGTATTGGAAGCCGTTAAATCCAGAACCCGGAACTCTACCCTGCACTTTTGCGATGGAATCGCAATTGGGACGTGAACTGCGAGAATTGGTTTTGGACTGATCGCCGGTGCCGTACGGGCTCATCGGGAAACCCGTATGCAAGGAAAGAATCGGGCTAACCGCCCAGCCCCCCACAACGGCATTCGCTACCTTGTTCAGGTTATTCCCCACAGCCTTACCGTGCCCGATCGGCAGCTCATACACCGCATAGGCTGTCAGGATTTGAGTCGCATCGTAAAAGCACGGCGCCCATTCGGCCCTTGGGTTGTAGATGTTCTGCCAGTAGGGCGAAACGGTTGTGGCCTGCCCGCCCCAAGATCCGTAGTAACCGCTGTTGTTGGTCATGCATTTTGAATATGTGTATGCCACGTGATACTGCAATCCGTTGCTCATCTCCTTCTGCAGCACGGCTTGCAAAGCGTGGTAGTACATATTGCCGTTCGACTGGGTGCCCGAAGTAAATTCGGATATGGTGCTAAGGAGTGCAGGGTTGTTCGAGAAGAATGGACTTGGAGCGGTACAAGGAGCTGGGCAAGACGCGCTCGGGGTAAGCAGTTGCCGCTGAGAGTAAGAAAACGGCACCATCAAGTGCGTTCCCCGCTGGCCCACGTAGCCAATCTGGAACGTTGTGTTGCTCCAGAACTGCCGTTGCACCGTTAGGTTCCACTGATCGGAGATGGCCGGCTGCACATTCGGATCCCAGACGCGCAGCAACGCACCGGCATAACAAGCATACGCCGGTGGGTCGCATGAGGGCGAAGTCGCTGAGCCGACAATACCATCCGAAGTCGAGGTAGCTGGCAACGGAACGGTGTTGTATGGCACGTCGAGTTCCTTAGGATTGAATGGTGGATTGATCGGCAGGCGCAGGTTCGTGCCGGTTCCCTCTAGATACGAAGAAATGGTGAATGCGCCTCGCACCACCGTATGTCCGCCCAGCATTGCTGGTGTCCATGCAAAACCCAGTCGGGGCTGGAAGTCCTTGCCCCCGTAGACTCCCTTGTAGAGCGCACGGCTGGCACCATTCTGACCCGCGAAAACAATCTGTTGCGTTCTGAGATCGTAATTCGCCTGCTGGTTGTTGGTTTCTATCCACGGCGTATGCGCCTCATAGCGCAACCCAATAGTGAAGGTTAGACGATCATTAAATCTCCAGGTGTCCTGGACGTACGCGCCATAAATGTCGCTGGTTTGTTCCCAGGTCTTCCCAGAACTAAGGCCTCGACCGAACTCGTTGGGGAGCCCGAGGAGGAAATCCGCGCCGCCGTCGCCAGTGTTAGTCGCGGCGCTTTGGAACGCGCTGGCGGTGAAGGTGCCACTGAAGTTGATAAACCCCAGTTCGCCGTTATTTCCTGAGTAAAAGGTCTTGATGGGCTCCTTCCAGAATTGGAAGCCGAACTTGATCGAATGCCGGCCGCGCGTGTAGATGACGGAATCGTCCACCTGCCAGACGTGATCGTCAAAGCTCTGCCTGTTCAGGCTGTTCCCGATACCACCTATCACACTATTGCCCAAACCGAGACTGAGCAGGCCATCTATGCCCGCAGGGTTGCCGTTTCCGATGCCAATCTGGTTGCCAAATGCGCCGACGCTCGAAACAAAGCTCGACGCCGTATTTAGCGTGACATGGCTCCAGCCGAAGCGCGCATCGTTCAGTAGGTTCGTGCCGATGGTGTGAGTCCAATCCCCAACTGTATTCCAGATGGGCGCTGTTGACGAGCCGTTCCCGAAAAGCGGCTGGGAGTTCGTGCTTGGATTGTTCTGATAAGCTCGCGTGAACCGGCCGCTGAGGCGGTCCTTGTTGGAGATTTGGTAATCGACTTTGATGTCGCCTTGGTTAGCATCGAATGCCGACGTGCTCGTATTCAGCGCGTTCTGCTGCAAGTTATTGTTGATGGTCGTGGGGTAGAGCGACGAGGCAAATAGTGCCAGCGCCACAGGGCTGATCATCTGGGTTGGTATTTTATTGAACGGGAACGGCTGCCGAACAGGCGCGAACGGCGAAGAAGGCGTACACGGAGCCGAGAAAGAGGCGCATGGATTGTACAACTGGATGTTCTTTCCGCTATTTGATGTACAAACGCCCGTCGCGTTGAATCCCACCGAACAAAGTGCACCGAAGTCGCCACTTTTCTCAGCGGTTGTAAAGGCGGTAAAGGAACCGGTTGAGCTGGGATGGTCAAAACGCTGTCCCTGGTAATCCACGAAGAAGAAGAGTTTGTTCTTGAGGACGGGTCCGCCCAACGTGCCTCCGAACATGTTCCACCGAAGCTTGTCGCGAGGAGTGCCGCTAAACTTATTGGACCAACTGTTCGCGTTCAGCACATCATTGCGGAAGAATTCCCATGCATCGCCGTGGTAGTTATTTGTCCCCGACTTGATGCTCACGCTGACAATGCCGCCTTCGAAGTTCCCGAACTCCGGTGATGCGTTATTCGTGATCAGGTTGAATTCTTCGATGGCGTCAGGTGCCGGCGTGTATCCGAGAAGGTTGTCCGACACCTGGTTATTGTCCATGCCGTCGAGCAGGAAGTTGTTCGACTGCTCGCGATTTCCGTTGATGTACGGCCGGCCGCCGCTCGCAGTGTTGTCGCCGTTGTTGAAGCTGCTGGGGTCGGGGTGGACAGCGCCCGGCGCCAGCAAAGCCAACTCCACGTAATTGCGCGTGGCCAATGGAAGCGCGTCGTTCGTGGCCGCGTTGACGATGGTATCCACCTGGGTCGCTTCTGTCTTAAGAACCGGAGCGGCGCCGGTTACCTCAATCGTTTGATTGATTTGGCCGACCTTCATTTCGACATCGATACGGGCGATCTGGTTCAGTACGAGGGTAAACGCGGGACGCAGGGTGGTCTGGAACCCCTGCTTTTCGAACTTCAAGTCATAGTTTCCCACCGGCAATTGGGAGATTCGATAGATACCGGACTCATTGCTGGTTGCTGTGTACGTGATTCCGCGTTCGACCGACTTCGCGGTCACCGTTGCTCCCACAACCGCCGCACCGGTCGAGTCCGTCACCGTGCCGGTGATCGTCGCGGTCACTTCCTGGCCCCGGGCGACATTCGCGCCGACCAACAGCGCCGCCAGCCCACAAATCGCCATTCCCCACGCACAATAAAGCGTCTTTCTCATATTGCTTCCTCCAGTTCGAGGCCGTCGGCTGTCCAACCCGCCTCTCCCCACATTCATTTCCTCGACCGGTAACTGGCACCCGGACCTGCTATAGGTCCTGTTGGCGGGTAGCTATATAGCACTATTTTTTTGTTGTCAAGAGGAAAAATGATGTTTATAAAGAATTCTGGTGGTTCGGGGGAGCCCAGCTTTAGCGCTGGTACTAGGCTGCCCTATAGCGGTGCCCGGCTCGCACTATAGCACTGATCTGGTTCACAGGACGCTCGAAACCCCGAATTCTTCGTGGTTTCTTTCGGCTGAAACATCTCTCTGCCTAGAATGCTTGGCAAGGTGCAACTGATGGCTTCGAACAAGAAAACGCTGGCTGCCGTCGAGGGCTTCCCCTCTCGCCCTCCAAACGCGCTGCCTGCGTATCAGCGCATTCAGAGCGTCATTCGCAAACGCATCGATTCCGGCCAGCTTCAGGCCGGCGACCCCGTCCCCTCCGAGCGCGAGCTCGCCAAGACGCATCACGTCAGCCTCATGACCGCGCGCCACGCCCTCGCTTCCCTCGAACGCGAAGGCTTTGTCGAACGCCGCCGCGGCATCGGCACGTTCGTCGCTCCGCCAAAGATTCATTTCAACAAGCTCATGAGCTACACCGAGCAAATGGCCGCGCGCACCCTTAGTGCCGGCGCCAAAGTGCTCTTCGCCAAGATCGTGGATAATGAAAACGAAGCCGCGGCGCGCCTTTCGCTTCGGCCTAATAGCGGCATCATCAAGCTCGAAAGGCTTCGCCACGCGTCCGGCGAGCCGTTCGCGCTCGAAATCTGCTATCTCAGCGCCGCCGAGTTTCCCGGCTTGCTTGACGCTCCCGTCGCACGCGAATCGCTGTTCGGCATTCTCGAGCGCGATTACAAAGTCGAACTGGGTTACGCCGACGAAGAAGTCGACGCTACCGCTGCCGATCCGCGCATCGCTGACCTTCTCGCCATACCGCGGCGCGAACCGCTGCTGCGCATTCGCCAGGTCATTTATTCTGCGAAGGGTAAAGCCATCATGTACGTGCTCGGTTTCTACCGCTCCGACCGGCATAATCTGGTGATTCGCCGGTTCCGCTAGCCGACGAAGGCGTGCCGCAACTGTTCTTTGTGGAAAAAAGCTCCCCGGGTCGAAACGTTTCGTGAGTCTCGAGAGGCTTCCGCATGCTGGTGATCCTGAAGCGCGACAATGAAGAAGCGAACGAGCACGCCGCCCAGCTTATCGCCGGCGCCATCAAGAAAAAACCTTCACTCACTCTCGGCCTCGCCACGGGAAATACCATGCTCGGCCTTTACCGGCATCTCGTGCGCCTCCATCAATCCGGTCCGCTCGATTTCTCCGGCGTCGTCACTTTCAACCTCGACGAATACCTCGGCCTGCCTGCTTCCCATCCCCAGAGCTATCACCATTTCATGCACGAGCACTTCTTTCGCCACGTCAACGTACTCGAGCGCAACATCCACATCCCGGACGGCAGCATCCGCGGCGATTACGATGCTTATTGTGCGTCTTACGAGCAGGCGATTCGCGCCGCGGGCGGCATCGACCTCCAGCTTCTCGGCATTGGCCGCAACGGACACATCGGCTTCAACGAACCTACCTCCAGCCTGGCCTCGCGCATGCGCCTCAAAGTCTTGAGCCGCGAGACGCTCGACGACAACTCCAAGTTTTTCGGTCCCGGCGAAGAAGGCCCGCGCTGCGCCATCACCACCATCACCATGGGCATCGGCACGATCCTCGAAGCGCGCAAAATCCTTTTGCTGGCCACCGGCGCGTCCAAGGCCGCCGCCATCGCCAAATCCATCGAAGGCCCCATCACCTGCGCCGTCTCCGCGTCGGCCCTGCAGCTCCATCCTGATGTGACGTTCGTTCTCGACGAGCCCGCGGCAGCGCAACTCGCCGAGCGCGACTATTACCACCGCGTCCTCCAAATGACTGCTCTCCTCACCCCGGACCGGCTCTAACCAGCTCTCCTGATATCGAAATGGGGAACTCGCGAGTCGAATTAGCCAGGCGGCCAAGTATGGATCCGAGCTTCAACATTCCAGGTACCGGTCCGGTTTCTTGCTATTCCACCCTTTTCGAATTTTCATTTTCGATTTTCGAATTTCCATTTTCCGCTAGAATAAATCTGTGACATCTGCCCCCCAAAAGGCGCCTGCCCCAAGCCTCTTCCCCATGTTCCTGAAGCTCGAGGGTCAGCGCTGCCTCGTCGTCGGCGCGGGTGACGTGGCCGAGGCCAAAATCGCCGGGCTGCTCGAGGCTGCCGCCAAGGTGCGCGTCGTTGCTCCGGAAGCGACGCCACAAGTACAGTCATGGGCCGCCGCGGGCCAAATCGAATGGCTCGCGCGTCCCTGTGAGCCCAGCGATCTCGATGGAATGTTCCTCGTCATCGCCGCCACTTTCTCGCCTGAATTGCACGAGCAAATTCACGCCGAAGCCCGGCGGCGCGGTGTACTCTGCAATGTCGTGGACGTTCCCGAGCTTTGCGACTTCTACTATCCCGCCGTGGCACGGCGCGGCGCGCTGCAAATCGCCGTCTCCACTTCTGGCCAGAGCCCGGCGCTCGCCCAACGCCTTCGCAGAGAGCTCGAAGAACAATTCGGCCCTGAATATGAAGCTTGGCTCCGGCAACTCGGTGAGGAGCGAGAAAAACTCTTCGCCGCCGCCATTGACCCCGAAGAGCGCAAGCGCTTGCTCCACGATCTAGCCAGCGCTGACGCCTTTAAGTCTTTCCTCCGCAAGCAGAAACCCAAGGGCACAAAAAAGTAGTCCGCGTCCCCAACGGGATCGCACGATTCCGTCGTGCCCCAGCCAACCTCCGTGCCCTTTATGCCTTCGTCGAGAGTTGCAAACTCGATGTCCTTGAGCGCCTGCCGTGCTGATCGCTACGCTACTTCGCTTGCCAAACATGACTTTCGCACCAGCATTTCTATGGTGCGCCTCCCTTCATGATCACTTCGACCCGCAAGAATTTGAGGTGACTGAGGGCGGAGGCTCGAGGTGACCGTTGACGACGTGACGCAAGTCGTCAGGGCAGGCTTGCTCGCGATAGTACCGATAGTACCAGAGGAGAGTCCGGCATTCCGTTAAAGCGCTGACTGATGGCCGCGCCATCCTCGTCTATCCTCTCAGTAGGCCCTGCGTAATAGACTTTTATGCGAGGCAGCGAATCCAATTCCAGTTTTGGTCGTTTCGGGCATGGCCCCGCGGCCTGATGATGCATGCCGGCTTAGTTTTTGGTTGCCAGTTCTTCCGTTTTGTTCCACAGGGCTTAGTCCAGGTCCATCGTCTTACAACTTAACTTATATCGAAATTTTCGATGCATCAGATGAAATGTTCGCAGGAATAGATCGTCCAACGAGGTGATAGGCTCAAAGGGAGAACCTTCGGCGGGGACAGGCTTGCAAGCAACGCCGGGGGAGTGCCGCCGGAATGGCAGATACGCGGCGGCGGGGGCCAGGTCATGAAAACGCCAATCCAGAAAGGCAAAGTTTATTTGATAGGGGCGGGCCCTGGAAACCCGGAACTACTGACGGTCCAGGCGGCCGAGATTCTGAAGACGGCCGAGGTGGTGCTGCACGACCACCTGGTGCCCCAGGAGATCTTGGATTTGATCCCCGCATGGACGCAAGTGCGCAACGTCGGCAAGCGCTGCGGGCAAGCGGGAATTTCCCAGGACCAGATTCATGCGCTGTTGATCGCCGCGGCGCGCGAAGGAAAGCGTGTAGTGCGACTGAAGGGTGGAGATCCGCTGCTTTTCGGGCGCGTGGGA
>QHYH01000001.1:0-518 GCA_003223215.1 Acidobacteriota bacterium
CCGCTGGAAATGCCAACCAAGGTTGAGCAGCCCATCGACATTGCCACCAGAGCCAAACTGAGAGCCAGACAGCATTTTCAGCAGAACCGGTTCGTCATCATCGGGGCCGGAGCACTTGTTGTCGCCTTGCTCGTCTTTGTGGCAACATCCATCCCGCACAAGAATCCGGTACAAAAGACGAAGGCCGGCGCCGCGGCCGTCAAAGAAGAACCGACACAGATCGCGAATGCTGGCGCAGATCGAAGCCTTTTCCCGATCACGGATTCTGGGAGGCCTTCGGCAAAAGAGTCGCATGAAGGGTTTCTGAACGAGAAGGACCTGGAGCGATCCGTTACCCGGCGATCTCACCCGACTTCGATTCAGCCTGGACCATCGAACGCGCCCGGAACTCTTGGGTCCATACCGCCTTTCGGCCCGGATCAACCAGGATGGCAGGCTCCGCCGTACCAAGCGGGCGCAGCTCCGGTCGGCATTGACGGCGCGGATTTCGGAAAAGCCGAACGTGAAGCGATGGAAAA
>QHYH01000001.1:538-3944 GCA_003223215.1 Acidobacteriota bacterium
TATCGGCCACACAAACTGAATCTCAATCACGAGACAGGATGAATCTCATGAGCTCAGAGATTGGCCTCGGTTTGTCCACGGGCACGCGATTGCGCGCTCGATTGGAATCCGCTGCTAGCACCGCGGTGCGTGCCCCGGTCTTGGCAGTGATCGAATACACCTATGAACGGGAGGGACAAATCATTGTTCCCGCTGGGGCTAAAGCCGTGGGGCACATTCAAGAGGCGGACCGGTCGGGCTACGTGCTCATCCAATTCGAATCGTTGATGATGCCGGATGGCACGACTGTTCCGATTCAGGGTGTTGCCACCGATTTGGACATGCGCCCGTTGAAGGGCAAGGTCGAGGGTAAGAACACGGGCAAGAATATTTTGGTCAGATCGCTTTCCGGAATCGGGGAGGCAGGTTCGCTACTACTCGCACGGGGCAGTCTGAACCAGCCCTTGAGCGAGTCCGACCTTATGCGGGAACGAGTGAGCAACAACATCGGCGAGGCCTCAGATGAGGAAATATCCCGAATGGCAATAACGTCGCGCATAGTGGTCACCGTTTCTGCCAACACTCCGATCTATGTCGTTTTGGAGCAGGCGCCAAAAGTCGATATAGCGTCGGGGTCGTCGAATGCCCGCAGCTCGCAGTCGCTGAACACAAACGCCGAGGAACTTCGGCAGTTGCTGCAATTGAAGCGAGAATTGAATCAGCCGAGGTCGGCACCTCAATGAGAAATAGCGGTCGTGAAGCCACATTGATTACTTTCCGGTTTGCTCGTGATCCACCCAGAATCGAGCCCAAGTGACGAGATCACTTTCTACTAGCCGACTTGTCGATACAAATCCGGCCAACTTCATCGAAGCCCTTTCTTCTAGTCAACTTCCGGCTAGCGACAATTCACTCGGAACCGGCCACTAAGCCCATGGCCGGCGCTGCTTGCGGTTAACTAAAAGATTTTGAGTCCGTAGATTATGTATATAATCCAATCAGCTAATATGCGATACGAACCGGAACACAAGACGCGAACCCGCGATCGTATTGTGCGGAACGCCGCTCGCAAGCTTCGCGCTGAGGGGCTGAGCGGCCCTGATGTGGCCGGCATAATGAAAGCCTCCGGCTTAACAGTCGGCGGATTTTACAAGCACTTTAGGAGCAAGGACGAACTTCTGGCCGAAGCGATTGCGCAGGCATTCTCGGATAGCGAGAAACTCTATTCCTCGGTACAAACTATGCCGCGCGAAGACAGGTGGAAGGAACTCGTTCGGTTGTACCTCTCACCAGACCATTGTGATCATCCCGATATCGGCTGCCCGGTGGCGGCTTTGGCGCCTGAGATTGCCCGCGCCAAACTCAGCGTTCGAAAACGAATTTCCGGAGTGATCAAGCAACATAAGTGGGTGGAGTTTATGCCGGGAGCGAGCGCAGCGGAGCGGGAGCGGAACTTCTTCATCATTCTTAGTGCGATGGCGGGTGCGCTGTCCATTGCCCGCGTCCTTACGGAGCCTGCCGACCAGGAGAGAGTATTGGCTAGCGTTCGAGATCATCTTTTGCACAGCTTCTGATTTTTTTGCGACCTTTGGATTATTTATATAATCCTATGCATTGAAAGGACTTCTATGAATCTCCGAAATCGCACCATTCTCATCACCGGCGGCTCTGCGGGTATCGGCCTCGCTTTCGCGCTCAAGTTCCTCGAACTCGGCAACGAGGTCATCGTGACTGGTCGCCGCCAGACGGTGCTGGATGAGGTGAAGGCGAAATATCCGAAACTCCACACCATCCAGAGCGACGTCGCCGATACAGCGCAAATCGCGGCCCTCGCGAAGCGGATGAAAGCAGGTTTTCCCAAGCTCGACGTGCTGATGAACAACGCGGGCATCATGCTCCATAAGGACCTCAAGGTCCCGGCGGCGGACCTCGACGGGTTGATGGCTGAGGTGAATATCAATGTTGCCGGCGTAATCCGCATGAATTCTGCATTCATCGACATTCTCACGGCCAACAAGGGCACCGTAATCAACGTATCCTCTGCTCTCGCCTTCGTGCCTTTGCCGTCTGCGCCGATCTACAGTGCTACTAAAGCGGCAGTTCACGCCTACACCCAGTCGCTCCGGTTCCAGTCGGAGGAAACAGGGGTGGAGGTCATCGAGCTCATGCCACCAACTGTGAAGACCGACTTGGCAGCCGACATTACTGAAGGAAACGGCGTCACTGTAATCACCACGGACGAGTTGGTGAAGCAGTCGTTTGCATCGCTAAAGGCGGGCGCACTCGAGATCCGGCCGGGTCAGGCCAAGCAGCTGGCGTTGATGCGGCGCCTTGCACCCAATTTCATTAACAGGCAACTCTGGAAGGCCTCAAGAAAATTGGTTCCGGTCGGAGTGAGATAGACAGCTTCCTGGCCTCCCGAAAACAAGCCACAAAGGATGTCTTACATGTTCTCTTACAAAGGATCACCCACCGCGAGGAAGTTTACTCTCCGAATGGGCCTTGCCCTCGCACTAAGCGCGAGCATGACCGGATGTGCCGTGGGACCAAAATATCGTCGTCCGACAGTGAAGCTGGAGCCGTTTCACAACGCGCCCGACATCGAAGCTCGTACCACCTCTCTTCCGGCACCGCCCCTCGACCAGTGGTGGGCGGGCTTCCGTGATCCTGAGCTGACACAGATCGTGAAGCGGGCGCTGGACCAGAATCTCGACCTGGCCGCTGCTATGACGCGAGTACAGCAGGCGCGTGCCGCTGCCCAAGGAGCAGGAGCTCGGCGCACACCATCAGGAAACCTTTACGCTTCGACGACCACACTGTACCAGTCGACTGAAAGTATGACGGGGCGTCTCGCCTCGCACCTGCCCGGCTATAGCCGCACTCAGAACTACTACGATCTCGGATTCATCGCGAGCTGGGAAACGGATCTATTCGGCGGTTTGAAAAAAGGAGCTCAGGCTGCCACCGCCGAGGCGCAGGCGGCCGAAGCTTCCCAGACGGGAACTCGCATCACAGTTGCCGCGGAAGCCGCTGATGCCTATATGCAGATACGCGGCGCGCAGGCGCGCTTAATCTTCGCCAAAGACCAGATCGCCACTGACGAGCATCTCGTCGAACTGGTGCAGCAGCGCAAGGATGCGGGCGTCGCTTCTGACCGCGAACTCGCTCAGGCCCAAGCCTTGCTGTCGCAAGCGAAGGCGACAATCCCACTGCTCACAGTCTTCCTCGAAGGACAGCTGAATCGGTTAGATGTGCTCATGGGGGCCCAGCCGGGAACGTACGCAGCGGAGTTGAGCTCGGTCGCAGACATTCCCGATGTGCCGCAAATTTCTGGCTATGAAACACCGACGGACCTTTTACGCAGGAGGCCCGACATCATCGCTGCCGAGCGAATGGTTGCTGCCTCGAATGCTCGCATTGGCCAGGC
>QHYH01000002.1 GCA_003223215.1 Acidobacteriota bacterium
CAGCAGTCCCGGTCCGGCCATCCCTTTATCGATGGGCGATTCCGGCCGGGCGGCCACGACCATCTGCGGCGCTTCCCCGGTACGCTCGCACTTCACGCAGGCATATTTCTTACGCACATGGTGGATGCGTTCGAAGTGGCCAGGAATGTACTCGATCTGCCAACTCTCCTCGGCACCGCTCTCCTGGCGCACCACTCCACAGCCCGGACAGGTTCGCTCTTCCGCGCTCAACTCGTAGACTTGGGTGGTGACCGGAAGATTTTCGAAGTTGGCCAGAGAGCGCCGCCCCTTACGCCGCTTCACTCGCCGCAATTCGTATTCCGGCTCGCTCGCAGCGGAGACATCTTCCGGATGAATCGGCCGCTGCTCTAGCTCCTGACCGAAATCCAGCAGCACCTGTGTCAACTCGCTGGTCGAATTTAGCCGGTCTGCCCGCGGTCCGTAGTACCACTTCTTGTACCGTGCCAGCTCGAGTTGCAAACGCAGATTCTGAATGTGCAGATCGTCAGCACGTTGCTTCTCGCGGTCACGCTCGGCAAGCAGAGAACACAACATCGCTTTCAGCGATGCGCTGTCCTCAGGCAAGTTGGGCAAGTCCTTCTCCGCGGTGTGCATACTTCCTTAGACGCATTACCACACAATTAGTTGCCTTCCATGATAATTTCTGTGTTGATTTTTTCTCCGCTAGATTTTTCTTCGCCACTTCGCACCGGGCGTTCATACCGAGGCACGCGCTTTAGCTTCGACACATCAATCCCGTCCAGGATCATGGCTAACTCGCTCGCTCGCAATTCCACTGTGCGCGCTCCCTCTCGCGGCCGTGGCAGCTTGAATTTACCTTCCTCCAAACGCTTGTACCACAATACGAATCCGTCCCGGTCCCAGTACAGAATTTTCAATCGGTCACCACGCCGCGAATGGAACACGAACCAATGCCCACTCAGCGGGTCCTCACCAATCACCGCTCGCACCCGCTCCGCCAGCCGGTCGAACCCGCAGCGCATGTCCATGGCCTCACTCGCCAGCCAGATCCGCGTTTCCTGCGCGCGGTCCATCGCCTGCAAACTCGGCAGCCCGATCACGACGCCGTCTCCACTACCGCCAGTAACGCGCGCACATGCTCGGCATCGAACCCGCGCCCCACCAGCAGGCTCCGGCCATTCGACAGGCGGATTTCAACACGCGTGTCCCTCACCGCGCTCGGCGTGGTCTCTCTCAGTTGCACTTCCAGGAATTGAGTGGTGGTATCTTCACCCAGGCGTTTCTTCCAGACGAAGAAATACGGCCTACATAGCCCGCGCTCACGGCAGAACGCAGTTACCGTCTGCCCGCTACGCGCCTGTTCGGAAATCAGCTCCCGCCATTTCGTCCAAGCCTTCTTTGTGCGCCGTGTCATGGCGCAACATTGCTACACTCGGGCCCACCCCGCAAGATGTGGTTCGTTAATCGCTCACGGAAAGTAGGCTTGTTCCCACTGTTCGCGAACATTACGGTAGCTGATGTTTTCCACGACGCCGACGATCTCGCTGTCCGGTTTGGCGTCGGGTGCGGATCCCATAGCGACGCGGGCGCCGAGGGGATTGCGTCCTCCGAAATATCGTTTTACAAAGGCTTCGTTGACAATCACCGCGCGCTGTCGGGTCTGACTCACCGGCATCGATTGATTTGGCGCAATGACATTCAGGGCATCGTGTTCGTTAAAGTCTCGTCCAGCGACAATCCTGGCTCCGAGGGTCGCGAAGAACCCGGGAGAGACGGCGTTCATCTGGACCTCGCGGTCGGTAATGTATCGTTCACCAGCCTGGATCGTTAGAGAATTACTCCACGCCCCCCCGAGGAGTAACTGGTCGTGCGCAACGGCCGAGGCTTGAATGCTGCTTGAATCGCGGAGTCCTTCAGTAATTCGTCGAATGAGCCGGCTTTCTTCGGCTCCAGAGTAGCCGTTAAGAGCCGGCTTGATACCGAACGAGATCAGGCTGGATGTGTCAAACCCCGGACCTTTTACCAACAGCCCGGAGAGGGTTCGAACAAACAAACCTGCGGCGATTACCAGAATCAACGTAAACGCGATCTGAGCCGTCACAATCGCCCTGCGTAGCGCCAAGCCGCCAGAAGGTGTGCCGCCCCGCTCCCGGAGCGAGGAATCGAGCGATTTGCGGCCGGCCTGTAAAGCCGGTGCGGAGCCGGCGAGGAAACCGGCGACCAGGCTTACAAGGAATGCAAAAAGCAACAACCGCGTATCGATGTTGGCTTGCAAGTTGTTCGCAGCGGTGTTACGGGGCAGGAAAGCGATGAGCGCCCGTACCGCAATAGGCGCCATCACTACGCCGAGCAGTCCACCGGCAAATGCGAGAAGCACGCTGTCGGCAAGAAGCTGTCGTCCAATTCTGCCCCGTGACGCTCCCAACGCCAATCGCGTGCTGATTTCGCGATGGCGTGCCGAGCCGCGGGCCAGAAAAAGCCCGGCAACATTCAGACAAGCCAGCGCCAGGAGTACCGCCGTGGCAACGAACAGGACCCAGAGCGGCCGCGAAAGGCCTTGCCGGAGAACCGAATGGCCCTGGGGAGCGGGAGTGAGTTCCAGCGTGGACGCAAGAAACCGCCGGCGCTGCTCGGCGCTGGCTCTGGAGACGTTAGTTCGGCGCATATCTTCGTCCAACATCGATTTAAACCAGGGCTGCAGTCCCGTCTGCGCTTGCTGCAAAGAGACGTTCTGCTTAAGCCGGCCGAGGATCTGCATCCAGCGCGTGCGGCGATCGAGCATCGTGGTGAATCCAGGAATAGCCTGGGCCGACATGACAGCCGGAATCCAGAGCGATGGAACCTCGCCCACGTCGATGCCATGAAATGCAGGCGCCGCAACCCCGACAACCGTCATGGGGTACTGGTTTACCAGCACCTTTCGGCCGACGATATCCGCAGCGCCTCCGAGTTGGTTCTTCCAGAAGTCGTAGGAGAGCACAACCACGGGGCTGGAACCGGGCGTCTGGTCATCATCGGTGGTCAAGAGCCTGCCGAGCGCGGGGCGCACTCCGAGTAGTGAAAAGTAGTTACCTGATACGAGTTCTGCGGCAGTCAGCTTGGGTTCTCCGCCCGTCGAGGCGCTGATCGTCGTCGCGGCACGGCATAATACACCTTCGAAGAAATCCTTCTTCTGCTGGAGATCCTGGCAGATTGGATAGGACATCAAGTTACTGGTGCCGAAGGTCTCGGCATATTGGAAACCGATCCAATCAATGAGAACCAGGCGCTCGGGGTGGTCGACCGGTAGGGCGCGAAGAACGATCTGATCGATGAGGGAGTAAAGGGCGGTGGTCGCTCCAATTCCGAGCGCAAGGGAAAGCACTGCCGTCGCCATAAACGACGGGCTCCGAAGAATAGATCGCGCCGAGAAACGCAGGTCGTGCACGAAGTCTCTCAGCCAGCGAGTCAGCCAGATGTCTCGCACCTCCTCTTGGATTTGCGCGATGCCCCCGAGTTCAAGCAGGGCTTGCCTACGAGCTTCCTCAGTTGGCAGACCAGACCTCTCAAGATCGATAATTCGCCGGTCGAGATGGTAGTGCAGTTCGCGATCCAGATCGCTCTCCAGCTTCTTGCGACGGAACCAGTTCGCTAGTTGCCACATCATCTGTTGCCCTCGTTGAAAATGAGCTGAACCGCGCCCGCCAAGCGCGCCCAACTTTGTTTTTCGGCGGCGAGCTGCTTTCGTCCTGAGGCCGTCAATGAGTAGAACTTGGCCTCCCGCCCCGTTTCTGATTCCTTCCATTCGGCCCTAAGCCATCCCTTTAGTTCCAGCCTGTGTAGCGCAGGATAGAGGGAGCCTTGATTTACTTGGACCACGGACCGCGAGATTTGGTCCAGTCTTCTGGCGATCCCGTAGCCGTGCACCGGCTCCAGCGACAGAATCTGCAGAATCAGCATGTCAAGCGTGCCTTGGGGAATGGGAAACTTTGACGAAGACATCGACACCTCAACCTTCTACCCATCAGCATATCAGTATGATAGGTCGAAGGTCAAGGTGTGCAGCGGCCGTGACTAATACGGACGATCTTGGCAGTCGCGTTACGAGCCGATGTTCGGCTACCCGGAAGCTGTTGTGGCGAACGGGATTTGCTGAAGGGGCAGAGGCCACATCCGTGTGGGATCACTGCAAGCTCTTCGTATCCGCCGCCACTGGTTATGAATCCTGATTCATGGAAAGATTAGGAAGATGGTCGCAGTTACCGGTCGAACACCTTTCTCGTCAAGCCTGGCTCACTCTTTCCCGCGCTTCACCGCATGGAGGAGGCCGGCTGGCTCACTTCCTCCTGGGGCGAATCCGAAAACAACCGTCGCGCGAAGTTCTACCGCCTCACCGCTGTCGGCCGCCGACAGCTCAAACAGGAAACCGATCTCTGGGCGCGCATTTCCGCCGCCATGGCCCGCGCTCTGAAAGCAACCTGAGAACGAGCAGCTCTTCGAGGTGGACAATGCCCCTTTGGCCCAAAGTAAACTCTCTCTGGCGTAGTCTCATGGAGAGGCAGAAGGTGGAAGACGACCTCACCAACGAAATTCGCTCCTACTGCGAATTGCTCGAGCAACAAAAGATCCGCGAAGGCGTTGATCCGGTCACGGCTCGGCGGGAAGCCTCGATCGAACTCGGGGGCGCCGAGAAGCTCAAGGAAGAAGTTCGCAACGTCCGCCGCGGAGCTGCTTTTGACGTCCTGGGCGCAGAACTTCGGCAATCCCTCCGCGGTCTTCGCCGCAATCCTTCGCTAGCCGTCCTCGGCACAACCATGCTCTCCCTCGGCATGGGTGCCAGCATTGTTGTTTTCAGCATCTTTCAATCCGCGCTGCTCAAACCCTTGCCTTTCCGCGACTCGAATCGGCTGCTCGCCATCTGGGAAACCCGCCTCGACCGCGGCATCGATCAGGCATCCTTTTCCGAAGCCAATTTCTGGGACGTTCGGTCCTACAATCACTCTTTCAGCGAAGTCGGCGCCTATCACTATGACGAAGCCAACCTAACCGGCCTGGGCCCCGCTGAGAAGGTCGTCGCTTGCGAAGTCAGCGCCGGCTTCCTCCGCACGCTCGGCGTTTCACCGATTCTCGGCCGCGATTTTTCCTACGACGATGACCGTGGCGGATTCCGAAATCCGGTTGTGATAATTGGCAACAAATTCTGGAAGACGCGCTTTGGCAGTGATCCAAACATTCTCGGTAAAGCTCTCCGCCTCAATGACAAAGCCTACGTCGTCATCGGCGTTCTTCCTCCCGGCGAGCCCTGGATTGATGATCAGCTTTACATGCCTTTCGGCTATCGCCCCGACGCCGACCGTGATAGTTGGGAATTTCAAGTCATCGGCCGCCTCAAGCCCGGCACCACGCAAGAAGCGGCGCAAGTCGATCTCGCTCAAATCGCAGGATCTCTCGCGCAGTCCTTCCCCGAACAGGACAAGGGCATCGGCTTTTTCTTCACCCCTTCGAGTACCTGGGTTGCCAGTCAGACCACCCGCCGCGCTCTCTGGGTTCTCCTCGGTGCCGTCACCTTTCTTCTTCTCATCGCTTGTCTGAATATCGCCAATCTTCTCCTCGCTCGTGGTACCGCGCGCATGCGCGAAATCGCCGTGCGCACCGCTCTCGGCGCCAGCCGCGCCCGCCTCATTCGCTTTGTGATGA
>QHYH01000003.1 GCA_003223215.1 Acidobacteriota bacterium
GAGCCGCTCGAATAGACGCTTGTTGACTGTGCATTCACGCGTTTGAAGCAGATCTATAAATTTCCATCAACTGCTCATAGTTGCGGTCGGCGGTATATTTTGCTTCGAATTCGCAGCGCGCGGCTTGGGACATTTGCTCAAGCTGTACCGGATGAGTAAACATCCACTCAACTGCATCGGCCAGAGCTTGCGGATCGCCGGGTTGGAATAAGAGTCCAGTGCGGCCATGATCAATGAGTTCCGCCATCGAGCCAAGCCGGCTGGCTACAACGGGTAAGCCCTTAGCGAATGATTCAACAATAACGCGCGGAAAGCCCTCATAGCATTCAGAAGGAAACACCAGGAAACTGGCGGATTCCATCACATTAAGGACTGCCTCCTTCGTCTGGCGGCCAAGCAACTCGATTTGCGAATTCCTGACCACGGCTCGTACAGCGGACTGCAGAGGGCCATCGCCGACAATCTTCAGTTTGCGATTGGGCTTCAGCCGCGCCCATGCAGAGAGCAAAGTAGCGATACCTTTCTCCGGAGCTAGCCGGCCAACGATAAGTGCAAAATCCTGTGCTGATCTACCTGGCCCAGGATCGGGGTACAGGAAATTAGGCTTGACGAGTAGACGATCCGCCGGCAGCCCGCCAGCAATTAGCTTTTCGCGCGAAAAACTTGTTAGCGCAATATAAGCGTTAACGGCGGAATTCCAGGTCCCGATTAGACCATGCACAGCAAGCATTGAAGCAACCGCGGCCGAACCGGCACGACTCTCCCGATAGCACGCGTGCACAATTGCCGGCCATGGAATCTTCTTCCCGATGCAGAGCTCACAAGGCTTGCCGTCGCGAAAGAGCAGCGCATTTGGACAGATCAAGCGAAAGTTATGCAGGGTCTGTACAACCGGCACGCCTGCTGCTTTGCAGGCGTAGTACACAGACGGTGACAGTAGAGGGAAACAATTGTGGATATGAACGATCTCGGGATGGAACGACTTAATTTCCTTTTCTACTTGTACCCTGGATCCCCGAGAGTAGATCGTGCCTAAAGCTGCTTTGGCTCGTGACCGGATATTGCCGATAGCATCATTGCTGGCCGCGAGTAGCCGGACCTGATGCCCTTTGGATTCAAGTAGAGCCTTCTCCTGCTCGACAACTGCATCCTCCCCCCCAGACTGCTGGTAGTAATTGTGAGCAATGATAATCTTCAATTAAGCTTTCAGATTCTGTAGTTCGAGTTAAAATTGGCAGCTACGGGGAAGGAATCCGAAGACGGGTTCTCGTCGGGTGTCCTGTCGTTCGTACCCACAAAAACTATCTCGGCATTTAGAGAAGTTGCCATCAAGAAACGATGGACTGACCGTCTCAAAAAGCCATGTTGGGGGTACCGGATCGGCAAGATCCATTCTTCGGTCCCAACAAAACCAGTTCGTGCAATCATCGACCCAAGCGAATGACGGTTGAAGAAAAATGTGTGTGTCGGATTTGAGTAGTTTTCCCATCTGGGGCCTTGTATTCGCGCACCGAGCGATCTCGTGTTCATCGTTGAGACCAGCAGTCGACCGCCCGGTTTTAGTACTCTTTGAAGCGAACGCAAGTCGTACCAAGGCTCACGCAAGTGCTCGATAACATCCCAAAGCGTAATTAAGTCGAAACTGGTTTCAGGAACTGAGCGAATCAGTTCCTCCAAGCTGCCGAACACGACGATACCAGACCCTCGTGCTTGCATCCTCGCGGTATTACTCGGCTCTATCCCGGTTACCGTCATCCCGCGCCGAGCAGCTAAAGCGCAAAGGCGCCCTTGGCCACATCCGTAATCCAGTAATTCAAGTCCGTTCAGGTTTCCTAGCCGTATAGTCAGACAGTCAAGGGCCTGTTCAAGGACCTCAACGGGGGTATTCTCGAAAGGAACTCTTCGTTGAGGGCCACGATCGGGGTAGTAGAGACTGGCATATGCAGTGCTTAGCTGCTCGTCGGTGGGTTGAGGGTGGAGGAATTCAAGTCCGCAATCCTCCCCGGTGCACTCCCATATAAGAGAGTCATTCCTTTGAAATCTCATCACTGCTGAATGCCCGCAAAAAAGACAATTCATCGCTCGACTCGCCGGACGGCAACGCCTGAACTCGAGGTTTTCATTCAGGCTGGAACCTAATCTCTCATTAGCTCCTCTTTGCGATGACACAAAACGAACAGCATCCAGGACTCGTTCGGCGGCATAGGATGGGGTCAGGTATGCAACTGTTTTCCGTGCGTCCCGTCTCATCTCTGACATCTTGGATTCCGACGTATTGAGGGCCCGGTCCAGTGCCGAATACATTTCATTTTTAGAATCAGGCCGGAAACACCAGCCATTTTGCGCATCGCGGACGAGTTCTTCGACGGCCTGACTGTAGAGGCTGCCCAGAACGGGGAGCCCAGCCGCCATTGCTTCGTTAACCACCATTCCCCATTCGTCGGAGAGTGTGGGAAATACCAGCAATCCGCACTCCGCATACACGTTTGGAAGATTGCCATAAGGTACTGCACCCAAAAATCTAACAGTCACATTGCTGGGAAAAGTATATCTTTCCAAACTGTCTCCCAGACATCCGGTTCCGACGACCCAGAGGTTCACCGTACGAGTTTCGTGCCGTAAGGCCCATTCACGTAAGATCTCAAGAAAGGGGAACAATCCTTTGCGTCCAATCAGTTGTCCGACAAAAAGCAGCCGAAGAGCCGCTTCAGGTGGTTTCTCTAGGGGCAATCTCGTGAGTGCAGTCGTATCCGTGGTATACGGAACTGTGAAAAGCTTTTCGAGAGGTACCCCGAAACGCCTTATGTACCTGGCCCCACTTTGACCATTCACAAGGATGGCGTCGGCATGATTTAACATGACACGACGGAGCCGTCTGCGCACGCCACCGCGCCCTTGTTCGCTGACTTCCGACACGGTTGCTCTGACGATCAACCGTGTCGCAGGACATAAGAGCCGGTAGATGAGCGCCTGCACAGTGCGCGCCCCTAACTCGCTTGAAATGACAACCTTGGGCTTCTCCTTCAAAAGAAGCGGGATTGTGTCATACGGAAAGTGAGCTTGCAGTGTTTCGGTGAAACCATTGGGATGGCGCGATTGATAGGTCCAGCTCAGAGTCCGCTGGATGCGGGTATTCGGCAAGCTCAAATCCGGCGCCCACGTCCGGCCCTTCTCCATACCGGTTGAGAGTAACAGCCGAAAGTCCTGTAGTCTTTCACCGAGATTTTGATACATCCAAGCAGCGTAAGGAGGAATAAAATTCGCGATCCATGTAATTCTAGCAGGCAGAGCTTCTATGTTGTGCTCGGCGGAAAGCCCCATTTGCGCGCAGTCTTCTTTCGTCATTGAATTGGGCGTCCGTGTTGAACCTGACCCGTCGTAGTGCGCATTGGTTGTCCGTCTTTACATACTGACAACCCGAGTGACTGGATCGGCACTCGGGGGCGTGCAGAGTACTGCACAGTGAGCGTAGTAGGCGTTCTCCCAAAGCGGCTTGAGAATGCGCGGGAGATAGCAGCCTGTGGCTTTCCTAATCACTGTTCGGACCCCGGACATGCCATCCTTTCTGCACACAAACTCTAGGACTTCAGGAGATAGAATCGGAACGTACCGCCTGGAATCCTTTAGATTGAGAGTGGTAGAGGAAACGAGCCGCCGGAAGGTCTTTTCTGTGAAGAACTGCACGTGCCCCGACAAATTGCGTCTTCGGTCTCGGACAAGATTTTTTATTCGCGAAGCCAACAAATCCTCTAGTGGCACTTCCGCTACCAGGTAGCGAAAGGAAATCTTGGCAGTCATAGATTGCAGGAACTTCAACGGATCTTCGAGGTGTTCGAGAATGTGGCACAAGATCACGACGTCAAAGGAGTCATTGAACGTGAAGGCCGGGTCGGTAATATCCGCTGTCATGCAATGAATACCTTCCGAGTGAGATTCGAGATACCCTATCGCCCGTTTCGAGTAGTCAACGGCCGTGAATTCCACCCCCAACCCCCGGCGCTGGCACTCAGTAATAACAGCTCCGGTGCCACAACCCAATTCAAGAACGGTAACCGGCTTCACCCCCTGCCGGTTTAGCAGCGCTTCGACACTATCCACCTTACCAACGGCACCATGACGAAGCCACTCAGTCTCAAGCTCCAATTCGGACTGATAGATCTCTGCGTAGTGATCCCGTCCAGAGACGGAGTTTGCCTTAGCCTTGGCCAGGTCTGTT
>QHYH01000120.1 GCA_003223215.1 Acidobacteriota bacterium
CATTTAAGAGGCTCCTAAGGTCGCACTTGCGACTGTTCCCTTTCGGAATAGTGGGGTTCTGTGAGCAATGAGGTTGTCCTACAATACGTTGGGTTTGAAACTAGGGGAGCGGTCCGCGAATATGCTTTCACCGTCCGCGGTTCCGGCGGCGAATCCTCCAGCTATTTTGTGACCATCGCGAACGACGCTTTCCTGGCGCATCGCGTGCGCTATCAGGATGCGCCGGACATCTGTTCCCTGCGGCTTCGCCGGGAATTCGCCACCCAAACCGGCCATCCTTGCTTCATTCGCTTCTACGTCACGGACGCAGAACTGACTGATTACCAGCACACCCACACGCCGAAAACGAAGCCCGGCACCGCTGCCCACCGGAAAGACAACCAGTAGGAAAGTGACGCCAGATAATCCCAAGCAAAGAACGCTAAGAGGCAACGGAGACGACCAGAACAGAAGAACAGAAGAACAAAAGAAGAACTTTGGATCTTCTATACTATTCAGTTCAATTTAAACCTACGGACAATTAGGGTTGGAACCGCTGCCACAATTTGGCGAACCTGGCGGGATTGGAAATCCACTGAATAGACTCCGGATCACTTTGAAGGTGATTGTAGATGGGCATCCCTCGGTGAATGCCCAGTTCTGGATAGGTCCGTGCTTTCCTGCAATCCAGTTTTGACACGGAATATGTTGAATTCCGTATCCAATTGATTTGGCCGCCGTCCGGCATCAAGGGGAACCACGCAAGCCCGCCGTGGGCGCGCACTTGCGCATAGTCAAAGCCATATTGACGGTCGCACCAGGCCCCGAAGATCAGGACCGATTGCGAATCGGCATTTGCCACGAAATGAGCCCAACGGGGAGGCATGACGACGCGGTCGCCCGGCTCTGCTTCGATCGCGACACATCGGCCGGGATTATCTTCTGAGTTCTCTTGGCCATAGACAATGGCGCGGCCTTCCCAGATCTCAAACAACTCTGGGGTGGACCATCCACAGTGCGGCGACACAGCGTGAACGTGGCCCTGACTCTGAACGGGACCATCTCCCAAGCTTCCTTTGGCGTACATGACGATGCCAAAGAGCAACTTTCGCCTGACCAGCTCATCGCGGTCATCGACTCGGCCGACGTCCATGGCAATTGCATATACCGGGTCAGGTCCCTCGCAGTTCGGATCTCGGAGGCTACCCCGAATCGCATCTAGTGAGCGGTATTCGGGCCTGGGTCCATAGACTCCGGGCCCGTACTCGAAGTTCATGCCGGCTTTCAAGAAGCGGACATCGATGCCTGGATCAAATTCTTGCTCAGACATGAGAACCTTGTGGGATTGGGGAAATCACGCATCGCTTTTGACGAGCATCGCGCTACCCCTGACATTGAGAAGCCGCGCACCGAACCCATATGTGCGAATCGATTCGTAATCATGCCCTGCGTCACTTGGCCAGCAGGCAACGAATCGGAGTGGGCTCTTGCCAATGTTTGCGACCCGGTGGGCGACCCTCGGGCGTATGAAATGAACGGTTCCAGCGCCCATTGGCTCCATCCACGTCGCTCGCGTTTCATCCATCAGCACCAGCGCGCCTTCCCCTTCGATGGTCCCATAGTACTCCGTGCGATCACGCTTCAGGTGAAAGTGTCCGTGCGTCATGAAGTACTCAGAGTCAACTAGTCCCGGTTCGACGACAGTGGTTCCCCAGAACAGCCCTCCTTCTGTACCCTCGGGAATAGGACACCAAGCCTGAACCCGGTACACGACTGTAGTTGGATCCATTTCGCGCAACGCCTTTGTGTTTGCGAAGATTCCGCTCAGTTGCCCAAGCGTCTTGACACTTTCGCGGACTTCCGCGTCAGGGCGTAACAGCCCCTTGGCCCAATCCATTTGCATCATCTATTGACTCCGATAACGGCCGCGCGCCCTTCCTCCGAGATACAAGCTCGTTCTCATCGCGAGTTTTTCTCGCACCGTTTTACGCACGGTGAGAGATTCGAGCAGCCTGCGCATCGGCAGAATCTCGTCTTCGCTGTCTACTGTACTCCAAGTACCTGGCAGCGACCGAGTCACCACGGCGAGTCGCTATAGGCATCGGTGCGAAAGGACCATCGACAAAAGTTGACGCCGAGAAGACTTCCGTCAAAGCAGCCGGGTTGCGTCTCAGAACATCAGCTTCAGGGCAAATTGCGCTTGGCGCGCTGTGCCTGTGCCAATCTGACTTCCGTTCACGTCAGCGATGGTTCCACCAACACGTCCAAAATTGGGGTTCGCCGTGCAGGAGGCTGGAGAAGTGGTCGTCGCCGCTGTAACCGCGGTGCAAATGCCGGCGTCCGGGCCACCGAAATTAGGATGGTTCAAAAGATTGAAGAGGTCCGCGCGGAATTGCAGCTTCAACCTTTCTGTGACCGGAAAATTTTTCATCAAGGACCAGTCCCATTGGAAGAATGCGGGGCCCCGAACGGCGTTGCGCCCCACGGTTCCGATCACCTGGCCCCATTGCCCGTTGTAGGTTGGTTCGATGGCGAACGCGTTGATGTTATAGCTCGAATCCGGCCAATGGACGTTGGAAAGGTACACGCTCTGACCGGACACATAGTCCGGCCGCATGGGCAGTCCAAAGAAGCCGCTTATGAGTTGGACGTTTGCGGGAAGCCCTGAGCGCGTTTGAAGTATGGAGGATGTTTGCCATCCGCCGAACGCATTCCGTACTAGCAAACCGGAGTTCTTGAATTCCGGTAGGTTATAGACTGCGCTGGCCGTCAGATTGTGCCGCACGTCCCAGTCGCCGCTGCCGCGATCAATGCTGGGGTTCAAGGGATCCGACCAACCGCCGAAGACGTTCACCAAGTCATCGATTTCGTGCGACCAGGTATAGTTGGTTTCGAGCGTGAGTCGCCCGACATTGCGCCGGAGTTGCACTTGCAGCGCGTTGTAATTCGAGGACAGCGTGTCGTAATTGAGGTTTTCGTTGGCAAAGCCGGAGAATTGGCGGGCAAACGTGACCGCGTTGGCGGGATTGGCGTTGGGAGCGGCAAAGCTGACGCCAGCTTGCATGTGCTGAGTTTTGTTTCCCGTGTAATTTATGGTCAGAACTGTGTTTCGCGCCACTTCCTGCTGAACACCAAACAACCAGTTCGTGGAATACGGATCTTTAGGGTTCTGCGGGAAGGCGTTCACGTTTTGTGTCCCTGCCGGCAGCGGCGGGTTGGGTGATGGGTAGGCTATCGAAAACGGCGGGTTCGCAAAGATGGCTTGAAAAACGTTTACGTTGTAATTCGAAAGTGCCGGTATGTTGGTGACCAGCCCGAAGCCAAACTGCATGGGCATGTAGAAAATTCCGCCGTACCCATGTACGACTGTTTTTCCCTTGCCAAACGGATCCCAGGAAAACCCGATCCGGGGCGCAAAATCGGTTTTCGGCGCGTTATATGTTTGGCCGGCGGGAAGAAACGATTGAGTGGCGACGTCGAAATTCTGGAACCGGCCGTGGCCCTCGGTCCACGCCGTGTTGTATTCGTAGCGAAGCGCCACGCTAAAGGTGAGTTTGCGGGTAATCTTCCAATCGTCCTGTCCATAGAAGTCCCAGTTGGAATTGCGAATGCCGACAAACCCTGGGAATCCAATTTTCGCCAGGACAAAAGGGTTGTCGTTTTCAAGGTCAGAAAAACTGCCGAAATAGTAGGTTTGTTGCGGGCGCAGCCACTCATTCAGCCTGTTGACCCGGATTTGCGTCCCCCACTTTACCGTATGCTTCCCAGCCGTTTTGCTCACGCTGTCAAACACTTCGAAGACCGCGAATGGGGTGATCTGGTTGAAGGTATTCGGTCCGGGCAGCGAGCCTAGATTGGTAAAGAAACCGGCGAACCCAACCAGCGGCTTCGGTGTGTTTGAATTGGTGTCGGAATAGAAACGGTTGAGGGCCACACTAAACTCATTGAAAAGGGTGGGACTGAAGGTGTGGGCTTCGTCGAGTTTCCCGAATTGCGTCCTCAGCGCCTGCGGCGACAATTGGCCCTGGTTGAGGCCTATGGTGTAGTTGGTCAGCGAGTCATTGATGTTGTACCGGCCCGTCAAGCGGTCCTTATCCGAAAGTTGATAGTCCATGCGGACCGACCCGGTATCCTCACGCAGGGATACCGGAAGAGCAGCGGGATCAAAGACGAGGTTTGCTCCGTGACCGTTTCCCGCATCCGTGTTCGGAACTGCACACGAGGCAGGTGCCGGAATGGCAGTGCAGCCGGCCGGCAAGGGCGCCATCTGCGCTAAAACGGGCTGCATGGCCGCATTGAACTGCGATCGAGCGTACGCGCTCAGAGTCTCATTGAGCGCGTTGATGTTGCTGATGCGCTGGCGAACACCCTCGTAGTTGGTAAAGAAAAAAAGCTTGTTCTTGACGATCGGGCCGGCGAGATTACCGCCGAACTGATTCATTCGTAAAGGTTGTTTCGAAAGGCCCGTTGTGGCGTTCTCGAAGAAATCCTTGGCATCCAGGGCGTCATTGCGGAAGAAATCAAACACCGTGCCGTGGTACTCATTGGTTCCTGATTTGGTGACGATGTTCATCTGCGGGCCAAGCGAAAAGCCGCTTTCCCCGTTGTAGCCGTTATTAGTGAAATCGATTTCCTGGATACTATCTACGCTCGCACGGGTAACTCGGGCTTGTTCTTGCCCTTCGGTTTCCAGGAAGCCGTTGATATCGCCGCGCGACGCGTTCTGGCCGTCGATTTTGATATTCAGTCCGGTAAAGACGTTCTCAAGTCCGTTGACACTACCCTGGAAAAATCCCGTCGAGTTGATCGACCCGGGAGCAATCTCAAGAAAGTCACTCACGTCCCGGCCGTTGACCGGAAGGTTGGCGATCTGATTGGAGTCCAGCGTCGTGCCCGTTGCGGTTGAAGAGGTATCGACGGTCGTGGACGTGCCGGTAATAACGATACTCTCCGAGGCGCCCGCCACCGTCAGTGCCAAATTCACCTGTACCGTTGCGCCCACGTTGAGAACGATGGTTTGGCTGGTGGCTTTTCCGAAGCCGATCGCAGTAGCTGAAACCACATAGTTTCCAGAAGGAAGGGCGGAGGAAACGAAATTTCCACCCTGATCGGTCTGCAGCGTTCTTTCGATGGAAGTCCCAACATTGGTGATGGTAATTGTCGCGTGAGGAACCGCCGCGCCAGATGGGTCGGTCACCAGACCCGCGATTGTGCCGGTATCGAATACTTGCGCCGAGACCGGCCGCACGAGCGGAAAACACGTGACGAAGAAAATCGCGACCTGGAGCAAAGGTTCAACCACGGTGCGCCTTGGGCCACCGAGATTCGCAGTTCCTGTCATGGTGACTCCTGTCTGCACCTATTCGACCACCAAAATCGCTTTAGCAAGCACCCGAAAAATTGCGTGCATGTTAACGCCCTTCTGAGACCCAAGTCAACATATTCATGAGCGTTTATGGCAATAACAATCATCATTTCTTTTCTTTTGCGGTCAAAGCTACCTTCGTTTTGGGGAGTTCTGTGTCGACGGCAAGGCCCTTCAGGAATGTTAAGTCTTTGCGACACGGTAGGTCACGATAGGTTCCGAAGGGCGGGAGTTCCGTCGCGCGGCAAGGAAGACACGCTAGCCCCTACGCTAGCCCCAGAGTGCAGTCCATGCTACTTGCCCCACGCTTCTTGAATTTGCTCAAGCGTCCGGCCTTTCGTTTCCGGAACCACTTTCCAAACGTATAGGAAGCAAATGAGCGAGAGCACTCCATAAATCGCGAACGTTCCCCAAAGCCGCAGCTTGTTCACGAGCGTCAGAAAAGTGAACGTCACCAGCAGTGTTCCCGACCAAAGAGTCGACGTGGCAATCGAAGCGGCACGGCTCCTTACTTTCGTGGGAAAGATCTCTGAGATGATCAACCAGGGGCCGGGTCCCATTCCCAGGGCAAAAAAGGCGACGTACAGAAGGATGCTCGCGAGCATCAGAGCCGCTGGGGCGTTGCGGACGTTCAAACCAATAACAAGCACGCCCAGGGCGAATCCCATTCCGCCACTCGCCGTCATCAAGATGGTTCGACGTCCCCATCGATCAAGAAAGACCATCGCGAAAATCGTGAAGATAAGATTCACCGCGCCGATGATCACGTTCGCCGCCAATGCCGTACCCGCGGACTGCCCTGGAAAGTGCTCGCTCGCGATGATGGAGCCGTAATAGAGCACGGTATTAATGCCGGTGATCTGGGAGAACAGAGCTAGGGCAATTCCGACCTCCAGCCGCTTGCGCATTGTTAGGGAGAACACCTCGCGCCAGGAGCCTTCTTCGCCGGAAATAGCTTTCTCTATCGCTGTTATTTGTTCTTGTGCTGCCTGTTCGCCAAAGATTCGGGCCAGAACACCCCCTCCTTCCCTCCGCCGGCCAGTGCTGATTAGCCAGCGCGGGCTCTCCGGAATTGCCAAGAGTCCCAAAAGAAATGCAAGAGAAGGGACAGCCGCCACAGCTAGCATCCACCTCCAGCTGGCGTCGCCAAGCCTCGAGAGTCGCCAGTTGACGAGATAAGCTGCCAGAATGCCGATCACAATCGCGAGTTGGTTTAGCGACACCAAGGTTCCGCGGTTCTTGGATGGGGAGATTTCTGCAATGTAAACGGGGGTAAGCACGGACGCGAGGCCTATAGCAAGTCCCCCCACAAGCCGCGCCGCAGAGAACGTCGTAACGGTGTTGGCCGCGGCAGCTCCCAAAGAAGAAACAGCGAACAGAACCGCGGAGAAAATGAGTGACTTCTTGCGGCCATAACGGTCACCGATCATGCTCGCGCTTGCCGCTCCCAGCAAACACCCTAACAGCAAGGAGCTCGCCGCAGCTTCTGTTTGAAAATTAGATAGCGCGAACTGGCGCCGGAGAAGCAGCAGGACTCCGTTAATCACCGCGGTGTCGAATCCAAAAAGAAAGCCGGAGATAGCGGTCGTGGCTGCCAACATTGTGACGTAGCCCAAAGATTGCGATTTTGAGGTAATGGTGCTTGCCCCCCGGCCCGAGACGGGTAAATGCATGGCTCCTCCAATGGGAACATCCCTGACCGACGTCGACAGGCGAGCTTTTTCTTTTCGCAAACACCTTGAACAGCCTCTATGCCGCCAAGCGCAGCGGACGCGATCTCGTTCAAGCTCGAACAAAGGCCTTGATGGTTGCGCATGTTGATCCGCGCGACTCCCCGCTGGGCCGAATGGTGTAGCTGCCAACAGCCGCAGGGACGATAAACGTCTCTGCATAATGGACCACAAATGGGTCAAAATTTCCTGTTGGACTTTCAACAGTTGCTTCTCTGCCTTGGACCAAGTTCAGTACGTTTACTGTGCCGCGAGTATCGTGAGGAGCTACGTCCGTAAACCAGCATCTGCGGGTCTCGATGAACTCGAGTTCGTGAAGTCCGGTGCGTTCTTCCTTCCACCCTTGGCCGGCTGCCATCGGCTCTACGCGGTTAACTAGACTCCGTCGGACCCACTCCGTGTTTCTTTCCCATGCAATGTTTGCTTCTCCGTGGTCAATATGAATCGGCCGCGGCTGGCCATTCAGACCGAGCCGACCCCAGTCCCACAGCTTGAATGTGAATATGTAAGGTGTCGCGCTGATTTCGAGAACCATGCTGTTCTTGCCCGAGCAATGGACGGTGCCGGCAGGAATGAGAAAGTGATCATGCTTCCGAGCGGGAAATCGGTTGATGTAGTCTTCTGCGCGGAAAGGGGGACCGCCTTCCTGCGCCGCCCGCAGCTGACGCATCACAGCCTGGCGGTCTATACCGGTCTTGAGGCCGAGATAGACGCAACCATCTGCTGCAGCATCCAGCAGGTAATAGCTCTCGTCCTGTGTGTAGTCCATGCGGAATTGCTGGCGGATGTACTCGGTGCGGGGGTGTACTTGCAAGGATAGATTTCCGCCATCCATGGTGTCGAGAAAATCGAAACGAATGGGAAACTCGGTACCGAAGCGGGAATAGATGAAATCCCCTAGGAGCTCCCGAGGCTGCAAAAACGTGAGGTCGCTAGCCGGCAACTCCATCCGGACATCGCCAAAGCTAAACAGCAGACTGTTCTCTTCAGGAACACAATCAAAGCACCAGGCGTGATTCGGCGCATCGTTGGGCAAGTCACAAACCTCTTCCATCCAGTGCCCACCCCACGGACCGGGGTCGAAGTAGGGAACTACACGGAAGGGACGTTTCGCCACTGTTCTCAAAGCTGCCCGCGCCGTCCTTCCACTAACCAACTTCGGAATCGCGGCATTTGTATCCAGCATAAAATCCGCTTTCGGTAGAAGGTCTTTTTTTAGCCTGTCCGCGGCGCGCCAATCCACAAAGAAGGCCCGCTTGTATTTCAGGCTGGGACTCTCGGTGAGATTGTCAGCTCCGAGGTTTGAGATCTCATTGCGCCGTTGGCGCCCTTGGATCTCCCAGCGCGCCATGTCTGCGTACACTAGAATGTCTGCATTCGGACAAACGAGCGCTGCGCCAACACCAACTACGAGCAGCAAACCCCTCTGCCACGCCTCAACCGTTGCTCGTGCTGAACCGAGACTTGCTTCATCGAAGAAATTCTCCAAGGTGACATCACTCATACGTCCAAAGACCGGGTCGTCGCCCAACACGTTCTCGAGCATTCTATCGACCTCAGATGCGGGTTTGAGCAGATCCGGGGCATAGATGACTCGATCCGCCCGCAGCCCTTTTTCTAACGCCTCTCTGATCGAGTTTTCGAAAGCGCCCGGATAGCACTCTACGCAGAGGACGGAGCGGTTCTCCCTTAACGTCTCCTTGAGCCTTGAGATAATGTCCCGCCAACCCATCGAGCACTCTGAGCCGGACCCATGAATGGGAATGCAAGGATACTTGTCGTAATTGGAGTTCCTGGGCATAAGTCTTTTTCAATGGCAGCCACAGGCTGGCCAACGATACATTAACCGCCCGAGCGCTGCCGCAGGCGGTTTAATTGGGTAGCGTTCGGCTGCTGAAATAAGAGGGCAACCTGGCTTGCAGCGGAAGATACGGTATCTTGAATAAAACCCATAGGCTTCCTCTTTCATCAGCTTCAAGAAACTGGCGAGCACAATGCTCGATACGCGACTCGCACTCGCTCCAATATAATCAAACGAAAGCGTAAATAGTTTCGTTTAGGGCACAATCGTAAGTGAAAAGTATCTGGAATGGCTAATTATGTCAAGGCCTTCTCTTTTTCACCGGCTCTAACAAATCTTTGCTGTGAGCCAAATCTGGCGGCTTTCGAGCGGTTTTGCCCAGGTACTCGCGGAAACCGTTCCACATCCGGACTCTTGCTGTCCGAGGCTGTCGAACCGGAACTGTCGTCTCTGGCTTGAAATGCGAGCGTGGAGCGTTTGGAATTTCTCTCGGATTCGCGATATAACGCTATGCAAATTCGCGAACGTTTTCTGGTTGTGACGGCCCGTCCACTCTCGAGGAGACTTGAAGTTGAACAAACGAAGCCGGATCGAAAGGGGGTTAGGGAACATGGGTGGCTCCGTTGACCGGGACGCCGAAAGCCCGGATAAGCAGCAGGTTCGGCTTACGGCCATTCTCAAAGCCCTGCAAAAAACCGGCTCCGTATCAGTGGAAGGCTTGAGCAAGGAACTGGATGTTTCGCTTGTGACGATTCGCCGCGATTTGGACACCCTGGAAGGACAAGGCTTGCTCCGCCGCACGCACGGCGGCGCTGTCTCGATCGAGCCGTTCTTCTACGAGCCATTTCGCAACGACCATTCGTTTCAAGCACAGGTCAAGAGATACGCGGAGGAAAAGCGCAGGATTGGAAGAGCGGCGGCCGGGCTAATCAAGGAGGGAGAAGTCATCGCCTTGACTCCCGGGACCACAACCACGGAAGTCATTCGCGGGCTGCCCCTCAATCACAAAATAACGGTGGTGACAAGCACTGTCAACGTGGCCATGGAACTTTCCAAACGCAAGGATTTGGAGGTATTCGTCACGGGAGGACACTTGCGCGGAGACTGGTTTTCGCTCGTGGGATCCACAGCCGCCCAGAGCCTCGGCCGGCTGCAAATCCACACGCTTTTTATCGGCGCTGATGGCATCGACGCGGGATGGGGTATCAGTTGCTACAATCCTGACGAAGCGCAGCTCAATTCAGCGATGGTCAGGCACGCTAAAAGGAAAATTGCCGTCGTCGATCACAGCAAGTTCGGCATCGTTGCAGGTTGGCGCATTTGTCCCACTTCCGACCTCGACATTCTGATTACTGATTCGGGCGCAACCGACGAGATGACCGCCGCTTTCGAAGCAGCGCAAATACAGGTCATGCGTGTCTGACGAGGAGAGCGCCGGTCTCGACCGATCGGACCAAGGGTCCAAGTTAGCTGCGCCGCTTTTCCGAGAGCAACGGGACCGCCCCTAAAAGAGCTGCGTTGTTACCCAGTTCAGCAGCCCGGACTTGCACTTTGCCCCAAGGTGTCCACGCGTATTTTTCAACATGAGATTGCAGGATCGGGATAATACTCAGGGCGCTTTTCATCACTCCTCCTCCAAGCACAATGATCTCAGGGTCGTAAGCATGCACGAGAGCGATCGCAGCAGCACACCAGACGCCCAGGCATCGATCTCGAACCGCCAGCGCCACGGCATCACCGGCTGCCGCCTCTTCAAACAGTTCCTTGAATCCAACTTGTTGATATTTCGACAGCGCGCTCCTGGAGGCCCCCGGCCATTCTTTTAGAATCAGCGGAAGCGACCAGCCTGCGGCTTCCGCTTCCGCGCATCCAATAGCACCGCACGTGCAGCGGCGTCCCGTAAAGAGAACAGGGATATGGCCTCCTAAACAGCCAGCCTGCGCGTGTTTTCCTCGAAGCAATTTTCCTTCGATCATCGCCACGCCGCCTATACCGGTGCCCAGCGTCATCATGACGACCTCGGTGAAACCCCGGGCGGCTCCGGCGTAGACTTCCCCGAGCAATGCCATGCGCGCGTCGTTCTCAATCGTGAGCGGGAGACCGAGAGCCTCGCGCCCCCAAGCGGGGAGATCGAGTCCTGGAGCATCCTCATACTTTGCGTTTGTCGACAGCACTCGTGCCGTACGGGTATCGACAAGCCCAGGGAATCCCGCGACCACACCCTCGCAGTCCTTGAGGGAGAGCCCGTTTTCTTTTGCAAGCTTGCGCAAAGTATCCCGGATAGCGGGCAGCAACGCCGCGAGGCCTTGGACACAATCCGCAGCGATGGCTTCTTGCGCCAGAATCGTCTGGTCTTCGACGATGCCGCATGTGGCGTGGGTGCCTCCCAGATCAATCGTTAAAGCCCTCACTCGTGCTTTCTCCTCAGTTTCCAGAAAGTTCTGCTTCGTTCGACGAAATCACATAGTTCTTCCCTTGATGGCGCAGGTTGACAAGCCGCGCCTGTGGATCAAAGTGCGCAAGCCGCGAGTGCACTTTAATTCCGCCAAACAAGGTCAACTCCGCCCCGAAGAGCGTATCGATCACAAGGTCCGTGAATCCTCCTCCCGAGATGCAGCACCAATCATTAAGGTAGGGTGCATCCGTCGGACATTTGTATGCGGCTCCATGCTCTAGCGGGAAGGCCGTTTCAACAAAATGGGCCTGTCCGATGGGACCTTGGTTCCCCGCCGCAGCCAGGTTTTTCACCCAAACAGACACGCGCGCGGCCGAATCCGTTTTGTAAAGCCCTTTCGCTGTGACCGGCGCCCACGCGGAATAGGCTCCCAGCCAGCTGTGGTCCGGACGGATATTCCAGGTCGCGTCCACGTCATCGGGTGAAAGTGCTCGCATCCAATAATCACTGTGGAGTTCTCTCCAGAAGAACCGGCTCATTTCTTCCTTCTGGGTATCGCTCAGATCTTCAAACATATTGTCGAGCACAGATAGGAAATCATAACAGTGCCGGACTTCGACAAAGGAGCCGTCTGGCTGCCCGCACTTCCACCAGCCTTTGCCGGCAACGTAGAGTTCCTGGTTGATTCGTTTAGCCAGCTCGTTCGCCTCGACGCGAAGCCGGGATGCCTCAGAGGAGTTGCCGCGCCGCTCGAGTAAGTCCGCGACGAAGCGCATGGAAGAAACATTGCCGGCGTTCATGCCGGCGGTCTCGTGCAGATACGTGCTGACAACTTCCAAGAGATTCTCGAGTTTGCCGTAGTCGCCCAGACCATGAGAAGTGCTGTCGAGTTGTTTCCAATAAGTTGCGTGAAATACCAGATGATCGAGCGCCGTCTTATTATCGATGCGCTTATCGAGCCAAGCGAAATCGCCGGTCACTCGCAGATAGTTCTGTGCGCAGCGTACGATGGCCATGTCATTGACGGCATACCACGGTCCGACTCCCTCTCCGGTGACATAGTCCGTGGCGAGATGCTGGTGCATGTCCTCGACGAACCAGGTCTCAACTAGCCGGCGCAGTGCTTCCGGATCAAGCAAGGCCAGGCTCAGGGAAGTCAAAGAGGTATCCCAGGGAAAGCTCAGAGTAGGCAACACGCGGCCGCCCAGCGTGAGGTAGGTAGTCCCATACTTCGAATCCGGAGAAGCTCGGCGGGCGAAGATCAGGTTTCTGAATCCCGCCTGATAGAGTTTCCAAAGGGATTCGTCATCGGTTTCCAGTTGTGGAAGATAGCCCGAAAACTCCGCATTGCCGGGTGTAACGGCGGAGCGCAGCAAGCTATTGAACGCCTGAGCATTCTCTTGCAGCAGCTGCGCAAAATTCGCCTGCAGATGGTCATACGTCCCGAGTGCCGCCTGCTGTTCGGCGTCGACCGCGTTCACGTATGTCACTTCCTTTGTCTCCCGAGGACCAAGCGACATTTCGAGAACCAGCATCCGCCCAGAATCGAGGCGGCTGGCCTTGGGGAGGATGCCTTGCACGGAAAAGGCCTGACTGTGCTGAGCCTCAAAGATCAGACACCCGCGGGAAGCATCCCAGTGAATACGATTGTCCGCTTCACCGGGCGAGTAGGTGAGCCACGAGGTCGTCTTCTTGGCGACGGCGGCGCGCATATCAAAACCCAAGGAGACCATTCGCGCTGCGCTACCGACATTTGTGATTCGAATGACCTCCGCAGCCGCCCGCCTTTTCGCGGGCATGAACGTCTCTGTGGAGAACTTTAGGCCATCGGCTTGGGTTTCGCGCACGATCCGGTGCGGATACCACCTGAAAGCGATCTCGTCGCCGCCATCGGGATAGGAGAGAAGGATTCGCCCATTCACGAATAGTTCGCACGAAAGGAGAAATCCCGGGCTCCAGGGCGTGTCCGGCACTCCACAACATGCGAATGGTGGCAAGGAAAGGGCTGTAATTCCCGACACCGATTTTGTCGCTTGGACATATCCAAATTCGTTTTGCGCGGTGGGCGAGGAATAGAGGTCTCTGAACTTATGCACAAGCCGGTCTGCCCGAAGGTCCTCCACGGCCGGGACCGGAGGCAGGCGCTTGGGGGACTGAGGGCCGCCCGGGGCCGTACGAAAATGCATCAGCCTCGGAACGATACCGGCGACCGCGCTCACCTTCAAAAAAGACCTGCGACCCCACGCCTTGTGTGATGAAACGTCTTCCTCTGTCACAGTCGCCCTCCAACAGACTAACAGGCCGCGATTAGATCATAATTCTGGTCGTTTGGCTCCTGTTCTATGCCGATTATGATCTAATCTTACGTAAACAATCATGGTTGGCTTGACCTCTGATCTTGAGCGTTGGTAGCCTTTGGTTTCGACCGGTTAGTTCTCCCGAAGGCCTGGATGGCATTTACAGGAGGTGCCATGAGAAAGACCCACTTCAGGCCGTTCTGGCGCTTCTCGCTAGGGTTTCTTCTGACCTGCACGTTCGTCGTGTATGCTCCCGCTGGGTTGACGGCCCAAACCTGTACCGTCACTGCCGGAACCGGCACGCCGGATTCTCACTTCAATGCGGAATACGCCGAGAATGGTCCGGGAACTGGCAACGAGCCCCTCGGCATGCCCGGGTGGACCGGTGCGGATAGCACTTACTCGGTGCTTCTGCCCAACGGTGACACGGCTTTTTTCTTTTCTGATTCCTACATCGGAGAGTATCCGACCGCCAGCGGCGACGGGACGGTGAGGACGAATTCGAACGGCTTGCGCACGCGGGCGCCAAATTGCGGCCCTCCGTTGTGCAATCCGCCGACTGTTCTTTATCACGCTCATAACAGCATTGTCGTGCAAAGCGCAACGACCGGCCAGTTGTCGACTGTTGTAGGTCCTAAGGACCCGACCTCGGGCTATTCGACCTCGTATTTCGTGCCTGCCGACGGTCTTGTTACAGGACATTTTTATTGGATGGGCGACTCCGTCGTCGTGCAGGTTGACAGCGCCGGAACAAAGAAGCTTTGGACGTTCCTCATGGAATGGGACAACAGTTTCAATTACTACGGCAGCGCGATCGCCCAACTCACACTGCCTGACCTTGCGGTTGAGAGCATCACACCGCTCCGTAACGTTCCTCCCGGGAATGTCGTGCACTGGGGAACAGCTTTGTGGCTCGACGGAGACTATGGCAACGCTTCGCTTCATGTCTATGGAATTGAGGACAACGGGCAAAACGGCAGGTATCCGTTTGTGGCGCTCACAAATCCCGCGCTTGGAGTTACTGGCGTCGCCGACACGAACAACTGGTATGTCTGGAATGGGAACGGCTGGATGCCGGGTTTGACCAACGCTGTCCAAATCATAGGCGCACCAAACGACCCGAACAACGCGGGCGATTACGTCAGCAGCGAATACAGCGTCAAGAAGATCCACAGCGGCGCGGGAACCACGTACCTGTTGGTAGCCCAAGACACGAAAGTTCCTTTCGGAACTTGGAAAGATATAGTCCTCTACTCTGCCTGCCGGCCTCAGGGGCCCTTTTCTGCGAAACAGGTGGTGTATTCAACGCCTGAAACTGGCTCCACAAAGGTGCCAGGAATGACTTCATCGCAGTCTCTCGCGGGAATAATTCTGACATACAACCCGCACGCGCACCCTCAGTACACAAGCAATGGCCAACTTCTGATTTCTTATGATTTGAACGCGAGCAATAGCGGCGATCTGGTTTACGCGGACACTTATCGCCCAAAATTCATTCGAGTGAAGATTGCCGGACTGAAATGAGTTCCTAGCAAATGTGCTCGAGTGAACTTACGGCGCGAGACGGCAATCCCGTGAAACAGCTCACACTCTTGCTTTTCGCCCTTTCGTTGCTTTTGAGCTGCACGGCAGCTTCCTCTTCCAAGCCAGCTTCCCACGCCACCGATTTACCTCGCCCTCTGCCTGAATTCAGCTACGCCGACGGCTGGCTGGGCGCCGACGATGCGTATTCGCTCGCGCTTACGCCCATGACAAGCCTTTGGCTTTTTGGTGACACGTTCGTGGGGGATCCTGGAACGAAACTGCGCAGCGAATCGAAAGCCATGGTCCGGAACAGCATCGGCCTTTCCCGGTGCGAAACGGGTTCACCTTGCGAGATGCAGTACTTCTGGCAGAAGGCGAGCGATCCCAAGCCGCGCTCGTTTTTTGACACCGGGACAGACGAGCTATGGTACTGGCCGCTCGATGGATTCCTCGAGGACAAAGTGCTTTCTATTTGTTTGCTGGCAGTACGCAATAAGCCCGGAGCTCGCCCCGCCGACGCCTTCGGATTCGAAATTGTTGGTACGAAGCTAGCCACAATCGGCAACGCCCACGCATCACCTGACAAGTGGGAGATCGCCGTCCATGACCTCACCGACGCGCGGCTTTGGGCCGGTGTTTCGCTCGTACCTGACGGAAAATACGTGATCTGGTATACGCAAGTCAGTGAGGGAGAAGGGAAGGGATTTATGGCCGTCATGCGAACGCCACAAGGCAAGATGGCCAACCCATCCGGCAGCTGGGAGTATCTCAGAAACGACAATCGCTGGACGGCGGGACTGGCGGGCCCGGACGCCAAGAAGGTGATCGACCAACCCATCAGCGAAATGTCGGTTCGCTACCACTCTCCGATAAAGAAGTGGCTGGCGATTTCAACCGGTCCTGAATTTCCTTCGCCGCGCGCAGTTGCGAGGACCGCGGATTCTCCGGTCGGGCCATGGTCCGCGCCGCGCATGATCTACGAGTTCCCAGAAATGAAGCGCGACCGCCCGGGCTACGACAAAGATACCTTTTGTTATGCGGTAAAGGAGCACACCGAATTCACCGAAAGCAAGATCGCATTGAGTTATGCGTGCAATTCGATGGTTCTCGCGAAAACCATTGCCAATATGAACATTTATTGCCCGCGCGTGGTGATTCTGGACCTGCCGAAATGAAACATCCGAGGCAGCCTCAACCTGTATGTGATCGAAACCGACCGGGGATCCGGGATTGCGATGAGTAGAGCTCCCGCCTACCTTCTGTTTCTGTTGCTGAGCTGTTGTCCGGGGTTATCGCAGGGAACCGGGAGAGGCTCAGGCGCTACATCCAATCACAATCCACGGGTCAAGGATGCGGTTTTTCACAGCGGCTCTCTCGAGCGCGACATGCGCTATCGCGTGCTCCTTCCCCTGGGTTATGCGAAGGGCGGAAGATTTCCCGTCGTTTATCTGCTGCACGGACTTTATGGTGATTACCTGAATTGGGACACGCGAACCCAGCTCGAAAATTACGCGCGAAATCTGCATCTCCTGATCATCATGCCGGACGCGGACGACTCCTGGTATACAAACTCTGCGACCGTTGCCGGCGACAAGTTTGAGGACTACGTCGCCAAGGATTTGGTCAATGAAATCGACGAGAAGTATCGCACCATCCGCGACCGCCATGGACGCGCGATAGCCGGTCTCTCGATGGGTGGCTACGGTGCGGTGAAGTTGACGCTCAAGCATCCTGATTTGTTTGTATTCGCTGGCAGTCTCAGTGGCGCCGTCAATGCTGCGCAAGATCTCGATAAGCTTAGGCCGGAATTCCGGGCCAAGCTGGTGGAAATCTTCGGCAATGAGGGAAGTCGCGAGCGCAGCGAAAACGACATTTTCCTCCTGCTGAATAGTTCCCATGCAAACTCATATCCGTACTTTTACTTGAGCTGCGGCACAGAGGACTCGTTCCTAGACACAAATCGGGCGTTCGTGCTGCAGCTGGCCTCCCGAAAGATAGCCTATGAGTACCACGAGACCCCGGGCGGGCACACCTGGGACTACTGGGACGGAGCACTACAGCCGATGCTCGAGGCTGCGCGACGAGTGCTTTCCGCAAGCCACCCTGAATGAGGCGAGTGAACTCTTGCGAATCTCGCCAAGACAAACGCCTGACCCGGGGAAACATTCCTTTGCACCAACGGCGCTTATGAAGGCTGCGACGATCAACAACGCCGGCAGCTTGACGGAGTAATGTGCGAGCACTGCCTGCTACTGCCAGCAGAAGACATCCACAGTGCGCTGGCATGCGCCTTGGAAAAAGGGCCATGACCTGCGACGGATTAGGGAATGGAACCGTATTGACGGCTTGACGGCAAGAGAGTGTTCATACTCAAGCGCCACGGAAGAGGGACGCACCCACCATTTCGATCCGCAGAGCAAACTGCCGGCAAGAAAACACGGCCTTAGCGCGACCGGCTTATAGCATTGATTCGACGCGCTCGCTCGGGAAGTTGCTTCGCTCCCGGTATTGGCACGTTTATACAGGCGACTGGAAAGACTGGAGCACGCCCCGCAGGTAACCGAGCGCATAAGCCATCCCGGCGTGCCAGGTGGCAGCGCAGGTCATCTGGGGAGTATGGTCAGGGATGATCACGCCATCAAACCCGTTCGTCTCGTAGATGCGCAGGGCGCGAACTATGTCGACGTCGCCTTCATCGATGAAAACTTCATGATATCGAGGCACTTTGCCTTTTACGTTCCGGCAGTGCACATAGGCAATGTTGCCTTGCTTAGAATATTTGTCGATCGCTTCATAAACGTCGCCATCACTCATTTCGGCGACTGTGCCTTGGCAGAACTCGAGCGCATTGTAGTGACTCGGATAGATGTCCAGCAGCCGCTGGAAAAGCTGCGGCTGATAAACCATCCGGGCGGTACCTCTTAATGTGGGCATCGGCGGGTCATCGGGATGGGCCGCGAGTCTGACTCCCGCCTCTTCAGCCACCGGAACGACTTCGGTAAGGAAGTCGGCCAGACGCTTCCACATCTGTTCGGAAGTCACCGTTCCAATCGTCCCCGGCGGCGCCGCCGCGTCGTATGTCATGTTCCAGAGTTGTCCGCTCGGGATCGGCGTTTCATCCGGTCCTTCCTTGCCAAGGAAACCAACAGACTCGGCTTCCCCCCGGGCGAAATGGCCTTGCACATGCCCCCAGACTCCTGCAATGCTGAAGTTGTAGCCGAGAACAGGAATCCCCGCTTTCCCTAGCCGCCGGATGATGGTCTTCAAATCTTCCAGCTGATCGCGCTTGCTGGGCCCGTCGAGCAAAATGTCGTACCAATGGGAAGGATCAAGATTCTCTATGGCGGCCAGTTCCAGACCATGCTCGTTGATGGCATTCTTCAAATCCCGCAGTTCTTCGTAGGTCCAAAGCTTCCCCCGATTGTCGCTGACGCCCCAATTCGTCCTTCCATCTGTTCCGGGAAGTCTGACAGTCCCAGCAAAGTAATTGACCCAGTGAGCGACTATGTGCGTTGCCCCAGCCTGCCTGGCAAAACGAAAGTTCTCGGGAGTGAGCATATGCCGATAAAGTCCAAGCCCCAATTTCATGGTCAAATCCTCCACAAAACAAAGGTGTGCTGACAGGAAACGATCTCGAAGGATCCACGTGCGGTGTTCTGGACAGCCTGCCGCCGCCCGCCGTGGGTGCCGCACCACCCAGAATGCCGGCGACCAAGACGCTTGGGAGGATTGCCGTCATGGCCATCCTCCCAGAAAGGTCTGCAACCTGCGCAAGGGGCGTGCATCGCTCGACGGCCCGCTCCATATCACCACCAATCTCTCAAACCTCAAAAGCGCCCGTGTTTCCGATAGGCTTCCACGGGATGAACGCCTTCTAAGATGGCCTTTCGGACTTCGTTTTCCGTGTGCACTACTTCTTCCGCGCGCTCGAGGACCTGTGGCATGACCTCTCGGGGAATCACAACCACTCCGTCGTTATCGCCAACAATGAAGTCTCCGCGCCGAATCGTGACTTCGCCGATGGTAATGGGCCGTCCGTAAGTGATTAGTTTCCATCGACCGGCGATATCCCGAGGCGTTCGATAACGGCAAAAAACCGGAAATCCCAGCTTCCTTATGTAGTCGGTATCACGAGCGCCGCCATCGATCACAGCTCCCCGGGCACCCCGAAATTGGGCCGCCTCGCTCGATAGCTCGCCGATATGAGCGCAGATGCCGTCGTTTGGTTGTGACACGATAACGTCACCTGGTTGGAGGTCGCCTAGCATTTGGAGTACTGGAATATAAATCTCCTCCGGGTCCTTGCTTGAAGTCTGCTGCCCCTCTACGGTCATTGCCGCTCCGGCCACTCTTTGATCCCAGTTGAGGCTCTGGATCGCCGCTGGGAGGCATTGCTTCGAGTAACCCATTTCATCCAGAACATCGGCGATGGCTCCGGTGTAGATCAGCGAAAATCGCCGACATGCGTCTTCCACGTTTAAATCGCGGGATTCAGGAGCCATTTTTCTCCGTTGTCGGCCTCTGCGGAACGGAACACATCTTGCGCCTCCGGGTTTCGCTGTGCCTGATTTTGATTCAAGCCTTGGTGAGTCATGACTTTTTTGCAAGGCTTGTTGCAGCAAGCCCAGACGCCCGCACTCGGACGCGGTCGCGGCCACGAGCGTCGCTTAGGAGAATCTCGCTATCCGTCAAGCGCAGCCCTCGTAAATGAGCGAAGTCCTCGGGGACAGCCGCTAGGAAGCTGAGATACTGCACGGTGCGCGAACCGCGCGCCGGGACCATCGAAAAATGCCCTGTCCCATATAGCGGGCCTTGGGCAAAAGCTTCACGGCGGAGTAAAGGAAAGGGAGTTGAGCCAAATTCAATCCCGCGGACCTGGCACCGGCCATTCCAAGGCGGATAGCGTCTCGCGCGGTTCTCCTCCCAACTGACCGCCCACGGAAAATCGCTACGGTGAAAGCAGTAGCCAAAGAGAAGATTCGCTTCGCGGTTCAGTGCTGCGATATATCCGATCTCCCGCCTCGGATCGAGCAGAGCCGTTGCCACAAATCCCTTCCCGGAACGGATGAAGGGTTGTGTAAGATCAACGAAGTTTCCTTGCAGATCCGGGGCACGTGGCCATTTAAAATCGCACGAGGATCGAAGCAGTTCTTTGCCTTCGTAACCATGAGGATAGGTTCTCCCCTTGAGTGCCGGTACGCAAATGCAACTCGCCTGGGAGTCGAGGAATGGCGGACCAAGCGTGACATGCTGCGTCCAATGAAAGAAATGATCTGCCTTCCTTTCGTTCTTCACGGTTTCTTCGAAATAAGCGACCGACTCCCCTCGCCGGAGAGTGAGTTCGCGTTCGAAGCGAAGTTCTGCCACCGGCAACCGCACTGACAGCTTAAGACTGACCTCTTGCGGGCGCACCCCAATACGCTCTTTCCGCCATCGAAGACTTGGCGCTTCGCCATGAATCGAGAGTCCCTGCCGGGCTTCCTCCTCCGAAGGCGAGCCAAAAAAGTCCAAGCACAAATTGTGACCGGTGATACCGGAAAGCGTTCGACCCGTGGCCGGAGACCCATAGCGCGCCGCATGCTGCCCTGGCCGGTAGTGATAAGGCTCAATCGTCTTCCACGGCGGCACCCAGAGCGGATTGAGGGTGGATAAGCCCTTGCGCTCGCGGAACCGGAACTCGGCAATGTGCCCGCCCCCGGTTAGAGTGACCAAATGGACGAGATCGTTCACGAGCACGAAGGCTTCGCGCCCATGCCATTTCGCTTTGGAACAACCTAGCACTTTTTTCTCGAGCCGCGCGGGGATCAAGACGACGCCAGTCAGCGCACGAGGGCCGGAAGGGTAGACGTCCCTTTTACGCGCACCGTAACAATCTGGTGCGGCTTGATGTCAAACTTAAATCCGTGATCGCCGACCAGCTGAAGTGCCAGCTGGTTTGCCTCCATGGCGTTGCATCTCCATGCGGACTCAACCTTCAACAACGGAATGGTTATTTCCGCTGGCCCGGCTTCGCCGCCAATTTCGAGGAACCGGAGGATGGTACCCTGATCGTCTTCCGCCTCCTTCCAGGTCAGGAGCAGCACGTTGGGCCGATTCACCTCGAGGAAGCTGCCCTGCTTGCTGTCCAGCGGACGCGGGAGGTTAATGGCTTTGTCCTGAGATGTAATCCGGTCGGTCTCAAGCGGAGTGCTCTCCTCCCAACCGAGGCGACTGAGAGAAGCAGCGTCGAGCTTGCGACCACTGGTAAACACATAACGAAAGACAAAATCCCCGCCTTGGCCGGCTCGATAGTTCGTGTCCCAGTAATTGTTCATCACGTAAGAGAAGAGCGCCGGCTTGCGCTGGCCGAACTCACGCGGCCAAATTCCGCGAGCAATGTCTCCAAAGGTGACGAGTGAAGCGTCGAGGGGGAAAATGGCGGCTGCCACGTTGCCATCTTGAGCCGCGGTCCAGTGCTGGACCGAAAACCACTCAAGGCCCGCACCGGGTAGCATGTCCTTGGCAGGGTCGACGACGCCATTCTGGATTTCATACTCGAACCGCGGATGCTCCATAGCAAGGGGAAAAGCGAAGTATACGGCTTCTTTGCTGAAGGTTTTCTCTTTACGGATTTGGTTTATGAATTCGATCTTTTTCTGCGTGTCGAAAAGGATGATCCGAGTTTCGATTCTCGGGGTGTTTACATCAGAGCTCTCCAGTTTTGCTACTGTTCCAAAGCTTGTGTGGACGACGGAAACGAGCTTTCCTCCGCCCGCAGGCTGTATGTGCAGGTCCGGGACGGGTGAAATGGCTCGATACTGGACCAAGCGGTTTGGGAGCTCGTCGGCCCCGCTGACATACAGATACTGGCCAAAACGGTAGGGCGATGAGGAGTCGACGATGTCCCGCGCGAGCTCCTTGTCAAAAATGCTTCGTACCGCGCCGCTCTCGGGGTCCAATGTGACGCGATAGTAGGGGCTTTCGACGACTTCGCCATGCGAGGATGCGTTCTCGGCGGGCTGTCCTTTTACCATCCTTAATTCATAAGCCTTGTAGCCAACGGCTGGAACGTCCACGGCGAGGAAACGGACACGGCTGTATAACTTGAAGTCCGAGACCGTCTCATACTGGACAACCTCCTGGGTCTTCTGATCGACGATTTCCCACCCGTGATCCAAATCGAAGTCTACAAAGCTGCTACGTGTCCAGTTGAGGCCGTTAAATACGAGAAGCGTATTGGGCGGATCACTAACGAAATCAGCGATCACCCCGAGGCTGCGTTCGACGATGTCGTTGACCAAGGCATGCGCGCGGACCGCGAAGGCGTCTTTCACGGCCAGCTGTTCCACTGACTCCTGGCTCTCGGGTGCGGTGATGCTGCGTGAGTCTCCCCAGGTGTGTTCGTCCATCAGCACCATTTCCTTCCACAAGTCGTCGAGCTTGCCGCGGTCAAGCAGGAACTTTGGATTGACCAGCGTGCTGACCGTGGAAAGTTTTTCCGCAGACAGCGCCCGGGCCTCGTTTGCCCTTTCAAGCGCCGCATAAGCGGCATCAGCAGCAATTCCGTCTTCCCAATAGGGGCCCCCATCTCCCCGGTAAGTTGGGATCGCGTCCCCCGCTTCTTTTGCGATCTCGCCTATTGCCTTGGAAAAGTCTGAGAACTCCAGCTTGGGATATGTGTAGATTTTGTTCCAGGCGGAGACAATTTCCGCTTGCTGCGGAAAGAGATCGGTGTTCTCCACTTGCGTTCCGTAGAGAAGAACGGAGTGGGGCTTGTAGGAAGGAGAACCGTAGATCTGCAAAAATATGGGCAGAGCGTCATGACCCGCCGCCACTTGAGGGGGCATTCCAAACAGCGTCAGCATCTGGTGATAGTGGCGGGAATACCACATCAGCACCCTGCCGCCATCAGGCCCTTCCCACCAGAAGGGCGACTTTTCGTGCAGATGTCCCAGCAGGAGCATAGGGCCGCGGTAATTATCGCTGGCTGCAATGAAATACTTCAGCCCCGCTTCTGACAGAACTGAAGCGTATGACCAAGAGTAAGAAGGTACGTCGGTGATATTCGCATACTCCCATGGGCCGCCGTGTTTTTGATTGAAAGCGTAGCCCCAATAGAGAGAGCGAAGCAGCGTCTCCGCCGTCGGAAAGCCGGTGAGCAGGCTTGCGTACTGTGACGGAATATGGATTTTGCCGTCCTGAACCATGCGGTACAGCTTTTCCCTGTCGGCTTGGCTGCGACTGTGAAGAAATTGCTCTGCTTCCCATGCGCCGTCTAAACTGAACTCGAAACCAGGGTACTTCTCGGCAAGGGGTGCGATTTCATCGATCCCGCGGCTGTGAACCTCCGCTACTTTGGCCTGAAAGTCGGTATAGCCGACGTCGAGATGCTCGTGGGGGACGACGAAGACGGTCCATTTCTTGCCGGGAACAATTCGTTCTGTAAAGCGACGAGTCCTACCGTTGAGATGCACCGAGACCGTTGTTTCGCAGGAGCTCTCGAAGGCCGGGACGGAAAATTCCACTCGTTGTTCTCCGAAGGCCCGGTCGGCGGTCAAAGGTTGGCGAAACACGTCTCCGTTCAGCAAAAGCTCAACACTGCCACGCTCGGGCTTCTCGTGAAAACCGACAAATACGTCGATGAGCTCCCGGAGCTTGCCGTCTTCCATGCGATAGAAAATGGTGGGAACGATCTGCGACCGTACGGCCGAGGCTTCATATCCTCCGGTACCTACGTGGTCAAGCTCCAGAGCGTCGTAAACGAGCCCGGAGTCTCCGATCGGCACTCCCTCCGAATTTGTTTCGTCTCCCGGTGAAGGCTCATCCACGGCCGTAAATTCCAATTGATTGCTCCCTTGGCGCAAAAAGGAGGCGGGGAAGTCAAACGTTATCGTGTCAGTTGAATACTCCGGGAAAAATGCCCCATAGACGTCGCCCATCGCGTAATCAAGCTTCGGGTGCTGGTAGAAACGCCCTGCGTGTCCATTGACGTCCACCTGGAGGGCAGAAATACGCGGGTGCTCCACGAGCAGCGCAATCTTCATTTCATAAAGACCAACGGGCTGATCCCGCAGTTCAAACTGCACGCGAACAGGATGGCTTCGGCTTCCCGCCCCACCGTTTGCCGAACCGGGCTGAAAAGCGTACCAATCCTTGCTAGGCTGGCTTTTGCCGATCACAAAGGCGGGTGCTCGCGCCGGCGGTTGGCCCTCATGGAATTCCGCCGATGATCCGTCAAAGCTGCCGATGCGCCATACCGTCTCGACATTTGGTTCGTCACTGGGCCGCGCGGCTTCAGAAGGTCTTGCCGACACGCATAGTCCAAGCGCCAGCAGAGACGCCAACCATTGGTTGTGGACTTTTCCTCCTTTCATCTCCCCTCCTTTGAACGATAGTTCGATTCAGCTTCAGTGGGAGCCTGGCACCCTTGTGGTGCCGGTTCCCGACTCTTGAAAGATCGTGCCGCCCACGGGGACCGATAATCCTCCGTCCACCATAACGGCCGATCCCGTCACAAAAGAGGCTAGGTCACTTGCCAGGAACACAATGACTCGGGCGACTTCTTCGGGCTTTCCCATGCGACCAAGCAGATGCAGCTGATTGCAGGCTTCAAGCACGCGGTCGGGATGAGCATCGAGACTGGCGGCCCAGCGCAGCATCGGGGTGTCAATCGCGCCCGGCAAGACGCAGTTAGCGCGTATATTTTGCTTGGCATAGTCAAGCGCAATGCTTCGGACCAAGCCCAGCAAACCATGCTTGCTTACAACGTAATGGACTGAATTGCGCTGGGCCGCGACCGACTGTGCCGAGCCGGTAACCACAATGGCCCCGCCTCCCCGCCGGATCATCTCGGGAATGGCGTGCTTCGACATGAGGAAAGCACTCTTCAAATTAATGTTCAGAACTTCATCCCATTCCGCCTCGCTTGCGCTCGTCGCGGTTCCGTAACGCTGAATGCCGGCGTTGCTGACTAGAACGTCCAGCCCTCCGAATTCGGCGACAATTTGGGGTATAAGCCGTTGTACTTCGCTCCCCTTGCTGACATCCGCGGAAAACAAAACCGCCTTCCGACCGCGTCCCTGAACCTCAGTAACTGTCGTTTCGCCCAGCTTCCGGTCTCGATCCACGACAGCTACAGCTGCATTGCGCTCCGCGAATTCCCGCACGCAAGCTTGGCCGATTCCGGAGGCTCCACCCGTTATGACGACAACCTTGCCTTCGAAATTCATCAGAATTCTCCCGATCCGCGGGGAATCGATGATTTATATCTTCCCTTGCGGCCCGGCTCGAAAGTCCCGCCCTTCCACCGGACGTTGTCAAAGACTTCACCTGCAAAACTCATGATCGCTGGTGCCACAAGAGCTGACCTTTGATCTTCAGATCGAGCGCGGCTATGTGGTCACGGCCAAGATTGCTGACGAACAACTGATCGAAGTTTGGTCCCCCAAAAGCGCAGTTTGTAGGCTGACACAAAAGCAAGTTCTCGGGGTCCTGGCACAAAAGCTCCACATTCCGTTGTAAGTCCACCCGATAAATGCAATTCGAGGCATAGGTGGTCACGTACAAGTTCCCGCGGGCGTCAAAAGCCAGCCCGTCTGGGATACGCGCAAAACCTTCAGCAAATACTTCGGGAAGACCGCTTCTGCCGTCCGGGAGGATTTCGATCCGCAATACGCGATCCAGATTGCTTTCCACGACATACAGGTATCGCTCAGCTGCATCCAGCGCCAGGCCGTTTGCAAAGTGAAATGGACCGGGCGAAAAGATTTCGGCTTCGCAGCCGGGCCGCCACCGGCAGACCAAGCCATTCGCCTCTTTCCATTTGCCCGAGTCGCTGAAGTAGAGATTGCCGCGGGAGTCGAAGACGCTGAAGTTGGGATTCACGAGCGGGCGTCCGTCGGCTTGTTCCGCGAGCACGACCACGTCGCCGCGCTGCGACACACGAAGCAGTGAACGGCGGCCGATGTCGCAAACGTAGATATTCTCGTCGCGGTCAAGCGTGATGCCCAGGCAAAAGCCGCCTGTTGCCGCAAATTTCTGCACTTTCATCCCATCGGCAGAAATGCGATAGACCTCTCCTGTCTCGCCACCTGCATAAATGGATCCGTCGCGAGCCACGGCAAGGCCCTCTGGATGATTCAGCTGGCTCACCAAGTTCCGCACTTCGGAAATGGGATAGAGCATCGTTCTTATGCCGCTGTCCTGTTATTCCTCGGAACTGCCATGTTTAGGCTGCAGCCTTCGGAAGAGCTCGAATTCTTTTTCTGCTTCGGCGGCCTGATTCAAACGGGCCAGCAGACCTCCAAGCAGAAAATGAAATCGGTAATTTTGCGGATCGAGCTGCACGAGTTTCTCCAGAGTTTCCCGCGCCCCGTTCAGCTTGCCGTCGCGAATCTGGAGCCGCGCATAATATTCATTGGCCGAAATGTTGCGAGGATCGTGGGCGAGTGCGCTTCTGATCAGCGCCGAGGCATCCTGGGGGTTGCCTGCTTCGAGGGCATAACGCCCGAGCTGAGCCTCTGCTTCGGCGTTTTTCGGATCGAGACGAAGGACTTCGGCTAGCGCCGCTCTGGCATTTTCGGTTTGCGCCATATCCCCATAAGCCCGGGCAAGCGATAAACGGGCGCTTAGGCGTCTTGGATCGAATCGGAGGCACTCCTTGTAGGCCTTCACGGCATCCTGCAGTCGATTTTGGCTCGCAAGGAGGTCGCCCGTTGCCTCGCGAAGGGCAGGGTCAGACGGATGAACGCTAAGCGCTAAAGTCAGCACAGAGTTGGCCCGCTCGAAGTTCCCGTCGTGCATCAATTCTTCGGCCAGCGCATAGGAGATATCGGTGCGGCCTGGGGCCTTACCCTTGGCCTCATTCATCCAATCGGCTGCTGCCTGGTGCCGGCCGATCGCTGATTCAGCGAGCCCGATGCGGAAGTAAGGCTCGGGGTTCGCTGGGTCGTCCCGGATCGCGGCGCTATATGCGGCGTGCGCTTGGTCGAAACGTCCTAGCTTGGAGTAGGCCATGCCTAGATTAATGTTCGCCGCCCCGTCTCGTTCGACAGGTGGAATGGCCTCAAACTGTCCCGCGGCCAAGTGGTATTCGCCATGCTCAGCTAGAAGCAGGCCTAGAGAAAAATGAGTCTTCGAGTCCACACCCGGGAGACTTGCAAGTTGGATTGCCGTCTGTTTTGCTTGGTTTGCTTTTCCTGCGCCGTAGTAAGCCTCTGTTAATTCGAACAGTTCAAGCGGATCTTGCGACCGCTGGAACGCTCCAGCATCAAAGTAGAAAACTGCGCGCTGGTACTGTTTCTTCCGAAGATAAAAGCTGCCCAGGTTCAGGCAAGCCGTGGGATTTCCCGGATCGAGCTCCAGCACTTTTTCAAACTCCGCAATGCCAATCGTTTGCTTCCCCGACCGGATGTAACTTGCCGCAAGGTTATTGCGAAAGCGAGTATCGTGGGGATCTAGCCGAATCGCACGGCCGAAGGCAGCCTGCGCTTCGTTGTGATGTCCGTCGCCGTCGTAAGCAAGTCCCAACCTGTTCCACAGCTCGGGCACATCCGGACAGCTGCCCACGGCTTCAGCCAGGAGTTGCTGAGCCTCGCTGGAGCCGTGTTGAGCCAGGAGCTGCTTTCCTTTTTCGAGTGCCGCCGTGCAATCCGCGTTTCTAGATGCCCCCTCTGACGGAAAGCCTTGACCAGCCACGCCCAGAACCGCGGTGGTGAGGCCAAACATAAAGACAAAGATGCCGGCGGCGGCTCTCAGCACCGCTCCAACTCCGTCCATCACGCAACCTCAGCGATTACCTGTCGAAACAACCACGAGAGTTTCCGTTAGAGAGTCCTTAGCAAATTGCTGCAGATCTCGGTCGCCCTGCTCCTGAACCTGGGCGAACAATGCGTCGGCTTTGGCTCTTTCGCCCTTCCGCTGATATGCCCGCGCCAGCAAGTAAGCGATGGAACTCGAGTTCGGATCGATGGACCGCGCATGCTCAAGATCAACGAGCGCCGTCTTGGCGTCCCCTCGGGCGAGTTCCAGTTTCGCCCGATCCACATACGCGTGGGCGAAGTTTGGCTCGAGTGAAACTGCTGTGTTAATCGACTCCAGCGCTTCCTGGAACTCCGAGCTTTCTGGAGCTGCGCCCTTTTGAATCAGACTTTCCGTCAGGAAGTAATAGCAGCGCGGGTCTTTAGGCCCATGGACGGCAGCCTTCCTGAATGATTGAATAGCGCCATTCAGGTTCCCTTCTTCCAGTTCGGAGATGCCCATCGCCAGATAACCTCCGTAATCTTCCGGCGCCATCTCGATGGCACGCTGATAGTCCCGCTTCGCTTCGTCAAAGCGCGCTGCGAGCGTATAGGCGATTCCCCGGCTTAGGAACAATTCGTGAGCTTGCGGGATTCTCGCAATGCCTTCTGTAAGCATTTCCGCCGCAAGCTTGTAGTTCAAGTGCTGGCTCGCCAGCGTGGCAATGTTGAGGTAGTTCCGTGGGTTTGTCGGATTTTGGAGGATGCCTTCCCGGAAGGCTTCATACGCCTCCTGCGTCTGTCCGCCCTTCTCTTCGGCAACACCCAGCAGGCTGTAAAGCTCGGGCTCGGTTCCCCCCGTCGCAAGAACCGGTTTGAGCGTCTGGATGCACTTTTGATAGTCCCGCTCGTTGAAGTAGGCCAAGGCCAAGCCGTAGTTGCGCCGGAACCGGTCGGGGTAATCGGTCGGCAGTTTGTTGAACTCTTGGATAGCCTCTTTCGAAAGCTTGGCCTGCCCGAGCATCCACGCCAACTTAAAGCGCATGTCATTTGTAAGGTCGGGCCGCCCCACAAGGTCTTTCAGAGTTTCCGCGGCCCGTGCGATGTCCCGAGTGTTTAGCTGTGCTTCGGCGCCCATAAGCGCTAGGCTTGGATCGGCAGCCATCTCCGCGGGAATGCGAGAAAAATAGGCGAGCGCCGCTGGATAGCTTTTTCGTTCCAATTCATATTGTCCAAGAATTGAATTAACCGGGCCGTCGTCGGGATGCAAGACGATCAACGGCTCGAGCTCCCCTGCGGCGTCCTGCTTTCGACCCTTGCTCCAATAAAGAATGCCCAGCTCCCGGCGCGCCAGCCAGTAGCTCGGGTCGACGGCAAGCGCCCTCTTTAGGGTATCTATGGCTTCATCGGACCTACCCATCAAAGCCAACGCAATGCCTTCGCCGCTCAAAGCGTCGGGGTTAAGAGGGCTCTGCTTCTCGAGGAGGCGAAACTCGGCGAGAGCTTCACCGTAGCGCTTTTCATGAAGCAGCAGCATTCCTTGCTGAATCACCGTATCTGCCTGTTGGCGTGACGAAACTTCTTTCTCGTCCCGTTTCTGATTCGTCGTTTGCGCTTGAGGCTGGGAGGGCGCGATGAGCGTGATGGAAACCACAAAAGGGATGTGACACAGACGCAAGACAGCTGCTCTTCGTCGAGCACGCCCACGTTTGGATCCGGTCATTCTCACAAAGCAACGCCATGCGGCAAAAGACTTCAGCATATCCGGAGCTCCAAACTTATCGTGGCGCAGAGCGACAGGAAGAATCTCGAACATGCGAAGCACTAAGTCCGTTCGCGAATTTGACTTGAAGAATTCTCACTCGTTTCCTGCGCTCCCCGGTTGTCCAGGCAGCCTTCTGCGTCATCCTACCAGAGAAGTTTCAGCGAGAACTGAATCTCCCGCGCCGATGCGGCGCTGAAAATCTCCATAAATCCGGGAGAACCGACCCCGGTCCTCGATTCACCACCCAAGGTGCTGAAGCCTCCGCTGGCACCTCCGCCCGGAGGGGCAAAATTTACGTTGTTGAGGACGTTGAAGAACTCCGAGCGGAACTGGAAGGATTTCGACTCTGCAAACTTGAAGCTCTTAAACAGGGCAAAATCCAGGTTTTGCAGCTTGGGGCCCCGAAGCGTGTTGCGCCCGAGCGTCCCGAATGTGAAAGGCGCGGGAAGCGTGAAAGCCGCTGGGTTGTACCAGGCGTGTGGACCTTGCTGGAATCCAGGAGGCAGAAGCGGGACGCCGGAAACCGGATTGGCCCGCTGCGTTTCGCTTGATGGATTAATGTTGGCATTATCAAACGGGACGGTAACCGTAAACGGCTGACCGCTTTCGAGCGTCAGAATGCCGCTGATCTGCCAGCCTCCGATGAGCAAATCGCCTGCCCGCCCGACGTTGCCCCCAAGGGGCATGCCTTTGCCGAAAGGAAGCGCATATGCATAACTGAAAACAAAGATATGCGGAATATTGAAATCGCAAGCGCCGTAATCCGCCTTGACGTTGTAAGGGTTTTGAATACTGCCAGACTGTCCTTCGTCCTGAATGGACAGGCAACGAGACCAGGTGTAGGAACCGAGAAGTGTGAGGTTGTGCGAAAGCCGCTGCTCTAGTTTAGCCTGAAGGGCATTGTAGTTGCCCACTCCAGAATTGAAATCTGCCGGAAACTGACCAAAGAAGGGAAACGGTGTACGAGGAGCAACGGGACCGGGCCCCATCTTGCTCGGGAGCGGCGCATTGTACATCGGTTGAATGAAAAGATGCCGGCTCTCTGACCCGACGTAGTTTACCGTCGCTGTCAAATTCGGCGTTATCGCGTGCTGAACGCCGAAATTGTACTCCATGGCGTAAGGAATCCTCAGGCGCGGGTCCGCACCGAACGCGATGGCGGGAGTAGGGTTGGCCGGCGGCAGAAATGAGCTTGCTGGGGGAAGCGCGTTCCAGAACAACGATGGCACCGCGCGGTTCAGGCCCCCCTCGGAAATCCCTGCGCCGAACGGCCAGGCAATGCGGGGATCCTGGGATTCCTGAACAAGGGTGTTGTTATGGTCTGTGAACATGGCGAAGGCTCCACGGACCACCGTTCGCGGCCGAGCCGAATATGCGAAACCAAACCGTGGCTGCCATCCATCGTACTTGGGATCGAAATAGGTTTTCCTCACGTTCGGGAAGGGCCAGGACGGAGGATTGGGATTCGACGCCGTGGGCGGCTGGACAAAGGGAACCGGTATCAGGAAACAGGACTGTATGACTTGATTGATGTCCGATTGGGTTTGCAGGCTTCCGTCCGGGGGAATGGGGCACTCTGGATTCCAGCCCGAAACCTGGTCATTCTTGTAGTGTGCGGGCGGAACGAAATCGTAGCGAAGACCAATCTGGATGTTCAGCTTTTTGCTGGCCTGCCATTTATCTTGGATGTAATAACCTTGCCAAGTGGTTCGGTCGTCCGCTGCCGTGTTACCGACGAAGCCGAAAAGGCTGGATGGCGTGTTCAGCAGCATGCTGGCGAGACCGTCCCCGGTTTGCGAGGCGTTCAGACTGTTTCCGTAAGTCGCGCTGCTCGGGAACTGATCAAACCCCACCGATGCTCCCCAACCGTCATCGAAACTGTGAATATGATAGAACATGAAGCCGGCACTGAACGTGTTCGACCCGCGAATTTTCTGAAAGTCAGCGCTGACTTCGTGGGACCGGATGGGACCGAGTGGGATCGCGAACTGGCCGGTTCCGCCAAGGCGTGGAGCCAGGCTGATTTGGGGAACGATCGGAATGCCGTCCCGCACGGGCTCAAACGCTGCCGTGTTGGTAGCCGCTAACAGGTCTGGGCCACCTGGAATGTTCGTGGTGCCGAAAATCGTCTGCGTGTAACCGTAATGAAAGGACCCCAGGAGCGTAGGGGTGAACAGATGAGTGTAACCCAAGCCAACGACGCGGGCGTGGTTCTTCGAAGTGTTCGCGCCGGTTAGCAGCGAGGTCGCAAAAGTCTCATTCGGCTGGGTGTAATAGAAGGTTCCGTAGAGCGTGTCATTGTTTGAAAAGGTATGGTCTATTCGGACGCCGAATTGATCACTCGAGATAACCTGAGCGCTCGAAGTGGCTAGGTTAGGAAAACTATTCCCGCCCGGGCCGAAATTGGGTAAGGGATAGAAGGCCTTGAGGTAGGCAAGAGCCTGAGCGTTCAGCATGGCGGCCGGAATCGTATTTCCCGGAAAGGGTTCGCGAACAAAACCGCTCGTTTGCGCCGGCAGGCCGGTCACAGGGTCAACAGTGCCCGCCGTTACCATTCGCGTCGTATAAGGGTTGTAGATTTGCCCCACGAATACGGGTCGGCCCAAAGGGTCGACAATGGGCTGGTTGGTCGTAGGATCAACGGCCTGCTGGGTCGTCAGCAAGCCTGAGAAATCTCCGCCCAGCTCACCGGCCGTTGGCACGTTGTTGAAGAGAGTGAACCCTTTGCTCGATCGGAAGCCCTCCCAGTATCCAGAGAAATACGTTTTCGAATCGCGCCCGTTATACAGACCCCAGGGCGTCGGCAAAATCACTGGCCCTCCAACGGTGAGGCCGTACTGGTTCTGGCGGAAGGCGGGTTTCTTTTGCTTTGCGAAATTGTCAAAAAAGTTCGCCGCATCCAACTTGTCATTTCGCAGGAACTCCCAGAGGTCGCCGTGAATTTCATTGCTCCCCGATTTGGTGACTACGTTGACGTTGGCGCCAGACGAGATGCTGAACTGCGCGTCTGTCATTTGCGACTGTACGTTAAATTCCTGAATGGCGTCGGGAGGCGGGCTGATGGCCCAGGTGTTGTCAAAGATGGCGTTGTTGAGAACCCCGTCCAGAGTGAAGTTGTTTTGCTGGCCACGCTGACCATTCACTGACGGGCTGATTCCGCCGCCGCCAATGGGAATCACGAAGAACGATTGCTGGCCGCTTTCCTTGGGAGTAGCGCCAGGAGTCAGCAGCACCAGTTGAGTGAACTGCCGCCCGTTCAGCGGAAGATCAACCACTTGCTTGGAACCGATCACCTGATCCAATGTCGCATTGGCCGTTTCAAGCGCTGGGGGAGCAGACGTAACCTCGACGTGCTGTGTTACTGCACCCACATTTAGCGTGTAATCTGCCTCCACGTCTTGGTTAACGAGGAGTTCGACGCGCGACTGTAACACCTTCGCGAAGCCTGTTTTCGAAACGGTCACGGAGTACTGGCCCGGAGGTAGTTGCGTGATGGTGTAAAACCCTGCCTGGTTGGCGCTGGCGTTCCGCGTCAGGCCGGTAGCTAAATTGGTCACCTCCACGGTTGCCCCAGGGACTACGGCGCCAGTGGAATCAATCACCGTCCCGTGAAAGGCGCCGTTCACAGTCTGCGCCTGGGCAAGTTGTTGCGGCAGGCTTCCCCATGCCGCCGTCGAAAGGACCAGAGAGAGTATCGTTGTCCTCCTTTTCTTCGATGACATGGCTCCTCCTGTAAACCAACGATTCACGACGCGAGAAGAGAAATGAGAAAGTCATTCTGGCGCTGCTACGTTTTCTCTAATTTGCCGCCAGAAATCGCGGGTCATTTCCTCCAGGAATTCCCGGCAAGCCGACGGCTCGGCAGTTTTCACTTTGTTGATAATTTCGCGATGCTGGTGAGCGATAGCCGGCAAGTTAAGCCGAGTGTGGCGAAACGATCGGATCAGAACGTAGGCAAACTGCGGGGTGGCCACGGCACGCAAGGCCTTTTCCACGCACCGATTTCCGGACATCCGCCACAGCGTTTCGTGGAACTCCAAATCGCTCCTGGAGAATGCCCAGAAGTCGCCTGCTTCAGCGCCGGCTTTCATCCCATCCCAGGCCTGTTCGAGGCTCTCAAGATCCTCGCCATTGGGCCTGCCAGCTTCGCGCGCCAGCTGTACGGCTAAACCCTCAAGCTCCATCCTGAAACGGTAGATTTGATTGATGTCCTCTAGCGAGTAGTCCGTTATAAACGTGCCTTTGTTGGGAACCCGAACAACGAATCCCTGGAACTCCAACTCTTGCAGTGCTTCGCGGACAACGTTTTGTGCGACTTGCATCTGTCTGCTGAGCAAGGTTTCGGTCAGTCTCTGGCCCGGCAAAAGATTGCCGCGCAAAATCGCTTCTCGAAGTCTCGTCAGAACCATCTCCCGAAGGCTGACGGGGGTGATCGGCTGGAATTCAACTTTTTCCTTCGTTGTCGCGCTGCTGGCCGGATTATCGATCATTGGTAATCGCCCGGCAGTATGGATCGAGGCAGCTGCGGGTTGCATTGATCTCCGTTATGCGTTTTCTTGATACAGATCAACTGTCGACGGGGTGACATCAGAAAGAGCGTTGGCCGGAAATCAGGTATAAACCCGATTTACACCATCATTCGAGTCGCCCAATCATCCGCAGCCGAAGGAGCCGCCATGATTTCCCCTTGCCTCCGCGTAATCCCATTAGCGGAACCATGGATTGAGTCGAGCGGGGATGTGTCTCCTAGGCCATAGTCTCGTGCTGTCGAAACAACGCCAAGATCCTGAGCCTTCAGCTAGAAACGCGACAACTATGGATCAAGCAAAACTGCGCCTGGGCGGTTCACAAAGCAGCCGCGGGGAGAGGGACTTTTCCCTGTTTCCAGCAGCGGAATACCCCGCCAAGGTCCGCTTGTTCCAACAGGGTAGCCGGGCAGAATGTGCGTACTTTGTCGCTTCGGGAATTACAAAACTAACTTGCATTAATCCATCGGGGAAGGAGCTCATTGTGGGTTTGCGCGGGCCCGGTTCGTTACTCGGAACAGCAGCGGTTATTCTTAGTACGGTTTATCCGGCGACCGCGTCGACTGTGACTCCTTGTAGCCTGAGGCGTGTATCGGCGACCGAACTTGACGGCTTACTAAGCACCAATTTGGACTTCTGCCGGTATTTACAAGAGATGCAGGCGCGAGAAGTTCATGCCCATCTTGAACTTATGATCGATGTAGTCTCGCGGACTGCTCAATATAGGCTCGCCAAACTTCTCTTTGATGCTTTTGTAATTCGCGATATGCACTCGGGAACTGATCGGAGCTTACCGATACCTCTCAAACAATGGGAAATCGCGGAGTTGCTCGCGGTAACTCCCGAGCACACCAGCCGCGTGTTGAGACGATTAGAAAAGGAAGGTTTGATTTCGCGGAAACGAAACATCCTTTTCGTTCTCGACGCCCAAAGACTGGCTTCGTTTCTCGACGGGACATGGCCTCTTCGGTCCGACGACTCACCTCGCGCCTTAGCTGAAGGTCCAGCAGGAAGAATCAAGAGCGGACATCTCTCGCAATGCGTAGCTAATAACGGATCCCACGCGGCGTCACGGCCACCGCACATAGCCGCCCACGAACATATACAAGATTCCGACAAGAATGCGTGATGTCGCCGCAACGAATCGCGGCCTCGCCGCTCAGTGACCGTGGTTCGTGCGTAGCCAATCGATCCGCCAGCACCGGCCGCGCACTGGCACCCAGACGAGCTTCTTTGGCGGTGTCCCTCTCGCGTGGTGGTACAGCAAAGCGGTCCGCTCATAGAATCCGCGAGTGTGCCAGGAATCGCGGAATCCGAACCGGTGGAAATCCAGGTGATGACAAAACTCGTGACACAGAGTCGCTAAGGAAGGTGCCGAAGGAGGTGATCTCTTTGCGTATCGCGGTCCGTTTCCAAACACGGATCACCAGCGTATCCGGGTCGTAGTCGCCAAAAAGCTCGGCAATCGAGCGCTCCCGCGCTCTGAGCGGTCGGGCGGCAACGGACGCTGCATTCCGGCACGCGGTAAAAGTTGGAGGCAATTCGAAGAAACCCCATGCAGGCGCGCTGAACATCTCTGGTTGTACCGTCCTTCATTGCCGCCTCGATCGAGTCTGCGCTGGTTAAAAGCCGTGCGCCGGACGGCAAAGGGGTTGCATTGCGCCGGTCGCTGTCGAGAAAGGATCCGACGTTGCTTTTCCGGGGAGGAGCGTCGGTGAACATTCTTATTCATTGTCTCTCAATTGCGGAAATCGTGCGTTGCGACCCCTGCGCGTACGTGTTGGGAAATCAGCCGTTTTAGCCGCAAACGCTTCTTGCTGCGGATCGAAAAGGCGACTGTTGGAATTCTGGAAGCGCCTGCAGGCGCGTTCCGCGTGGGAATTAGTTCGGACGCAGCTGGCTTAAGCATTGATTGCCGCGTGCAAGCCTGGGATTTATGATACGACTTTGCCGTGGAGGAGTTCGACGACTCCCTTGATGTACTCGGGACGAGCAAAGTCTTGGTCGAACGCGTGTTTGACTTGGTCAAGGGTGTGATAACGATGTGAGAGCAATGGCGCAACGTCTACGGTTCCCCGTTCGAGGAGCTGGAGTGCACGTCGGTAGACTGCTGGGCGGCAGTTCTCGTCAAACCCGCCCGAACCACCGACTGGCGACACGAGGACCGGTTCTTTGTACTGCAGCCCGTTCAGCACGCTTAAGTCGATGCCGCCGTGGCCATGACTGTAGAGCAGCAGCGTACCTTGCTTGCGGAGGACGCCGGGAAGAAGGGAGAAGACGCGTCCGGCGCCCGATGACTCGATCACGAGCTCGGCCATGCGGCCACCGGTCCGCTCACCAACCGCCTCAATGATGTCCTGTGATGCCGGGTCGATGACTTCGGCTCCGAACGCCGCCGCCAAGTCACGTTTCCGCGCGTTTGGCTCGCTCACGAGCAACAGTCCATCGAAACCGAGCACGCGCCGGAGATACTGAGTGAAAAGAAGCCCGGCTGGCCCGGCACCGAGGATCATTGCCGCCCGCACACGCCGCTCGGGTATTTCGGCAGCGAGGCTGTAACGCGCGCTGGCCGCCCGGGCGAGGGCGTTCATGGAATGAACGACGCAGGCAAGAGGCTCAGTCAGCGCTGCCTGCACGGGCTCGAGCTCCGAATTAACCGAAATAGCGTTAACGGCTGGGATGGCGATGAACTCAGCGAGACCGCCAGGAGCGCCTGTGATGCCGTGCTCGGCGTAAAACTCGCATTGATGAGAGTCTCCACTCGCGCAGTATTCGCAGAGCGCTTGCCGCCCCCGGCTCATACAATTCAGGCCCTGATCGATCGCAACGAGGTCGCCTTCGCGCAGATCACTGACCTCTGCGCCCACTGCAACGACCTTCCCTGAGATCTCGTGGCCGAGAATCTGCGGGTGACGAGTGAGAGGCACAGGCTGTCCTCTCTCGTCCATGTTGTAGTTGGCCTCGCCTTGGTATATGTGCAGGTCGGTGCCGCAAAGCCCCACCGCCGCCACGCGGAGCAGCACGTCGCGGGGCCCCAGCTGGGGAGTTGGTACGTTTCGTACCGCCAGAGCCCGCACATCGTGGAGCACGCAAGCCCGCATTGTTTTAAAATCAGGGCTTCTTCCGCCGCCAGTTGTTCTCGGGAAGTCGCAGTGCATATGCCGGGATGCCTTCCGACCTCGTCAAACATCGAGCGAAAGCGCTGGGACTCTGGGTATTCTACATGGAATTATCGGGGTTGCTGAGGTTGGGCGCCGGACCAAGGAGCATCTGGCTCCCAGAAGCCTTTTGCTCGAACCGTCCTGGCTGACATGGACCCAACCCAGCGCCAACTCGTCAATATCGCAGCTCGTAGGTCATACAACCCTACATAGACCGCGACCGCACCAGTAGCGGCTTAGACTCGTATTCGCCCTCTGGGGGCGGTAAACTCGGGCTAGTAAGGGGCTAGTAAGTTCGCTCGGAGCGGGTAGTTTCCGGATTGCCGTCACTCAGCAGGAGGCGCGACGAGGGTTGCTATCGCTGTACGACAGCATCTCCTCTCGCTGGCCGGGCATTCGCTGAAATGTTTATTGTGTCTATGCCCGATCGCCCCCGCAAGCCTGATTGGAATGGTTTGAAATCGTTTGAAATAAGAGAGATCAGGAGGCACTCGCAGCGCGGGCTGCCTGTTGGCTGACCATTTGTTCCTTCATCTTCTGTTGCATTTCCTTAGGTGTGGGTTGTGCAATGTGGGTAGCGACCATCCAAGTGTAACCCTCGGGATCGACAACGGTTCCACAGCGGTCGCCCCAAAACATATCCATCACGGGTCCCTTGGGCGCGGCACCGAGCTTTACGGCCTTGGCAACCGTCTTGTCTGCGTTCTCCGTCAGCAGATACAAACTCGTCGGCGAGGCGCCAATTGTTTTCGCGCTGCGGGAACCCATCTGCGGCATTTCCGGCCCCAACATTAAAGTCGTGCCGCGGAGCGTCAGCTCGGCATGGATCGCCTTGCCGTCTGGACCATTCATGATCCCCCGTTTGGCAAAGCCGAATGCCTTTTGATAAAAGTCGGCTGCCGCTTTCACGTCGGTCACCGTTAACATTGCCGTTACTGAACCGTAGAGCTTTTTATTGAGCGGATCGATTTTTCTGGGCATAACACTCCTTTCGTGAGGCGAGTAATCGAATTGAATTTCGGCGGAAAGTTGCTCATGATGCACCGCTCGAAGAATCTTCTGGGCAGCGGGGGGCAAGAATACTTCAAATAGAAACGTCCGGTCAACGTGCGAGTCGATGGCGCAGCACAACTCGCCGACTCTTCCCACGCCCGAGCGATGCTGACGAATACCAGTGGCGATACTGCTTTTGTACTGTCTGGGCCAAGAGCTATCTCAAGCTACAAATGGTCAATCCAATCAAACCGAGGCTCGGATGGATACCATCCCGAACTTTCAAATCCGGAATCTAGATTTTAGGGACAGTCCGTCACCCTGGATCCGCCGCCTCTGGCCTTCTCTGATCTGCCGTTCGAGATACGCCTTTGTGAAATGCTCGTCGAGGCGCTTCGATTGCCCCATTTTCTGCAGCAACTCTTCAAGCGAAATACCACGATCGCTCATGTCAAGCATGGCCAGAGCCTGCAGAGGTCTAGCGTCCGCCGAGCAGAATCGATGTTCGGGGCATCGGCCTGCCAGCATCAGCTCGAACGCTTCCTGCTCACCAGGATCAATACTTTCAGAAAAGAGGGGATCAAACTGGTTCATCAACTCGGATAGTTCACTGAGATCCGCTTGGAGTTCTTTCACCTTATTCTGAGCAATCAGGGAAGCGAGTTGGATGGGATTGTGCTGCCCCCCGACCACGAAATATTTTGCTTCGTGGCGGGCGACCACCGCGGGAACCATCACTTCGAAAGAGGCGACCATCTGATGCCAAAGTCCGAGTTCGTGGGCTTCAATGATTACGTTCGCATCAAGCAATACTAAGGGCGGCTTCACTGGGTTGCTGCTCAAGTGCTTTCACTTTCCCGCGAAGCTCCGCCAGACTGACCCCGATAAGCTCGGCCAATTTCGCGCGTGATAGTTGCCCCTTTTGAAAGCACAGGAAGCAAAGTCTCACATAGCGGTCGGACAAGTCTTTAGGCTTCCACCATTTGTCCGGCATCGTAGAGCGGTCAACGTCCCGAAATGCAGGGTCGGCCAACACCTTTCTCACATCCTCCGCATCAATCTGTCGCAGGTTTACCAAGCGCCACAGGAGCGCTTCGGTCGAAACATCAAATTCCCGCGCAATCTCGACGAGATCCGCATAGCTGATTTTTCTTTCCTTCAACCTCTCCGCAAAAGCACTCAGCACGCATTCCGCAGGAAGCAGCAAACAAGAAGCAAAAGAGTTCGCAAGCCTCTCAAACCTGTCTTTCAGTTCTTTCTCTCGACGGAGTCGCTCAGGGGGCATAACATTCCACGTCAGCAGATGAAAGAGCTCATGGGCAAAATTGTAGTTGCGCCGCCATGGCGACTCCGAGGAATTCATCAAGATCGCTTGTCCAAAGTCACCCACCGCCGATGCCGCGGAGCCCGACAACTCCTCTCGATAGAAGATTTTGACTCCAAAATCCTCCTCGAGGACCTTCGTCAGCGACGTCGCGGGCACCCGTCCGAGGTTCATCGTCTTACCAACTTCCACTGCGAGTTCAGCTGCCTCACGGTATCCAAGCTCTTCGCCGGATATCTCGGCGGGTCGTAGCCGGGACTTCGGCCGAATCCCGGACAGCTTTTCAACAAGATGGTAGTTGTGCGACAGGTGCAGGAATTCTGTTTCGATCTTCTGGTAGTTGTTCTCGGGCTGCTCTCGCCACAGGACGACGGGTTCCGCGAGAGCATCTTCTTTTAGAAGCTCATTAATGCTCGTGTGCAACACGGAGGAAATCCGGGCAAGTTCCCATGCCTTGACTTGCCGCTCTCCATTCTCGATCTGCGAGATGGTCTGGACGTGTTCGAATTCCAGTAGCGCGCTGAGTTCTTGCTGTGACATACCGAGTCGTTTGCGTGCTTCCCGAACTCGAAGGCCTAACGTTTGATTTAGATTCATTGGAGTCAAGGATGAAGAATTCATTCAAATTACAGCTGGATTATCGTCGAAGCACACTAACAAATCAAGAAAATCTTGAGGCCTACGATACGGCACGCCTAACTCGCTCAAAACAAGGCAGTTAACGCACGTGGACGTCGGTCAAACGGAAGAAGCTGGATCCGACCCAATTCTTATTCGGGCCGATGCGTCTCCAACGAGTGGCGGTTGCGAACGAGGTCACTTCTATCTGTGGCCTTAAGTCTTATACACCCTCGTAGAACTAGTTCTGCGCCGCGACTGTGGACAGGAACTCCTGGGCGTGCGCGAGCTCGACGCGATTGGAGTTGCCGCTGGCGCAAACTTTCAACAGTTGCTGGTAGTAGGCGGTGGCTTTGCCCGGTTGCTTGGCCATTTCAGCAGCCTGCCCGGCTCCGTAGAGTGAATTAAACCGGTAGGGACTGACATAGTGTAACGGGTCGCGATCTTTTCCGTTAACTTTCTCAAATTAGCCTCGGTCATTTACCACCCTGTTTCTCAGATTCCTTCAGCAAGCGCGGAGCAAACGAGCATCCCGGCCGATGCATCCTGAGCCTTTTCGCTCCCTGTCTTCCCCGATTCCAGTTGAGAGCGGCGTGGCACGCTACGAAAATAGGTCGCGACCGCAGCACGCGCTTACCTTTGTGCGTTATCATTGCCCTCGAATCCATAACTGTAGGAGTCCTAGATGCGCCTTAAGCGGCCAGTTCTGACCTACCTCCTTCTTTCGCTGACGTGCACCTTCGCGGAAAGTCAGCAACCTTCGGTCCAGCAGGACTCCCGTTCTGCCAAATCCGCCCGCAGCGAGAGCAACGCCACGGAGCCGTACGTATTTGAGCTGGTTCAAAACAAGATCGCGTTCGAAGCTGATGGTAAGGGTTACCGCGACCTGGTGATGAGAGCCCGCGTCAAGTCTGAATCGGCCGTTCGAGAATTTGGTCTTCTGATCTATCCTTTTGCGGCAAGTTTTGAAACCGTTCAAATTCCTTACGTTCGCGTTCGCAAGCCCGACGGAAGCCTCGTTGAAACACCTGCCTCGGATGTTCAGGAACTCGACTCCGCCGTCAGCCGCGAAGCACCGATGTATACCGATCAGCGGGAAAAGCATGTCGCCGTCAAATCTCTTTCCGTCGGCGATACGTTGGAGGTCAATGTTCACTGGACAATCCATGATCCCATCGCCCGAGGCCATTTTTGGTACGATCATTCTTTTTTTCGTGATGGTGTTTGTCTTAAGGAAATTCTGGAAATTGATGTACCGCACAATCTTCCAGTCAAATTGCGCAATCCCGACTTTCAACCTTCTGTCCAGGACGACGGCGCTCGGCGCGTATACACGTTTGAGAACGTAAATCTCAAGAGGAAGGAAGAATCCAAAATTCCCGCGTGGGAGAAAGGCTACAAAGGCGTCCCGCCTCCGGACGTTCAAGTTTCATCCTTTTCTTCCTGGAAAGAGGTGGGCGACTGGTTCGAGGCTTTGGTCAAACCAAAGTCGGCGGCAACCCCCGAAATCCGCTCGAAGGCGGAAGAACTGACCAAAGGCAAGACAACCAACGAGGACAAAATACGCGCGCTCTACGACTTCGTCTCAACGCGTTTTCGTTATATCGGGATCGACCTAGGTCTCAGTCGTTACACTCCTCATTCCGCCGCTGAGGTTCTTGCCAACCGCTACGGGGATTGCAAGGACAAACACACGCTCGTTGCTGCCCTCCTTCAGGCGATTGGCATATCCTCTTACCCCGTCCTGATTAGTTCAAACTTTCGCATCGATCCAGCGTTTCCCTCGCCCAGCCTGTTCGACCATGTCATTACGGCCCTTCCTCAGGGGGAATCTTTTGCCTTTCTCGATACCACTCCTGAAGTCGCTCCGTTTGGATTCTTGCTCCGCCAGCTGCGCGATCGGCAGGCTTTGATTATTCTGCCGTCTGGCAGTGCCCGCCTCGCCAGCACCCCTGCAGATCCGCCAATCTCAAACTACGAGGTTTTCCGAACTGATGCATCCATCGATGCTAAGGGAACGCTCGATGCAAAGATAAAGATGGAAGAGCGCGGAGATGGCGAAGTTGCCCTCCGCCTCGCCTACCGTTCGACGCCTCAGAATAACTGGCAGGAGCTCACGCAGAGAATCGTGGCTGGAATGGGTTTCGCCGGCACGGTGAGTGATGTCTCTGTGGAACAACCCGAAGATACAGCGCAGGCGTTCTGGGTAGCATTTGCGTACCACCGCTCCGATTTACCCGACTGGAAAGACCGCCGCATTGTTTTTCCCGCTCCGCCCATTTTCATTCAGGAACTGAATGAGGAACAAAAGGTCTCCAAAGATCCCCTCCCATTGGGTTCTCCCCAGGAGGTAACATACGAAGCCACGGTCAAATTTCCAAAAGGCTTTTCCCCGCTGCTTCCCCAGAAAATCGAACGCAAGTACGACTTCGCCGAGTTTTCCGCGACCTACTCCATTAAAGAAGACACGTTGCATGGCACTCTGCATTTCAAGACTTTGTTGCACGAAGTCCCCGGCCCAGATCGTTCCAAGTTCAGTACCCTGGCTAAGGCTATAGAGGACGCGGAGCGCAGCTACATATTTCTCAAGGGGGCTCTTCGAGGGACAGGCGTACTTGGAGGTGTACTTCCCCCGGCCATTCTTTTTGGAAACTCTCCTGCAGCCATCCCCCAACTCGAACAAGCTCTGGAGGCTGACCCGGACAATGGCGCGATCCTTCTTCGGTTGAGCGCGCTGTATTGCGACGCCGGACGCGCCTCCGATGCAGTCGCTCTTCTGAAAAAGGCCATGGAAGCACACCCCGACGTCCCGCAGCACCTCCATGTTGCTTTGGGCAAAGCGTATCTGCGAATCCCTGATGCGGACAAGGCCATCGCCGAATTCAAGCAGGGCCTTGGGGATGACGCCGAGCCCAACGACCTTAACGATGTTGCTTACGCCCTGGCCGAAACCAATGCCCAGCTTCCGCTGGCGCTCGATTATTCCACTCGCGCTGTTTCGGCTCTTTCTGAAAAGACTATGGACATTTCTCCAGAAGATGCAGAGCCTTCCGATTTTTCGCTCATGCTTCAACTGGCTGCGAACTGGGATACGCTTGGCTGGATCAAGTTCCGCATCGCCGACTTTGCCGGCGCGGAGAGGTATCTGCAACCCGCGTGGGAGCTTGTGCAGAGCGCCGTCATTGGAGAGCACCTCGTGGAAACATACGAAAAACTTGGAAAGAAAAAAAGGGCAGCGGCAATTTGCAACATGGCCCTGTCTTCTTACCTGCCTAGTAGAGACCCTGCTACTCGCCAAAAGCTGTCCGACGAGATGAATCGTCTTCGCCCTTATTCGGGCGCCTCAAGGTCCTCCCCTTCAGGCAACGGCGGCATGGCTCTGAGCGATATGCGTTCTCTCCAGGTCCCTTTCCGACCCAAACTCCGGGCCAATTCTGTCAGCGCGAATTTCGTGATCTCAATCAGCAATGGCCACAAAACCGCCGGTGCGGTCTTCCAGACTGGGGCCGAAGAGTTGCGGGATGCTACCGCCGCTTTGGCCGCTCTTAAGTATCCTCAGTCGTTTCCAGACAACACTGCGACCCGCGTAATCCGCAAGGCAATTTTGAGTTGCTCCATTTATTCCAAGAGCTGTACGCTCGTTTTAATGCTCCCCACGGACGCTGCCGTCCCTGTGCCTTTCCAGGTTGCCGCGCCGACGAATCAGGATTAAGCGTGTCGCGGCCCGCTGGATGACCACGTTTTCGCTGCATGTAGCGAGCACCCCAGGGATATCGACCGTTGCCTATGCAACCTAGGATCCTATCCCGCCACCTTTGGGGGAAAAGAATCTGAGAAACCGGCCCTGCGTGAATTTGGTTATATGAGGAAAAGCATTGCGACCCGTTACACGTGGCGCCCATGGCTTCGTTTGCGCAATCCGATTCGGCAACCACGACTCCATTAAGCACGTGGTGGTAATTTTTGATGAAAACATAACTTTTGATCTCTACTTCGCTACATACCCCGTAGCGGCGAATCCCCCAGGTGAACCTACGTTCACCGCCGAACCGGGCACCCCTTCCGTGAACGGCCTTACCGGTTCTCTTCTGACGAACAACCCGAATGGCACCAATCCAGCGCGCCTGGATCGCAGTCAGGCAATTACTTGCAGCAACAATCATAGTTACACGCCGGAACAGGCGGCAGCGCACGGCGGATTGTTAGACAAATTTGTCGCCACCTCTTGTGGCGGGTCGAGGATCAATTTGAACTACTTCGACGCAAACACAGTGACCGCGATGTGGAATTATGCCCAGCGTCCACTAGGAGCTTCATGCGCGAGGCAGAGTAACTTCGCGCTCTTCGGCAAGCCACGCGGCGTAGCGCAGCGCTTGAAGAATGTCTTCACGCTCCAAATAAGGATAGTCCGCCAACAACTCCTCGATGGTATGGCCAGCACCGATCTGTCCCCACGATCATGCCGACCGTGACACGCATGCCTCGGATGCAGGGTTTTCCGCCCATCACGGTGGGATCACGAGTAATGCGATCCAATTGCGCCATAGACGTCTCCCGCCAAAATGATGCGTAGCATTGAGAATAGCATGCCTTGGTCTTGGCGATCCTGACTAGTTCGTGGCAGCGATTCCGCAACCGACTCGTCGGAAGTTAAGTTATACAAATATGAAGCACAATCAAAGGCCGCCACGTCTTTGATCTCGGCCGTCGTCCACTCTTGTCCCATCTGCTTCAGCAAATTCTCAGCAACAACGAAGCTCATTTCTTCTTCAGCTCCGCCTTCAGTTCAAGATGACGTTCACGTGAGTCGCCCCCGACTCCTCTTCGGGCTCGGATAACGTAATCGAGGCGCCACGATAAATTGACGTCCAACGAGCGGTAATAAAGAGGCTTGCCCAGGTTGCTGATTTCGTAGCGCTAAAATTCCTGCTCCGTTAAAGTGCCACAGCGGTGGCAGAGGAACGAGCGTTCCCACCGGGAGTATCGGCGCTTGTGCGTGAACTGATTGTGCCTCCAGAAGAGAACCACAAACAGTAGGAACATGACGGCAGATAACCCCGAGAAAAGAATCAACCGAGCCGACCAAGAATCTTTGGTAACAATGTTGATGTAGAAGACGATCCAGCCGATCGAGAGAAACACCACCACCCACCAGAGAGTCAGCTTGCGATACGACCACTTCACTGGAGGAGTTAGCTGCTTCGACAGAACGGACTGATGAAAACCACGAGTGGTTGCCTTTCCGATTACGAAATCCGGGCCATGGCCGCCAGCCGCGACAGCGCGCCATCGAGTGTGGGCAACTGTACAAAAGAGTCCTTCTTGGTAGGCGAGAGAAACCTTCTTGAGGTCTGTGCTGTTGCAGTTCGGGCAGCGTAAGCATGCGCTTTAAGTTTAAGCCAGGCAGAGCTGGGTCGGTTGCGCCCGCGTTTGGTGTTGGCGCACTAGCGCGTCACGCTAGTCATCGCGTTGTCCTTTCGTCTTTGTTCGTTTGCCCTTACCCCAATAGCGTGCAGCCTTGTGCCGCCTAAGCTTGGCCAAGTCTGCTTCAGACCAGAACCTTAAACGGACACCAGAAATCACCTGCACAGCCGGTTCCGGGACGAGCTTGTTGCGAATCCAGCGGTGCAGTGTGCGACGGTCTACCCCTAATAGCCGAGCCGCTTCAGAAATGGAGTACGTTCGCATTTTAATGATGCCCCATGGTGTGACATTTGTCAGCCATAATCTTAAGCGCGTGCGATCACCGCCTCAATGTGTCGCCGAGACCATGGCAAAGCCTATCGTAATTCCAAGCCTGCGGGAAACCTTTGCAAGCATCCGCAGTGTCGAAGGTTTATTTTTTGGGCATTAGTACTATTTACGAAAAATTGCTTCGCCTGCATGCTGGTCCGGTAGCAGCATTTCGCAACCCCAACGGTAAGTCTGCTGAGGATTCGCAAGAATGTCGAACACGGGTCCATATCGGTGAGCAACATTTCCGCCGCCGCGCGGCCCGCGTTCACTTGCCTGCAATCTGTTGGAGGAGCTTCACTATGCTTCCGACTGCCTGTGTCATGAAACTTTTGACAGATGAAGCGGAGACGTTGGAGGGAGACGCCCGCCGAGTCGAGGCTATGCTTCCGAAATTGCCTGACTCGGAGCGCGAAGAGTGGAAGGAAACCGCGAAGGAATATCGGGAGCGGGCTAGCGACTACAAATCCATCATCGAGGCGATAAAAGGGAATCGCGCAAAACACTGATTCCGTGAACGGGACGTATGTAAACGATGAACGGATTCAAGCCACCGACCTGGAGTACAAAACGAAGTGCGCGAGGGGCGCGCCTCCCTTTTTGCATCCTTACTGTCGTCGGCGATGTGCTCGACGATGGAGAGCTGCATTTCGTAGAGACAGCACAAACCTTTGAAGCCGCAAGACGGCGTATCGACGCACTCGCAAAGGTCCGGCCACATCAGTACGTCATCTACAATAGAGAAACGGGAGAACGCGTCTTCATTACCCCAAAGCCCGCATAAAAACCTTCGTACTGTAATATGGGCTGCGAACCTGAGCCAGCTATCCTTTGGCTGGAGAAACCTTCCACGCTGTTACACCCGATCGCAGTGGCGCTGGTTGTGGGTACATACGTCTAGAAGACATCCGGCTTGAGAAAGCCGGCTAAGGTGTAAATCCTTCGGACCCGTGTTCGAGCAAAATCTTCACGGCCGCCCACGCTCTCTCTGGTACCAATTTCACTGCGTACGCAGGTTATCCAGGTAGTAGATTCCCCCTCCGCTGAAGTAAACCCACATTCCTTGAAGGACAGTGGTGTCGACTGGCAATGAACCCAAGCATGCGGCAGTCGACGTCAGCAAGGTCCCCAAATCCACCGTTATCGTTGTACTGGTGTTGGGCTGGATGTAGCCAAAGCTGGTTTGGCACCAGTGGTAATCCTTCCCAACCTGAAGCGCCACCGCTTCCGAAGTGCCCGCCGAGGTGGTGGTAATGTCCATTAGAATCTGGTGCACATTTGACAAGGGCAGCGGGAGCGGCGGCACTCCGTAGGAAGGGCCGAACCAGCCGCCCCCGGTCGTGGTAATCTGCAGACTGTGTGTGCAATTCGTCGCAAACAACGTGCTCTGCGCCGTTGTCCCCGCACCGGCATTGAAACTAGCCGCCGTCCAGGTATCGGTGCCATCTTCAAAGTTATATAGCTCTCCGGGAAGCCCCTGCACTTTCACGATGATGTTCGCCGGGTTGGATACTCGTCCGGCCACATCCGTATCCGTGTACGGCGTGCTCAGGTTGCCCGAAACGCAGGTCGATGCCGGCGTGAACCGCACGTTTCCGCCGGGGAGCACCTCGTAAGTTCCAAACTGCGTCGTGTAGCTCGTGTGCTGGCCGGGAGTCGACGGATCCAGGTTGATCGAGTCCACATCCAGGGGCGCGGTGTAGGTAATGTCGTTGGCCGTGACATTCAGCGTCATTGGTGTGTTGTTCGGTGTGGTTGCGGTATCGTTGTCCGCCACCGGCGGGTAGTTGAAGGGCGAGAGGAACTCCATGGTTTTTGCAAAATTCGTAAACGCAATGCACACCGGGCCCGGGCAATAAACGGTGTATCCGTCGTAATCCGGGTAATAACTCCCGTTGTCCTGCTTATCTGAGAGGATCCAGTAGAGCGCGCCGGCTCCGTTGTCCTGCAGCACGGTTTTCTCCCATTCGAAATAAATGGGATTACGCAGCGCCTTATTCAAATCCCCAAACTCGCCGAGAATGGCGCGGTCGCCGAGCCGCTGAGAATACTGAATGTGCGACGCGATCCACTGGGTGCCCCAGGACGGGTCCTTGCCCCAGGAGTCCGGGTACAAATGGAAGGACATCACATCCATGCTGGGCAGGGAGGCCAAGGCAATCGTATCCACTCCCTGGCTGCAGTTGAGGGTGAAGTCCGAAGAGGTCGGATCAAGGCAGTAAAAGCCTTCGTCTCCGGCGGACAGCAGGTGTTTAGGGTCGATATTCTTTACGAATGTGCTGACGTCCGCGGCCCAGTTGTTTAGGGTATGCGTTGTGCAGTTGCCGGATGTCGGGTAGGCTCCTCCTGCGCCACAACGCGGCTCGTTGGCCAGTTCCCACCCCAGGATCGTGGCGTCGTCCTTGTACTGCAGGCCGGTATAGGTGTTGGTGCGATTCAGCAAGTGGGCGATCCAGTCTTTGTACCATTTCCGGATGGTAGGATCGGTGTAGAACTGGTCGTGATACTGCCCTCCGAGCCAGCGCACATACTGATCCATCCCGCCGAAGCTGTTCCAGTTATTCACGAACGGGATGATCACCTTCAAATTCTGCAGCCCCGCCTCGTAAATGACGTAGTCGAGGTGTTCCAAGCCGTTCGCTCCGTCATTGAAAGCGGGCGCGCTGCCATCCCAGTAATGGAAGTAGACTCCATTGTGGATCCCATCCACGGAATTGGAGCCGTTCTGGTTGCCGATGTCGATGAACCCCCAGAATCGGAAGACATTGAAATTATGCTGCGCCGCGGTCGTGAACAGTTCATTCACCATCGTTTGCGACGCATACATCGGATAGTAATTGTTCGCTCCGGCCACGCGAAACGGCTGGCCGCGATGGTGAAGTTGCCGGCCGATGCGGTTCACAAAATGGCGGCCCAGTGCGTCTGTTTCATCGGGAACGCCCTGTTGCGCCTTTGCTACAGGCTGTAGACCGAGAAGAATTGCTGCCAATCCTGGAAGAATCGACCGATAACACTTCATGCGGGAAACTCCTTGTGCGCCGGTTATCTTTATCGAAAGCTGGCGAAGTAAGTGACAGGGCGCACGTTCCTTACCATCGCCGAAGCTCTGGCTATACGCAACCTCGCGGACACCGTTCGGCATTGGAAAGCCCGTATCCGGAGATCCGCACCTCCGAGCGCGGAACCCTTCTCCGTTTCGGCGGAGGTCAGTTTCCGGTGGACACTGCCAGACCGAGAATCATATGTCAAATGGTACCCATGGGAGGCGTGGGAGGATGAAACGCCCTGGCTGCTAAGACAGCGGCTTTTGCGGCTGCCGAAATCCGAGGTAACCGGGAGTCAGCTCGGTGCGATCCGTCTGGCGAGCCTACGCTGGTCTGGGATAGTTGGAGAGAATCGCCGGCTGTTGCATCGCCGTGAGATTCTGAAATCCTCCGCCGCTCCTGCAAGAAAGTTCTTTATTGATGCGAGAAACGGATGCGTGTCCAAAGAATATCAACACGAACTTGCCGTCTTCCGACCTAGAGACTAAATATCTCCGAAAGCAGCCATTGTGAAGTGGGGTACCGAGTCGCTGGTGTGATCCCCCGGTTCGCGATTCGTTGGCATCGCAGAACTGTGGACCATCCAAGGCTTGGCAGCACTCGAGTCAAAGAAAAAAGCGCGATTTTGGACTGTTTTTCAGGTTGACAGCATCGAAAAGCTTTATCAGAATCCGGCCGAATGTGAAGTTTGGGGTCGTTTTGCCGAGGTCAGCGCGGTTCCACATTGCTGGAGCAAGCGTGCTGATGCGATTTCCCAACAAGAGAGAAGCGTGGAGGTGTGCTTTATGAAGCGCGTGTCTTTGCTTGGGCCTGTTGCGCTGCTGTCCGTCGGCCTTGCTCAAATCACCTCGGCGCAAAACAGCGGAGCGATTACTGGGACCGTAGTGGACCAAAAGGGCGGCGTGATTGTCGGCGCTTCTGTGCAAGGCGTGGATGAGAGTAAGGGGATTGTCATGGCAGAGGCGACCACGGGGACGGAAGGAACCTTTACGCTGCAGCCCTTGCAGCCGGGAACGTACACCGTGCGGGTCAGCGCGAAAGGCATGAAGGAGCTCGAGCAGAAAGGAATCGTGCTGGATTCGCGGCAGGTTCTGGGGCTTAGCCAGTTGATGATGAGGGTCGGTGCCGCGAGCGAGTCGGTGACCGTGGAAGCCACGACGCCGCTCGTGGAAACTGCGACTTCGGATCATGCTGCGGTTATTGACTCGCGGCAAGTGACAGAAATCAGCATGAACGGGCGGGACTTCCAGTCGCTGGTGCGCACCCTGCCTGGAGTCGTGTCGAACGATTCTTCGGATTTCCGGCTGGCGTTCAACAACACAGACTCGTTTCACGTGGACGGGTTACGAGGCAGCGATAACAATGTTTTTTTGGACGGGGCGATCAATACGGACGTCGGCGCCAATGATGGCCAGTACACGCAGTTGAGCATGGATGCCGTGGGAGAATTCAAGCTGCAGACGAGCAACTTCGCCGCGGAGTACGGCCGAAACCCGGGCGTTCTTCTGGCGATAAACACGAAGAGCGGAGGGAAACAGTTTCATGGCACGGTGTGGGAGTTCAATCGCGAAGACGGGTTTGACGCGAACCAATTCTTCAACAAGGTTGACCCGAACGGGCTGCATAAGAGCGTGCCTAACGCAAATGGCAAGCTGCGATTCAACCAGTTCGGGGTCAACCTTGGAGGACCCATTCCCGTGTGGAAGGCCTCACCCTGGCACGCGTCGAAGATGTTCTTTTTTTTCAATTATGAAGGCACGCGTGCCGGTCGGCCGAATGGTGGCACGAGCTACAACATGCCTAACCCCGCATGGCTGGGAATGGGGACGGCCAACGGGAATGCCGATTTTTCTTCGGCGTTCACAGGGACAAACATCCCCACCATTGCGCCAACCTGTCCGAATCAAAACATCGATACGGGCACGGTGTTTGAACCCGGTACGATTCAGCGCAATGCCAGCCAGCAGATTACTTGCGGAACGCCGTTTCCCGGGAACATCATCCCAAGCTCGATGTTCAGCTCCCAGCTAAGCGCGTGGGTGAATTACCTCAAACCGTTCTACAAAACGGGTGCATTTCTGGATAAAACGCCGGGTAACGCAGGCCAATTTATCGTGCCATTCCAGGACAACTACACCTTTACCAAGGATCAAAAGATCGTTCGCTACGATTGGAACATCAACGCCAAGACCAACTTCTTCTTCCGTTGGGTGGACGATTCGCAGCGCGAAGCCCAGCAGTTCGGGATCTTCAGTTGGGGCACCTTTCCAGGGGTGCCGGAATATCGCAAGAAGCCGGGGTCAAGCTGGTCGTGGAACCTGGTAAACGTCATTTCGCCCTCGGTCACCAACGAATTCATTTTCGGCTACAACCATCTTACCCAAGTGGTAGATCTCAGCGAGGCGCAGTCCGTCACCGATAAGACCGGGCTCGGCTTTACCTACGGGGATCTGTTCCCGAGCGCCAATATCCGGAACTTGGTGCCTGGGGTAGTGGCGGACTTCGGCAGGCTGGTGCACCAGAGCTTCATGCCCGGATGGACCAGCGAGGCTCGGCAGTTTACTTGGACCGACAACGTGACCAAGACTACGGGGCCCCACGTAGTGAAATTTGGCGTGTTCTTCGATTACAACCAGGCAGGCCAACAACCCGCGACGCAAGAGACTCCCGTCTTCACCTTCGCAAGCCAAGGCAACAACAGCTTTGTGAGCGATACGAATAACGGGGTGGCAAACCTCGTTTTAGGCAACTACTTCAACGTCACGCAGGGGAACGGCATCTTTTTCGGCGCCTTCCGTTTCCATCAGTTTGAAATGTATGGACAAGATACTTGGAAGCTAAACAGGAAGCTGACGCTCGATTATGGGTTACGCTGGGCTTATATCGGGCCGACCTACACGGTCAAACCTTTCTTGCAGTATTACTTCGATCCTAGCAAATACGATCCGGCGCAGGCCGTCACAATCGATACGCGCCAGACTTATGTTCCCGGCAACATCTTCCAGGGAGCCATTTGCACGATCAACACGCCCGCGACTCCGGCGGGCGATCCCGACACCAGCCCTAACCCGTGTGCGGGATTGACCAATTTCGGCAACCCCTACAACGGCATGGTGCAGGAAGGCAACGCCATACCACCAGGCTACGTCGACCACAAATATGGGAACATTGAACCTCGCGTCGGCTTCGCCTATGATCCGGCGGGCAATGGCAAAATGGCCATTCGAGGCGGCTTTGGCATTTTCCACGAACGCATTCGCCAAAATGTGAACAGTTTTGATGGTCTCGGCAACCCGCCGCTGGCCTCCCAGCCAACTATCTACAACGGACGGATAGACACCCTCACCGCGGCTGCCGTGTCACAAGGCGCCCTCCAGGTATCGTCCCTTCGGGTCCTGGCCAAAGACGGGAAGATCCCCACGTTGTATGCATGGAGCCTGGGCGTGCAGCGAGAATTGCCGTGGAAGATGGCTCTGGACGCAACCTATGTGGGGAACCTGGGGCGCCATCTGCAATACATCACGGATCTCAACCAACTGCCGCTGAGTAGCACCACCGGAGGTATTACCACGCCTCCGCCGAATAACACCTGGCTGGCCATCGCCCCGTATAAAGGGTACTCCCAAGTGAACTATACCGATTATGGCGCGAACAGCAAATACAACGCCTTGCAATTGAGACTGTGGCGGCGGTTCACCAAGAACCTCACCATGAGCGCGGACTATACCTACAGCAAGAACATCGACCTTAGCGACACGGACGACACGTTCGCCTCCGTGCGAGACCGCTTCCATCCGAAACTGGACTACGGGCCGACCGGCTGGGATCGTCCAAACGTCTTTAACGTGAATTACGTTTACGATTTCCCCGACTTTCGGAGCAAGAACGCGTTCATGCGCGATGCCCTAGGCGGTTGGGAATCGTCCGGTGTGATCCGGGCCTGGAGCGGCACACCCTTTCCTATGACGTGTGGAGGCGATTCCGGGGAAACCGGGAGTGTGTTTAGTGCGGCCAGCCCATTCTGTGATCGCGTTGGCGGGCAGCCAGTTTATGCACCGCAGCATAGAGACACCCTTGGTACTCCCGGCTCCCTCATCCAGTGGATCAACCCGTTAGCCTTCGCCGAGCCGCTGCCGGGCACCGTTGGCAATACCACCAGGAATGAGTTCCGCGGGCCGAGTTATCAGAACTGGAATTTGTCGCTCTTTAAGAATTTCAACTTCTCGGAGAGCCGGCGACTCCAGCTTCGCCTGGAAACGTTCAACACCTGGAATCATCTCCAATTTGCGGGCGTCAACAATAGCATATCCACGCAAGGAGCTGGTTTGCCCACAAATGCGTCCTTAGTGGGCAATTCCGGCAAGATTAACAGCACACGGGACCAGCGGCAGATCCAGTTGGGAGCAAAATTCTACTTCTAACGTCAACGGCGGTTCAGTCGACGCACGCGAAGCCTGACCCAGTTGGGACGGCTTTCGCCAAACCATCCTTGCAGTTGTGGTGGCAACGGGTTACTTGTGTGGTGGCCAACCGGGGAATGCCATTTTTCCCCGGGGTGTTATGATGCCAGGGAATCTCGCCCCAGGGTAATTTGAAGGTTCCATGGATGCTGACGGGCGTCTTGTGTTGAAATCTTTGGCAGTCCTTGCGTTCGCCACGGTGCTCTGCTGCGCTCCCGTTCGTTCCGATTCCAGCACGGAGAAGATCTTCGAAAGCGCGTCGGCAGCGCTCAGGAAAGGCGACTACGCAGCCGCGGAGGTCGGTTTCCGCAAGGTTTTGCAAGCGGAACCTAGGAACATCGGGGCAATGAGCAACCTCGGCGTGGTCTATTCGCGCACACTGCGCTACGCGCGGGCGATCGAGATTTACAAGCGCGCACTGCGATTGAGCCCGCGGGAGCAAGGCGTGCTGCTGAATCTGGGGCTCGTCTATCTCAAGCAAGACGATTACGGGCGCGCAAAGCCGTATTTTGAGCGGCTTCACAGGATGGATCCGAAAAACGCGCAGGCTGCGAATTTGCTCGCCACGTGCCTGGTTTACGGAGGCGAGCCGGCGGGGGCCTTCGAGGTACTGAAACCTCTGATGGAAGGCACTCCCGATCCGGCAACATTGTATTTGCTTGGCGTGGCGTATTCGCGCAGCGGACAAGCGGAAGCGGGCGAGCAGATCTTCGCAAAGCTCCTCACCAATGGTTCCACGAAGGCGCAGGCAAGTTTCCTGCTAGGGCAGGCATATTACGACTCGGCGCGTTTTGAGGAAGCCGAGCAGGCGTTTAAGAGCGCGCTGAAGGTTGACGCCCACTTTCCTGGTGCGCACCGCGAACTGGGAAAGGTATACATCAGCTTGCGCCGCAGCGAGGAAGCGGAAAAAGAGCTTCGCGCAGCTCTTGACCAGGACGGCGAGGACACCAGCGCGATCTATTTTCTCGGCGCACTCTATGTGCAGAACGGGGAATATCGAAAGAGCGTGCCGCTGCTCGAGCAGGCTCACAAAGTGATCCCTGACTCCTGGTCGGCAGCGTATTACCTGGGCAAGGCAAAACTGAAAATGAACCAAGCACGGAACGCTGTTCCCCTGCTCGAGGAGGCGGCGGAGCTGAATCCGGACGAGCCGAGCGTGTTTTATCTCCTGGCGACCGGGTTGAAAGCCCTGGGGCGGAATCAAGAGGCCAAGGCTGCCCTGAAGCGCGTATCGGAATTGCACGCCACGAGCCTGGAAGCGGAGAAAAAGGCATTGCGGGATGCGAACGTGGTGGGAACGAGATAGACAAAGGTCAGTAGTTAGAACTTTTGGATCGGGCAGCGAGAGAAGAGCGGTGTGCTGTGGGGCGCTAGCATCGCGCGCGACCGATAGTTGCAGGAATGGAGACGCAGCATCCCGTCGGGATCGGGGGTGCTGCTGCCCTGATAGGACTTGGGGCGACAAACTTCAGAGGCGGACACTAGGTTGAAGTGCGGAGCAAGGAAAATGACGCTGGCGCTGGCGAGCGTAATTGCAGCGTCGGGGGCGCGGGCACAAGGCGTGGCGATGGGGTCGGGGCCGCGGCCGGGCATCAAACCGATCCAATGCAAGGGACGCGGGATTCCTCAATTGGAGGACATCACGCAGAAGGCTGGGATTCGCTTCACGCACTCCTCGGCGCCGGAGAACCGCTACATCGTGGAATCCATGAGCGGCGGAGTGATTCTAGTGGACTATGACCGCGATGGCTGGCCGGACATTTATTTTACGAATGCCCCCACGGTCGAGATGGCGCTGCGGGGCGAAACGGCCCCCGGGGCCTTGTATCACAACAATCATGACGGCACGTTTACCGACGTGACCGCGAGGTCCGGGATGCAAACGCCGTGTTTTGGAATGGGGGGAGCGGTCGGAGATTACGATAACGACGGCTGGCCGGATATTTATCTGACCTGCCTGGCCGGGAACGTGCTGTACCACAACAATGGAGATGGCACATTCACCGATGTGACGCCGAAGGCGGGAGTGCGGGATGGCCGATGGTCCACGGGGGCGGCGTTTGCAGACTACGATGGAGACGGCTTTCTCGATTTGATGGTGGCGAATTACGTGGACCTGGACCTGAGGCACTTGCCCGTATTCGGCAGCGGTGCGACGTGCAAATTTATGGGGATTGACGTACAGTGCGGTCCTCGCGGATTGAAGGGCGCAGGCGATTCGCTGTTCCACAACAACGGAGACGGGACGTTCGCCGACGTTTCGAAAAAGGCCGGAGTAGACGACGCAAAGGGCTTTTACGGCCTGACGGTGGTGTGGGCGGACTTCAACAATACCGGACGCCCGGACATTTATATAGCCAATGATTCGACAGCGAGTTATTTGTACCGGAATGCGGGGAACGGCAAATTTACGGAGATTGGCTTGGAGTCAGGGACGGCGCTGGGGGAAGACGGCCACGAGATGGCGGGCATGGGCGTGGCCGTTGGCGACTATTTGCATACCGGACGGCCATCGCTGGTGGTCGCAAATTTTGCGCTGGACAATAGCCCGCTGTTCCGCAACGACGGCGAATGGAGTTTTGAGGATGTTTCGTATCCATCCGGAATAGGTTTGCCGTCGGTACGTTGGGTCAAGTGGGGCGACGCGTTCGTGGATTTGGATAACGATGGATGGCTGGATTTGATTACGGTCAATGGCCACGTTTATCCGCAAGTGGATACCTTGTCGTCGGGAGCGCGGTATCGCCAGCCGAAGCTGGTGCAATTCAATCAAGGAGATGGAACGTTCTGCGACGCGAGCGATCAGGCTGGGCCGGCGATTCTGGAGCCGCGAGTGTCGCGCGGGTTGGCCGTGGGGGACTTATTTAACGACGGCAATATGGACGCGGTTGTGGAGGATCTAGTGGGTTCCCCTATGATCCTGCGCAATCATGGGATCGCCGGGCGTCATTGGGTGAGTTTCGAGTTGGCGGGAACCAAGAGCAACCGCCTAGCCATCGGAGCAAAGGTAAAAATTGTAGCGTGCGGCGTGACCCAGACCGAAGAGATTCACAGCGGGGGGAGTTATCTCTCACAAAACGATTTGCGCGTCCATTTTGGTTTGAACAAGGCAACGATGATCGACAGTGTGGAGATTCGCTGGCCTTCGGGGTCGCTCGATCGCGTGAAGAACTTGGCCGTGGACCGGTTCTATGCAGTACTTGAAGGCAAGGGCATAGTGCCTCCGGAACAAATCCGCCCGCTTAAGAAGCCTTAGGTATGCGCAAGAGACGGCGAGCTGCCGGCGCTACTTTGAAACGTGGACTCGGCGATGCCAGTTTGTACTGGGGGTCGGAAGGCCTACCGACACGGAGAGAGATACGGCGTCGGGCGCGTGCTTTAGGCGTGCCCCTACAAGAAAGTCTGGGATAATTGTGTCGCATCGGCTTCGAGAAATTCGTCGCCGATGGTAGTTGCGCTAGGAGCCAACGCACCCGCGGCTTCGTGACGACTGATACTGGCTACTGCAAAGTGGCCGGTGCTGATTGGGATAGACTCTTTGCGCGGAAGATGTACCCGCACGCATAAAAGACGAGCTCGCCGGACAGCCCGTTTCTCCCGTACGGCGTCGTTGCCGGGCGCAAGTAACCAACGTGAGCGTCTTTGCTGTGCCGCCAAGAAGATTGTCTTCGTCTTCGTTCGGCGCAACCCCTGCGGCCAACACGCCTCAGAACTCGATCTTCGCGACCAGCTGCAGAATGCGCGGGGACCGCACGCCGCTGATGGCGCCGAACCCAAACTTGTTGACCAAATTTCCGCTCGAATCGTACGGCAGGCTCGTAATCGTCGGGTTCGTTAGCCTGGAATGCTGTTTTGTCGCCCCTGTTGATTCTTTTCTCGGCGTTGTCAGCCGCCACGTTCCTACTGTTGCTGGTTCTGCGCCGGTAAAAGAAGGCTGCCAGCCAGTGAACGCTCCGCGAATAGCGGGATTCACAAATTTGGCGGCCACTTCCGGGCGGTGTGGAAGACGCGCAGAACTTCCACTCTGTCCTCACGGATGTAGGGCGTACCCGTAAACACCATCTCCTCGATCTGCCACTCGTTTACGGCGATGTACTGACGGATGGCTTCGGCAGCAATGAAAGAGCGGCTGCGGCGCTGCGCCTTGGCCAGACCGTCAATGCGTCTCCGCAGCTCCGGCTCCAGCCGCAGCGTCATTACCCTCTTTTCCGCCATGAATATCCTCCGAATACAAAAGAACACTGTGTATTCAAACTCGGTTCGGCAACCGGCTCTCCTGACATGGCTTGCGATATATTCGATTCTATCGCATATTATAACCATGTGGATTACACGCGATGTAGAGCCCAAACTGCAGCGATCGGCACGAACGCGTCCGGTCATGGTGCTCACAGGGGCTCGTCAGACCGGAAAGACCTCTACCCTTCTGCGGCTGTTTCCTAATCACGCGTTTGTCTCGCTGGATCTCCCCAGCGAAGCGGAACAGGCCGAGAAGGAACCCGATAATTTTCTTCGCCGCCATCCCGCCCCGGCAATCATTGATGAGGTGCAATACGCACCAGGCTTATTCCGGCATCTCAAAGTAGCCGTGGACACCAGGCGCGCAAGCAACGGGCAGTTCCTGCTCACAGGCTCACAAAAATTCACCTTAATGAAGAGCGTCTCGGAATCCTTGGCTGGACGGGCGGACATCCTTGAACTAGAGACCCTTTCGCTGGCCGAGATTCGGGCCGCCCTGCCGCAAACGAAGCTAGAGGCGGCCATCGTTCGCGGGGGTTTTCCGGAACTACACGCCAACCCAGACATCGACCACGCGACCTTTTACAACTCCTATCTTGCAACCTATCTCCAGCGCGACGTTCGATCATTGGCCAACGTCGGCAATCTCAGGGACTTTGAGCGGTTTTTGCGTGCTTGCGCCCTGCGCTCTGCCAACTTGCTGAACAAGGCTGATCTGGCACGTGATGTGGGTATTGCCCCTTCCACAGCGAATCATTGGCTGTCGACCCTGGAGGCCTCGGGGCAGGTCGTGCTACTCGAGCCGTGGTTCTCGAACCGCACAAAGTCCATCGTGAAGAGTCCGAAGCTCTATCTGGCCGACACCGGACTGCTCTGTGCTTTGTTGAATATTGGTTCTGAAGATGCCCTTCACCAATCACCGGCGGTGGGCGCGATCTGGGAAACATTTGTCTTCGCCCAGTTGCGTAGCCGCGAACGCCGAGCGGGACGCGCAGGAAGTTTGTTCTTTTGGCGTGATCGTACACGTGAAGTGGACTTCGTAGTCGATGTCGGCGGGCGATTGGAACTCTTTGAGGCGAAGTGGACCGAATTACCCGCCGAAAGCGACGTCGTGAATGTAGATTTCATGCGAAAGACACTGGGCAAAGCGAGGGTCATCAGTGGAGCGGTTGTTTCTCGAACGCCGAACAGCTTTCCCATCGTCAATGGATTGCGGGCCCCGGCGATATCTGAATTGATCTGAGGCACGCCTCTGGCCACCTTCGACATGTCTTCCCCTGGGGGAGCGGCGATAGCCCGCGAGCCTGGTTAAGGTAGCCGCAGCATGCTCTCCGCTCCCGGCCAGGAGGAACTATGCCCTACAGAATAGCCGGAATCGATGTTCATAAGAAGGTGAGGGACCGTCACTTTCCTTCCAGTCTCTGAGTGACGCCAAACCTCGTGGCTACCTGGCCCTTGCCGGTCAAACTGGAAACCAAACGAGAACACCCTCCTCGCCCTAAAGGGCGAGGATTCCTACGGTCTCCTGCTGTTTTTGCAGGATGACTTCGGCGGGTTCCTGGATGCACTTCGAGTTCGGGCAGGACTGGCTGCCTAAGCGCATCCGCTACTACCCTCTGCCTACACGACCTTCGTGCAAAGCCTATTCCTGCTCCGTTACAGTGCCACAGCGTTGGCAGAGAAACGAGCGTTCCCAGTGGGCATATCAATGGAGGGCAGCGAACGATATATTTCCCGCACGAGGCATGAACCTGTCGCGTTTCCTAGGACGATTCCGCTTCCAGGGCGGCTGCTTGTGCCCGCAATTCGGCGGGAGGGACCTCGACCACCTTTCCATCGCGCCAGATGTAGATGGGCAAGCCTTGCCGAGCGTGCTCGACAAGCACTCTCTCCACAGCAGCTTTGAGCGCCATTTCGGCGCGCTGTTCCAAAGGCAGGTTCAAAACGTTTGCGGGGGGCTTTGTCATGGCTTTCCGTAGCGAGCAATCAGTCCGTCGTAAATCTCTTGGTCCATTATACGAAGGCTCGCGAATTTCTCAAAGGCAATGACATCAGGCGCGGTGCCTGAGTTATCAAGGAGCGTCCACGAATCACTAAGAGACCTGTAGAGGAGCAAGAAGTTTCGAATCGAGCGGTCAAATCGACGGCGCACCACAGTTTCCGGCACGTCGTGGCCACCGCCCATGACCCTGGCTTTCACTCTGGTCAGCGCGAGTTCAACGGTTGGAACCCACAGGAAGAAAAAGTGGACTTCATCTCCCAGCTTCTTGAGGCGGCGAATCACGCTCAAGTAGCTCCGGCCCGCAAGAGTCGTCTCAAAGCCGAAGCTCTCGCGGTGTTTTACAGCGAGCTTAATCTCTTCGAGCATCAGCCGCCCGGCGCGGAAGGCAGCGGCTTCGGGCCTGAATGGTGACACTCCCTGTGCGATCAAATCTGCGTTGATGAAATTCCTACAGTCCGCGTAAGCCGGCAAGAATTCTCTCGCGAACGTGTCTTGCCAACGCCGTTCGGCCCGGCAATGACGTAAACACTCGGATTCAAGATCGCGCCTTCCCGAGGCGGCCCCCATGATACGGTAGCAGCGAGCGCCAGCTTCGTTAACGTGATGTTTGGCTGCGGTCCTTCATCCCCAAAAACCCTAAAAAACCCGCATCCTCATTGGTCATTCCGTTAAAGTGCCACAGCGTTGGCAGCGGAACGAGCGTTCCCACTGGGAGTACAGGCGCTTGTAGGCGGACTGATTGTGCCTCCAGAAGAGAACCACAAACAGTGGGAAGATGGCGACAGATATCCTAAAGAAAAGAATCAACGGAGGCGACAAAACAGCAGAAGAATGTGCAGCCCATCAGGCTGAAGCGCCGCAGACACCACAATGTTCGTGTCAACGACGAGTCGAAGCGAAATCATCTGCGCTTCGTTTTCTTGTCACGCGCAGCCCTAATGATGCGGTCAATTTGCTGCGAAGTGAGAACGTCCGTCCCTTTCGCCTTCGACTCTTCGCCGATGATCGTGAGAACTTCGGGCTCTGGAGCTGCAAGCCGTACATAGTCACGGATACTGAGGAGGATCGCGCGGGGCACCCCGCGTTTCTCGATCACCAGTGAGCGACGCTGATCCACGACCCGTTGCAGGAGTTTGCCAAAATTGGTGCGTGCCTGCAGGGCAGTCACGACGATACTCTCTTTCTTTTGTGTCCTCGCCATCAAATCAACTCATCAGTTGGATTATACGAACATACGAACTGTGCAGTCTGCTTGCAACGCCTTTTGATCGAGAACGGCAGAATCCTCGAATCGATGAAACAGGAACCCGCCGAAAGTGCTCTGGTTGAAACCAAACCAGGCTTCGTAGGAATCCTCGCCCTTTTTTAAGGGCGGGAGGATGTCAAATGCATGTTGTTGAGGGGACAGCTGCCCAGTTGTTTAGCGGCACCCTCAATCCTTCATTTACCTGCACTCTGAACAATACAACACCGAACCCGACGGGGCCTGCGAATACGGTGAAAGTTGGGTGCATTTTCATAAGGCTCGCCGGCGGGCCTGGCAATGCAACGGATACCGGCGCAGTGGTGAACATCACCGGTCCTAATTGAAATAAATTGAAATAGGGCAGCCATCATAAGCCGAACTGCACTCGGCGCATCCGCCTAACGAGTGGGCCGATTTTTGCCTTAAACCAGAGGTACTCTACTTCTGTTGTGCCAAAACCGTCTGGGGTAGCGGATTGCCTAGGCTGTCCTGGGTCAGCGTGTCATCCACGTACACAATAGCCGCTGAACCGTTCCGAGGATCGATGCCAATCTCAAACAAGTCAAGCAGGTTGCGTGTGCCTGGCGCACAGGCTGTTCCCTGGGTACAGATGACGCCCACATGGTTCGGGCTAGCGCTCACCAGGCTCTGCGAAAAGTTTGCGCCGTTGTTAGTTGTCTGCGCTAGGTAGACGTTCCACACTGCGCCGGCAGCGTTCGCTCCCGCGGTGCCGTAATAGACCACGTCAACGGTGCCGGCCTGGGCGGCTACCCATGGGAAAACCGCCGTCTTTGCCGGGGCCGTGTTGACGATAACCGGCGAGGACCAACTTGCACCCGCATCGGCCGAAAACGAAAAATACACATTAGTTCCGGATTTACTCGCGTTCGACCAAGTGGCATAGACGTTGCCGTTCGTGGGATCCACCGCTACCACCGGAAACACATTTGCGTTCGTGCTCAATAGCGGCCCCGCAAAGACAAGAATGGGCGTCCAATGCATCCCGGCATTCGTACTGCGGGACACAAATGTGTTGCTATAGTCGGCCGTCTTAGCTTTGAGGATCCCGACCTCGCCGGAGGCGAAGACCTGATACACATTATGGCTTACCGGATCGGCAACGATGGGCCCGGCGATGTTGTTAAATGTGGCGCTTCCCGTGGTCGACCCGGCACCGGTGATCGCATCGCCCACTCGGGTCCACGTAAAGCCATCATCCTCGGAACGCTGCACACGGATCAGGGCCGAGTTCTTCGAATCGTGGTAGGAAATGTATACGTGCGCTCCGTCCGATGTGATCCAAGGGCGGTCATTACCGGCGAAATCAATGATCTGCGCGGTGCAGTCGGTGACGCTAAAGTCGGGTGAAGCGGGGTCCGCACAGCGGATGGCGGATACCGAGATCTGCGCTGCGCGAAACGGCTGGTTGATCGGAATAACCAATGTCGTGGCGTGCAGCGCGCCGGTCGAACCGAGGTCCACGCTGGCATCGCCGCCGCCAAACACCACGGTGAAACCCGCCTTCTTCAAAGCACTGTCGATGGCGCCCTGCAGGTTCGGCGTGGCTCCGAAATCGCCGGTCCACAGCTGCGTGCCGTTGGGGAGCAACCACGACAACGAAGTTATCGCCATGAAACCACCGTTGAACGCGATCTCTGGCTCGCTGCTACCGAAGGACAACTGCAAGGGGGTGATGGAAAAGCTCGGAGCACCCTGCGCGCGGACGGCAACCGCCCACATCCCCGAAAGAATGCCCAAGATCAGCACGACCGCAATTAGCGTTTTGCGCATAGTTTAACTCCCTGTTTGTATTTAAGACTGTTCGGCTGGTCGCCTGGGGGACTCGGCGACCAGCAATATACGCCCGACCGCCTGGTCAATGCAACGTCCAGTCGGTTTTCAATCTACGGACTAAGACTAAGGCAGAGATGGCTTGCTCAGTTTGCTGATTTCGTGGCGCTAAAATTCTTGCTCCGTTAGAGTGCCACAGCGTTGGCAGAGGAACGAGCGTTCCCACTGGGAATAGCGACGCTTGTAGGCGAACTGATTGTGCCTCCAGAAGAGAACCAGCAGCAATAAGAACGTGATGGCAGATAATCCCGACCACAGAACCAACGGAGGCGACAAGACAGCAGCAGAATTTTTAGTAATGGTGTTTATGTAGAAGACGATCCAGCCGATCGAGAGAAACACCACCACCCACCAGAGAGTCAGCTTTCGGTACGATCACTCGCTGAACCTGCTCGAACGCCCGCGGCAGAAGTTGCTCATGCACTCCTACCTGTATTCAACGTTCACTGCCATACAGCGGATTGAAAGACGACTGTCGCAGCACCGGCAAAAGGGTCTCTCAAATGTGCCTCAAGCCATTCTGCACCGTGCATTTTCTCGATGACGCAAGGCACGACACGCGCGATCTAGATCGCTGCTGCTAACCGACGAATCCGATCCACCTGGTCGGCCCAGGTGTACGAAAGCAGGGTGAGACGCCCCGAATCGCTGGTGATATCGACCGGCGATGGATCGCAACCCGCTCGATCAATGATCCGGATTACAGGCGTAAGGAACGGTGCACCATCGATGAAAACACTCTCCAGACGTACGGGCGATAAAGGATTCCCCCAGGTGCCGCCGGGCCATTCGTAGCGATATCGATCGCAACGCAAATTGAGTCCCCCGCTCGTGCCCATCTCAAGAAGTCGAGGCCTTAACCGAGTGCCCGTGAGTGCGTTTAGCCCAATAGCCGCGTCCAGGTAGCGGAACTTTGAGTTTTCTGCAGATCTTTGCCAAAGCCACTGAAATCCCATAGGACGGAGCGATCTTTGCAACGGGCTGACTCCACACTTGCTCGTAGAGTTCCTGTCTCCTGTAGACGTCTTGACGGTTCACGGTTTGGCACCCGGAAGAGATAAATAGAGGAGATAGAAATCGTACGAAATCTGTCGAGGTTGGTTCGTTCTGTTGTTTCATCGCTATCTGGTTGGGTTGGTCCTAGCGCTAGCAACCAAACTTGTAAACGACCAGAGGTGCTAGTTCAAGCTGCAAAATGTTCAAAGGCAAGTGAGTGCGTGAGCGCGTTTCGAACCGTACCCGGATATTTGTCCGCATATTTGATGAGTTTTTGCTTGTCGACCGGATTGAAATCGATCTCATCGAGGCTGGGCGTGACTCCCGTCTGCAAGCAAAGATAAATCCAATCCAGCAAAGCCTTCTCAGGTTCAGCAATGCGGTATTTCGAATAACGCGTCTGTTTCTCGACAAAACCCCAGAAGAGCCTCTTTGAAATTGTCCGGAACGTGATCGCGAACTCTGGCGTTCTATATTCCTTGGGCTTACCCGTAGTTACGCAGGTCAAAGTCACTGGGCTCTGTGTACTCAATCCCCAGTGGCTAAGCGCCGATTCAAGAGACACATAGGAATCCGCCTTGAGAACGCTGATAAAGTCCGTCGCCGAATGATCTCGGACCAATTTGTTCAAATACACTCCGTCTGCCACTCGATTGATTAGACCGCGCTTCTCCAACCGAGATAATGCCTTCGAAACGGAACCAGTGGAGAGATTAAGTTTGGTAGCGAGTTCTTCTGTTAGGAGCACATCAGTTATTCGAGCTTCATCCCTAAGAACCTGTGACCAATCAAACCGTTTTGTCTTTGGGTTTTTCATAGCCATTCCTTGTACAAATGCCTGAGTGCATTTATAAGCGGCTCGAATTGGGCCTCCTCGAGCACTGAATAGATACTTGGTGGCAGTATTGGTTTGAGTTCCAAGCGGCAAAGATTCACACCTATTCGATCTATTCGGTCCGAAATGGTTTCCGAAGCAATTTCGTTTCCGAGGATCGTATCCTGCAGGTGGGCCCGCAGGTTAAGGCTCAGCACAGCACCAATCTCGTTGAGCAGATGAATATCGTAAGCATCTCTGGCTTTGACGGAACGCCGCATCAGAAATGCTTCTGCTTTTTGAAGGAGAAGGAGTTCCTTAGTCGCTGACTTTATGATCGCCGAAAAACCAGATTCTCCTTCAACAGGGTGATCCTCAATCTCGCTCTCAATTGCCGAACCCAAGCGTGTTAGATCAATTCGAAATAGACGTCGGCCTGCGCCGGTGCTTACAAAAATCCTTCCTTCCCTGCTAGTCGAACGCTCTAGTTGGAAGTGAAGCTCACCCAACTCCATGATCTGTCCCACAGGTGGTAGGTCACGTTGCAAAGAAGCGCTGATCTCTTCGGGCGAGGGGAACGAAGCGGAACGGGACAACAAGTCAAGATCGGCTGAATGCCTCACGCTGTCGTGGTACAAGACGAGCGTGGCACCTCCGAAGAGAACAAACGCTTCGGGGAAGTCCCGGAAAATCGTTACGGCTGCATGCTCTATTAACGTGTTGACTTCTGCCCGCTCGCGAGTGAACCCCTTGTCTTCGTATTTCGCAATTTGCCTTGCGATGTTCATGAGCCCCGATTATATCATATTCCCGTTTATAGACACATAGGTCGCAGTGTGGATTTATATCATGTCCTATATTCCTGTTTTAAGACATCTATGTCGTTTTAAGAGAATGAGATTCCCTGATTGGGGGTCAGATTAGAAAGGTTCGTGCATCGGTCGGGGTGGATATGGAGTTGATCCCTCCCAGAAAGTCGGAGCCCCTCTGTTTCGGGTTTCCCTAGTCATCGTGTGTCCCCGGCCACGCGGGACTCCAACTATCCGGAGCGGCCCGCTCAAGACGATTTCACCGTCCGCTCGGAACGGTCGGGCAAATCCAGTGCGTCCGCAATCTGTTCCTCTAATTCTTGCACGGCCTCCGGAAATGCCTTTCCAGTCCGCTCTTCCTTGCATATGTGCTGACGGTACCGGGCGCTGCTCAAAGCCTCCGACCGAGATGTTGCAGACCGTTCAAAGTCGCGAATCTGATCAGAGCCCAGTTTAGACGCGCCGCCACTTCAACCGTTTTGAGGTCGCGCAGGTATCGGCACGCATCCCAAGTAAGCTCGAAGGTTGCATGTCCTATCCTTTCGAGCAATTTCTGATCGTCCCTGGAAATCTCTTCTCAATCAGCCCGCCGACACGGCCGCGGCTCTTGCTACCAAACACCTCGTACACGGTATTGACCGGAGGAAATCTATGGGCGTCAAGGATCTGGCCAAACGTGGCTCCGTCATAGTGCTCGCCCAGAATATCGTGGCGCTGACCTTCTTGAATCCAATAACAAGATGGCCTTCTTTCCGTGGATATTCTCCTTCAGAGTTCACCAGCGCAATTACATCGCGACGCGCCAGGAGTGCTAAGGTCGATTCGCAGCTTAAACTCAGGTCGGCTGTGTTCTTTTTTATTCTTCTTGATCCACAACCAAACATGAGTCTCAATTTCTTTCTTGACCGGCCAAGCCATCTCAAAAGCATATTCCAACTCGGAAGAATGCACGAGCAAGGTATGACGATAAGTTGGTGGCGAGTTAAGGCCAGGCAGGACTAGCGGCGCACATTGAAATGACAACTCCGAGTATTGCGCGGATCGGCAAGGGAAACAATCCTGGTCGGCACGAGTCGAGAGTTTTGGGGGAGTTTTTGGATATACCGGCAAGGGGTCAGCACGAGGTAAAATGCCCGTGGCCCTCGACGAAGCCTGAGGTGGGAGTGGGTGTGACACCTCATGGACCCCAATTCGGAAAGCTCATGGAAAGCGCGGTTTGGACCCTGTCGAAGCGCGGTCCGATTGAGACACGGTTAGAAAGGGAGGTCATGCACTGGACACGCAAGCTGCTTACGACGTAATCGTGGTGGGCTCGGGCGCAGCGGGTGGCATCGCTGCCTACGTCCTGACAATAAAAGGTTTGAAGGTCCTTTGCCTAGAAGCGGGAAGAATGCTCGAGCCGGCACATGATTTTTTCACTCACAAGTTTCCCTATGAGTGGCCTTATCGCGGAGAGGGCAAGCCCGGTCAATACGGGAAGTTACCGCAAGGCATGGAGTGGAAGATCAAGGAATGGACAGACCATCTCTATACCATTCCCGCCGAGGACCCTTACGCTTTGGCGCCCGGTTCGAAATTCACTTGGACGCGGCTACGAGCGGTAGGCGGCCGAACCAACCTGTGGGGCCGCGGCTGCGATCGTTTCGGTCCACTCGACTTCAAGCCCAAGAGCCTTCAAGACGGGTGGGGAGAAGATTGGCCCATTGGCTACGAAGATGTCGAGCCCTATTATGAGCGAGTCGAGCAGCTCATCGGTGTTTCCGGAAGTTCCGAAGGGGTTTACAACACGCCTTCGGGCAAACGCCTGCTCCCCGCCTTCAACCCTCGGTGCGGCGAAATGCTGATCCGGAAAGGCGCCGCAAAGTTGGGCATCAAGGTGATGCCAAAACCGCTGGCTGTGCTGAGCAGGCTCTACGATGGCCGCCCTCCCTGTCACTATTGCGGAGCCTGCAACTGGGGCTGCGACGTAGGGGCCCGGTACAGCAGCTTGGACGTTCTCATCCCACAGCTGAGGCGCCGAAAAAATTTTGAGCTGCGGACCAACGCGGCCGTCCACACCATCCTGATGGACCGCTCCACCGGGAAGGCGCGCGGTGTCACCTACATCGACACGCGCAACGGCCTCGAGTACGAAGCCTATGGCAAGGCCGTGGTGCTCGCCGCCTCCTTGGTGGAATCCATCCGCATACTGATGAATTCGCGGAACCGCGACTATCCGAGCGGGCTCGCCAATACAAGCGGCACCTTGGGTCACTATCTGATGGAACATGTGGCCTTCAACAGTATTGAAGGCTTCTTCCCCGAGCTCGCCGGCCGCCCCACTACCAACGATGACGGTCCCGGGGAATCCTGCCTGTACATTCCGAGGTACAATTACGGACATAAAGACCAGAAGAAATACTTGCGGGGTTGGCGGTTGGATTTTTATACAGGCTGTGGCATGAGTCCCGGCCCGGGGGCCTCGCTACCCGGCTTTGGTTCGGCGTACAAGAAAAAAATCAAAGAACTGTATCCCGCCGCGGTGCAGATGGGCGGATACGGAGAGGGGCTTCCCTTTTTCTGGAACTATGTAGAGATTGACCCGGGCGGGTTGCGAGATCGGTTCGGGATCCCCCAAGTGCGGTTTCACACGACTTCAGAATACGACCATGCCTTTGCCATCCGCGACGAGATGTACGGGCAGATGGAGGAGATTCTCAAGGCTTCAGGGGCGGAAATCTTCCCCTACAAGAAGCAATCGCCGTATCCGCTCGGCAGCGTCACTCACGAGGCCGGCGGTTGTCGCATGGGCAATGATCCTCGCACTTCCGTGCTGGATGAATGGAATCGCTGCCACGACACCAAGAATGTGCTCGTAGTCGACGCAGGTTGCTTCGTTTCACACCCGGAAAAGCAGATCACGCATACCATTATGGCGCTTGCGTATCGAGCGTCGGATCATCTCGCGGAGGAATTTCGGCGAGGGGATGCTTAGGCGGAGAGGTTCATGGGCGAGCGGCTGATCGGCAGACGGCAGTCACTCAAATATCTCGGAATGCTCGCCGGTACTGTCGCCGGCAGGGAGTTTCTTGCCGCGTGGCTGCCGAAAAGCGCGGCAGCAAGGGAGCTCGACGCACTTCGGCGAGCAAGTTACCATGCGGCCTCAAACCAGCCGAACGAAAGGCCTTACACCCCACTCTTCTTCGAGAAGGATGAATTGAGCGCAGTTGAGGCATTGACCGAGTTGATCATTCCCACCGACGAGAGCCCGGGAGCAAAAGAAGCCCAGGTCGCGCGCTACATCGATTTCATTGTGTCGGCGGCAGCCGAATTCAATCCCTCCTTGCAACACCAGTGGACCGAGGGCCTGCAATTGCTCGATCGTCTGAGCCGCGAGAAGTACCGGAGCTCTTTTCACGAGATCTCGGCTCGGGACAAAGAGAAGCTGCTCGAAGAAATGAGTCTTCCGGAACACGACGCTGGCCAAACTCATCCGGGCTACGAATTCTATCGCTTGGTCAAGGAGATGACCGTGGAGGGCTTTTACACTTCGCGAGTAGGTCTCATCGACGTACTCGGATACAAAGGCCTCAGCGCTCTCGGCGAGTTTCCCGGGTGCACTCATCCGGAGCATCAGACCTGATCTCGGCACAAACCGCTTCTCACCACGTCAGATAATCCCAGAGTTTCAAATGCCAAACAGAAGATCGTCCTGGACTCCTGCCACCGACGGCTCGCCCAATTGGCGTTCGCGGCTCGCAAGGCAAGCAATCGATACCGACCCTGGCAATCCCGAGGAGACCATCGGTCTCCCTCGCGGTTTGGAGCGATAGCGGCGATGCGGCTGGCCGATCACTTGGCCTTTTGGCATCCAGAGCAGCAGACAGCGAACTCGTGCCATGGCTCGAAAAAATCGCGTTTAGAAGGCCGTAGGCGAATTTGCCGAGCTGTGGATCATCCGGCTCTTTCGACCTAAATGGAATACGCTCCGACGGGGAGGTAGAGCTGCAGGTATCTCCACCTTTGGGCAAGCCTGTGGCGCGGCGCTGGGTTATTGTCCGGGCCGCCGCAATGTCTTTCAGTGAGTTCAGCACGTGCCGACTTCGGTACACCAAAGACGGAGCTCTTGGCTGGTTGGTAGCGGCCTTCAGACATCTGAGGCGGTGGTTCGTCACGGCGTGAAATCGAATGGTCTAGTCGCGTCGATTTGGTTGAAGATCGTGTCGCCGATTGACGACGCCGTGCCTTGGGTAACAGTCAGACCCGTGATCGAGTACAGCGTGGCCTTGGAGTTGCCGCCCACGTCGGCAACAGGGACGGTGAGCGTGATCGTGCCCGGACTGGTAGCCAGGTAGCTGGCCTGGATTGTGTGAGCCGGCGGGTAGGTCAGGAACTTGCCATGCGTGGTGTTGATTGACGAAGTCTCGCCGTCGAAAAAACTAGGGGCTGCACCACCGTCCGACTCCATGGCTGCGAAATAGGTGTGGCCTGCGCCGTTGGGGTCCGGCACTTCCCAGCGCACCAGCCAAACCGCGTCTGTTCCGCCCAGTGTGGCCGACGCGGCAAGCGTGCTGAGATCCTGGACCGTAATGCTGAAACGATAATGCTTTGAATCGGGCATAGTGACCGAGGTGGATTGAATGACCAAGTTCGTCGATGCCGCTGTTGTGGTGCCGTCGGCAGAGTAGAACGCGTCCGGCGACCCAGATGCGCTGCCGCTGGCGGGCGCCAGACCGCTCACTTGGCCGACATTCGCGTACAGGCTCGCGCCAGCGGTTTGGCGATTGAAGGCAATCAGGGCGGACGAGGTACCGTCGACGACGTTCTGATTGACCGCATCAGCCCAGACCACATTGGCCTCGCCTTGAAGCCCGACGGTGACACTCAGGAAATCGAGCAACCCGCGGTCGCCACCTGTCGTGCATCCAATTCCCATGGTGCAGATTGCGCCATCATGGTTAGAGATCTCGGAGACCTGTGTGGTCGTGAAACTGGGCGAGGGGTTCGGTAAGCCCTTCACAACCGCATTCAAGCTCTTCGCGGGCTCCCCGTGCCTCAAACCACGGAGGTGCCCAAGAGTACCGCGGGCTGTTGACAGACGGGGTTCGCGCCCCAGACAACTGAGGTGCCCCAGGTATCCGAGCTGTTCCACACCGAGGTAGAGGTGAACCGCCGTGCGTGCCTTCATCTCCTTCCTCAATGGCCGAGGATGCGTCGCTCGTTACCCCGAAGCACCCGAGGGTAGTGCTAAAATTCCTGCTCCGTTAAAGTGCCACAGCGTTGGCAGAGCAACGAGCGTTCCCACTGGGAATAACGACGCTTGTGGGTGGACTGATTGTGCCTCCAGAAGAAAACCAGCAGCAATAAGAACGTGACGGCAGATAATCCCGACCAAAGAACCAACGGAGGCGACAAAACAGCAGCAGAATTTTTAGGAATGGTGTTTATGTAGAAGACGATCCAGCCGATCGACAGAAACACCACCACCCACCAGAGAGTCAGCTTGCGATACGACCACTTCACTGGAGGATTCAGCTGCTTCGACAGAACGGACTGATGAAATCCGCGAGTGGTCGCCTTTCCGATTAGCAAATCCGGGCCACAGCTGCCAACCCCGGCAGCACGCAGTTGCGTGTGGGCAACTGTATGAAAGAGTCCTTGTTGGTAGGCGAGAGAAATCTTTTTGAGGTTTGTGCTGTTGCAGTTCGGGCAGCGTAGGTATGCGCCGGAGACGAAACGGAGTTGGGTCGGTTGCGCCCAAGACGCGAACCCATTACATTCTGCGGCAGTCATGGTTGCCTCTGTACTAGGCGGCTTTGGTTAGGGACGCCTTTGGTGCGCGAACACTTCTGTCGAGGACTGTTCGTCAAGAGCTTTTTTTTAGGTCTTTGGCCCGGTTCCCCTAGAATGGTCGATCCTTCCATGCTGCTGCCGTTCGGAGCCTGACTCGTACAAAATCTCGCCGGCGTCGTTGTAAACGTAGACCCAAGCGTACAAGTCGCCATTGCAGTCAGCCAAGTCTCGTGCTTCGTCCAAGGTTTCGCAATCTTTCCAAAGCGGTCCGCTCGGCCATGTGAGAGTGTCGATTGGAGCTAGTCCTATGACCCGATACATACCCCTCGGTGCTTGTGTTAGCATGATTCACCTCACGAGATAGCCTTCCCTCAGGTTCGGCCGCAGACCCCCATTGCGCGCTGAGTACCAAGGGCGAGAAGGGCAGAATGCTCGAATCACGCGATCTGCCTGGTGAGCGCGATCTTGAGAAGTTTTTCGACAAGCGCTTCCCCAAACTCCCTCTCCATCCGGACACGTTTACCGTACGACCAGCGGAAAAGAAGACCATTCCCAGCCGTGCTTTCGGATCTGCAAAATATACCTGCCATGGCGAATCGTAGAAGTGCGCACATCGACTCCCATGGAAGGGAGGCCTTGTTTGAGTTTTGCCCTTCCTGTTGCAACAAGGACTGACTCGCTTTGTGTCGTCGTGAGGCGAATATCGTAAAGTCCCTCGTCGCTTCCAAAGGGAAGATAGATCTCCAGGTGAGACACGTTGCGAGCCATCTCGAGCGGCGGCGGAGCGGGACCCGACTCCGCCCCGCGCTGGGGGGAACGATCCCTTAAGTCGAGCA